>OZ243941.1:1285000-2323307 GCA_965214205.1 Candidatus Poriferihabitaceae bacterium | reverse complement strand
TTCCGGCGTACAGCCAGTTCATCGCCTCCTCTTTCAGCGCCAGATACCGGCTGGTAGTCAGAACGTCAATCGTTCTGGGCCTCGGCAAGTCGATATCAATGACTTTGGTTATATTGTCCGGGGCCTCATCCATCACGTAGATGCGGTCGGCCAGGAACAGGGCCTCTTCCAGCTCGGAAGTGATAAACAGGGTGGACAGCCCGGTGTCCTCGAACAGTTTCAGATAGTATTCCTGCAGTATTTCACGGGTCATCACATCCAGGCCGCGAAACGGCTCATCCAGGATCATGATATCCGGACTGTTGATCAATGCCTGGGCAATTTCCGCCCGCCGCTTCATGCCTCCGGACAACTGATTCGGGTATTTGTCCTTGAAATCGGTCAGGCCGAACCGGTCCAGCAGCTCGGCGGCCTTGATTTTCGCCTGCCGTTTGGGAATCTCACTGCGAACCAGCGGGCCGAATATGACGTTGTCCGTTACTGTCATCCACGGCCAGAGGGCCGTTTCCTGGAATACCATGATGCGGTCCGAATCGGGACCGGTAATCGGTTTTCCATCAATCTCCATCGTCCCGCGATCCGCTTTCAGGTAACCGGCGAGTAGATAAGCCAGCGTCGATTTTCCGCATCCGGAGGTTCCCATGATCACATTGAGCATACCCGGCGCGAATTCAACCGAACAGTTTTGTATGACATTGATCGGCTTGCCGGACTGATTCAAAAAGCCCTTGTCGATATCCCGAATGCTGATGTGGCCTTTGGTCATATTTAACGGTTCTCCTCCCACGGCATCATTTTTCTCTCGATCCAGTCTACGGTGATGGTGGACAGGTACCCGGCCAGACCGATGCTGATCATACCGATCAGGACCACCTCGGGTGTCGAGCTGACGTAGCCTTCCCAGGTCATTCTCCCCAATCCGCTGTCGCTCGCGATCATTTCCGCCGCGATCACTACATTCCAGGTAATCGCGATTCCCAGAGTCATGCCGACCGCGATCGAGGGAATGACCGACGGCAGCATGATGCGGCGAAACACGTCCATTTTCGACGCCCCAAGAGACCGCGCCAGCCAGATATGTTCGTTCTGGATCCTGCCGACCCCATCATATACATTGATCACGATGACAAAGAACGCGCCGATGAAAGTGATGAATACGATACTGGACTCGTTGGTCGGCCAGAACAGAATCGAGATCGGAACCCAGGCCAATGGTGGAATGGGGCGCAGTAATTCAAATACCGGAAAGAACAGGTCTCTGAATTTTTCACTGGCGCCGAATACCAGCCCCAGCGGAATCCCCAGGATCTGTGCAATTAAAAATCCGATGGCCACACGCTGGAAACTGATCAGCCAGGAATGCCAGTATGCGGAATCAGTCAGATACTCGGCCAGAAATGTGGCCAGCGTCTCCACCGGAGTCGGCAGCTCGGCAAAGCCGGCCACTTCAGCGACAACCAGCAGGTACCAGAGAACAAAAAAGGAGACAACCGAAGCCACCCCGCGCCACTTGATTTGCGACCATCGGTCGGACTTGATTCGGTTTGATTTCATCGCTCAGGTCTCACGCCAATTCCCGCTCGCCCCGTTCAAAGGCTTTTTTCGCTTCCTCATGCACGGCCGTCACCGCCTGCTGCTTCAATTCGATAAACCGCTGACTGGTCAGCAGGTCCCGTGTCCGCGGCCGTGGCAGGTCGATATTCAGTCTGAGTTTGATTGTGCCGGGCCGGGTGGTCATCACCACAACGGTATCGGCCAGGAAGATGGCTTCATCGAGATCATGGGTGATAAAGAAAACGGTTTTCCGGAACCGGTCATAGATGTTCAGCAGGCGCTCGTGCATCGTGGTTTTGGAAACCGTGTCCATGGCGCGAAACGGTTCATCCAGCAACAATATTCTGGGGTTGTTGATCAGGGCGCGAAGTATTTCAACCCGGCGCTGCATTCCCGATGACAGTTGAGTCGGATAAGAGTCCGCGATTTGATCCAGGTTGCCGATTCTGGACAGCAGATCCATCGCTTCTTCATGGGCTTCCTGCATCGACCTCTTTTTCTGCACGACCAGGCCGTAAGCGACGTTTTCCAGTACGGTTTTCCACGGGAACAGGGCCCCATTCTGAAATACCACGACGCGGTCCGGCCCGGGAGTCGGTGGGCTGCCGACCGTGGATAATGGCTCCCCGTCCATCATGACCTGTCCCGAGGTCAAATTGTCAAATCCGGCGAGGATGTTCAGTAATGTGCTCTTGCCGCAGCCGGAAGGGCCGACTACCGCGATAAAATCGCCTGCCGGAATTTCCAGCGAGCATTCCTCCAGCGCAACGACATGGATACCTGCCGGGTCATAAATTTTTCCTACCCGGTCCACTGAGAGATGGCCGAGTTTCCGGTCATCCTGTTCAATCTTTGAGTCCCCGTTTACAGACATTTCGATACCGGTTATTCTGTGGTCAACCCCAGAGACTGCGCTCTCCAGCGCATCAGGCGATTGCCGATTACCCGGATGATTGCGCTGCTGACATAACCGACGATACCCAGTGTCACCATCATGATCACAATGGTCGGGTACTGCACCAGATTATAGGATTCCAGGATCATGAACCCCAAGCCATACTGTGCGGCGATCATTTCCCCGGCCACCAGTGAAAACCATGCGGCCCCCATCGCAATCTGCAACCCCGTGAAAATCGACGGCAAGGCGCCGGGAATAATCACATCCCGCAAAATATCGCCGGGCTGGGCGCCGAGGCATTGCGCGGCGCGGAAATAATCATTGTCAATTGACCGGACTCCAAGCAGGGTGTTCATGGTGGTCGCGAAAAACGCGACCAGGAAAGTAACGAAAATAACCGCAGGCTCATTGCCCGGAAAGATCAGGATGGCGATGGGCACCCATGCAAGGGGAGGAATCGGCCGCAAAAGACCGAGCAGCGCTGAAGCGTACTCATGAACCTTGACCCGCCACCCCATCCAAATGCCGAGCGGCACCCCCAGCAGGACGGCCAGCAAAAAGGAAGTGGTTGCGCGGTAGGCGCTGTACCAGATATGCAGATAGTAATCCCGGGTAAACAGCGACAGGCCATAGTTCGGGTCGCGGCTCAGCCACTCGATGATGACGGTCAACGGGTCGGGAAGCCGCTGAAAGGACGCGATTGGCAGCCATTTGACGCAGGCATACCAGACGACCAATGAGATCACATAGCCAGCCCACAAATAGCGAAGCTTATGATTGCCAAACAGATTACCCACGGATAATCATCCTGGTATTGGTGTCACGGATTCCAAAAATCACGAATACAACGGAGTGTTCCGTATTGTTTTTATAGTATGGAACCTAGTATATCCTGTTACCAAGGTCAAGGATAAAATACGGTTCGACCCGAAAATCGGGGTTTTACGGCGGTGGGGCCGGGGTTATAATCCCACCGATCATCCTGTCCTCATCAATCCCTTGAAATTGCCTCGTACCACTGCATTCATCATACTGGTTACCACCTGTTTCAATGCAGCCGCCCTTTCCGAACACACTGAGATACTGCACCGCTGGCAGTGGCCGGAATATGTGACCGGGGCGAACGTCATTGCACTCCGGGAAATTCATAAAATCCTGTCTTTATACGAAGAAGACGAGAAAACCTACATTGAAATTCGTTATCCTGGCGGGGATGCCGGTCGACTCTGGGCTGAGTCCGTGGCGGGCTGGCTGACCTCTTACGGGGTACCCGGAAAGTACCTGGAACTGCTTCCCGGTTCCGGTGGCGCCGACCGGCTGGCGATTGCCTTTATCGACCGGCGCTAGAAAGCCCCTCCGTTTTTACAGTCCGGTCCAGTCACTCTTAGCCGATGAAGATATTGCAGCGTTTCATAAGGTTCCTGTTGCCAGCGGCGTTTGTGCTCATCGTTTCCCCCTGTGTGTTGGCGGATGCAAAGGCTGAGTATGAGTCGAAATGCAGCGCTTGCCACGGTTTTGGTATTGCCGGAGCGCCGAAACCGGGTAACACAGCGGATTGGCGGACCAGGATGGCCAAAGGCATGGAGGTGATTTACAGCAATGCAATCAATGGCTTTACCGGCAACACCGGTATCATGCCGCCCAAAGGCGGCTTTACCGATTTGAGCGATGATCAGATCAAGGCGATCGTCGATTACATGGTAGGCGGTCGGTAGCGGAAATCAGCCCTGGAACGGCCATGGAGTGAAATCGAAAAACCCTTTCAGAGACTGGAGCAGCCAGGCCTGGTCGGCAACCCCGGCCAGCTCCCGGATCGAATGCATGCCCAGTTGCGGCGCCCCGATATCCACTGTGCGGATGCCCAGACGGGTCGCGGTGATCGGTCCTATGGTCGAGCCGCAGCCCATATCCGATCTTACGACCACCATTTGACAGGGCGTTCCGGTTTGCGCGCACACGGCTTTGAATACCGCTTCGGTTTCGCTATTGGTGGCGTACCGCTGATTGTTATTGACCTTGATCACAGGCCCGTTATTGATCAATGGTTGGTGGGCGGGCTCGTGCATCGCCGCATAGTTCGGGTGAACGCCGTGGGCATTATCCACGGAGATAAACATGGAGTGGTGGACCGCCCGTTGCATGGTTTCACTGTCGCCGCAGATTCGTGACAGTACCGACTGCAGAAACGGCCCTTCGGCGCCGCTGGTCGAACCACTGCCGACTTCCTCGTGATCATTCAGCACAACCACCTGATTGGATTGACTCTGAGACGCGATCATGGCCTGGGTCGTGGCATGGCAACTCAGCAGGTTATCCAGCCTCGCTGAGGCGATGAATTCCTGCTCAAGCCCGACTATTTGCGGGGCCTGGTGGTCATACAGGGACAACTCATGGGAAAGAATCCGGGTAAACGCCAACTCCGGGTACTCCTGTCGGATCCATTTTTCCAGCACGGGTTCGAATTCCTGTTCCTTTTCATCGGTCCGGCATATCACCGCTGGCAGATGCTCCTGCCGGTTGATGGTGCGGCGGTCATTGACTCCGCGGTCGAGGTGAATGGCCAGACTGGGGATGAATGCGACCGGCCGCCGGACATCCAGCAATATGTTGTGAATCGAATCATCCTGGCCCAGCAGCGTAACCCTTCCCGCCACTGCCAGGTCCCGATCAAACCACGGATTGAGCAGGGCGCCCCCGTATACCTCCACCCCCAGCTTCGCGTATCCGTTGTTGACGGTTACCGCGTTCGGTTTTATTTTCAGGCAGGGGCTGTCGGTATGCGCGCCGACCAATCGAAACCCGTGCCGCGCCGGGTCCTGACCATACCGGAAGGCAATCAGCGATGAATCATTGCGGGTGACAAAATAGTTTCCGGGGGTCAGCTTCGACCAATCGGAATTCTCCTGCAATGAATGGAAACCGGCTTTTCCCAGGCTGGCCGAGAGATTGGAAACACAGTGAAACGGGGTCGGAGAGCGAGCGATAAAATTCAGTAATTCCTGTACTTGTCCAGACATGATTATTTCCCGCATTTCACTTGCCATTTTGGCGCGACATAATCCGCGTCAAGTTGTACCGCCGTCAGCCGCCCGCCCCACACACAGCCGCTGTCGAGGCTGATGACGTTCTGATATTGAAGATAGCCCAGTGTCGACCAATGACCAAATACGATGCGCCACTTGCTGATTTTCCGGCGCGGGTGCATGTACCAGGGAATCCACTCCGGAGCCTGGGTTCCCGGAGCGCCCTTTTGTGAGAACTCCAGGTGGCCCTGTGAATCGCAGTAACGCATGCGTGTGAGGCAGTTGACAATGAACCGGTACCGCTCCCGGCCAGTCAGTTTTTTGTCCCATACAGCGGGTTGATTGCCATACATGCGCTTGAGAAACCGGTCGTATTTTCCGCCTTGCAGGATGGTTTCTATTTCTTTCGAATAACTCATCAACTGGCTTCGTTTCCACGCCGGGTACACTCCGGCATGGGTCATTATCGTTTTCAGTTTCCTGTCACAATGAACCAGCGGCCGCTGGCGCAACCAGGAAATCAGCTCTTCAGCATCCGGCGCTTTCAGGAGCGCTTTCAGTGTGTCGTCCGCACGATGACGGCGAATTCCGGCCGCAACCGCGAGAAAGTGTAAATCATGGTTTCCCAGAACCGTGACCGCGCTGTCACCGAGGTTGCGAACGATCCTTAGCGCCTCCAGCGAGTTCGGGCCGCGATTGACCAGATCTCCGCACAGCCAGACCTGATCCCGACAAGGATCAAAGCTGATTTTAGCCAGGATCCTTTCAAAATCGCTCGCGCATCCCTGAATGTCACCCACCGCATAGACTGCCATGGGTTACTGATCGTCCTGCAAAAGCTGGTCAATCAGCTCGTCTTCAGTCAGTTCCTCCCCCGACCGGGGGGGATTGCCGTCATGAATCAGATTCGCCCTCGACTGGCGCCAGGCCTCGCGCAGGAAAAGATACGGGTCCGGTTGAACCTCAAGCGCCCCGTCCGCGTCAAGCAACCGCGAGCGGCTGTCCACCAATCTCACGCCGCTGGCATAAAAACGGTCCGGGGAATCCAGATATCCGACCGCGTCACTATAAGCGGACTGTGGCACAAGACCGACCGTATCGCGCAGGTTGCCAGGACCCAGAAAAGGCAGTACCAGGTAAGGGCCGGGATGCACTCCCCAGACCGCGAGTGTTTGTCCAAAATCCTCTTTGTGCCGTGGCAAGTCCAGAGCGCTGGCGACATCGAATATGCCCAGCATGCCAACGGTGGTATTGATCAGAAACCGGAGTGTGTCATTGCCTGCCTGTCCCACCTTGCCTTGCAGCAAGTCGTTTACAATCGTCATCGGTTCCCACAGGTTCGAGAAAAAATTGCCAACTCCCTTGCGTACTGGAGTGGGCACGATTGTGCGGTAGGATTTGGCGACCGGTTTCAGAATCGTCCGGTCCACATCCAGATTGAATTCCAGAATACCCCGGTTCATCTTCTCGAACGGATCATTCTCCTTCGTTGGCGGAGATGCCGCGGCGTAAGCGGAGGTCAGGCCAAGAGCAAGTGGCAGCAGTCCCGCTGTGAGCCATTTTCCACCGATGGTTTTAAGGTTGGGCATCTAATTAGTATTCCGGGCAGGGCGTGTCAGGCGCAAATCCGCCGGATGGTATCATTAATTGCCCGCCGGGTCTAAACAAACAGCCCTGGTTTCCCGCTACGGTCTTTTGTTCAGATATTGAACCACCATATAGCTGATATCCGCATGAAAGCCGAGGAGTTCCGACGAGCGATTGGGGCCAAGTTTCCGTTCGCTGTCATCGCTCAGAATCAACGGCCTGGGTTTTGCGCTGGTTGTGACAAAGACCGGTCGAATCCCTTCCAGCAATCCAGAGTGGGTTGGTTCCTGTTCCAGCAGTTTCGATATCAGGTCGTGGGTTTCCTGATTCTCAGGCGCTGTGACCCTGGCCAGCAACGGCAGGTAACGTCCCAGTAAATATCTCAGTCTTTCCTTCTCGTCCGGTATGAATTTCTCTGTGAAGTCAAGCTTCAGCATGACACTGACCCGAACACAATCAGGAAGCGGATTTTAGTGAAGCGTGTTTGCGGGAGTTTCGGAACGGTCCTTCGCCTGTCTTGTCAATCTCTTCAGTTCCGCTTCGTCCGCGGGGTTGAGCAGGCCGGTCAAAGCCTTGTAAAGCAACGCCTGAATACGCTCACTTCTGCGTTTCGTTTCTCGGGATTTGAAGTCAATAATTTCTCCCATCTGGATGCTCCGGTTGCGTGGTGAACCCGAGGCCCTTGCCGGTGGTTGCCGGACAAGCCCGTTGCCTGAATATAACACACTTGTATTTATAGAAACCAGTTTCAAATCCGCCGCATATCCAGCGCCGCAGCCGGAAAAACCGCCGGAAGATGCATTAATTGGGTGCGATTAGTTCCTGCCACCCGGATTGATCCTTGAACCAGTAGTTGTGGGTTTGCTTCAGCCATCCGTTATCGGTATTGACGCGGATCCAGTTGCTGAAAAAGTCGAGCGCGTCTGTATCTTCTTTTCGCAAGGCGAAAGCCTCATCATTCTGAGTCAGATTTTCGCCTCCGAATGGCAGAAAAATCTTTTCAGGGTATGCTTCGGCCCAGAAACGAGGTTGCGGGGCGCTGGAAATCATGGCATGGGCGTTGCCGTCAACCACTGCCTGAAATGCCTGGACATCCTCATCGAAATGTCGAACGGTGGCGCGGGGGAACAGAGCCCGGGCTGCATCACACGGAGTGGCGCCGAGACGACAGGCGATTGTAACATCCGGTGAGTTAAAGTCATCACGCCTGGTGAAGTCTCCAGCCAGTTTCATACTTGCTGCCATTTGCTGGCCGGAATGTGCATACGGAATCGTAAAACTCACCATCCGGCTGCGTTGTGGGGTGATCGACAGGCCGCTAATGATGACATCAAATTCTTTTGCGAGCAGCAGCGGGATGATTTCGTTCCAGGCAGTCGGAACGAAATCGACCTCGACTCCCATGTCTTGTGCAACCCGGGTAGCTACGTCAATCTCGAATCCGATCAGATTGCCGGACTTATCGCGCATGGCCCAGGGTACGAATGTGGACACTCCGACCCGGAGCGTTCCGCGTTTTATGATTTCTTCCAGGTTACCCTCGGCAGATGCCGGAGAGATTGAGGCCAGCAGGAGCGCGACTGTGACCAGTGCGGGCAGGAAATGTATTCTGATACGTCCAGGGATAGTCATGGCCAATCGCGTTCCTCCCGATCAATGCCTGCCCCCGGCTCGATCGGGGGCCGGGGGAGATTCTGCATTGTCTCGATGATATTAGTAGAGACGCAGGTATTCGTTGACCTCCCAGTCGGTTACGGTTTGATGGTAGCGTTCCCACTCGTCTATCTTGTATTGTACGAATGAGTTAAGCATGACCGGCCCCATTATGGTTTTGGCCAGTTCGCTGGTGGACAGCATTTCGGTCGCTTCGAGGAGGTTGCGGGGTAACGGCGTCAGGTTGCGTTGTTGTTTTTCATGGTCATCCATTACATACAAATCCTCATCCAGGGACATGCCCGGATCGATTTTATTCACCATGCCGTCGACCGAGGCGGCCAGTGTCATGCCCAGTCCGAGGTAGGGGTTCATGCACATGTCGGCGGCGCGGTTTTCGATAGCGAACCGGCTTTGTGGCAGCCGCAGCATGGCGGAACGGTTATTTTTCCCGTAGGCCATGTGGGTAGGCGCCCAGGTATAGGTGCCGCCTTCGAATCCGCCTACCTTGGGTACCAGTCCGTTATAGGAATTGACGGTGCAACAGGCGACGGCCGTGATTGCGCCGCCGTGTTTGAGGATTCCGCCCACTGAATGCAGCGCGTCTTCGCTCCATTGCCCGTTTTCCCCTTCGTATAAATTCACTCCGGGGTTGTCGATTCGCTGAATCGAGGTATTCATGTGCGCTCCGGAACGCCAGTCGCCGGTCGTGGGCTTCGGCATATAGGTGACAAAATTGCCGTGTTTCTTGGCGATTTCCTTTAACAGTACGCGCAGGAAAACCATTCGGTCGGCCATATCCAGCACATCGGTGTAATGGAAATCCAGCTCGAACTGGGAATAGGCGCCTTCGGTTACCACATCGTGGAGATTCCATCCGAGTCCCTCAAGAATGTCGATCATTTCGCCGAGGAATCCCATCGAATCCATCGCGTATTCGACATCATAGCCGAACGCCTGGCGCCGGGAACGGACTCCCTTGCCCGGTTGCGGGTCATCGTCATAAGCTTTTACCGGCTGCCCGTTCTCGTCCCATTTCATGACGATGAATTCAGGCTCGATGCCGGCGTACATGGCGTAGCCCTGTTCGGCCGCGTCCCGGATGGCGCGTTTCAGCGCCTGCCTGGGGCAGAGGTTATACGGTTTGCCTTCCCACCATAGATCGGAGAATACCCACGCGATGGTCTTGTCCCACGGACAGATCTGGATCGTATCCATGTCGGGCAGGGGGACCTGGTCCGAATCCGCCGGCCCCAGTTCCGGCACAAAAGAAACCGAGTGCACTGCAAATTGCGGGCCTTTGCCCATACACAGCAATTCAAAATCGCTCATCGGCACGGGCTTGGTCTTGGGCAGGCCAAACATATCGATCCAGCAGGAGAAGATATATTTTACGCCAGCCGCTTCCAGTTCCATTTTCTTCCCGGCCACTACCTGCGGGTCGGGCAGCGCGTCTTCAAAGTGTTCGTAGTAGTGATTGCTCATGATTTTCTCTATTAGTGTGACGATTATTTGGATAGGGGTTCATTCAATTCGATCGGGTAGCCGTCCGGGTCCTTGATGAAGGCCAGGATGCGGGTCCCGTTTTTCATCGGGCTCGGTTCCTTGGTGAACTCGACTCCTTCGCCCTTGAGGTATTCACTGGCCGCGTAGACATCGGAGACCTTGAGGGCGAGATGGCCCCAAGCGTTTCCCCGGTTGTATGGTTCATCCTGATCCCAGTTGTAGGTCAATTCCAGGTTGGCGCCGTCATCTTCTGCGTGATAACCAACGAAAGTATTGGTAAACCGGCCTTGCGGGTATTCATTCTGGCGGAGGATTTTCATACCCAGAATGCGGACATAGAAATCCAGGGATTTTTCCAGGTCACTGACTCGTAACATGGTGTGGTCAATACGAAAATCGGGGCTTGCTGTATTCATTGTGACAAGGGTTTTAAAAGTTTATCGGTAATGACGGCTGGCCGTTGGCAGTGGTTGATTCGACGACCAGTTGCTGGAATCGGTGCACACTGTTTTCCCAGTGAGGTGAAAGCCAGCCACCACCGTCGGCAACCGGGGATTTTCGTCCAAGTTGCAGACGTTCACACATGGAGTGGTCCTCCTTGTGCACGTTGTACCACAGTTTCTTCAGCTTTTCGATCTGATCTTCACAAACCGGGCTGTCCCGGTGCAGGTAGATTACCCGGAATTGTCGAGTCTGGTCTACACGGATCGGGATATTCAGGTGGATGCCCAGCTGGTCCGGGGCGTAAGCGCCCATCACGAAATTAGGGAACAGGGTCAGGTATCGGGAGGTTACCGCCAGCGTGTTTGTGGTATCGGTTGCGTCGTCCGGTTCGATATCGCAGGCGCTGCCCAGGCAATGCCGAT
Organism: Candidatus Poriferihabitaceae bacterium; assembly: GCA_965214205.1. Classification (GTDB taxonomy): domain Bacteria; phylum Pseudomonadota; class Gammaproteobacteria; order Arenicellales; family Poriferihabitantaceae. The sequence continues at coordinate 2,312,220 of OZ243941.1, read as the reverse complement.
CAATAATGGTATAGTGGTCGGTCAGGGGTTGGCTGGTGGTCGTCTTATGGACGAACTGAACATGATACGGCTCAATGAAGTTTTCCAGCAACAGCTTCCAGTTACAGTGGACGATACCCATGTCCAGTGTCGCCACCGGCCTGACATGATCGAGAGACAGGCTGCCGAGCTGTCTTTTCAACGGCTCTAAAAACTGCTCGAAATCCTCTGCCTGACCATCCAGATTGACAAAAACCCAGTCATGCCAGGTCTCGCAACGTACGGGCAACAGGCCGTTTGATTGCAAGGAGAAGTTCGGCGGCGACGTTCGTTCAGCGCCACCGAACCAGGGGGCTGCCTTGAGTTCGCCCTGGAGGTTGTAGGTCCAGGAATGATAGGGGCAGCGGATCAGCTTGCCGAAATTTCCGGCTTGATCGACCAGTTTCAGGCAGCGATGGCGACAGACATTGTGAAACGCGGTGATTTCGTTTTTGTCATTGCGTACCAGCAAGACCGGTTGGTCGCCGACTGTGATCGGTTGCAGGTCGCCAGGTTGCCTGAGTGTATGGGCAAAACCCGCAAACACCCAGCTATTTGGAAACAGGGTGCGGTTTTCAGTCTGGTGAAATTCGGTACTGGTATAAGCGAACCCCGGCAGCCCTTTTTTCACCGCAGTCTGGCACAGTTCAGGTATGTCCATAGTGAACAGGTTTATGAACCGGTTGATCGTCGTTCAGGTTAATTTATCGGATGTGGTACTATAGACGGGAAATTTATTTTTTCAATCTATTTTGACATCCCATTTTGACATCGTAAAGATGAGTGATTGATTATGTTGGACAGGAGACGGTTCTCCTTGCCCGTCTGGCTTGCGTTGGTCGCATTCGTTGCACTTATTCTGATAGGCGCCGCGCTCTGGTCTGCGAGTGTATTGTCAACCGGGAACTGCCAGGAAATGACGGCAGGGATGCGAGCGATGCACACAGAAGAAGTGTCCTTGCTGAATGATCGGGGGCAGGTGGTTGTTTTGCAAACCCGCATTGCGGATGATGAGGTTGAACGCAGCGCCGGTTATCAGCATATCTGTGAAAACATTATTGACTCTTCCTCCATATTATTTGCCTGGCCGAAACCGATCTTTACCCGTTTCCACATGAGGAATGTCAAGGCTCCTCTGGATATCGGGTTTTTCGATGCTCAGGGTAAACTGTTTTCGGTCCTGCGGATGCAACCTGCCGGGGATGACGGGGATTCACAGCTTTACGGCCCATTACAGCCATTTCAGTATGCGCTTGAAGCCGGTCAGGGGTTTTTTGCCGAACAGAATCTATCTACGCAGAGAACCCGCCTGATCATCAGCAAACTGTATGATTCCAGATAGCGCATTGTTGTGAAGAAACCGGCTCGTCAAGCGGTCGAGGCTGCCTACGGCTCGTGGCAGAGTCCCTGGACTCTGGAATCTGTTTTCGATGGCGGGTTCGAGCCATCCTATCCGTTCGTCGCCGATGGACAACTGTACTGGCTGGAGCGCCTGGGCGAGGAAAACGGGCGAGTCGCCGTGATGACGGAAACCCGGTTCGGGGAGCGGCAATGTATCACTCCCGCGAAATACAATATCCGTAGCCGTGTGCATGAATATGGCGGCAAGTGTTTTTGTGTGCATGGCGATAGCATCCTGTTCAACAACTGGGGGGATGGTCGTTTGTACAGACAACAGTTGAACGCGAATTCGCCTCCTCACCTGTTGCCTGCGTCTGTGATTGCGGGTTGTCGGGGTTTTGCCGACCTTGCCGTGTCACGGGATGGCAGCTGGGTGATCGGTGTGATTGAGCTGGAAGCGGATCAGGGTGAGCATGAAAACAGCAACCGCATCGTCGCGGTTTCGTTGTCGGGCGCTGATTCCGGCCCACCCGATTTTGTGACGCTGGCCGAGGGCGCGGATTTTTATGCCAGTCCGGCGCTTGCGAATGACGGCGCACAGATTGCGTGGCTCGAATGGTCGCACCCGAACATGCCCTGGGATCAGACTCGACTGGTCAGGGCTTCGTTACAGGTCACGGCAAGTCGTATTGCGGTTGCCTCCAGCCAGACCGTAGTGGATGAGCCCGGCCGTTCCGTTTGTCAGCCGGGTTTCACAGATGAAGGGTTATTGCTTTTTGTCAGTGACGATGAGACCACCGACCGCTGGAATTTCCATAGTCACGATGGCAGCCGGATTCGCCGGTTGACGGGCTCGCAGTTCGAGTTTGGTGAACCGCACTGGGTGTTCGGCCAGTCTCGCTGGCAACAATCCGGCGACATGAAGATTTATGCGGTGGGCTCCAGCCATACGGGTGACCGGATTTTCAGGATTGATACCCAAAGTGGCCAGCCAAACCCGGTTGGTATGGAATTTGCGGACTGTCGGCAACTTTTCAGCGATGATTCAGGGGCAGTCTGGTTTGTCGGCTGTTTTACCGACCGACAGCCGCAAATTTTACGTCTGCAACCGGGTTCGGAGCGGATCGAATCCTGTCTGTCCTGTGCAACTGTTCCAGACCCGGAGCAGTTATCCAGGCCACAGCCGGTCAGTTTCCCGGACGGTAATCAGGCCCCGGTTTACGGATATTTCTACCCGCCCTGTAATCCGTGCCATGTCGCGCCCGCCGGTACACTGCCGCCCTTGCTGGTGGTGACGCATGGCGGGCCGACCGGCAGGGCGACTCCGGAGTATTCCGCGATCAAGCAGTATTTCTGTTCGATTGGATTTGCGCTGCTGGACATCAATCATCGCGGCAGCAGTGGTTATGGCCGAGCCTACCGGCAGCAGTTGCTGGGACAGTGGGGCGTGTTCGATGTAGATGACATTATCAGTGGTATTGATTTCGCTGCCGATCAGGGCTGGATAGACCCTGACCGGGTATTTATTCGGGGCAGCAGTGCGGGAGGGTTTGTGGTACTCTCATCGCTGACCCGGTATCCGGAGAGGTTCGCCGGGGGAGCCTGTTATTATGGTATCGGCAATCTGATTACCCTGAGTGAAATCACGCATAAGTTCGAATCGAAATACACCGATAATCTGGTCGGGGAGGCATTCGACCCGGTTAGCGCCAGGCGCCCGGATAGCCGCTATGTCTCGCGTTCGCCGCTGTTTCATCTGGATTCGCTGAATTGCCCACTCATCCTGTTTCAGGGGGAAGACGACAAAATCGTACCCCCGGAGGTTGCGCGTGAAGTGGTTGACCGCCTGCGAAAAAAAGGGCTCGAATATGAATATGCCGAATATCCCGGTGAGGGACACGGTTTCAGGGCGAAGCCCAACCGGCTGGATGCCTTGAGACGGGAGATTGATTTTTTTGTCAGAATTATCCATTCTGAGTGATTTCGTGATTGGCCGATGTTTCCCAAACCCGATAAAAACCAGACCCTGGCCCTGGCTGGATTGCTCCAGTCCTGCGCTCTGGTCTATCAACTGACCACCCGCGACCGACATGATGAATCGGCTTTGCGTGAATCCGCATTCAGTCTGCTTCGCCTGGATGCGGACAGCGTGGTCGAGGTTTACGGGTCACCGTCCGGCGTAGACCTGGGGTTACGAACCATGCACCGATTCCTGGCGTACCAGTCAGGCCCTTCAACCCGGTATATCTATCAATACGCCACAGGGCTTCATCAGTTGAGCGTCAAGCTGGCCAGACTGGCAAAAACCAGCGAAGTGATCCAGTCCGGGCTTGCACAGACCAGGGTGGAACTCATGGTGGACCCCGACCGGGACACACCGGACCCTGAGCTTGACGCTCAACTGTATGAATCACTGGCCGGGTTGTACGTCAAGACAATCAGTTATCTGACGCCGAGAATCATCGTTCGGGGAGACGCGCACCGGCTACAGAATATGCAGGTTGTACATCGTGTCCGAACCGCGTTGTTCGCCGGTATCCGGTCGGCCTGGCTGTGGCATCAACTGGGTGGCAGGAAATGGCAGGTGATGATTCATCGTAAGGATTACATTGATCACGCGAAAACCATCATTAACCGCGTTTGATGAATAGCCGGATTGCGTGAATAAAGCGAATAAAATCGCTATTGATAATCCTGGATATTCCATTACAATAAATTCCGTGCTGAAAAATCTGAACAGGTTCTGTCGTTCAGTTTTCTGATTTGTTGCAACGGTCGTAAGAATGAGCGCTCCCCCAGACTCCTCCACCCCACCCGTTCTGGTTACCGGCTCAGCCGGGCATGTGGGCGCCAATCTGGTTTGCCGACTACTGAACGATGGTATCCGGGTGCGGGTACTCTTGAGAAACGAGGATAACAACGCAGCGCTGGAAGGGCTTGATGTGGAGCGTTCGTTTGGTGACATCCGGGATATGGATGCGACCAGACAGGCTGTCGAGGGCTGTCAGGGCGTCTATCACGTCGCCGCGCAAATATCCACCATTGATGGCGATAGCGCCTGGCGCCGGAAAATATATGACTGCAACGTTCTCGGTACTCGCAATGTTCTGCAGGCGGCGCGGGAATCAGACGCCGGTCGGGTCGTGGTGACAGGCTCTTTGAGCGCGGTCGGGTACGACCTGGATAAACCGGACGCCCCCAGTGACGAGACCATGCAGTTCTATCCGATGGAGCGCACGATGCCCTACGAGCGCAGTAAGGCGCTGGTTGAACATGAGTGCTGGCGCGCCGCGGCCATGGGGCAGGATGTCATCGTAGCAACCTGTTGCGCGGTGGTTGGAGGCAGAGACTATTTGCCTTCGCGATTGGGCAGGACCTTGTGCGATTATACCAATGGAAAGCTGCGGGCTTATGTGGATGGCGGGTTTGAGTTTGTCGCGGCCAGGGATATTGTGGAGGGACATCTGCTGTGTATGCGCCACGGACGTTCAGGCGAGAAGTACATCTTCAGCAGCGAGTATAAAACTATCTCCGAGATACTGGATTTATACGAGGAAGTGTCTGGTATCAAGCGTCCGGGCAGGCGTATCCCGGTTAACATGATGCTCGCATTTTCGGAGGTGGCGAGCTTCTGGCTGAGCCGCTTTCACCCTGACTTTCCCCAGCGGTTCACGCCCGGCGCCATCCGCTTGCTGAAAATGTGTCGCCACGCCGACACCAGCAAGGCGAAACGGGAACTGGGTTATCAGCCAACCAGCATCCGCGCTGCGGTTTATGAAGCCTACGCATTCCACTATCACCGTAATGCGATCACAAATCCGCACGCTAAACGTCCCAGTGAGGATACCATGAGACAAATGAAAAATCCGGTAGCGAGCCAGACTTTGCCACTCATTCCCGAGGGTTCAATATGAATCCGGCATCGAGTGCGCCGCCTCAGTTTGAGGATGCCCGCAACCTGCGCCAGAAGGTGCGGGCTACGGGTCTGGACCCCGATTACTGGTATGCGGTTGAACAGGCTGACCAGATCAAGCCGGGCACTGTAACCGAAGTCGTTTTCTGGAAACGTTCCATTGCGCTGTACCGTGGCACAGATGGTTCGTTTCATGCGCTGGATAACGTTTGTGCGCACCGCCAGGTCAAGCTCTCTCTGGGGGAAGTGCAAGGCTGTCGGCTGGTGTGCGCCTACCATGGCTGGCAGTATGATGAAAACGGAAGACGCGCTGATATTCCTCGGGAGCGCTCTGGAGGAGCGCTCCCGAAGCCGGTCCTCAAAAGCTATCCTGTGAAGGTCCGCTACGGTCTGGTCTGGTTGTTTCCCGGGGATGCGGAGCGCGCGCAGCATATTCAGATTCCAGAAATCCCTGAGATTGAGGGGGCTGACCGGTGGGCCCGTGTGCCACTTAATTTCACCTGGTCGGCGCACCACTCCATGGTGATTGACAACGTGAGTGACCTCACTCACGCCTGGCTGCACCGCCGATACCGGCCTTTTGGCAACGCAACCCTGACTCATTGTGAGACTGTCGGAGACAACGTATATATGGGCTACGATACCCGGGTCGGGCGCGGCCCTGTTTCCGGGTGGTTTGTTGATCACAAGCAGTTCAATACCAATCACATGAAGCTTGGTTATCAATATCCCTACCAGTGGTCGAATGTTGGTGATGCAATCAAACACTGGTTGTTTGTGCTGCCGATTGATGAGCGTACCACACGGGTATTTTTCCTGTTTTACTTCAAGTCGTTCAAGATACCCTTGCTGCCTGTACGTATCCCTCGTTTCGCGATGACCACTTTTCTGAAGCTCTCGAGCCCCTTCCTCATCGCTCCTTTGGTTAATCAGGATCGCTTTGCCGTCGAGGCGGAGCAACAGGGGTACGAGAGGCATTGGGATGCCCGGCCTGTCGAGTTTAATCCGGTCGTAAAGGCAACTCAGGAAGTAACCGTGAGAAAATGGAGTGAGTATCTGGAGCGCGCGAAGTGATGAGGATGGCACAACCCGGCATTCCCGGATGACCGGCGACATGGCCCGCGGCTACGATGTTGCCATCATCGGCGCGGGGCCAGTGGGTAGCTTGTGTGCACTCGCCCACGCGCGAAAAGGCGCCAGGGTGGCTTTGTTTGAAGCAAATCCGCGCTCATCCCAGAGGCTGGCGGGGGAATGGCTGCATCCTCCCGCCGTGAGAATATTGCGCGAGTTCGGGATTGAAGACCCCGGCGCACAGACTTTCAAGCCGACCGGCGCGGGATTCGTGATATTCCCGGAAGCTGGCGCACAGCCCGTCGCCTTCCCCTATCCGGGCGAATCCAGAGCATTGACATGTGAGCACGCTTCACTGGTGCAAAGCCTGCGCGAAGCGGTCGCAGATGATCCGGACATTGCGCTGTTTTTCGGGTCGCGGGCCCATGCGATCGAAGACGGCAAGGTCATCTTTACCCATAACGGCAATCAGGAAACTCTGGCTGCTCCCCGCGTAATCGGCGCCGACGGTCAGGCTTCCATCGTCCGCAAATCGCTGGGTTTGTCGAGAGGCCCGATAATTTGCTCACAGACAGTGGGTGTCGTACTGAATGGCATAACACTGCCTTTTGAAGGGTACGGTCATGTGTTGCTCGGTGGCCCGGGTCCAATACTGATGTATCGTCTGGACGATGACCAAGTCCGGTTAATGGCTGATATTCCGATGGGGCACACAAAACCCAGAGAACGGGTCAACTTCCTGCTCGACTCGTATCTTGATTTATTACCGCATCCGCTGCGATCTGCCTTTATGGAAGCCTTGCGAGGTAAGCAATTCCAGGTGGGCGCCAACAAGCTGAGGCCTCATCTTACCTACGGCAGTTCGCGTTGTGTGTTGATTGGCGATGCCGCCGGGCACTATCATCCGATGACAGCGATGGGCATGACTTTTGGTTTCGGTGATGCCGTTGCGCTGGCCGATAATGAGAATTTCAAGGACTTTGTCGAGAAACGTTTCCGCGCCACCCGGGTATCGCCATTTCTCGCCATGGGGCTCTACGAAGTCTTTACCGATCATCGCGTCGAAGCGGTCGCACTCAGGCATGCTATCTATCACAGCGCCCGCATAAATCCCGCATTCCGTGATCGCACCATGCGTCTGCTCGGCTGTGAAGATATTTCGGCGGTTGGTATGGTGGGAGCCTTTTTCAGGACGGTGGCGCGTGCGGTTTTCGCGCAGATTCCACGAACCCTCAATCGGCTTGCCTGGCGCAAGGCGGGCAATGCCAATTGTGCGCTTGCGGTCAGAATCGGATGGTTGCTGAGAAGCATTTGGCGATTGTCCAGAGCGAGAAGCGGGTCAGGAGCGCTGTCCGGGCAGGATTGGAGTGCGTTGTCAAAAGTGTTTCAGAATTCCATGCCATCGCAAGTCCGTGCCCCCCAGCCTGGTCCTCCTGCAGAGTTTGTTTCCCCTGATGCGGATTCGGGCTTGAAACTCGCGACCTCGCGCCTGCTGGAGTTGCAGGGTGAAGACGGATCATGGGAAGGGGAAATGGTGTGGTGCCCCATGCTCACCGCGCAATATGTGCTGTTGCATCACATCATGGAAAAACCCGTTGAATCCGGTCGATGCCAGCTTATTCTGCGTTCTTTCGCTCAAACCCGTCTCGATGGCGGGTTGTGGGGTATGCATGAGCGCTCGGAACCTCATCTGTTTGTTACCACTCTGGTCTATGTCGCAGCCAGGTTGCTTGGCGTCCCGAAGGATGATCCATTGCTCAGGCCAGCCAGCCAATTCTTGCAGACCCGAGGGGTGGTCGATATTCCGAGTTGGGGGAAATTCTGGCTGGCGCTTCTTAATCTCTACGACTGGCGCGGAGTGAACGTCATTCTGCCGGAGTTGTGGGCTTTGCCGCGCCGGTTGGCGATACATCCATCGAACTGGTACTGTCATACCCGGCTTATCTACATGGCCATGTCGGCGATTTATCCACACCGGTTCCAGGCGCCCGTGACTCCTGTGATCGTGTCGTTAAGAGAGGAGCTTTTTGCCGAAGGATTCGCGAATGTCGATTTTTCCACGGCGGGTAGCCGCTTGCGAGACGGTGACCTGTATGTGCGCCCCGGTTTTTGGCTGCGGACCGGATACAGGGTTGCAAGAATATACGAGCGTTATCACACACAACGTCTCCGCAACCGATGTCTGGACCGGATTAACCGGCACATCAAATGGGAACTGCAAACCACCGACCACACAAGCATTTCCCCGGTCAGCGGAATGCTCAATATTCTTGCCTTGTGGATACGGGATGCGGACGATCCAGACTGTCTCCGGGCTCTGCAACGCCTGAACGGCTGGATCTGGGAAGACGAGGACAATGGAATGCGAGTCACTGGCGCGAGAAGCGCTTCGTGGGACACGGGATTCGCGCTCCAGGCGTTGACAACGGTATCCGATATCGACGGTGTCGAAAATGCCATGTCAGACGGCGCTGACTTCCTCATGAGACAGCAAATACGTACAAGTTTTGAAGGCTTTCGCGAAGCCTGGCGGAATGACCCCAGGGGCGGTTGGTGTTTTGCCGGGGGCTGGCATGGCTGGCCGGTGACGGATTGTACCGCGGAAGCGACGCTTGGGTTGATCGCGACCCACACACAAGCTGCGGATACTGCAAGGCTCGGCGAGGCGGTTCAATTCATGTTGCGCGGTCAAAACGGGGATGGCGGTTTTGGCAGCTATGAGGCGAGACGCTCCCGGTTTGGCCTCGAATGGCTGAATCCGGCAGAGATGTTTGGCGACTCGATGACTGAGAATTCTTATGTCGAATGCACAGCTTCCTGTCTCGCGGCATTCGCTGCCTGCAGACGATATTTACCGGACAACATCGAGCGGGCGGTAATGAAGGCCATTACGCGGGCGGATGTCTGGCTTCGGCGCTCGCAAGGCTACGATGGCTCCTGGCGCGGCGTGTGGGGTGTTCAGTTCATTTATGGCACCCTTTTCGGGATCAGGGGACTGCTTGCCGCCGGCGCTCATCCGGGAGACCCGGCGGTACGCCTGGCCTGCCGGTGGCTGCTGAATCAACAGCATAGTAACGGCGGCTGGGGTGAACATCACAGTGGCTGTCTGTCCGGTCGATATGTGGCACACGAGGAAAGTCAGGTCATTCAGACAGCGTGGGCAATGATCGCGCTTTTGGAGGCAAGAGACTCGAACTGGAATGCGATCTCGAGAGGTGCGCGATTCTTGCTGGATGCCCAGCAGGCGGATGGCTCCTGGCCCCGGCAGGAGATGGTCGGAGTCTTTTTTCGTACAGCGCTGCTGGATTATGCGCTCTATCGAATGTATTTCCCGCTCCATGCGCTCGGTCTCTACCAACAGCGTCTCCGCTCCCGGCTGGAGCTGACGGGGTCCGCCCAATCGAATGACAATACAGGACAGACTGAGGCGGTGTATGTCGCGGAGCGCGTTAGCGCCCGCACCGCGCTACCAGAGCCTGCATCTGTGGGTCTTTCGGGTTAGCGCTGCCGACGACAACCATTCTCTCGTGATTCGGTCTGCCGACCGGGTGGTGGTTTCATCTTCACATTACAGACGGTTCCTGATAGTATCATACGCGTGACCGAACAGCGCACATCTGATAGCAGAGTCCCTGGCTGTAGAGTTGGCAGGCTTCGGGCCGCAACTACAATTTAAAAATTATCATATCTTTGAGTGGAGTGGTTACGCCATGACCAAGCGTTCGTTGAATATTCCGCAAGAATTCCTTTGCATGATTCTCAACGAGAAGACCGGTTATTTCTACCAGTTGGAAGGTTGGAACCTGAACTGCTCCATCGTAGGCGCCGTTCTGGCAGATCTCGCCCTGAAATTGCGCATTGATTCGGACCAACAATCACTTATTCTTATCTCCGACACCAAAACCGGGGATCCCCTATTGGATCCATGCCTGGAGACAATAGCATCCCATTCAGGCCCGCAAAAAGAGACAGGTTACTGGATAGAACAGCTCACCGTTCATTCCGAGACTATCATCAGCGATACTTTGAAATCCCTGGTTGATTCAGGAGTTCTGAAGCATCATGAAGGTGATTTCTATACAATAGAGGAATCCATTCGGCATGGGGAACCGCAAGAACATCACAGCGGTGGAAAGGTCGACCCATACGTCAAGGCGCGCATCAGAGAAGCGATTTTCACCGATACGATTCCCGACCCGGAAGATTCCTTTATCATCGGCCTGTTGAACGCGTGCAATGTTCTTCCACTCATTTTTGAACTTGATGAGGAAAACGAAAAGCGTATCGAGTGGATTTGCAGTACGGAGCTAATCAATCGGGCTATCTCTGCCGCCGTTAAGCAAACAATCATTACACCGATGTTGCGGCAGACACATCTCACAAGAAAAATTCCGAAGATTCCTCTGAAAAGCATACTTACAAACCAACATTTGAGGGATGGAAACCTTCCGGCTTTATTCGGGGCTCTCGCCGAACAATATGGTCCGGTCTTTCAAATTGGCGTGCCGTTTCAAAAAACGCGAACGTTCATGGCCGGGCCCGAGATCAATCAATGGGTATCCCGAAATGCGCGCAGGGTCATGACATCCGGGAATTTTTTCCGGGACGTGGAAAAGGCTTGTGGCGCCAACGGATTGATCCCGTCATTGGATGGCGCGGAGCATTTCCAACTCCGAAAATTGATGGGAAGAGTCTATTCTGCAGCAAGAATCCATGAAAGGCGGGATGAAATATGCCGACTGACTCAGCAATTCATGATTTCTGAAAACTGGCAAGCGGGTTCGGAGCTGGAAGTACAGCGAGATGCTCGATTAATGATCAACTTGCAAATGTTTCAATTTCTTCTCGGTACGAATGCGCAAGATCTGTTTGAGGATTTGGTCAGATGGAATGAAAGGGCGATCATCTGTTACGTCGGAGACATCCTGCCAAAATTCCTGTCGCACACGCCTGCTATGAAACGTCGTTTCCGGCTTTACGGCGAACTCTTGCAACGCATCGAACAAAATCATATTCCTAATCAGCGTGCAGGCGCTATGCAGAGCTTGGGAGATGATGTTATTTCTTTACACAATAACGATCCGCAATTTATTCCTGAACAAAACCTTCCATTCATGTTAGCGGTGACACCGGTATTCCAGAGCATTTATCTTGGCGATAGTTTGGGATTCGCGCTTTTTGAAATGGCGAGACAACCGGAACTTGCGGCGAAAATTCGTGATGAAGCAAATACTGTTTTTAACGGCGGAAATTTAAGCGACAGTAATTTTTCTCTGGACAAATGTGACACTACACGTCGTTTCCTCATGGAATGCCTGCGTAAATATCCGATTATCTCCATGTTAGTTCGTAACGTGGCGAATTCTTGTGTTGTGGAAAATTATTCGCTACCGGTTGGCGAACGGTTGTTCATTATACAAACCGCGTCCCATTATATGAATGACAGCTTTCCGGACCCCTATGAATTTGATATCGACCGTTATCTGCCATCGCGCAAAGAACATCAGGGTCCCGGATATGCTCCGTTTGGGCTGGATACCCACAGGTGTATGGGCCAGATATGGGTGAACTTTCAGTTACTGCTTACCCTGTTGAATATTGCCTATTATTTTGAGTTTGCGCCGTTGCCCAGTGATTACAGACTCAAGATTAACCCCTTGCCGGGCTTGTCAGTTACCAGGAAACTTAAATTGCGTATCGCAAGGCAATTACACGATTTGCCGACTTGAAGTATTTGTCCTACTGATGTTCCGGGCACCCGGATGTCACCGGCGCTTTACCTTATCGAGAGCCATAAGTAGTGGCGGGAACAACAGAAAATCCGCGACCACTGCAATGATGACCATCAGTCCTACCAGCAAGCCGAGTGTCTGATTGGTCGATAGCCCCGATATACCAAATACCAGAAACCCCAGTGCAAAAATCAATGTTGTGGTCAGCAGAGGTCTGCCAACCAGTCTGAAAGTTGGCGCGATTGCCTCCTCCGGTGACTTGCCCTCTGCGCGTGACTTCCGGTATTTGGACAGCAGATGGATGGTGTCGTCCACGACAATACCAAACGCTATAGCGGTAACCAGTGAGGCCGCAATACTGACGGTTCCGACAGCATAACCCCACGCTCCCATCGCTATGATTGCCGGCAAGAAATTAGGTACCAGACTCAACAGCCCCAGACGCAGGCTTCTGAATTCAAAAATCAAGAGCAGAGAAACGATCGACATCGCGATTAAGGTACCAATCAACATTTTTTCTATGTTTCTCATTACCGAGTAAGCGCTGACAACGACAACGCCAGTCGCCCCGGTTTGCATCTGTGGCGCGTTTTTCTGCAACCAGGCTACCGCTCGATTATCTAACTCAATTTGTTCCTTGACCGACATTCCCTTGATGACAACCGTTGCGCGGGTTGCCGAACGATCAAAGGTGATGAGATTGTTCAGATCGAGTCCAGCCGGAAGAGAGAGTTCATAAAGAAACAGATACTGCGCTGCAAGGTCAGAGTTGTCAGGAAGGGTATAGGAATCGGCCGCGTCACCGTGCAGATTCTGATTCAGCCGCTTCATGACATCGGCAATCGAGGTGACATGAGAGACTTCGGGTTGCTCGCGAAGCCAATTTGCAAATGAATCTACCTGCTCCAGATACTCGATGTCAGTGATGCCTCCTTCGCGCCCGGATTTCAGTGAATATTCAAAATAATCCAGTCCGGAAAAATTATCGTTGATGAAATCGGCAGACCGGCGCAACTCGTAGCTTTCGTTCAGGAGTTTGACATTGTTATCGTTTAATTCAATTCTCAAAATCCCAACCACACTCACTAATAACAGAATAGCGAAAGACCAGAGTAACAGGGCGCTTTTGGAAACAACGAAAGCTGCCAATCGGTCGAAAAATTGTACTCCAATATTTTGTTTGGACGGGACGCGCATGGGCATCATTGACAACAACGCAGGCAAGAGCGTGACCGAATAAACAAAGGCAAGCATAGCGCCAAACGCAACGATATTGCCCATGGCCCGGAAAGGAGGCATTTCCGAAAAATTCAGACTCAGAAAACCGATCGCGGTTGTGAGCGAAGTGAGAAAAATCGGGCGGACATTAGCTTGCAGGGAATAAACGATGGCGGCCTTACGTTCCATTCCGCGAAGTCTTCCCCCCGTCATTCCTTGAATCAAATGGACGGAGTGTGCGACAGCAATCGCCATCAGGACGAATGGCGCGGCCCCGCTCTCTGCGTAGAATTTCAAACCGACCCAGCCAGAAAGTCCAAAACTCGATGCCATCACTCCGATTATCATTATGAGAATTCCACAAACCGCCCAGGCCGAACGAAGTAAGAAAATGGCCACCAGCACCATCATCGCAAGTGCAATCGGCGCCAGAATAGACATATCGTCAGTCAATGCGTCGCGAACTGCTCGGTCCAACAATAGTTCACCATAGATATGGTATTCAATGTCAGGGTGTGCAGCGCGCTGTGTGTTGACCAGATCGTGGAGAGCGTCAACCACTTCATTTTTTGCCTGTTCCCGTCCCTTGTCGGGAAGTACCAGGCTTACGGTCAACCCGGCCAGACGGCCGTCTCGAGAGACAAACCGGCCGACTGTCTCCTGTGTGGTGAGAGCAATAAATCGAATCCGTTCGATTTTTCCATCATCAAGAAACGTAGCATCATCGACCAACGGCTCGACTATCAGAGTGTCTTCTTGTCCTTCGGTGTGTGAATAGTTCGTAATGGAATCAACACGGGTAGAATAGGGTGTTTGCCACAATGCTTCCGTCAAGTCCTCAACAGCAACCAGCGCTTCGCGCGTGAAAACGGTGTCATTTGGCGGAGCAACAACCACGAGCACGCCGTCGGACAAGGCGTAGAGATCTTCGAAGTTATCCAGTTCAATCAAGTGTGGATCATCGTCATTGAAGTGATTTCGGAGATCCACACCGACGGTAATCAGCTGCTGTACTCCCGCGGTGAGGATTGCGATCGCCATGAAACTGATGGCTATCGTCCATGCGGGGCGTCCCACAACCCAGTCGAAAAAGTCGGACTTCAATTTGGATATCATGGTGTAGAATCTATGGATCAGACTATCCTTGGATAAGAGTCTTGATTCTAACAATAAAACTATCCTGTGTGAAAAAAGCATCCCGATTGTGGCATAATCGCAACCGGAAAAATGCAGGCCAGCTGCATTGCCGGGCATTGCCATTGGGTAGTGTCGATTGTTTAATCATCCTGCATAGAGCATAACCGGACTTTAATAGATGAATTTTTTGATTTCAGACGCCTGGGCGCAAGACGGCCTGGGAGGTGGAGGCGGTTTGGTTGGATTACTGCCGATGATCCTGATCTTCGTGGTCTTTTATTTTCTACTGATTCGCCCGCAACAGAAACGCGCCAAGGAACACAGGAACATGGTGTCATCACTGGAAAAAGGCAACGAAGTGGTAACCAATGGCGGGGTTCTCGGCAAAATCACGGAGGTTGACGACAGTTTCGTGACGGTGCAGATTGCGCCGGAGGTCTCGGTCAAGGTGCAGCGTCCCGCTATTTCACAGATGATGCCGAAGGGTACCGTTAAATTCTGACCGTCCGGGGCCCGGCGCCCTGTCCCCATGTTAAATCAAACTGTCTGGTGGAAGTATTTTCTTGTCCTGGTGGTGGTGACTACCGGTCTTTTCTACGCGTTGCCGAATATCTATGGCAATGATCCCGGAATCCAGATTCGCGGCGCCCGTGGTTTGAGCGTTCAATCCGGTGAGTTGGCCCGCGTTGAATCCATACTGAACTCAGGGTCTGTCGCGATCAAGTCGCTTTCCCAGGATGAAAAAGGCATCCGTATTCGATTTGACGACGATGAGAGCCAGTTGCGCGCCCGGGAACTGCTGGAATCCGGGCTGGGACGGAATTATTCGATTGCGTTGACGCTGCTATCCGGGGCGCCGCAATGGCTGACCGCGTCGGGCGCGCTGCCGATGTATCTGGGGCTTGACCTCCGGGGCGGGGTTCATTTTCTGTTGCAGGTAGATATGCAAAGCGCGATTGCGCGGGCGGAGGATCGTTATCAGGATAACGTCAAGGCAACCCTGAGGGAGAACAAGTTGCGGTATCGAAGCGTGACGCGGGGCGCGTCCGGGGAGTTGGAGGCGGTGATCCGCAATCCCGGTCAGCGCATTCAGGCCCTGGAGGTATTGAATGAGGCTTACCCCGACCTGGATATCCGGGAAGATGAAAACAGTCCTGAGAAACTGCTGCTGCGGATGAGCGAGGACCAGGTTAAGGAGATCCGTGAGTTTGCGCTCGAGCAAAACCTGACCGCACTGAGAAACCGGGTTGATCAACTGGGTGTGGCGGAACCGGTGGTGCAGCGGCAGGGGGATGACCGGATCGTCATTCAATTGCCGGGCGTGCAGGATACCGCGCGGGCGAAAGCCATACTGGGCCGGGCGGCGACGCTTGAGATGCATCTGGTGGACGAAAAGAACGATGCCGCGGCCATTGAGTCCGGCCAGGCGCCGGCCGGTTCAAGATTATACCGGTACCGGGATGGACGGCGCATCCTGCTGTTCAGGAAAGTGATCTATTCCGGTGACAATATCGTGGATGCCGCCGCCAGTCTGGACACGCAAACGGGTTCTCCGATTGTCAGCATCACCCTGGACGCCGAGGCCGCGGGCATCAATAGCCGGGTCACCGGGGAGAATGTCGGCAACCGGATGGCGGTGGTCTATCTCGAGCTGATTTCGGAAAACAGGAAAGACGCGGACGGCAATCTGGTAACCGATGATCAGGGCAACCCGGTCCGTATCAGCAAACGGATTGAAGAAGTGCTGACCGCGCCGGTGATCCGTGACCAACTCGGCAAACGCTATCAGATCGAAGGGATTGATTCAGTCGATGAAGCCCGGGACCTGGCGTTGATGCTGAGATCGGGCGCGCTGGCCGCGCCGGTCGAAATCATTGAGGAGCGCACGGTGGGACCGAGCCTGGGGCAGGCCAATATCGATCAGGGTTTCCTTTCGGTCATCATGGGGTTTGTCCTGGTTCTGCTTTTTATGCTGGTCTACTACCGGGTGTTCGGTTTTGCGGCGATGATCGCGTTGTCGATCAACCTGATGCTGATCGTCGCCGTGTTATCCATGCTGCAGGCGACACTGACATTGCCGGGGGTGGCCGGAATCGTGTTGACGGTCGGTATGGCAGTGGATGCCAATGTTCTTGTTTTTGAGAGAATCAGAGAGGAAATCAGGAACGGCAATTCGCCCCAGGCCAGTATTCATACGGGTTATGACCGGGCGCTTTCGACCATTATAGACGCGAATATCACCACGCTGATCGCGGCTGTTGTCCTGTTCAACTTCGGCACCGGTCCGATCAAGGGTTTTGCGGTCACCCTGAGTGTTGGCATCATTACCTCCCTGTTTACCGCGATCATTATGACCCGAATGCTGGTTAACTGGTTCTATGGAGGCAGGAACGTCAAGAGACTTTCAATTTAGCCGACCATGCAAATTCTGAAAAAACAAACCACAATCGACTTTCTCGGCAGGAGAAAGCTGGCGTTGATCCTGTCTGTGAGCCTGGTCCTGATCAGTGTGGGCAGCCTGGTG
Organism: Candidatus Poriferihabitaceae bacterium; assembly: GCA_965214205.1. Taxonomy (GTDB): domain Bacteria; phylum Pseudomonadota; class Gammaproteobacteria; order Arenicellales; family Poriferihabitantaceae. The sequence goes on along the minus strand of OZ243941.1, from coordinate 2,295,266 downwards.
ATCAGGGGCCTGAATCCGGGCATTGATTTTACCGGCGGGACACTGGTCGAGGTTGGCTATCAGCAGCCGGTCGAGGTGGAATCCGTTCGGGTGACGCTGGTTGAATACGGCTTCGACGACGCCATTGTGCAGAACTTCGGGACGACCCGGGATGTGATGGTGCGTCTGCCGGCCACTTTTTCGCGGCAGGATACCAGCGCCGCCGAGATCAGCAGCCGGGTCATGGAGGCGCTGCGGATACCCTGGAATGAGGTTCTGGTTGAGTCCGCCGTCCGGGATTCGCAACAATGCCTGTCGGACGGAGTGACGGCTGACTGCCGGGTGCAGATGCGCCGGGTCGAGTTTGTCGGACCGCAGGTAGGCAGCGAGCTGACCAATCAGGGGGGGCTGGCGATGCTGTATGCCTTGCTCGGCATACTGATTTATGTGACCTGGCGATTCGAATGGAGATTCGCGGTCGGTTCGGTGATCGCCCTGGCCCATGATGTGTTGATTACGGTTGGCGTGTTTTCCCTGTTTCAGTTCGAGTTTTCGCTGCCGGTGCTGGCCGCGGTGCTTGCGGTCATCGGATACTCGCTTAACGACACGATTGTGGTGTACGACCGGATTCGTGAAAATTTCCGCAAGATGCGTAAGGGCGTTGTCCCGGATATCATGAATACCTCGATTAACCAGACATTGCCCAGAACCCTGCTGACTTCATTGACCACCCTGCTGGTTGTGTTGACCCTGCTGATATTCGGTGGCGAGGTCATTCGGGGATTTTCTGTCGCTCTGCTGGTTGGCGTTTTGGTCGGTACCTATTCTTCGATTTTCGTGGCCAGTCCGGCGGTGCTCGCTTTTGGCATCAGTCGGGAGGATATGATGCCGGTTCAGAAGGAAGGGGCCGCAGATACGCAGCCCTGATCGCATCCCGATATCATGCACTGCCCGTTCTGTACAACCAGTGACACTCGGGTGATTGATTCGAGATTGAGCGACAACGGTGAGAACGTACGCCGCCGCCGCGAGTGCCTGGAATGTTCCCGGCGCTTTACCACTCTGGAGAAGATGGTGTTTGATATGCCGGCCGTCATCAAGGCCGATGGCCGCCGGGAACGCTTTGACGTAAACAAGCTGCGCGGCGGAATCATGCGGTCGCTGGAAAAGCTCCCGGTCGAAATCGAGGCTGTCGAGAGGCTGATCAATGGTATTATGAGACAATTTACGCACCGGACGGATCAGGGGATTGAGGCCAGACAGATCGGCGAGGCGGTCATGTACGAGTTGAAGAAACTCGATGAGGTGGCTTATGTTCGATTCGCTTCTGTTTATCGCCGCTTTCAGGGTATGGAGGAATTCAGCGATGAAGTCGAACGGCTGAGAGCTTCTCTGCCCGGATTGCCGGACGAATCGCAATCATCCCTGTTTCCGGAGAACCCCAAATCGTGAATTTGTTCGATGGTTTCAGACAGGATCGGCAATTGTTTCGGGAGGTCCCCGAACAGGATGATCTGGCTGCCATGAAATACCCGAAGGTTCCGGATAATGCTACGGCTGGTGATGAAAGAATCATGGCCCGCGCGCTGAAACTGGCCGACCGGGGGCGGTATACCACTCATCCGAATCCTGTGGTCGGATGTGTCATCGTTAAAAACGGGAACGTCATCGGAGAAGGCTGGCACCAGTACGCGGGCGGTGACCACGCGGAGATCATGGCCCTGAAACAGGCCGGCAAGGCGGCCAAAGGGGCTGAGCTCTACGTCACTCTGGAACCGTGCAGCCATCACGGCAGAACCCCGCCCTGTGTCAAGGCCATTAAAAAGGCGGGCATAGTCCGGGTGGTTGCGGCGATGGAGGACCCGAATCTGCCGTCTGGTCAATCCGGAATCGCCGAATTGCGGCGCGGCGGGGTTGATGTGTTGACCGGGGTTGGACGGTCTCAGGCGGAAAAGCGGAACCGTGGGTTTTTGAAGAGAGTCAGGACCGGCGCTCCCTGGGTCACCCTGAAAATCGCGACCAGTCTGGATGGTAAGACCGCGATGTTCAGTGGGGAGAGTCAATGGATTACCAGCCCCTCCGCGAGATTGGACGGACAGAAGGCGAGAGCGGCGTCTTCCGCCGTGTTGACCGGGGTCGGGACGGTTTTGAGAGACAATCCCTCGATGAACGTCAGACTGGAAAATGTGTCCCGCCAGCCTTGCCGGGTTGTTCTCGATACCAACCTGAGCATGCCGGTCAACTCGAAAATTCTCGAACCAGACGGGCAGGTCCTGATCATTACGGCCAGCCAGGACCGGGAAATCATCGAAACTTTTTCGCGAAGTGGGGCCGAAATTATTGATTGCGGGAGCAATTCCCGTAGTCCCGGTCATGGCGGGATTGACCTGGAACGGGTCATGCGGGAACTGGGCCGGCGGGAGATGAACACGGTTTTGCTGGAAGCGGGGGCCAGGCTGAGCGGGAGCATGCTGAAGCGGGGGCTGGTCGATGAACTGATTGTCTACATGTCTCCGGACCTGCTTGGAGCGCAAGCCAGGGACATGTTTCTGATTCCGGGGCTTGATCAGCTCACTGACCGGGTGAAACTTGCGTATCGTGACGCGGTGATGATCGGACGTGACCTGAAAATCACCCTGGATGTGGTTTAAGTAGTGTGTTTACCGGCATTATTCAAAGTATCGGCGAGGTAGTCTTCAGGCTCCCGACCGCTGGCGGTATGGAACTCGGAATCAGGCCGGGAGCCGGGTCGGGTCAATGGGATACGGAGCGGGTCTCGGTGGGCGACAGTATCGCGGTCAATGGCGCTTGCCTGACCGTGACCGGCCTGGAAGACGCGGTCCTGCGTTTCGATGTGTCGAAAGAAACATTGTCGAAATGCCTGGTGGAGACCTGGCAGTCCGGTACTTACGTCAATCTGGAGACTTCCCTGACTCTGGGGACGCCGATTGGCGGGCATCTGGTGTCCGGTCATGTCGATGGCTTCGCCACCCTGGTGAAACGTCAGGCCGGGGCTGGATTCGCGACCTTTGTTTTTGCGGCCGATCACGCGGTTGGACGATACGTCGCGAGCAAGGGTTCTGTCGCGATTGACGGAGTGAGTCTGACCAGCAACCGGGTTTCGGATGATCAGGCCCGAACCACATTTGAGATTGCGCTGGTCCCCCATACGCTTGAGAATACGACTCTGGGGAAACTGGATCAGGGTAAACCGGTACACATTGAAGTTGATCAGATTGCGCGTTATATTGATCGGCTGAAGCGGTTTGACAGCAGATTCGGAACCGGATGGACGGGAAGCGGTGAATAATGAGTGATGAGTGGAAAACGAGTGATGAATAAAGAACTGATTGCCGTAAACCGGATCGAGGACGTGCTTGACGATTACCGTCAGGGCAGGATGGTGATCATGGTGGATGATCAGGACCGGGAGAATGAGGGGGACCTGCTGGTCGCGTCACAATGTGTCACTCCGGAGCACATCAACTTCATGGCGTCGGAGGGGCGGGGGCTGATTTGTCTGGCGCTGACCGAAGAGCGCTGCAACCAGCTTGAACTGCCGTTGATGGTGAGCAGGAACAATGCCCGTTTCGCGACCAACTTCACGGTTTCAATAGAGGCCGCCAAAGGGGTTACTACCGGCATCTCCGCGCAGGACCGCGCCATGACTATCCGGGCGGCGGTCAATGTGGACGCGAAGCCCGATGATATTGTGACTCCCGGTCACATATTTCCGATCAAGGCCCAGGCTGGCGGGGTGTTGACCCGCGCGGGGCACACTGAGGCGAGTGTGGATATGGCCAGATTGTGCGGCTATGAACCTTCCAGCGTGATTTGTGAAATCCTGAAGGATGACGGTAATATGGCTCGGTTGCCTGATCTGATTCAATATTCACGCAAGCATAGCCTGAAAATCGGCACGATCGCCGATTTGATCAGTTATCGGTTGAAAAACAATCCCACAGTGCGTCGGGTGTCAGAAAATCGTCTGGATCTGGAGCAGGGAAAATTTCGTTCATTCGTATACCAGGATGTGGAAAAGGGAGGCACCCATCTCGCGCTGGTCAAGGGTAGAATAGAGCCGGATCAGGTCGTGCCGGTGCGGGTCCATATCCATCGCGGGTTGCTGGATGTCGTATTGAGTCCTTCGTCCCCCTGGAGTTGGACTCTGGAGAATGCGCTTGAAGTCATATCCGGGCAGGACGCCGGCGTGATTATCATTCTGGCCTATAATGAAAATGTAGACGAACTGGTGAACCGTATTTCCCTGCACGGTGATATGATGGACGTTCAATCGAGAGAGGCCGAATCGGCGGAAATCACCCTGGATCATGAAAATCATCCAGAGAATCTCAGAATGCTGGGCGCCGGTGGACAAATACTGGCTGATCTGCGTGTCAACCGGATTCTGGCGCTGGGCCGAAAAAAGAAAGCCCACGGCTTGTCCGGGTTTGGGCTGGAAGTGCTGGATTATGTCGAAACCCCCAGGCAGTTGACGGATTGGAATGAGCGGCATGAAGCGGATTAGACGAACCGGACCCGAAGCGGAGGCTTTAAGGGATGAATGAGATGAGCGGAAATTTTGTGGACTGCAAAGGCCGGTACGCGATTGTCGCGGGCCGGTTCAATCATTTCATAACGGACAAGCTGGTTGCGGGGGCGCTGGACGCCCTGGTTCGCCATGGCATAGCGGAATCGGATGTAGACTGCGTCTGGGTTCCCGGCGCGTTTGAAATTCCGATGGTGGCCGGGAAGCTGGCCCGCTCGGATCGCTATGCGGCCGTGATTACACTGGGCGCGGTGATCCGCGGCGCCACCCCGCATTTCGACTATGTGGCCGGTGAGTGCGCCAGCGGCGTTGCGGCATTGAGCCGCGAGGCTGACGTGCCGGTCATATTTGGCGTGCTGACCACGGATACCATTGAGCAGGCGATTGAGAGAGCCGGAACAAAAGCGGGAAACAAGGGCGCCGACGCCGCGCTGGCGGCGCTGGAAATGGTCAGCCTGATGGATGCCATGGATACCCTCCTGACAGGGGGCAGGTAGTGAGAAACAGTCGGCATCTTGCCAGGCGGTGTGCGGTGCAGGCGCTGTATCAATGGCAGGTGACCGGCCAATCCCCCTGCGAAATTGAAAGCAGTTTCATCAAGAACGAGAATCTGGCTGATCGCCATCTGGATTATTTCCAGGAATTGATCAAGTGTGTCCCCCGCCATGTCTCGGAGATAGATCGTTTGTTGTCCTGTTTTCTGGACCGTGAACTGGAGAGAGTGGATCTGATCGAACACGCGATCATGCGGGTGGGAGCCTATGAATTGAAGTATGAGGCCGATACGCCCGCCAATGTCATCATCGACGAGGCCATTGGTCTTGCCCGGGTATTTGCCTCTGAACATGGCTACAAATACGTCAATGGGGTGCTGGACAGGGTTGCAAAAGAGGTCAGGGGCCATACCTGACGTAACCTTTCACAAGCTGGTTCACCCGCCTTCCAACCTGCTCGGGTTTGGTCTGGGCGCTGGAATGGTCCCATTCGCTCCGGGCACCTGGGGCAGTCTGGTTGGGGTTGCCGCGGTCTGGGCATTGTCCGGGCTGCCGGATTCCGTTTACCTTGTCGTAACTCTGGCCTGCTTTTTGTCAGGGATCGTCATTTGCCGGACAGCGGCCGATTCACTTGATGCCCACGATCATCCGGCGATTGTCTGGGATGAGATTGTGGGAATGATGGTTGCCATGGCCTTGATTGAGCCGAATGCCCTGAACCTGTTGCTGGGATTCGGTCTGTTTCGACTGTTTGACATCCTGAAACCCTGGCCAATCCGTCAAATTGACCGGAAAATACAGGGGGGGACCGGCATCATGCTGGATGATGCGGTGGCCGGGATACTGGCGAATATTTCCCTGTTGATCATACTGCACTATCTGTTGTAACTTTAATCACCATCCGGAGTTTCTATAATGAATCCATTCAACGCATACCGAATCAACCAGGTCGAAAAACAGATTACCGCCGGTTTCCAGCAGCTCACGCTGGATGATCTGACCGAGGGGGAAGTTGTCATCCGCGTCAAGTGGTCGGGCATCAATTACAAGGATGTGCTGGCCGCCACCGGCAAGGGAAAAATTCTCCGGCAATATCCATTGAATGGCGGCATTGACCTGTCCGGCGTGGTGATTGAGTCGAGTGATGACCGCTTTGGGGAAGGGGACCCGGTACTGGTCGCTGGATGCGGGTTGTCCGAAACGGCCGATGGCGGGTATTCGGAAATTGCACGGGTGAAAGGGGACTGTGTCGTGCCCTTGCCGGAAGGGTTGACCCTGAAGCAGGCGATGATACTGGGCACCGCCGGATTTACCGCCGCCATGGCGGTCATGCGTATGGAACAGAATGGCCAGACCCCTGATCATGGGCCGGTCCTGGTTACCGGAGCGACCGGAGGTGTCGGCTCGATCGCGATTGATATTCTGTCTTCCAAGGGGTATTCGGTGACCGCATTCACCGGCAAAAAAAACCAGCATGAATTTCTGCGGCAGCTTGGGGCGACCGGGTTTGTGGATCGGCATGAAATCGAAATGGGAAGCCGTCCTCTGGAGAAAGCGGTCTGGGGTGGAGCCGTGGACAACGCGGGAGGGGAGACGCTGGCCTGGCTGACCCGGACCGTGAAGTCCTGGGGCAATATCGCCAGTATCGGACTGGTGGATGATTTCCGGTTGAATACAACCGTGATGCCCTTTATTCTCAGAGGCGTTTCACTGCTGGGGATCAACTCGATTGAAATGCCGACCCAGGTGCGCAATGACCTGTGGAGTCGGCTGGGAGGGGATTTGAAGCCGGGCAATCTGGACCGGATTGTGACTCGTGTCGTTGACTTTGAAAACCTCGCTGAAACATTCGACAGTTATCTGGACGGCAGCAATATCGGACGGACCATCATCCGGATACAGGATTGATTGGATATTCGACTTTTATTTTCGGGGTGTAAAAAACCATGGCTATGAAAGAAAGCGCGTTGCGAAGAAGTTTTATGCGTAAACCGGACAATACGCCGGACGATAATGACCGCGTTGAAATTGGTCCGAGCCAGTTGGCTTTTGACGAATGGGCGGCGTTGGGGGTGGAGGCGCCGGATATGGAGGCTCTCAGGGAATATCGTCTTGAGCGGGTTCGGGAGCAATTGCGGAAAAACGACTATGCCGGCGCCTTGCTGTTCGACCCGTTGAATATACGGTATGCGACCGACAGTACCAATATGCAGTTGTGGATTACCCACAATTCGGCCCGGTGCTGTTTCATAGCCACCGATGGCCCGGTTGTACTGTTTGATTTTCATAACTGTCAGCATTTGAGCGCCCATCTTTCGCTGATTGATGAAATCAGGGACCTGTCCGGGTTTTTCTATTTTACCGGTGGTAGCCGCTGTGACGAGTTCGCTTCGAAATTCGCCCGCGAAATAGATCAACTGCTGCGGCAGCATGGCGCTGGCAACCGCCGGCTTGCGGTGGACCGGCTGGAAGTGACCGGAGTGCGCGCCTTTGACCGGGCCGGGATCGAGATCATGCCCGGAATGGCCCTGATGGAAACGGCCAGAGAGATCAAGAATGAAAATGAACTGAAGGCCATGCGCTGCGCCATCGCTGCCTGTGATGCCGCATTACACGAGTTCGAAGCCGCGATCGAGCCCGGTATCAGTGAGAATGAATTATGGGCGCACCTGCACGCGGGCAATATCAAACGGGGTGGTGACTGGCTTGAAACCCGAATCCTGTCTTCGGGGCCGAGAACCAATCCGTGGATGGCTGAATGCGGGCCGCGTATCATCCAGCCGGGGGATATGATCGCCCTGGATACGGATCTGGTCGGCGTCTATGGATATTGTGTGGACATATCCCGCTGCTGGATTGCCGGCGATGTCCGGGCCACTCGTGAGCAAAAGCAGCTTTTTAAAGTGGCCTGGGAACACATTATGGAAGACATGGAGGCGCTGAAGCCTGGTCTCACATTCCGGGAAATGACGTTCGGCGGCAATCAACTGGACCCGAAGTACCGCGAGTTGCAGTACGGCGTGAAGTATCACGGCGTCGGGCTGTGCGATGAATACCCGGCCATCTATTATCCCGAGGCCTGGGAATCGAACGGTTATGACGGGGTTCTGCAACCGGGCATGTGTTTGACCGCCGAAGCGTATATTGGCGAAGTCGGCGGTCGGGAAGGTGTGAAACTCGAGGATCAGGTCGTCATTACCGAAGACGGTTACGAGTTACTAAGCCACTTCCCGCATGATCCGAAATTGATGGGGTAGCTGGGCTGCCAGCGGGCTGCGTTCCCTGTCAGGAGGACTTCAGTTTGATCTTGCTTTCGGTTCCGGTCAGCAGGCGGGTTATGTTCCCCCGGTGGCGCCAGAAAAGCAACGCCATGATGAGCAGGCTCATCGTCAGCAACCAGGGATCCGGCAGTAGCCACAGAACCAGCAAGGGCGCCAGCGTTGCCGTAGTGAGGGCCGCCAGCGATGAATATCGGAACAGAACCGCCATGGTCAGCCAGACCGCCATCAGGATCAGGGTCAGAACCCCGCTGATTCCCAAAAACACGCCACAGGCGGTGGCGACTCCCTTTCCTCCCTTGAATCCGAAAAACACGGGGTACAGGTGACCCAGAAAGGCGGCTGCCCCGACCAGTGAAAGGATGAGTGTGTTGTCGGTCAATCCTCTGGCGGCCAGAATCGGAATCAGTCCCTTGAGCACATCACCGATCAGTGTGATGGCCGCCGCCGGCCAGCCTCCGATTCGCAATACGTTGGTTGCTCCGGGGTTGTGTGAGCCTGCGCTTCTCGGATCGGTCAGTCCCATCACGCGACAGACCACAATAGCGCTGGAAACAGAACCAAAACAATATGCGAGCGGGGGTAGCAGGTAGTCTATAATCGAAAGCATACCGTAAGTATAAGGAAAAATTCATGGATATTATTTACCTTCATGGTCTGAAAGTCGATTGTGTGATCGGGGTCTGGGACTGGGAAAAACAGATTACCCAGAGTATAACCGTTGATCTTGACATGGGTTTCGACATCACGGCCTCGTCCGGCAGCGATGAGATCAGGGATACCCTGAATTACCGGGACGTGTCCAAGCGGGTTGAGTCATTTATCCGGGATTCCCGGTTCCAACTGGTGGAAAAGCTGGCGGAAGAGGTGGCCGCAATCCTGACCGGTGAATTCGGTGTAAAGTGGTGCCGGGTCAAGATTAATAAATTCGGGGCAATCCGGGGGGCCGGGGATGTCGGCATTATCATTGAGCGCGGCCAGAAGGAGTGAGCCGTGACTTACATACTGCTCAGCATCGGAAGCAATATCGAGCGCGATAAGCACATCCGTTACGCGATCCGGAAAATTGCGGAAAGATATGGCGAAATCAATCTGTCCCCGGTCTATGAAACCGCTTCTGTAGGGTTTGAGGGACCGCCATTCCTGAATCTGGTACTCGGGTTTCATTCCGGGGATGACCTGTTTCGGGTCCGTGAATACCTGCGCGGAATCGAGTCGGATGTGGGACGTGTGCGGGGAGGAAAATCGTTTGACAACCGGTTGCTGGATATTGACGTGATCCTGTTCGGGGACCAGGACCTGCGTTCTGACGGGTATGACATTCCCCGGCTCGGGATCGAGAAGTTCGCTTACGTGTTGAAGCCGCTGGCGGACCTGCATCCCCAAATGATACATCCGGTCACCGGTAAAACCTATCATCAGATGTGGCGGAAGTTCAGCGAGAAGTCGGACCAGTCGGTCCTGCTCTGTGAATTTACTGTTTGATTTAGCGGCTTAAGCGTTTTCACCGTTTGAAACCGTCATTATCACTACCAAACCGGGCGTTTTTCTGGTATAAATCGCGCGCCGCTCCGTTAATTTAGTGAAATTCAAGGTAAGTTCATGTCCAGAGTCTGTCAAGTAACCGGGAAACGAACCACAACCGGTAATAATGTTTCTCACGCGCATAACAAAACCAGGCGCAAGTTCCTGCCCAATCTGCACAGCCGTCGTTTCTGGGTTGAGAGTGAAAATCGCTGGGTTCGCCTGCGTGTGTCCTCTGCCGGACTGCGAATCATCGACAAGAAGGGCATTGACCATGTTCTGGGGGAAATCCGATCCCGCGGTGAAACCGCCTGAGGGGGTTCGGCGGGGATTAGCTGAAGGGGAATTCGAAGGGGAAATTTGAAAATGAGAGACAAGATCAAACTGGTGTCGAGCGCCGGAACCGGCCACTACTACACGACCACCAAAAACAAACGGACCATGACAGAGAAAATGGAGATTCGGAAATATGATCCGGTGGTTCGAAAACACGTTGTATACAAGGAAGCCAAAATCAAATAGCGGCAAATAGCGGCGTTGAAAAAGAGAATTGACGTCAGGATTCTGGATTCGCGGATAGAAAACGAATTCGGCCTGCCCGGATATGCCACGCCGGGTTCGGCGGGTCTTGACCTGCGCGCCTGTGTTGACCAGGCGCTGGCATTGAAGCCCGGACAGACGGAATTAATTCCGACCGGGATTGCGATCCATATCGCCGACCCTGGATTTGCGGCGGTATTGATCCCGAGATCCGGAGCCGGACACAAACAGGGGATTGTGCTTGGAAATCTGACGGGGCTGATTGATTCCGATTATCAGGGGCAGTTGTTCATATCCTGCTGGAATCGCAGCGGCACGGAGTTCACCATACAGCCGGGTGACCGCATTGCCCAGATGGTGATTGTTCCGGTGGTCCAGGCGGAGTTCAATGTGGTGGATTCATTCGGGCAAAGCGAGCGCTCAGACGGAGGTTTCGGCTCAACCGGGAAAAATTGAAGGTCCGGGCGCCCCGGGATATTTACACGACCTGTATCATGTTACGAACCGCATACGTCTATCATCCGTTATTCCTGTCCCATGACACCGGCTTCGGCCATCCGGAGCGCAGTGAGCGTCTGACTGCCGCGCATGATCTGTTGAGCAGTCAGGAGTGGTTTGATTCCCTGCACCAATACCCGGCCAGGAAGGCTTCGCCTGACATCGTGCAACTGATTCACGACCCCGGCTATATCGACCGGGTGCAACGGGCCTGTGAATCCGGCGCCCGCCGAATTGATACTCCCGATGTTTCGGTTTCACCTGAATCCTGTGAGGTGGCGCTGAACGCGACTGGCAGTGTACTGGAAATTGCCGATCAGGTTATGGCTGGTCATACAGACAATGGTTTTGCGATGGTACGGCCGCCGGGGCATCACGCGGAGGCGGCGGAGGCGATGGGATTTTGCCTGTTCAACAGTATTGCCGTCGCGGCCCGTTATCTGCAAAGCCGGTACGGACTGGAACGAATTCTGATTCTGGACTGGGATGTGCATCACGGTAATGGCACGCAGCATATTTTCGAGCGGGATTCATCGGTATTTTATATCAGCCTGCACCAGTTTCCCCATTATCCCGGGACCGGTTCCCTGGCGGAAACGGGCATCGGCGACGGCGAAGGGGCGACCCTGAATTGCCCGATGAGTCCCGGTCTCGGGGACCACCAGTACCGGCAGGCGTTCGAGGAAATCATATTGCCCAGGGCCAAAGCTTTTTGCCCGGATGCCGTGCTGATTTCCGCGGGCTTTGACGCTCACCGGGCCGACCCGCTGGGCGCGATCAACCTGGAAAGCGACAGCTACATCTGGATGACCCAAATGATGATGGAGTTGGCCGACCAGCGCTGCGAGGGCAGATTGATCTCGGTTCTCGAAGGAGGCTACGACCTCGACGCGTTGGCGGAATCGGTCACCGAACACATCCGGGTACTGAGTCAGTCCTGAGTCGGGTCCTGGTCCAGCCCGGATCAGCCCCGGAGTCGGGCAACGGTCTGTTCGAGGCTGGCGGGATTGATCACGGACAGGTAATCAGGCGCGGATTCACTGCCCCTGAAAGCCCGCTTCACGATGCCTTCCAGATTCGGGCGTTTGGCGGCCGCGCTTTTGCCGATGCCGCCGCCGAACTCGATCATCAGATCCACCCCGTACTGACTCGCTGAAATCAGGTTCTGATGCCACAGTACCGGGTTGAAAAGCTGTAAAAACAATCTGGAGCGTATCGAATCCGGGTCGCGGTCATGGACCTGGCCGGTGAAATTGGACAGGACATCAACCGACGGCGGGATCAGTTCCACCTGTTCCAGCGCCTCCCTGAATCTTTGTGCGGCTTCCACCATATAATAAGTATGGAACGCGCCTTCGGTTTTTAGCCTTGCGCTGCGTTTGCCGGGGAATTGTTCGGCCATGGCGGTGACCAGCGCATCCAGGTCCTGAGCGCGTCCGCCGACCGCGTTCTGCTCCGGGAGATTGCAGGCGGCAATGCCGCAATAGTGTTGTTCGGCAAGTCGGGTCGCCGATTCGAGGTCGATCATTAACGCCTCCATTTCGCCTTCCCCAAATTCCCCCATCAGTTCACCGCGGGTTTTTACCAGCCGCAACCCGGCTTCAAAACTTAAGGAGTCGGCCGTCACCAGGGCGGAATACTCACCCAGGCTGTGGCCAGCCACCAGTACCGGTCTGATTTCATGGTCGAGTTGTTCCATCAACAGGCGCAGGCAGGCGATGGAATGAGTCAGCAATACCGGTTGGGTAAAGCGGGTCAGATTGATCTGCCCGTCCGGGTCTTCAAAAGACAGTCTGGCGATGTCATAGCCAAGTGCGTCACTGGCCTGATTGTAAGTGTCTCTGACGCTGGCATGCTGTTGATAGAGGTCCTGGCCGATGCCAGGGTATTGGGACCCCTGGCCGGGGAAAAGGAATGCGATTCTGGATGGAGTCATTGGTGAGTGGAGAGGGCGATTTTTTGGCCTGATTATATCCCGGATTTTCAATCCGATTCAGGTTTGGTCGGAATAAACAGGTAAAATACCGGCTTTTTTGGTTTCGGTATTTTATTCAGGTAAGGCTAATGGCAACAGTAATTGATGGTAAGGCGTTCGCGGCGAAACTGAGAGAGCGTATCGCCGACGCGGTTCAGCAACTTGGTAACGAGCATGGTGTCAAACCCGGTTTGGCGGTCGTTCTGGTGGGAGAAGACCCGGCCAGTCAGGTTTACGTCAGGAACAAGGCGAAGCAGACTGTCGAAGTCGGCATGGATTCGATTGAACATAAACTGCCTGCGGACACTTCGGAGGAAGACTTGCTGACGCTGGTTGAACGGCTGAATGAAGACCCGGCAATCAACGGCATACTGGTGCAGTTGCCGTTGCCGAAGCAGATTGACGAGAGCAAGGTAATCAACGCCATCCATGTGGACAAGGATGTGGACGGATTTCACATCCAGAATGTGGGTCGGCTGAGTATTGGGGAGGATTCACTGGTTCCCTGCACGCCCGCGGGATGTATCATGCTGCTGAAAGATCATCTGGGGGATTTAAGTGGGAAAAATGCGGTGATCGTGGGCCGTTCGAATATTGTCGGCAAGCCGGTTTCGATATTGTTGCTGCGGGAAAACTGCACGGTCACGATAGCGCATTCGAAAACCCGGGACCTGCCCGCGGTCTGTCGTCAGGCGGATATCGTGGTAGCGGCGGTGGGGGTTCCTGAATTGGTCAAGGGCGACTGGATCAAACCCGGCGCCACGGTGATTGACGTCGGTATAAACCGGGTCGCCGGGGATGATGGCAAAAACAGATTGACCGGAGATGTCGATTACCAGTCGGCGATGCAGGTGGCGGACGCGGTCACTCCGGTGCCCGGTGGGGTTGGCCCGATGACGATTGCCTGTCTGTTGCGTAATACGGTTATCGCGGCCTGCCGGCAAAACGGTATCGAAGCGCCGTCAGCGATTGGCTGACGCTCTCCCGTCGATTGCGGGCCGGCACTAAAGACCGGCCCCTACAGTAGAGAAAGTGCCTTTGAGAGGACTTTCTCTACTGTAGCGCGGACAGGTATAGCGCGAGTTGTTTGATTTGCTGTTCGCTGAGGACGAAGGCGATTGATTGCATGATCGGGTGTTCTCGGGCGCCGGATTTGAATGCTTTTAGCTCGGTCTCGGTATAGCTCGCGTGTTGTCCGCCCAGTCGGGGGTATAAGGGGGGGATGCCGCTGCCGGACGGGCCATGGCAGCCCATGCAGGACGGTACGTTGAATTCGGCGATGCCGCCACGATAAATAGCTTCGCCGGCGCGGGCGTCTTCCTCCTGATCAAGGGAGATTGAACCCACGGTCATGCTCTGGCTGGAATACCAGGCATCTATATCGGCCATATCCTGTTCGCTGAGGGCTGCAACCAGTCCCATCATCACTGTACTGGCACGTTCCCCGGACTTGAATTTGGCCAACTGGTCGGCAATATAGCCCGGCGCCTGACCGGCAATTTTGGGGAACTGATCCAGTGGGCTGTTGCCATCCACGCCATGACAGGCGACGCAGGTTTCGGATTTTGCCTTGCCCGCGTCTGCATCCTGTGCCATGCCGACGGTATTCATAGTGACGAGCAGCGCAAATACACCCATCAATGTAAACAATCGAATCATTGAAAAGCCCTGATTGTAGATTCGGTCGGATAGAATATCCGACTTGAATTAGTAACTTCACCCCGGTCAGGAGAGAAGACATCGGTTCAGGCCGCGATTATATCAATATTTATCAGAAAAACTGAAATGATGATTGACTTTTCCAGGGCACAATATTCTCTTGCGGCGCACTATCCCGCTCAATGGCCCGAAGATATCGGCGCCGAAGTCGCCTTCGCTGGCCGTTCTAACGTCGGCAAGTCCAGCGCCATTAATGCGATCACCCGGCAGAACCGCCTGGCTAAAACCAGTAAGACCCCGGGGCGCACCCGGCAGATCGTGTTTTTCGATCTGGATATCGCTCATCGACTGGTGGATCTGCCGGGCTACGGCTACGCTAGGGCGCCGCAGGCATTACGCCGCCACTGGCAGGATTTTATAACGGAATATCTGTTCAACCGGGAGTGCCTGCGCGCGCTGGTGATCCCGATGGATATCCGCAGACCCCTGACCGATCTCGACGTCACCATGCTGGAGTACTGTTGGCAGCAGCAGTTGCCAGCGCATATCCTGTTGACCAAGGCGGATAAATTCAAGCGCGGCAAGGCGGCCAATATTTTCCAGTCGGTGGTTCGGCAGGTCAGCGCGAGTCCGCAGACAACCGTGCAACTGTTTTCCTCAAGCAACCAGCTGGGAGCGCCCGAAGCGCGGGAGAAACTGAGCTCTTTTCTGACTGGTCCGACGACCGCGGATCAGCGGTGACCAGCGCCGCAATCAGTCTCGAATCGCGCCATCGCCGATGACGATGTATTTCTGGCTGGTCAGACCTTCGAGTCCGACCGGGCCGCGAACGTGAAGTTTGTCGGTGCTGATGCCGATTTCGGCGCCGAGACCATATTCAAAGCCGTCGGCAAACTGGGTGGAGGCATTGACCATGACCGAGCTGGAATCAACCTGTTGCAGGAACTGGCGTTGGTGATCAGGGTTTTCAGTGACAATCGCGTCGGTATGATGCGAGCCATAATCTCCGATATGCCGGATTGCCTGGTTAATACCATCGACCACACGAATAGATAAAATGCCGTCCAGGTATTCGGTAGTCCAGTCGGTTTCGGTGGCCGGGATCATTTCAGGCACAATCTCGCGGGCTTTTTCACATCCCCTGAGTTCGATGCCCTTGCCGCGGTACTGTTCGCAAAGCGGGGGCAGGATTTCTCCGGCGACGGATTCGGCCACCAGCAGGGTCTCCATCGCGCCACAGATTCCGTAGCGTCTTGCCTTGGCGTTGTAAGCGACTGCAATCGCCTTGTCCAGGTCTGCGTCATCATCAATATAGACATGGCAAAGTCCTTCAAGATGCTTGATCACAGGTACGGTGGCGCTCGCGCTGATCCGTTCAATCAGGCTCTTGCCGCCCCGCGGGACGATGATATCCACGTACTTCGACAGGGTGATCAATTCGCCGACCGCCTGGCGGTCTGTGGTTTCGACCACTTGTACGCAATGGTGGTCGAGGTCCGATTTTTCAAGTCCTTCAGTCAGACAGGCCGCCAGCGCGAGATTGGAATGGATAGCTTCGGAGCCACCGCGCAGGATAGCGGCGTTGCCCGATTTCAGACACAGAATGGCGGCGTCCACGGTCACATTGGGACGGGATTCGTAAATGATGCCGATAACTCCCAACGGTACTCGCATTTTGGCAATTTTCAGGCCGCTCGGGCGCTCATCGAACGCGGATATGTCTCCTACGGGGTCGGGCAGGGAGGCAACCTGTCTACAGCCTTCGGCGATTGCGGATATCCGTGTCCGGTCCAGTTCGAGGCGGTCCAGCAGCGCATTTGTCAGGTTGTTCCGGGTCGCGGCGTCCATGTCTTTGGCATTGGCCGCGAGGATGTCTTCGCAACAGCGTTCTATGGATTCGGCGATATGATGAAGGGCCGCGTTTTTCTGTTCGTTGGCGGCCCTTGCCGCTGTTGCCGAGGCCGCCCGCGCCTGACGGCCGAGCCGGGTCATGTACTCCTTGATGTCGCTGTCGCTGTTCGCTGCCATGGTGGAATTAACGGGATCGGGTTGCCTGGTACGGGCGCTATTATAAACCACATATCGCCAGTGAGATGCTTTCGATTTCCTCCCAGATATCCTTGCGCCGGAAGCTGATCCGGCCCTTTACCATCAAATCCGCGTGTCCGATGCGTTGCAGAATGTTTTCCCACCGTCTTCCGGGAAGTCGGTTCAGCGCTGAACGGACCAGAGCGCTGCGACTGCTCCAGACGCCGTGACGTTTGAACAGGGAGCCTTGATGTTCCCCCTGGTCAATTGCCGTGGAGAGCCGGCATAGCGTCCGCGCCTCCCGCGCCATCGCCCACAGGATGATGACCGGTTCAGCCTGCTCGTGTTTCAGGTTTCGCAGAATCCGGATCGTACGCTCGACTGACCCACTGAGACAGGCGTCGACGAAAGCGTATACATTAAAGCGCGCATGGTCCGCGTTTGTTTGCCGGACGATCCGGGCGGTAATGGTCTGATCGGGATAAAGTAATCCAAGCAGGTTGATTTCCTGCGCCGCCGCCAGCAGGTTGCCTTCGACCAGATGGCTTAGATGCTCCACCGCGTCCGGTTCGTATTTCAGTCTCTGGGCGCTCATTCGCTGGCTGATCCAGCGAGGCAGGTTTGCGGCGCCGATGGCGGGGCATTCGACCACCATGCCAGCGTTCTGGATCGCCTTGAACCACTTTACCGTCTGACCGCGTTTGTCGATGGCATTAGCGACTACGACCAGGGTCGTGTCCGAAGAGAGGTTCTGCGCGAAGTCAATCAGCGCCCGGCTGCCCACTTCCCCCGGTTTGCCGGTTGGCAGCCTCAGTTCAATCAGCCGCTTGTCGGCGAACAATGACAGGGTTTGGCTTTCGTGTTGCAGCCGACTCCAGTCAAATCCGGCTTCAACGGTCAGGCGGATGCGCTCATTGTAGCTTTCCAGCCTGCACTGGGCGCGAATCTGGTCCAGCGCCTCCTCGATTAGCAATGTTTCGGAACCGAACAACAGATACAGGGGGCCGATCCCCTGTTTCAATTGCGTTGACAGGGCAGGAGACGTAATACGCAAGAGCGGTTTCCCGGGGATTGCGGCGTTGCAACCTAAAGGCGGGCAAGTTCCCGCATGATTTGCAGGGCGATGTCCTGTTCCATCTCTTCTTCCAGGAATTCTTCTTCCCCCTCGAATTCGAGCTCGTCGTCGGGATTGTATTCAAGGGTATTGAGTACGGATATCGAGGATTCGGGCAGCAGGACTTCTCCGTTGGCGTCCATCACGTTGAATTTGACCAGATAGGTATATTCGAACTCGGTCGCAATGCCGGCCACGTCAGTACTCAGGGCTTCCTTGTCGAATTCAACCAGGGACAGGGACAGGGTGGGCGCCCCGGATCCGGCGGCGACTACCGCCACGCCATTACCCGTCAATATTCCGGTGAGCCGTTCGACTATTTCCCGGTTTCCGCCCTGGATGGATATTTCGGACAATTGCGTGGATAACTGGTAGCTTCCGCGCAGTTTGAATCCGCACCCGGTGAGTAAAAACAGGCCAATCAGTACAAGCAGCAGGCGTTTCGACATGGAGCGTCCAGAATCGGGTGATTTTCAATTGCCGTGATTATACGGCAAGGTCTGCCTGAACAGGATAGCCGTCTGACACATTTTCCGCTAAATCACGATATTGATCAGCTTTGCGGGGACGATGATGATTTTTCTGACTTCAGCGTCTCCGATGAAATTCCGGATTCTGCGGTCTGCTACGGCCATGTCGCGGATCTCCCGCTCGCTGCAATCGGCGGCCAGTTCGATCTCGCTTCTCAGCCGGCCGTTGACCTGGATGACCCATTTGACCGTATCGCTTTGCAGCGCCTGCCGGTCCACCCGGGGCCAGTCCGCGTCCAGCACATCACCGGCCTCTCCCATCACATGCCACAACCGGTGGGCAATGTGCGGCGCGATGGGGGCCAGAATCTTGTTCAGAATGACCAGGCTTTCCCGAAAGGCCGACCGGCAATCCTGATTTTTTCCGGGGTCGAACCGGTCCAGTGAATTGAGCAGTTCCATCGCCCCAGCGACCACCGTATTGTAGTGGATTCTCTGGTAATCCCGGTCCGCTTTTTCCAGAATCCGGTGAGTGATCCGGCGCAACTCCCTGGCTTCCCGGTCGACGCTACCCGCAGCGACCCGGTCCGGGTCGGACGATAACCGTCTGGCTTCCGCCACCGATTCGATGCTGCGGTGAACCAGCGCCCACCAGCGTTTCAGGAAACGGAAGGAACCCGCTACCGCGTCGTCATTCCACTCCAGCGGCTGTTCCGGGGGCGATGCGAACATCATGAACAGCCGGACCGTGTCCGCGCCATACTTGTCGATCATCGACTGCGGATCGACCGTATTGTTCTTTGATTTGGACATCTTGGAGCCGTCTTTCAGGACCATACCCTGGCAGAGCAGGTTGGTGAAAGGTTCATCACTGTCGACCAGGCCGACATCCCGCATCAGTTTATGGAAGAAACGCGCGTACAGCAGGTGCAGTACGGCGTGTTCGATCCCTCCGACATACTGGTCCACGGGGAGCCAGTAATTGGCGCGCTCGTCCAGCATCGCATGGTCCGAGCCGGGACAGCAATAACGGGCGTAATACCACGATGACTCGAAAAAGGTGTCGAATGTGTCGGTCTCGCGTATGGCGGGCCGGTCGCTGTCGGGCAGTGTGGCGTTATAAAAATCCGGATCATTCTGGATCGGTGATTGGACCCCGGAGAATTCGACGTCTTCCGGCAGCAGTACGGGCAACTCGTCGTCGGGTACGGCAAATACCTCACCGTCGTCGTATACCACCGGAATCGGGCAGCCCCAGTATCGCTGGCGAGATACGCCCCAGTCCCGCAGCCGGTAGTTTATGGTTTTTCTGCCGACTCTGTGGGTTTCGAGGTAATCGGCAACGGCCTCGCAGGCCGCGCCGTAGTCGAGTCCGTCGAACGCTCCCGAGTTGCATGTGACTCCTTCCTTTGTAGTCAGCGCGGATTGGCTGAAATCATGTTCGCTGCCGTCCGCGGGGCGGATTACCGGCCTGATCTCGATGCCGTGTCTGGTCGCGAACTCCCAGTCTCTCTGGTCATGGGCAGGTACCGCCATGATGGCGCCGGTACCGTATTCCATCAGAACAAAATTCGCCGCCCAGATGCCGACTTTCTCGCCGCTGACCGGGTGAATCCCGGTTATGCCGAGAGGAATGCCTTTCTTTTCCATGGTTTCCATCTCCTTTTCCGTGGCATGGACATTCTTGCAGGATTGGACGAACGCGGCCACATCCGGATTGTCCGCGGCCGCTTTCAATGCCAGGGGGTGTTCCGCGGCCACCGAAATAAAGGTGATTCCCATGATCGTGTCGGGCCGGGTGGTATAGACTTCCAGTGGTTCTTCACCCTCAATCCGGAATGAGAATTCAACCCCTTCGGAACGGCCGATCCAGTTGCGCTGCATAGTGCGAACCGCGTCCGGCCAGCCTTCAAGGCGGTCGATTTCATCCAGTAATTCTTCCGCGTAATCGGTAATCCGGATGAACCATTGAGAGACTTCCCGGCGTTCTACAATCGCCCCCGAACGCCAGCCCCGGCCGTTTTCGACCTGCTCATTGGCGAGTACCGTCTGTTCCACCGGGTCCCAGTTGACCACCGCCATTTTCTTGTAGGCCAGGTTTTTCTCAAGCAGCCTGTTGAAGAACCATTGTTCCCAGCGATAGTATTCGGGTGAACAGGTGGACAGTTCACGATTCCAGTCGTAACCAAAGCCGAGGCGTTTTAACTGGGTTCGCATGTAATCAATGTTCGCGTTGGTCCATTTTGCCGGCGGTGTCCGATGTGCGATCGCAGCGTTCTCCGCGGGTAATCCGAAGGCGTCCCAACCCATTGGTTGCAATACATTCTTGCCGAGCATACGCTGATAACGGCTGATCACATCGCCGATGGTATAATTGCGGACATGCCCCATGTGCAACTTCCCTGAAGGGTAGGGTAGCATGGAAAGACAGTAGTATTTTTCACGATCCGTATCTTCCGACACTGCAAAGCTTTGTCTGTCGTCCCAGTATTGCTGGGCCGCGGACTCGATTTCAGCAGGGTTGTATTTGTCGATCATAAGGAAGCGGGTTCGAACTGTTCAAGGGCACGAATTCTAACCGATTAACCCGGTATGCGTACATAATCCTGGCGAGCGGCTCTCCGGTATACAGTACAATTCAGGATATGGCAGGCAATATTCCTAAATCCTTCATAGATGACCTGATTGCCCGGGCAGATATTGTTGACGTGATTGACCGGCGGGTGCCCCTGACTCGCAAAGGCCGGGAATATATCGCCTGCTGCCCTTTTCATGAAGAGAAAACCCCGTCGTTTACGGTCAGCCCCGTTAAACAGTTCTATCATTGTTTCGGTTGCGGCGCACACGGCACCGTGATCGGATTTCTGATGGACTATGCCAACCTGGGGTTTGTGGAAGCGGTCGAAGACCTGGCCAACGGAGTCGGAATGGAACTGCCGGACAGAGGCTTTGCGAGGCCATCCCCCGACAGGGAAAGTCAGGACCAGCGACGGGAAGTGATCGAACAGGCGAATCGCTGGTTTCAAAAACAGTTGCGAAACCATCCCGAAGCCAAGCGGGCTATTGACTACCTGAAATCCAGGGGGCTGGACGGCAAGGTGGCCGCGGACTTCGGGATCGGGTATGCCCCGGACAGTTGGAGCGGTCTGACCGACGCTCTCGGCGCCAGCGCCCGGTTACGGGAGCAATTACTTAAGGCAGGACTGATCAAACAGAAGGAAGGCGATGAAAAGGCCCGGTACTACGACCGATTTCGGGGGCGCGTCATGTTCCCGATTGAAGATCACAGAGGCCGGGTCGCCGGCTTTGGCGGCCGGGCGCTGGGTGACGGCAACCCCAAATACCTGAACTCCCCGGAAACCCCGTTATTTCACAAGGGCGCGGAACTCTACGGACTGCATCGCGCCCGCCGGGAGACCGGTATCCGGAACAAAAGCATTGTGGTGGAGGGCTATATGGATGTGGTCAGTCTGGCCCAGTTCGGGGTGAACAACGCGGTAGCGACTCTTGGAACCGCGACCACTCGAACCCACCTGCAACGCCTGTTCCGCTTGGCGCCGGAAATCGTATTTTGTTTTGACGGCGACCGCGCGGGCCGGGACGCGGCCTGGAAGGCGATGGAGGTTTCGCTTCCTGAAATGCGGGATGGCCGCCAGGCCGGATTCCTGTTTCTGCCCGAAGGCCAGGACCCGGATACCATGGTGCGCGCCGAAGGCGCCGAGGCGTTCATTGAAAGGGTGGACAACGCGCTGTCGTTACCTGATTTTCTGTTCAATACCCTGACCTCCCGGGTGGACATGAACCGGGCGGACGGCAAGGCGTCTCTGGTCAACCAGGCGTTGCCATTGATTGAACAGTTGCCGGACGGGGTATTCAGGGATATGATGAATTCAGAGCTCGCGTCATTGACCGGGCTGCCCGAAAGCCGGTTCGCGGAAATAGCCGCATCGACCGGCGGGGCGTCGCCGGGATTGAGGGGGCGCCCGCAAGCCGGGCAGGTCCAGGATGGTCAGATATCCCCGCTGGCGCTCGCCGTCAGCCTGCTCCTGCAAAATCCCGGACTGACGCAATCAGTGGACAATCCGGGCGAGTTGAAGCAACTGCAAATCCCCGGAGCGGATGTCCTGACAGAAATCATTGAACGGTCCAGGAACCAGCCCGACCTGACTACCGCCGGGTTGCTGGAGTCTTTCCGGGAGACGCCGGCGCATGGTTATCTGGGGAAACTGGCGATGCGTTCCAACCTGATTGACGAGAATGTGCTGGAGAAGCAATTCAGGGATACCCTGAGCCATCTGCTCGAAGAGCATTACGATTTGCACAGACGGAAATTGCTGGAAAAGGCGCGGCAATCGGAGCTGACCCCGGAAGAATCGAAAGAACTGAATGAACTGCTGAAAACAAGAGTCCGGAGTCCGCGGGGTTGATGATCGTGCTGTACTTTAAGAGGACAGGCCTGAATTTCGATTGCTTTTCCCCTGGTTTCAGGGTATAATATGCGGTTGCTTTTTTTGAACTTTCAGAGCCTAATGAGTAAAGACAGCCAGTCCAGCAAAGTCACCCCGAAACCCGAATCCGGCAACGGCAGGAGCAAGGTTCGGATAGCCGCGTCCAAAGCGGAAACGGCGCCGAAAACCACAGCGAAAGCCCCGCTTGTCGCTGACCCGGTTGTTACCGAGAAAAAAGCCTCCGAATCCCAGTCCGACCTGAAAAAACTGGTTCTGAAGGGCAAGGATCAGGGCTTCCTGACTTATGCCGAGATCAACGATCATTTGCCGGAAAACATGCATGATACGGACCAGATCGAGGTCGTTGTCAACATGATCAACGACATGGGTATCGAGGTCGTGGACAAGGCTCCGGACATGGATATCATGACCCTGAAAAGGGACAATCCCGAAGATCAGGAGGTTGCGGAGGAAGTCAGTGTCGCGCTGAAAACCGTTGTTGAAAGCGAGTTCGGTCGAACCACTGACCCGGTTCGTATGTATATGCGGGAGATGGGAACCGTGGAGCTGTTGACCCGTGAGGACGAAATCGCTCTGGCCAAACGAATTGAAGCGGGTAACCGTGAGAGCGCGTCCGCGATTGCGCTGACCCCGGCGGCCATTCGGCAATTGCTGGACTTTGCCAGTCAGATCGAAGCCGGCGAAATCAAGTTGTCGGATGTGGTCGTTGACTTCATGGAGCTGAATGCGCTGGACGATGAAACCGTGGCCATTCCCGGAGAACCCGGTCAAAACGCGGCGGAATCGGAGGGTCTGCCAAACAGTCCCGATTTTGACGATGCGATTGCCCGTTTCAAGAGGATGAACCGGCTTTGGAATTCCCTGCACAAGGCGATTGAAACTCATGGCCTGGGTAGCAAGCAGGCGTTGCGAAATCGCAAAAAACTGGGTGACGAATTGCTGCAAATCAAATTTGTGCCGGCAAAACTGGACGCTTTGGCTTCAACGTTGCGGGATTGTATGGCTGAGGTCAAGGAATGTGAGCGTGGCATCGCGAATTACTGCGTCAACTATGGCAAGGTCCCCAGGAAACAGTTTCTGGAGATTTTCCGTGGCAGCGAAACCGATATGGAATGGTTTGACCGGTTGATCACGGAGCATCCGAAAGAGGGGCCCCGGCTGGAGAAGTACAAGGACAAGATTTCGGTTTATACAGACCGACTGATCAGGGTTCAGGGTAAGGCTGGACTGGAAATGTCGGATTTGAAGAATCTGAGCCGGAAACTTTCGATTGGTGAAGCCAAGGCGCGGCGCGCCAAGAAAGAAATGGTCGAGGCCAATCTGCGGCTGGTCATTTCGATCGCCAAGAAATATACCAATCGTGGATTGCAATTCCTGGATTTGATCCAGGAGGGCAATATCGGACTCATGAAGGCCGTCGACAAGTTCGAATATCGGCGCGGCTACAAATTCTCCACCTATGCCACTTGGTGGATTCGCCAGGCCATCACCCGTTCCATCGCGGACCAGGCCAGGACCATCCGCATCCCGGTGCACATGATCGAAACCATCAACAAGCTCAATCGGGTGTCCCGACAGATTCTTCAGGAAAAAGGACGCGAAGCATTGCCCTGTGAACTGGCCGAACGCATGGAACTGACCGAAGACAAGGTCCGCAAGGTCCTGAAGATTGCCAAAGAGCCGATCTCAATGGAAATGCCGGTGGGTGATGACGAAGATTCACATCTTGGGGATTTTATTGAAGACAAGAACATCAAGGCCCCGATTGACATTGCAACCACTTCCGGCTTGAAAGGAGCAACGGACGATATACTGGAATCCCTGACCGAACGGGAGGCAAAAGTACTGCAAATGCGGTTCGGTATCGGTATGAACACGGATCATACCCTGGAAGAAGTGGGCAAGCAGTTCGACGTTACCCGGGAGCGTATTCGACAGATTGAAGCCAAGGCGCTCAGAAAGCTGCGTCATCCGAGTCGTTCAGAGCATTTGAGAAGTTTCCTGGAAAACAGTTGACGGCCATCGGCAGCCGACAGACATCCCGGTATTCCTGACCGGAAACATATCCCTATCGATACGGGCCTGTAGCTCAGTTGGTTAGAGCAGTGGACTCATAATCCATTGGTCGTAGGTTCAAGTCCTACCGGGCCCACCATATTTCAAGAGTTCCGCTGGGCCGGGGCAACCAGCAGGCGTCCGTAGAGCAGCGCGAACCCGGCGAATCCGCAGCACCAGAGGATGGCTGATAGAGTCCAGAGTAGCATCTTCCATTCCGGCAGCGCGTCTCCCGCAAGCCGGATCAGCGCCGAGGCGATGACCAGCAGGTAGACTACTACGGTTCCTGCGCCTGCCGTCAACTTCTGCCCGGTGTGTCCCAGCGTTGCGCGGGTCATCACAGCGAGGGTCATGACGCCGATGGCGCCGGCCATCCAGATATGCTGGGCAGACGCGGACGGGATTGTACCGGGCAACAGGATTGCCGCCGCCAGCGCCAGCATTCCGAGCGGCACAAAGGCGTATCCCAGGTGCAGAATCCAGAGTAAGGGTTCACGGTGCGTGTCCTGGCCACGCCAGCGCAAGAGTCGCCCGCTTTGTACAAGGCCCGAGGCGAGCAGGAGCCCTCCTGTTGCCGCCGCAACGGGGAGGGCAACCCAGGCAAGCAGGGCGAGCAGGGTAAGGGCGAGGGCAAGCTGGTCGAGTCGTCCGAATTTTGCGGGCAGGGTCTCGCGGCCTTGCGCCGCCAGCCAGTTGCGGGTAAACAAGGGTACGATGCGCCCGCCAATAAGCGAGATCATCATGATTGCAGCGGCGAGGCCAAGGCGCAACCCATAACCCGACGCCGCATAGCCGCCGTGGGCGGCTTGCCAATGGAACAGCCCGTTGCCGATGATAAATATGGCGATGACCGCGATGACCGCGAGGTTCCGCCAGTTGCTGGTCGCGACGATTTCGCGCAACATGTAGCCGACCAGAACGATATGGCAGGAGAGGTCAAGCGCGGCGACTGTCAAGGGCGACATCTGGTCCGACACGGCAATAGCAACCCGGCCGAACAGCCAGAGTGTGACCAGCCCCAGCAAAGGCCACCCGGAAAGCGGTGGGCGTCCTGTCCAGTTGGGCGCGGCAGTCAACAGGAATCCGGCGAGCGCCGCTCCCAGATAGCCGAACAGTGTTTCATGCGCATGCCACGACACCGGGTCGAACGCGCTCGGCAGAATGATATGCCCCCGCAACATCGTCAACCAGAGCGCCATGCCGATCAGCGCCCACAGCCCGGCCAACAGGAAGAAAGGCCGGAAGCCGTGTGACAGGAATTTCTCTGTTGTGTATGTCAAGTCCGGGACCTTATTCGAGCCAATTTGACCATCCTCAGACTTTCTTCCGGCCTTGATTCTTTTGCCACCAGGTTCCATCCAGGGCAGCGCCTCCGGCAAAAGCGGTGACGCCCAGCGTTTCCTGTATGCGCAGGCATTCATTCCACTTGGCCATGCGCTCTGACCGGGTAAAGGAACCCACTTTGAGTTGGCCGTTGCCCAACCCTGTCGCCAAATGGCTTATAGTGACATCTTCCGTTTCTCCTGATCTGGAGGAAACGACTGATTTCCAGCCTGCCGAATTGGCAGCCTCATAAGCGGCTACTGTCTCTGTCAGCGTTCCCGCCTGATTGACTTTGAGTAATGCCGTGTTGCAGGCGCCGTCCCGGGATGCCCGCTCAATTAAACCTGCGTTGGTGACCA
The DNA here is from genome assembly GCA_965214205.1 of Candidatus Poriferihabitaceae bacterium. GTDB lineage: Bacteria > Pseudomonadota > Gammaproteobacteria > Arenicellales > Poriferihabitantaceae. The sequence goes on along the minus strand of OZ243941.1, from coordinate 2,268,952 downwards.
CATAGTCATCGCCTATGATTAGCACATGGTCACCAAAACGTTGAGTGAATTCAACCATACCCTCGACATCATCTTCCGCGAGCGGGTCTTCAATTGAAGCGATCGGATAATCATCCAGCCACTTCCCAAGCATTTCGATGAGCGCCGGGCTATCCAGTTCCCGGTCATCCAGCGCCAGTCGATACCTGTCTCCATCCTTAAACTCAGAGGCGGCAACATCCAGTGAGATAACAACGCGGTCTCCCGGTTTCTCTCCCGCGATTTCGATGGCCTGAACCAGTGTCTCCAGCGCCTCTTCGTTCCCTCGAAATTCCGGCCACCATCCTCCTTCATCCGCAACACCTGCCAACAGACCGCGCCTTTTCATAATATCGCCTGCGGCAAAATAGATTTCGCTGGTGATTTCCATGACCTCTTCGAAACTGGATGCGCCGGGAACCATCACCATGAAGTCCTGGATATCAACCCGTTGGGCGGCATGCGCTCCACCTCCGAAAATCTGAATTTCCGGCAAAGGGATCAGGGGCTTATATCCGAATACATCCGCTATGTGCCGCCAAAGGGGAGTGTTTGAGGATTTTGCCGCGGCGTGAACGGCGGCAAGAGATACGGCTATTGTAGCGTTACCACCCAATACGGATTTCATCGGCGTCTGGTCCAGGTCCAACATGGCTTTGTCGATGCCAGCCTGATCTTCGACGTCCAAGCCGGTCAGCGCAGGGGCGATGCGTTCATTTACGGACTTCAAGGCCCGTTGCACATTCATCCCCCGCAGCGATTGACCGCCATCTCTCAGGTCAATCGCTTCCCGAGCGCCTCTCGATGCTCCTGCCGGCGCAATTGCGCGGCCTGCAACTCCGTCTTCCAGTATGACATCCACTTCGACTGTTGGATTTCCCCTCGAATCCCAAACTCTCCTGCTGACAATGTTTGTAATTGCGGTCATCAGGGGATTCTCTCCAGTTCTGATGAAATACAACCAAACAGACTTCGCAGATCGGTTGATCTTTTTTTGATCATTTGAATTGAAATATTTCGTACCTGTTCGCGGTTATTTTTATTCAGATACTCAACAGGTGATTTGCCATCGATCCGGGCCAGCATCAGTATGGGTAGAAGATCGCAAACCCTCATCTGAAGTTGATCCGCGTCCTCCCAGTCAACCCCGGAGGCGTATGCGTCCCACAGTAGTACCGCGCTTTCGAATAGTTTCCGGCGAATTGCCGGGAGGTGAATTGCCTTCAATATCAGGTGGTTCAGGCAAAACGCCAAATCGAAGCAGGGGTCGCCCATGGTGGCGCATTCCGCATCCAATATAACAGGATGGCCGCCGCGAAACAGGATGTTCTTGGGGCTGACATCTCCGTGAATCAATACCGAGTCTGCTTCATAGAGCCGCTCTGCCATCCGGAGCAGGACATCCGCAAGTTGAGGGTGCCTGGATGCAGTGAAAATCAGGTAGGGGTCCAGGCGAATTTGGTGAAAATCATCGCGGTTTTCAAATGCGAGGGTCGAAAACTCTTTGCGGGTCGATGCTGAATGGATCCGGCCTATGGATTCGCCAACTCTCTGCGCTTCAGTAGTTGAAACCATCCCTGCCAGCAAGCGAGTTTTCCACAGGTAGATACCGCTCCCTCCCATGTACTCCATGGCATAGCAGGGCTCTTCATTCGACTTCCCGAGTAATTTTACCGAGCCCGTCGGATTTACCCGGGACGCCACTTCCAGCCAAGCATATTCCGCCGCGTTTCGATGGACCGGCGCTCGCCATTCCTGTTCAACTCTCAATTTTTCGAGGGCGCACTTCAGGCAAAATGTCTGGCCTCCCACGGTTACCCTGACGATGTTGGAAGAGACACCGCCGGACAAAGGGTCAATGGTCCGGATATCCTCCCTGCGTCCCAAACCAAGCTCTTCGATCAAGTTCGAATAGCGATGGTGGTCGTTGTTGTTCATTATGGCGGCGTTCGTTGACCGCAGAAGTAGATATCTATTTGCCGGAACTGAAAAATGCTTCAGTTTGTGAGCGATTGGGTATTGCATTTACCGCGCCATCCGAGCAGGTCGATAACGCCGCTGCAATGTTCGCGTATGCAGTCGCCTCAAAGGGGTCCTGGCCTCTGACCAGTTCAGCCAGTATGGCTCCCGCAAAAGTATCCCCCGCGCCATTTGCGTCGATACTGTTTACCCGGATGCCAGCGACTTTTTTTCGTTTCGAATCGGTAGAGACAATAGCGCCTTCGCGATCCAGTTTCAGAACCACTATTTCAGCGCCCAGATCGTGATAAAAATCGACAATCCGGTCAGGGTCGGCTAATTTTGACAAAACTTTCGCGTCCTCAATGCTTGGCAGGGCAATATAACAGTGTTTCATCGCTTCATGTACGATTGCCCGCGCTCTTTCCTCGGGCCACAGGTTCAACCTCAGGTTTGTATCATACGAAAGTCTGGTCCCATTGTTGTTTGCGATCTCGATTGCGGCAAATACCGAGTCCGCCGCGGATGAACTGATCGCCTGGCTTATGGCTGAAACGTGGAGAATTTGCGCGTCTGCGATATATGAGGGTGACAAATGCTGTGGTTTGATTTTTGTTGCGGCTGAGTGTTTTCGGTAATATGAGAAGTGATGCCCCTGTTCATCATGCGAAACAAAATATATTCCTGTAGGAGCGGTCGAATCCCGAGTGATTTGCGATGTGTCGATTCCTTCTTCTTCCCATAACGCAATCAGGTCGTCTCCGAATCGGTCACTTCCGATACGGGAGATATAAGCGACATTTGCGCCTTGGCGGGCCGCTGAAATCGCACAGTTTGAAGTGTCCCCACCGAAACCCTTGACGATTTCACCTTGTTCCTTTTGATTGAACTCAATGAGCGGTTCGCCCAAACAAACTATATCCGCCATCGTCTAACGCTCCGGTTTCTGTGCAAGACGAGCTCGAGCCAGAGAAACCTGCCGGGTTATAGCTTTCCAGTCCTGATTCCTGATTTGTTCTGCGGATGCGAACCATGTACCTCCGACCGAACAAACATCCGGTATTTCGAGGTATTGATTCATATTCTCCGGTGTCACGCCACCTGTTGCACAAAACTGCACATCGAATCTGGCAAATGGAGTGGTAATCGCCCTGAGAAATTGCGCTCCGCCAGCAGCGCTCGCCGGAAAAAACTTCAACAGTTTGCAGTGGTGATTCATGGCAGTCTGTATTTCCGATGGGGTGATAACTCCGGGAATAAAAGGAACATTACAGTCTCGAAAGTAATCCGCAATGTTCGTATCCATTCCCGGGCTGACACAAAATTGAGCGCCTGCATTTAACGCCATTGCCGCTTCCCCCAGAGTGACCACAGTCCCCGCTCCGACCAGGCAGTCCGGGTAACTCTTACGAATTATTTCTATTGCTTGCGGGGCTTCGCGAGTTCGCAGTACGATCTCGATAATGGAAATACCGCCTTTCAAAACAGCTTCAGCCAGCGGCTGTGCGAATTTTGCGTTGTCGATCTCGATTACAGGGATCAGTGGGTGCGACCGAACGGATTCAATATCAATCACAGAATTCACTCGAAATTATTCTATCGACACACGGTTACCATCAACGATTTAGCGCCAGCAGCCCTCACTAACGACTCATCCATCCGCCGTCAACTGTAATTATCGAACCGTGCATGTAGTTTGAGGCGGATGATGCCAGAAAAACAACGGGTCCGGCAAAGTCTTCCGGTTCGCCCCATCTGGAAGCGGGGATTCGTTCCAGGATGGACCGATTCCTGACTGGATCATCCTGGAGCGCCTGTGTATTGTCAGTTTTTATGTAGCCCGGCGCAATCGCATTTACGTTCACGCCTTTTCCCGCCCATTCGTTCGCGAGCGCTTTGGTCAACTGCCCGATAGCTCCCTTGCTGGCCGCGTATCCGGGGACAGTAATTCCGCCTTGAAAGGTAAGCAGGGAAGCCGTGAATATTATTTTTCCGGACCCTCGGTCCACCATTCTTTTACCAATAGATCGGGACAAAATGAACTGGGCATTCAGGTTTACTTCAATTACTGTATCCCAGTATTCATCAGAGTGTTCAACCGCAGGCGCTCGCATGATCGTGCCAGCATTATTCACGAGAATATCAATGGTCGAATGGTTTTCGTGTAGTTCCAGGAGGAAGCCATGCAGCGCAGTCCGGTCACTGAAATCACAGGCATACCCCGTAAAGCTGCGACCGAGAGACGATACGGCCCGCGAGACTTCACTGCCGTTTTTCTCCAATGTCGCGCTGACTCCGATAATGTCCGCCCCCGCTTCTGCAAGGGCACACGCCATGGCCTTGCCGATACCTCGTTTACACCCTGTGACTAACGCTGTTTTCCCGGCTAATGAAAAATGCTCCAGAACACTCATGCCGGCGCCTCGCTTCCCACTTGAACCAGGCTTTTCAGCGCTTTCGGGTTTATGCTCAGGTCCGCCAGCGTCTCTCCAACCTTGTCGAGCTGTTGAATGTTGGTGATGATTGCTTCGCAGTCGATCTGTCCGGATGCAATCAACTCAATGGCTGCATCAAAATCATCGGGCGTATAAACGCGCGCGCCCAGAAGTTCGATTTCCCGCCAAAAAAACTGAAACAGATCAATCGGCGGCTTCACCGGGTGGATCGCAACCATAACAATGCGAGCGCGTGCGGCGGCAGCCGATGTCATACATTCCACGCCTGCACTGCTTCCCGATACCTCAAATATGACGTCAGCGCCTTTCTGGCCGGTGGTTTCATACATATATTTGCCAACATCCACATTATTCGGGTTGACGGCATTGAACCCGAGTCTTCCGGCTATCGCAAGCCGTTGTTCGTTGACCTCGGAAATTGTGATTTTGCCGCCTTTTTGCCTTGCAACCATTGCAATCAGAATTCCAATCGGGCCGCCGCCGATTATCAGAACATCCTCACCCTCGACCAATCGGCTCCGATTGACGTCATGGCAGGCCACGGCAGCCGGTTCGACCAAAGCCGCGTGTTTGAGAGAAGTTTCCTTAGGCACTACGTGAACAGTATGCCTGGGTACTGTCCAGCTTTGCTGCAAGGCGCCATCGGTATCCAGTCCGAGAAACTTCAGATTGTGACAAATGTGGCTGTTTCCATTTTTACAAGCTGGACAATCACCACAGTGATCCAATGGCCGCACTACAACCTTGTCGCCAACAGAAATATCGGATATATCCAACCCGACCGCATCGACAATGCCGGACATTTCATGTCCGATTATCCTCTCGCACCCCACTCGCGCATCCATGTTGCCGTGATAAACATGCAAGTCAGTACCGCAAAGTCCGCAATAGGCTACCCGGATTCGAACTTCTCCGGGATTGGGACTGATTGGTTTGCATGCGCCTAAAGTAAACGTCTTGTCACAATTATAATATGAAGCCTTCATTCGCTAATCTCTATTACAGTTAAAGCTAAACCTTGAAAATCAATCGGCGCAATGCAGAAAATCACTCAACATAATCTGAACGCAAATATCATTCGGAGGCGCCTAGGAAAGTTTGAATTGCGAGAGTCTCTCCCAATCAAATTCAACCCCTGTTCCCGGAGTGTCGGGAGCGACAGCGCGGCAGTTTTCGATCTGCAACGGTCGATTCGTATACTGATCAATCGGGAAGCTGTGCACTTCAACCCAACCGGCATTTTGCTGTGCTGAAACCAGACTGACATGCAGTTCCTGCATGCCGTGGCTACATACCGGAATATTTTTTTCCAATGCCAGTTCCGCCACACGAAGCCAGCCGGTGATACCGCCGCAGTTGGAAGCGTCCGGTTGGATAAATGAAAGATTCGATTGGTCGAGCGCAAACTGGAACTCATGGATCGTATGGAGATTTTCTCCCATCGCCAGGGATATGTCCGTGGCTCGGGCAATCTCAGCGTAGCCCTGGTAATTGTCCGGCTCTATGGGTTCCTCAAACCAGTAAATATCAAACTCCTTAAACGCTTGCGCCGCCCTGATCGCTTTTTCAACGGACATGGAACAGTTGGCATCGACCATGAAAGTGGCATCTTCGCCTGCCAACTCCCGGATTGCGGCGACTCGCGCAACATCTTCATCCAGACTTTCCTGCCCCACCTTGATTTTCACTGCATTAAATCCTGACTCAAGGTATCCCGATACATTTGCTTTCAGCTTTTGCAATGAAAAATTGAGATCAATGCCGCCGCAATATGCACGGGTTGTGGAGTTCGCTCCGCCCGCCAGTTGCCACAATGGTTTTTGCTCTTTTTTGCCTTTGATGTCCCACAGCGCAATATCTACAGCGGATATTGCAAACGAAGATACGCCGCCGCGTCCCACATAGTGAATATGCCAAAACATTTGATCGTAAAGTCGGGTAATGTCATCACCAGCCCTGTCCAGCAAAAAAGTCTTCAAATCCTTCTCAAGCATAGCCAGAATCGCCTGGCCTCCACGTCCGCCGGTGTAGGTATACCCGGTTCCCGAACTTCCATCTGACAGCTCAATCGTCGTAGTTATCAGCTCAAAGTGACTATGATCGCCGTGCCTGGCATCACTGAGCACTTCAGTTAGCGGAACCCGGAACAGTGTGTTGGTTACGTTCGATATCGTTGGAGGACTCATGTCAAGTCACCGTTTCGTGCGTAAGCGAATGATCAAACCTTATCGTTTTATCTGCGGCCACTAATGATCAGGTCAACGTCGTTGTGAGTTGGATCACCGTGCTCGCCCTTTTCGATGGTTTTGGCAAAGTCCTGTAATATGGAACCAAGATGAGCGGAAATCGCATCCCTGGCATTGGCAATATCTCTTTGTGCAAGCGCCTGGACAATTGCATCGTGCTCGAAGTATGTTTTGTCGCCGCGAGGCCCGATATTCCAACTGGAATAACGAATAATCTGAGCCTGGGTATTCAATCTGGCGTACAGTTCAGCAAGAAGCCCATGCTCACAACTGGCGACAAAGCGCTCATGAAACTTCCAGTCCAGTTCGTAAGCCGCGCTTCTGTCCCTGAACTCTCCGTTCTTACGCAGTCTGCCAATTTTTGTATTGATTTCCCGCAGATCAAGTACGAGTTCATCGGTTATCAAGGAGCGCTTGAACATGATTTCCAACGCTTCCAGCTCAAGTAATTTCCTCACATCGTAGAGTTCGGACATTTCCCGGTAGGTAAAGCTGCGGACAATAGAGCCGCGCCGAGGGACATTAACGATCAGTCCTTCACCCGACAAGATCAGTAACGCTTCCTTGACCGGGGCGATGCTAACCTCCAGTTGGGTTGCCAATTCATCTGCCCAGATGCGGCTGCCCGCCACCAGTTCACCGTTGATGATTTTTGACTTGAGCAGCGCACAAATTTGTTGAGTCAGAGTCTCCCGGACCAGGTTGAGTTTCTTTGATTTCATTGTAGGCGCTTGTATTTTTGGTTCGGAAATAAAATATGCGTTGTATCACTGTGCGTATATATCATATAATAAAAAATAAAATATATTTTATTTTTTATTATATTGTGCTATAAATCAGCAGACTATTCAACCATTAGATATAACATGACGAGGAGAAAAATGAATTCAATCAAACGTAATACGTTCAAAAAGGTACTTTTCAGCGCTTTGGCATGTAGTTTACTTGCATTGCCATTCGGTATTTCACATGCCGCTCAAAAGCTGAAATTCGCTCATGTCTATGAGGTAGGCCACCCCCTTCACAAAGGCGCGTTAATGGCAGCCGAGGCTATTAACGAGGCTACTGAAGGTCGTTATGAGGTGGAGGTTTTCCCTGCCTCTTCATTAGGTAAGGAAGCGGGCCTCAACGAGGGGCTGACGTTGGGCACTGTAGATATCATTTATACGGGAGCCGGATTTGCCGGATCCATATACGGTCCGATTTCAATTACGGATTTTCCTTTTACACTACGGAGTCTTGATCACTGGAAAGCCTACGGACAGAGTGATTTGTTCAAAGAATTGTCCGCCGGGTTTGCAGAGGCATCCGGTGGCAGTGTGGTTACTGCAATCAGCTATTATGGAACACGCCATGTTACCTCAAACCGACCCATACTGACTCCCGCGGATATCAAGGATGTCAAAATCCGGGTGCCAAACGCCCCCGCTTATGTGTTGTTTCCAAAAGCAGCCGGAGCCAACCCGACTCCGATGGCATTCGCGGAAGTGTATCTTGCGTTGCAGCAAGGGGTAGTGGATGCTCAGGAAAACCCGCTGCCAACCATACAGGCGAAAAAATTTCACGAAGTACAAACTGACATAAATCTCACCGGACACATCACAAACTCAACCCTGACCGTCGCGTCCGGGTCACGCCTGTCCGGTATGAGTGATACGGACCGCGCCGCTGTAATCAAAGCCTTGCAGGAATCCGCTGACTGGGTTACAGAGCAGATCGTCCAATCCGAAGCCGAGCTTGTTGACTGGTTCAGGGGGCAGGGTGTAAATGTCAATGAAGTGGATCGCCAGCCATTCATGGATGTCGTGAAACCCGCGTTACTCGGAGATGACATGCCGTTTAGCAACGATGTTTACGAACGTCTCCAGGCCATTCCTGACGCTGGCTAATTGAAAATACGGTCCGCGGTTGCAAGGCGGGCAATTGCGGACCATACGCCATGCGGTTTTGATCAGAGGTTACACACAATGAATAATGAAAATGCTTCAGAGAAGGAAGACGTTTTTAGTGAAATCGAAGAAGTAACCGATGATATTTCAGATGTCGGGCTTCTCGATTTTCCAGCGCTGATCGTGTTTGTGTTGTTATTCATTATCGTGGCCCTGCAATTTTTCACCCGCTACGTATTGAACGACAGCCTTGGATGGACAGAGGAAATCGCACGCTATCTCCTGATTCTACTGGCGTTTGTCGGTTCGGTAAGTTGTGTACGAAAGGGTAAACACATTTATCTGGAATTTTTCTACCGATATTTGCCGGAAGGGCTCATAAAACCGGTTTCAACATTTGTAGAGATCGTTGTTTTTGGAATGTTCGGTTACATGGCCTGGCTGGGAATAGAACTCGCCCAAAAAACCAGATCACAAAGAATGGTCTCGCTCGATTTGCCGAAGAGCGTTATCTATTACATCGTGGTGATAGCCTGTATTGCAATGGCTCTGTTTGCAGCGTATCGCGTATTCAGACTTTTCAAGATGTCTGCGAGTGATGTCGCCGCAGAGAAACTCAGTAATATAGATTAGGAGGATACCCCATGGGTCTGTGGATTCTGTTTGCAGTACTGGCTGGTTGCCTGATATTGGGGGTTCCGGTTGCGGTCTCACTGGCGCTTGCGTCACTCTCTTATATATTGATTTCTGATGTGCCCGAAGTTGTGTTGATACACAATATGATCACGGGGGTTGACAGCTTTCCGCTTCTTGCTATCCCGTTTTTCATTCTGGCTGGACATTTGATGAATACAGGAGGCATAACCACCAAGATATTCGCATTCGCCCGTGCCTTGATGGGATGGACACCGGGCGGACTTGGTCATGTCAATGTGGGCGCCAGTGTCATATTCGCAGGAATGTCCGGCGCCGCGGTCGCAGATGCGGGAGGACTCGGCAATGTCGAAATAAAAGCAATGCGGGAAGCCGGGTATGATACCGATTTCGCGGTTGGAGTGACTGCGGCCTCTTCAACAATTGGTCCGATTATTCCGCCATCGCTGCCACTGGTGATTTTTGGCGTAATGGCGTCTGTTTCGATAGGGGAATTGTTTGCCGCAGGGTTGGTGCCGGGCCTGTTGATGGCCGTTTCATTGATGGTCATGGTTGCCTGGTATTCAAAGAGAAGAAATTATCCGCGTGATGCCAGATTTGATCTTCGTGTTATCTGGCGCACGTTCAAGGCGGCATTCTTCCCGCTATTAACGCCTGCAATTATCATCGGTGGTATTGCTACCGGTGTATTTACTCCCACTGAAGCTGCTATTGCAGCCGTCATATATGCGATGTTTTTAGGTCTGGTGGTGTATCGGACTCTTTCGTGGCGGCATATAGTGAGAGTGTCCATTGACACCATCGAAACCTCCGCCGCAATTCTGATGATCGTTTCCGCGGCCACCATCTTTGCCTGGATTCTGACCGCTAATCAGGTTGCGGATTTACTGGGGAGCGCACTTTTGGGGCTTACCGAAAACAAGCATCTGATTCTTCTGATGATCATGGCAATCGTGCTCGCGATCGGGTTGTTCATGGAAACCATTGCAGCGATCACCATTCTTGTGCCTGTGTTGATGCCCATTGCGCTGACCGTTGGCATAGACCCGGTACATCTTGGAATCATTGTGATACTCAATCTCATGCTTGGGCTACTGACGCCCCCGATCGGGATGGTTTTGTATGTGCTATCAGAAGTGTCTGGCGTCAGCTTTGAGAAATGTGTCAAGGCGACCATGCCATTTTTGGTCCCGTTAATTATTGTGCTGCTGATGATTACATTTGTTCCGGAGATTGCACTGTGGTTACCAAATACCGTTTTTCGCGGGTAGCATAACGGGGCTTCGGGCTACCACGTCTTACTTGTCCGACCTGAAAATCGCTCCGACATCACGGAAATTGATTGCTCTGATGCCATCGCTGAATATCTTCTCCTCTCCGTTATAAACGATATAGCCTGACTGGAGGGGCTGCTGTTTTTGTGAGAATTGGTTCAGCATTTTCCGGAAATGGGAATGAAATGTCGCTGCGGATTTGATTTCGATACCGGTCAAACTGCGGCCACTCGCATACAACAGATCAATCTCATTGCCGTGACTATCCCGGTAAAAATACAGGTTCGGCGCTTTGCCCTGGTTATATCGAGCCTTGATTGCTTCCAGAACCACCAGATTTTCAAACAACTGACCAACCAGAGGATCACGAGTTACCTGCTCCGGTTTCTCAATGCCTAACAGATAGGTTAGTAATCCAGTATCTGTGAAGTAGTATTTGGGAGATTTGACGACCCGTTTGCCGAAATTCCTGAAATATGGTGAAAGTTTGAATACCACAAATGATGCTTCCAGAATGGATAACCATTCCTTCACCGTTTTGGCGTTCACGCCGACATCCGCCGCCAGAGATTGGTAGTTGATGATCTGGCCGGTTCTTCCAGCCAGCAGACGCATGAATTTATCGAATAGGCTGGCATCCTTTAGCTGAATGATCTGGCGAATGTCTCTTTCAACATAAGTTTGGTAATAATTTGCCCATGCGGTATTGGGTCGTTGATTCTGATCATATATACGGGGAAGAAATCCGGTAAAGACATATTCCTCGAAGGTATCGAATGTGTGCATCGCCGTTCTCAATTCGGCGATAGAAAAGGGAAGCAGATTGAGAATCCCGGTTCTACCCGCCAGTGATTGGGTAATGGAAGCTCGCAATTCAAGCTGATGGGAGCCGGTGAGAACAAACTGACCATTCCGCCCGCAATCATCAACGATCCCTTGCAGATAACTGATGAGATGAGGCGCTCGCTGAATTTCGTCAAAAATGACAGTTTCTCGATAGCGAGCGAGAAACCCCCTTGGGTCTTCACGGGCAATAGCCAGGATGTCGGGTGTTTCCAGACTGACGTAGGTATAGTCTTTCAGCAATTCCCGCGCCAGTGTCGTTTTCCCGGCTTGCCTTGGCCCCAATACGGTTACGACCGGGTATTCCCTGAGTTGTCGGAGCAGTTCCCCAGATAAGTCACGAAAAATCATGCAAGCATTGTATTATGTGTAAATCAGGACTTCAACTCCTGATTTACACATAATCTGTCTGGAATGCCGGAAAGCCAGCAAGCGGTGGCCCTCTATTTGTTACTGAAACGCATGTCGGGGGCTCCTACCTCTGCTTGGCCTCTTGACCGGCAACATGCCCCCCTCCATATACCTCTGTCGCCGGTTTCCTGCCAATTTCGGTGACCAAATCTATAATCCATCCCATTTGCGTAATCCGAGTCGTTCAGTGGGACGTTTATGTGTATAATGCTTGGTAGTTATACACATAAGAAGCCAACATGCGTACAAATATAGAAATTGACGATAAACTGATGACCCATGCAATGAAAGCCTGTGGCGCCAGGACGAAGAAGGCGACCGTGGAGAAAGGGCTGGAAATGCTTATCCAGATCGAACAACAGTCTGACCTTCGTAATCTTCGGGGCAAGCTGCACTGGGAAGGCTCGCTGGAGCAGATGCGATCAGACAAGTGATTATTGCGGATACATCAGTCTGGATAAATTATTTCAATGGCGCACAAAACCGTGAAACGGATATTCTTGATAGACTTTTAGCATCGCATCGTATTTTAATGGGGGATTTGATCCTGACAGAAATCCTTCAGGGCTTTCGGAAAGATCAGGATTATCAATTAGCGGAAAAAGCGCTCATGCGACTGGCTTGCGCTGAAATGATCGGTCGGGAGATTGCCGTTGTCAGCGCCGGAAATTACAGGAAGCTACGTAAACAAGGTATTACTGTCAGAAAGACTGTAGATGTTTTGATAGCGACATTTTGCATTCGCAATGATCATACGCTGCTACATAGTGATCGGGATTTTGATGCAATGGCTGATTTACTGGGTCTCAATGTATATTAGCGGGAGATTTTTCGGATTTATTTTGATGGTTGTTTGATGGAATACCATCAGGCTTCTTCTTCAACAACCGGGTTTGTCAGGCTGCCGATGTTTTCTATCTCTATGGTGATTTGGTCTCCGGGTTGGAGATAGACGGGCGGCTTGCGGGCGAATCCGACTCCGTGGGGAGTGCCGGTCAGTATGACGCTGCCCGGATTCAACAGGGTACTTCCGCTCAAAAATTCGATCAGGGCCGGCACATCGAATATCATGTCATCGGTATTCCAGTCCTGCATGGTTTCTCCGTTCAGATGGCTCTTTATGGCCAGTGCATTCGGGTTCGGGATTTCATCGGCGGTAACCAGTAATGGGCCGAGCGGGCAGAATGTGGCGAATGTTTTCCCCCGGCACCACTGGCCGCCCCCGCCCAGTCGTTGCCAGTCCCGGGCGCTGACGTCGTTCGCGCAGGTATAACCCAGAACATGGTCAAGCGCGTCTTGCCGGGAGACATTGTGGCAGGTTTTGCCGATCACCACGGCCAGTTCGGCTTCGAAATCCACTTTTTTGCTGGGTAGTTTTCGCGGCAGGATAATCGGGTCTCCGGGGTTTTGTAATGAGGATGTGGATTTGAAAAACAGTACCGGACGCTCCGGGATTTCCTGTTTTCCTTCTTGCGCGTGTTTAACGTAATTCAGTCCGATGCAGTAGATGTCGGTTGGCAGGATGGGTGACAGGAGCTTTCCGGTAACTGATTTCCCGGTATCTGTCAGACCCTGATACAGATTGCCCGCGGCTTCGGTATAGCGCTGGCCGCCGTGATCAATGGCGTAACAGGGCGCCCTCTCTGCTGGTTGTAGTCTCGCGATCTTCATGGCAACGCAGTATACAATAAATCCGGCCTGTCATACGGTTTGCGGGGCTGGTATCATGTCCCGTATGAACAAGCAGCCGGAAATTCCCCAATCCGTCACCGGCCCCCGGTTGTGGCGGGCGTTGCTTCATTCAATCGACGGACTTCGGGCCGCCTGGCGTGAGGAAGCCGCTTTCAGGCTGGAGGTCGTTGTTGCCGCGCTGCTATCCGCTTTGTGTCTGTATCTGCCGTTCGATCCCTGGCTCAAGGCCGTAATTTTGTTCAGTCATGCCCTGGTATTGGTGGCCGAGTTGTTGAACACCGCCGTTGAGGCTGTGGTGGATATGGTTACCGGCGAGTTTCACCGTGAGGCGAAAAAAGCCAAGGACGCGGGGAGCGCCGCGGTGCTGATGGCACTGGTTGTGAGTGCTGGTCTGTGGGTATATGCGCTCTACGGGTTATATTAGTCAATATTTATATTGACTAAATAAGTTATCTTGTATATATTTATGTTTACAATATTGTATGAAAGTAAATGTAAGGGTTGATACATGAGTATTAACAAGATTATCGCGCAACAATACAGAGAGAAGATTAACCAGGCTATCAGGCAGGTTAATGATCTTTCTATGCCTCCTGAGGGGTGGCTTCGGACAGTACGCAATGCTCTGGGTATGTCGGGACCACAGTTGGCTAAGCGGTTAGGGGTTACAAAAGCGCGAGTTTCCAGAGCGGAACAAGACGAATTGACCGGTAGTATCACACTCAAGTCTATGAAAAGTATGGCTGGAGCGATGAATTGTCGTTTCGTCTATGCTGTTTTACCTGAGCAGGAAATAGAAGGTCTGATTCAAAAGAGAGCTGTTCGAAAAGCCAGAGAGCGAATAGAGGCCGCATCTGTTCACATGGCGCTTGAAGATCAAGCGCTGAATGACGAGTTGCTGTCTTTTGAGGTTGAACGGATTGCCTCAGAGATCAGAGAAAAAATGCCTTCTGATTTATGGAGTGATGAATGAGTGGGGTCATGTGTTACCCCGAAGGTGCAACGCCTCTTGATCCTGATGAAATGGAAGGGCTTCGCTTTAAGCATATCTCAACGCGGGGTGAGCTTGATCAGCTTGAGCAGGCCAATATCATAGAGGGAATGCAGTGGCTTGCAAAGCAGAAGGCCCCCGATGTGCTGACAGAAGGGTTTGTACGTGATCTTCATAAACGGTTGTTTGGTAAGGTCTGGAAATGGGCCGGGCAGTTTCGCAGGACAGGAAAGAATATCGGTGTCGACCCAGGCCAGATCGCTATTCAGTTGCGTCAGCTTCTGGACAACGCGCAGTATTGGGTGGATAACAATACATACTTGCCAAAAGAACTCGCGGCACGATTTCACCACCAGCTTGTGTATATCCATCCATTCTCAAACGGGAATGGTCGTCATGCACGTATTATGGCAGATGCCGTATTGACCAAGCTGATGAATGAGTCTGCTATTGATTGGGCGGGAGGCCACAGTCTGGAAAGTATGAATCAGCGTCGCGATCAATATATTGCGGCGCTCAGAGCTGCCGACAGGCACGACTTCCGAGGTTTACTGGTTTTTGTGAACGCTTCTTGAAACACGCCCTGTCGTTATGCACTGATCCTGACTCTGCCTGTGGGGGTATGCGTTTCTACGGGTTGTGTGAATTTTATTGACTTGCTAATGGAGTCAGGCATAGTCTATCGCGATCAGCAGGCAGCCGTTGACGGTGCGGCTGTTGTGTCGCGTTCCCGGCTTGAAAATAACCATGTCTCCGGGTCCGAGCACGGCGCCGTCCGGTTCAATCAGGTCGCCTTCGATGATGAAGTATTCTTCGTTATATTCATGGGTGTGGAGTTCGGTTTCGGCGCCCGGCTCCATCCGCATGATATAGGAACCTTGCCCGGATTCAGAGTCGTAACTGAGGCTCAACATTCGGATGTCGGTATTTTCAGGGTCCCAGGAGTATTCGCCAAATGCGGTACTGCGGGTTCTTATGATCTGTCTTCCTTTCATGGGTTGATTGCCGGTTCAGTTTTCTTTTGTTGCCAGGGTATTGTAAGGCGATTTTATCAGGCGCCCGGTTTTTCTTCATCGCCATTGTCGTCCGTGTCTTGTTCGTCCAGCAGGTGCAATTCATCCTGGAGCAGCGCTTCCACATAATCTTCTGCATCGGGCGCGATATATTCGGCTACCGGAGTACCGATCAACCCTGTCGCAATCACCGGGCTTTGGTCGCCGGGGGCAATGGCCTCGGTAATCCTCATACGCCAGGCTGAGAATCCCAGAATCAGGGTAAAGAACATTGCGATTCCAATGAAAAAGAGGGAAGGCCCGAACTGTCCCATCAGGAATGACACGGCAATCGGACCTGTACTCAAGCCGATTCCGGTCAGCATTACCAGGCTACTGCTGGCCGCCACGACCTGATCTGGCCGCAATCGGTCATTGGCATAAGCGACGTTTAACGCATACATGGGTATTGCCGCTCCGCCCAGAATCGCAATCGCGACAAAATAGGCGGTACTGCCCTTTACCAGCAACATCGCTGCGATGCAAACGACTATCGAAACCATGCAAAGAACGGATAGGGTAACTCTGCGGTTAATCCGGTCGGATAACCAGCCGATTGGCCATTGGGTAATCAGGCCGCCGAGCAGGACACAAGCCATGAAGATTGAAACCAGGTCGGTTCTTTCCAGAATCTGGGCGGCATAAACCGGCCCCAGCCCAAAAATAGTGCCGTGCGCTGCTCCGGTCAAAGCGCTGCTGATCACCGCCAGTGGCGAAGCGCGATAGAGCTCTTTCAAGGACATTTTTTCGGTTGGGCCAAATCCGGGTGCGGGCTTGGCTGTGAGCAAAATTGGAATCAATCCGGCAGACGCGATCATGGAAACCAGAATGAAAAGCTCAAGTTGCCGTGGGTCACCCAGATTGAGCAGAAACTGACCGCAACCGAGTCCCAGGGTGGTAATCACCATATAGACAGACAGAATCCGGCCACGCGTCTCGTTGCTGGCGCGGTCGTTCAGCCAGCTTTCCGCTACCACGTACAGTCCTGCATAACTCAAGCCGGTGACGAATCGCATGGCGGTCCAGCTTATCGGGCTAACGTGAAGACCATGCACGAGAATGGAAATGGATGCCATGGAAGCGAGCGCGGCAAATACCCGAATATGGCCGACTCGTTCTACCAGTCGCGGGGCGACTATGGAGCCTGCCAGAATGCCGAAAAAGTAACCCGACATGATGATGCCGGTAATGAAGGTGGGGAAGCCCTCCATAGTGGCGCGTAGCCCAAGCAGGGTTCCCTGAAGTCCGTTGCCCAACATCATGAATCCGATGCCGATCAGCAATGCCCAGGTAGCGCGAAGGTCATTCAGCATGTCGGTTTCTCCCCAGGGTGATTGCTAAAATGAGCGGCGGATATTCAGGCGGATTCTAAAGATAATATTGCAGCTTTTCCATTTAATTTTCAAATAATTTTGGGCTGTTTTCCGAGCAGGTTTGTTGTAATCTGACAACCTTGCCTGACCCGACCTTTTTCTATGACACCACCCGCCAGAGACATTTCTCACCGCACGGTCTGGGCGTTGGCGGGGCCGATGATTATCTCGAACATTTCGGTGCCTCTGGTGGGGGCGGTGGACACTGCCGTGGTCGGTCATTTGCCGGGATTGCATCATATCGGAGCGGTCGCGCTGGGGGCGCTGATCTTCAGTTTTATCTACTGGGGATTCGGTTTCTTGAAGATGGGCATTACCGGGTTCATCGCCCGCGCCTACGGCGCCGATGACCAGGATTCGATTTCTGGCGCCATGCTGCGCTTTATTTTGCTGGGGATTGTGCTGGGACTGGCTGTGATCATGCTGGGCAATCCGTTGGTCGGACTGGCCTTGTATCTGATTGACAGCAGTGAGGCGGTCGAAACGCTGGCTGCCGAGTATGCCCTGATTCGAGTCTGGGGCGCACCGGCTACTCTCTGCGTCTATGTCTTTACCGGGATTTTCGTCGGTATGCATCAGACTCATCTGGCGCTGATTCTGCAACTGGTTCTGAATCTTACCAATGTCGCGCTGGATCTGTTGTTTGTGCCGATTCTTGAATGGGGCGTGCCGGGAGTGGCCTGGGCCACCCTGATTGCAGAATACAGCGCCGCGTTTTGTGGGTTTTTCCTGTTACGCAAGCCATTGCTACGGGCACTCGACAGATTGCGCTGGTCTGATGTATTCGAGGCTGGCGCATTGAGAGCAATGGCGAGTACCAACGGTAATATTTTTATCCGTACAATCTGCCTGGTTTTCTCGTTCGCGTTCTTTACCGCGCAAAGCGCTGCGCACGGCGAGTTGATTCTGGCGGTGAATACGGTCTTGCTGCATTTCCAGACGGTTATGGCTTACGGGCTGGATGGTTTTGCTCATGCGGTTGAGGCTATGGGAGGCAGCGCCTACGGCGCCAGGAATCGTGCCCGATTCAAGCGGGCGGCCTGGTTGACCACTCTCTGGTCGGCAGGCATGGCAGCGATGGTCAGCGTGATTTATCTCCTTTTCGGGAATTGGTTCGTGTCGCTGTTTACTGATGCGGATGAAGTTATCCGGGCGGCAGACCAGTATTTGATCTGGATGGTTATCTCTCCGCTCGTATCTTGCTGGAGTTTTCAGCTTGATGGATTATTCATCGGTACGGGGCATGCGCGGGAAATGCGTAACGCCATGATTGTTTCGACGGTAGGGTATCTGATTCTGACAATAGCCTTCCAGGCCGTCTACGGCAATCATGGACTCTTCCTCGGACTGACTTGTTTCATGATATTGAGAACTCTGACACTGTATTATTATTATCCGCATCTGGTGCGTTCGATACCCGATTGACCTCAAGTTTCTGAATGTTGGCGGATAAAGCGCGCAATATCCCGAATCTCGTCCGGGTGCACTGAATGGGGCATGTCGTAGGTATGCCAACTGATGTCGTGCCCGGCCCCGGCGAGCGTCTGGTAACTGAGTTGTCCCGCGCCGACCGGAATCACCGGGTCCTGATTGCCATGGGCCATGAATATCGGCGTGGCGAGGTTCTGGCCGGAACGTTCAGCTTCAATTGAATCCGGGTCCGGCAGATAAGCCGATAACGCGATGATTCCCGCCAGAGGTTGCGAAAACCTCAGACCGGCAAACAGCGCAACGGCGCCTCCCTGGGAAAATCCGGCCAGGAATATATGGTCGGTGGCAATCCCCCGCTGATTCTCCTGTACAATCAAATCCCGGACAATCCCGCTGGAATGTTCCAGCCCCGCCCGGCCTGCCCGGTCGGTTTTATCCGCGTCAAGCGGTATGTCATGGATGTCATACCAGCCGCGCATGACCATGCCGTTATTGATGGTGATCGGGCGCATTGGAGCATGCGGGAACACAAACCGGAAGGCGGTGTCGGTCGGCAGTTCGAGTTCATCGACAACCGGGATGAAATCATGTCCGTCGGCTCCGAGTCCATGCAGCCAGATAATGGTTGTTTGCGGGTCCAGTCCGGTCTGGATTTCGATATAATCGAGTTCGTAATCGAGTCCGTCGGGAGCGCGCGGGTCCGGTTCGGTCCGGTTCATGATTTTCGTGGCCTTAAGTTGAGTATGATGGCTCTGATTGTATTTGGCGACGTTCGTTAATTCCACGCTTATATTATCGGGTATACTCAGGATGTCCAACCCGAATGTGTACGGGGAACAGGTACGGCGCTACACGGCATGAATGACAAATCCACAAATTTATCGAGATCGAATTTCTGAATTGACACTTATGACGGGATTGGGATTCGATGGCCGATAGCCAGCAAAGTACGGAAAAGACAACAGAACTGATGCCGGTCGACCTGGCTGCCGAACTGCCGCCCTTTGTGGAACTGTTGCCCGACCAACTGCAGCCTTACTGGCAATTTCTGGACGCTTATCCGATTGTACAGGCTGTCGCCATCGCGCTGCTGTTCTGGTTGCTGGCTTATGTCATTCGCCGGTTCGCGCTGAACATGGTGGGCCGGAAACTGGCGGAGCGTCTGTCCGGGGTCGCGGACAATCAGCTCATCATCATGCTGAACCGGCCGGTTTTTGTCACCGTGGTCTGTGTGGGTCTGATTATCGCCCTGTCTTCGAGTTGGCCGGATAACGCGGTCGCGGATACCGCTGTGCTGTTTACCGGGTCGGTTCTGATTCTGGTCTGGCTGGGTTTCGGTTTTCGCCTGGTGAGCGCTCTCACTTCCGCGATGTCGGTCAATAATCGCGTCACGTTGATCAATGATCAAAGCAAACCCTTACTCAGTATCGTATTCAAGGTTCTGATTATTCTGATTGGCGTTTATGCCCTGTTTGTCCTGTGGGGTATCAACCCGGTCGGTTTCCTGGCCTCGGCCGGCATCGCCGGCATCGCCATCGGGTTTGCCGCCAAGGACACTCTGGCCAACCTGTTTTCCGGGTTTTTCATCATAGCCGACATGCCTTACAAGCTGGGTGACTATGTCAACCTGGATACCGGCGAGCGCGGCAAGGTGACTCACATCGGTTTGCGCAGTACCCGACTGCTTACCCGCGACCAGATCGAAGTCATTATTCCGAACGGGGTCATCGGCAACGCGAAAATCGTCAATGAAACCGGCGGCCCATCGAGCAAACTGCGCCTGCGCCTCAGCGTACAGGCTTCTTATGACGCGGATCTGGAAGAGGTGTGCGAGGTATTGAGAGAGGTTGCGGATAACCATCCGGGCGTATGCAAGGAGCCGGAGGCAGCGGTTCGCGTGCGCGGCTTTGCGGACAGTGGAATCAACATTGAACTGCTTTGCTGGATTGATGAACCGGCGTTGCGCGGACGGACGCTGCATCAGCTTTATATGGCGACCCGTCAGGCATTCCGAGAGCATGACCTGGAAATTCCGTACCCCAAGCGGGATATCTACCTGCAGGGCGGCTCAACCACGGGTTGAGCTACCGTTTTCTCCTGTATGATGACATGCCTGTGATTCCGCTATCATATCCGCCTGGTTTACGGGATAATGATTGTTGTCAAGCCATTGCCTGGTAATCCGCTCTTGTATAAAAATCTGATTCGTTGTCTGTTTATTCTGACGCTGCCCTGGGTTTCTGTCGTATATGCCCAACAGGCGGCGCTGGTTTCGGTTGACGCGGTGGTTTCCGAGCAGTTCACCCAGACGGCGCCGATACTGGGGCGGCTGATCGCCAAACAGACCGGCACGGTCGCTGTACGTATCAGTGGGCCGGTTGCCGAAACCCTGGTTGAGCCCGGTGATGTTGTAGCGGTGGGACAAGTACTGGCACGCCTCGACACGACCAATCTGGAGCTTCTTAAAAAGCAGGCCGAATCGGCGTTGGTTGAAGCCCGGACACGGTTGAGAACGGTGAAGGCTGAGTTGGTCCTGGCCGGGCAGGAAGTGGACCGGCTGGAAGCCTTGAAGGGGTCGGCGGCAATCAGCCAGGCCGCTCTGGATGATGCCTTGCAGCAACAGAAAATAGCCAGGTCACGACTCAACGAGTCGGAGGCGGGCATCCGCAGTAGCCAGGTGCTTTTTGAGATTGCCGCACTGGCGTATGAGAATGCGACCATTCGGGCGCCATTCGATGGAACCATCACCGAAAAACTGACCGAGGTTGGCAATTACCTGCAAGTCGGGCAGCCTGTTTTCCGGTTAATATCGGATCGGCGTCTTGAGCTTGAGGCTGACATTCCGGCTGCTCAGCTAAAGGGTCTGTCGCCGGGCTTCATGGTGCGTATCGAGCTGGAAAATGGAAGCCAGCACAAGGCCACAATGCGTGCAATCATACCGGAAGAGAACCCCCGCACACGAACCCGGCGAGTCCGGTTCGAGCCGATTCTGGGGGATGGGGCTGGCGACCTTGCGAACGAGCAAAGCGTGACCGTATATGTTCCGGTATCCGATGTGCGTGAAATCCTGACCGTGCACAAGGACGGCATTATCCGGCGCGGGCAGGCCAATGTGGTCTATGTCGTGGTTAAGGGGGCGGAGGAGCCGACCGATTCGCAATCGGAGCCGCAACCGGAAGTAGTCGAAATCCGTGAATTGGAAACGGGTTATTCGATCGGCAATCGGGTCGAGGTGATGACTGGCCTGTCCGCTGGGGAACGGGTTGTGATACGGGGAAATGAGAGGCTGAGGCCGGGGCAGGCCGTTCGTATCGCAGGCTCGCAATGAACATCATTCGCGCCGCTATTGAGCGACCGATTGCGGTGGTGTCCGCCGTGTTGATGATTATCCTGTTCGGGCTGGTTGCGTTGACCACGATTCCGATTCAGTTGGCGCCGGACGTCAATCGTCCGGTGATTACTGTCACTACCAACTGGTTTGGCGCGGCGCCCGCTGAAACGGAACGGGAACTGGTCAATCAGCAGGAGGAGCAGTTCTCTGGCCTCGAAGGTCTGGAGTCGATTACCAGCCGGGCGCAACAGGGGCAGAGCCAGGTTACTCTGGAATTCAAGATTGGAACCAACATGGATCGTGCCTTGTTACTGGTGGCAAACCGGCTGGATCGGGTGCCGGATTACCCGGATGAGGCGGAACAGCCTACTCTGGATACGGCTGGCAGCGAAGATAATTCAATCGCGTGGATGACTCTGTACCGGCTGGAAGGCAATCAGCGACCGATTCATGAATACGGTGATTTCATCGACAATGTGGTAAGGGAACGGCTGGAACGGGTTCCCGGTATCGGCAGGATCAATGTCTACGGTGGCAGTGAGCGGGAAATTCAGATTATTGTCGATCCCAGTCTGCTGGCGCGCTTTCAACTGACGGTTACCGACCTGATAGCCGCACTCCGCAATGCCAATGTATCGGTCGGCGCGGGCAGCATTGATGAGGGCAAGAGACGCTATGTAGTGCGTACCGAGGGAGAATTGGACAATCTGGATGTTATCTACGATGTATTGATCAGAAGCTCGGACAACGCCGGCGCTCTGGATCGGGTGTTCCTGTCCGACGTGGCTACCGTTCAATTCGGCTACAAGGAACCAACCGCCAGCATCCGGGTGCTTGGCAATCCCGCGATTGCAATGAGCGCTGAGCGGCAGACCGGAGCCAATGTCATCGAAATCATGGCCGGGCTGAAACAGGCGATCAGTGAGTTGAACCAGTACGCGATTCCGAATGCAGGCCTGAAACTTGAGCAGGTTTACGATGAGACGGTTTATATCAATTCGGCTATCGATCTGGTGCGCCAGAATATCTGGGTGGGTGGTTCGTTGGCGGCATTGATTTTGTTGCTGTTCCTGCGCTCTTTGCGCGCGACTCTGGTGATCTCCTTTTCGATCCCGATTTCGGTGATTGGCGCATTTGTCGCGATGGCCGCCTTCGGGCGGTCGATTAATGTGATTTCTCTGGCCGGTCTCGCTTTTGCGGTGGGCATGGTGGTAGATGCCGCGATCATTGTGCTGGAGAATATCTACCGCCTGAAAGAGCAGGGGCATTCAAACGCTAAAGCGGCTTATCTGGGCGCCAAACAGGTGTGGGGAGCGGTACTGGTTTCAGCCTTGACTACGGTCATGGTCTTCATCCCGATTCTGGTGATGGAGCTGGAGGCCGGACAGTTGTTCCGGGATATTGCAGTGGCTATTTCGGTCTCGGTATTACTGTCTCTGCTGGTGTCTATTACGCTGATTCCAGCTATGGCAAAACGATTTTTCAAGGATACTGGGAAATATTATGGCCCGGGGCAGAATGCCGTGACTCATCATCGAGCCAGCATTTGGGGGGTTGACTGGCTGGCTCGCCAGTTTGCTCGTCTGATTACAGGGTTTGTCGGCATTATCGTAGAAAGCCGGTTCAAGGCATTATTGGTCACAGTGGTCATTACGCTGGCTGCCAGCGCTGGCGCCTGGCAGGTCTTGCCGAAGCTGGAATATCTGCCAGAAGGTAATCGCAACCTGCTTTTGGGCTTTGTGTTGCCACCACCTGGCTACAATCTGGAGACGACTCGCAACATCGCTCAGGGAATTGAGTCTGAAATCCGGCCGTTATGGGCTTCGGAAACCGGCGCCGAACCGGGGGCGGACGGCCTGCCGAAAATCGAACGTTTCTTTTATGTCGCTTTCCGTGGTCAAACCATACTCGGTGTTACCGCTATCGATCCGGCCAGAGTGGCGGAACTGAAGCCGGTATTGCAAAGACCGGTTTTCCGGGAACCCGGCACATTCGGTTTCATTACCCAGCCCTCGATTTTTGGTCGTGGAGTAGGCGGTGGCCGCAGAATAGACCTGGATATTTCAGGGTCGGATTATACTCAGATACTACAGACTGCCAATCGGGCGTTTGGCCGCATCGCGGCAACTTTTCCTCGCCAACAGGGGCATGAATGGCGACCTGTGCCGGGGTTGGAACTGGGGGCGCCTGAGGTTAGAGTCACGCCGGACCGCCTGAGACTGAGTGATAGCGGAGTCACGGCAATCGAGCTGGCTCGCACCATTGACACGTTCAATGACGGCTTGCGTGTGACCCAATCCACCATAGACGGCAAGTTGATGGACATTATCCTGAAGGGTGATGAAAACAGTGTCTATCAGACTCAGGGTATTGGCAACCTGCCGGTGGTTACTCCGAGCGGCCAGATTGTTCCGGTTTCGTCTCTCGCTCAATCGGTTGTTACCGCCGGGCCGACCGAGATCCGCCACCGCGAGAGTTTCCGCACGATCACTCTGGAGGTTCGTCCGAGTCCTGACATGGCTCTGGAGTCGGCGATTGACCTGCTGCGCGAACAGGTCATCAATCCATTGAAGGAAGAAGGAATCCCGGATGATATCCAGCTTACTATCTCCGGGACGGCTGACAAGCTGGTGGAGACCCGCAACGCAATGGCCATCAATATGATGCTCTCTCTGATCATCGTGTTTCTGGTCATGGCGGTGCTGTTCGAGAGTTTCATCTATCCATTGATTATTCTGCTTTCTGTGCCGGTTGCCGCAGCGGGCGGCGCTGGCGGGCTAGCGCTGCTCAATCTGACTACCTTTCAACCCCTCGATATGCTGACCATGCTGGGTTTTGTCATTCTGATCGGTATCGTGGTGAACAATGCGATTCTGCTGGTGCATCAGACGCTGTACCATATCCGTGTTGAAGATATGGCAGCGACCGAGGCCATCAAAAGAGCGACCCGCAACCGCATCCGCCCCATCTTCATGTCTACGCTAACCAGTGTTTTCGGTATGCTTCCATTGGTGTTTTTCCCGGGCGCCGGCTCGGAGCTTTATCGTGGTCTCGGCTCTGTCGTGGTCGGTGGACTCAGCCTTTCCGCCATGATCACGCTACTCATCGTGCCTCCCATGATGTCGCTGATCGTGGTGCCGATTGAGCGCAAGCGCCAGCAGGGTAAAGCCCGAAGCCTGGATGCGGAAATGGCCCGGGAAATCTGAAGCCCGACTTGAACCCTGATTCATCTTGACCGAAATCACACAAAATAGATACCTGATCGGAATTCTGATCGTCTTTATGGGCGGGGTATTCCTCAGTACTTCCGGGATTATGTTGCGTAGCCTGGAGCGGGCGGACGGATGGCAAGTGATCCTGTTCCGTTCTCTCACGTTTTTCATCACGATCGGCGCCATCATGCTGTTTCGCTACCGCAGAAAGACATTCGCGGTTTATCGCGCGGTGGGCCTCAAGGGTATCCTGGCGGCTACCCTGCTTGGATTGGGTTCGGTCTGCTATGTTTTTGCGATGCTCCATACCACCGTCGCCAACGTAGTATTTATTATCGGTTCGGCGCCTCTGGTTACCGCGCTTCTGGCGTGGTTGTTCCTGAAGGAGAAAATCAGCGTCTGGAGTCTGGCGGCGATGTTCACGTCGGTGATCGGTATTGGCCTGATGTTTGTCGACGGCCTGGTAAGTGGCGGCCTGTTCGGTAATTTGCTGGCGTTGCTGCTGGTCTTCCTGTTCGCGGTTTACCTTTTACTCCTGCGTTCCAGCAAACATATTGACATGATCCCGGCTACCGGCCTGTCCGGCCTGATTACCTGCATCATTGCGCTGGTGATGGTGGGTGATATCGATATCAGCCTGCATGATCTGGTGATTTGCATGATGCTGGGTTCGTTCCAGCTTGGTTTGGGTTTTCTGTTCCTCACAGTGGGTACGCGCTTTATTCCAGCGGCAGAGGTCGCTTTGTTCTCAATGAGCGAGACCATCCTGAATCCGCTGTGGGTATGGATCTGGGTGCATGAGGTTCCGGGTGGCTATGCTCTTTTGGGGAGCGCCATTGTCCTGGTTTCGGTGGTAGTATACAGCCTGATCGCAATTGGCGCTGAGCGCAGGTCACGCGCTGTCGCACCCTCATGAATTCCTTCCAGCAACAGTTCCCCTGGCCTTCGCAGCGTATGCCGGCGGTCGGTCAGAATATGGTGGCGACTTCCCATCCGTTAGCGGCGCAGGCCGGGTTGCAGGCACTCAAAAGAGGGGGCAACGCGGTGGACGCAGCGCTGGTAGCAGCCATTACCCTGACCGTAGTCGAACCCACCATGAACGGCATTGGCAGCGATGCTTTTTGTATTGTCCGGGATGGCGATCAGTTGCATGGGTTGAATGCGTCGGGCAGAAGTCCGATGGCGCTCGACAAGCGGGATTTCACGGGCTTGAAGGAAATGCCCTTGACCGGCTGGGATAGCGTGACTGTGCCGGGTGCGGTCAGCGCCTGGGTTGAGCTATCGGAGAAATTCGGCAGGCTCTCCTTCGAGTCGCTGTTCGAGGATGCGATCCATTATGCCGATGCCGGGTTCCAGGTTACGCCGATCACGGCGCGATTGTGGTCTTTCGCGCCGGACGAGTTTGCTGATTTCCCCGATTTTGCGCCATTTTTACCGGATGGCAGGCCCCCGCAGACCGGTGATCTGTTCCGGTTTCCAGACCAGGCCCGCACGCTGGAGAAAATTGCGGTCAGCAAGGGGGAGGCGTTTTACCGCGGGGAACTGGCGCAGAGAATAGTTGCGACCTCTCGGCGGGATGGCGGGAAATTCACGTTAGCAGACCTGGATCAGCATCAATGTGACTGGGTTGAATTGATCTCTCATCGCTGGCACGGTTATGATCTGCATGAAATCCCGCCTAACGGCCAGGGGATCGGCGCCTTGATCATGCTCGGCATTTTAGCGCACAGTCCGGTTGCGGAGTATGAGGCGGATTCGGTGGATGCCCTGCATTGTCAGATTGAAGCCATGAAGCTGGCCTTTGCCGACATCCGGCGCTATGTCGCCGACCCGGATTTTATCGACCGGGTAGCGGTTGACCTGCTGGATGAGGGTTACCTCGCGTCACGCGCCGCGATGATTGACATGAGCAGGGCGCAGGACCCGGGATACGGCGTACCAGCCAGAAGTGGCACTATCTATCTGACGACTGCTGACCAGTCCGGTATGATGGTTTCGTATATTCAGAGCAATTATTGTGGTTTTGGCTCAGGGATCGTGATTCCCGATACCGGGATCAGTCTGCAAAACCGGGGATCGGGATTTACTCTTGAAGAGGGTCATCCGAATCAGGTGGCGGGCGGAAAGCGGCCGTTCCATACGATTATTCCGGCGTTTCTTACCCGCAACGGATCACCGGTCATGAGTTTCGGCGTGATGGGCGGACACATGCAGGCGCAGGGACACGCGCAGATCGTACAGCGCATCTGTGATCAAGGCATGAACCCCCAGGCGGCCAGTGACGCGCCGAGATGGCAGGTGACTGAGGAGAAACAGGTGCTGCTGGAATCCGGGTATGACCAGCATATCCGGGCCGGATTACGGGAACGTGGCCACGATGTCCCGGAGTTCGAACACGAACAGATTTTCAGCATGGGCGGGGCGCAACTGATCAGGAAGACGGAACATGGTTATGAGGGCGGATCAGACCACAGGAAGGACGGTATCGCTATCGGGTTTTAATGGTTGAGCGATTGTGGCCCCGCTATTACAATCTCCATGTAACTGTAATCAGCGCTGGACGAGGTTAAGCTGGAATGGTCGCCCTTGAAACCCCGGTTTGTGAATTTGGCCTGCCCGCCATTGATTTCTCCCTGCCTGATACCCATGGAGAAATCCAGACCCTGGAAAGCTGCCGCGGGGAGAATGGGTTATTGATCATGTTCATTTGCAATCACTGCCCATACGTAAAAGCGGTGATTGACCGTATTGTGCGTGACACGGATGAATTGCGGCAGTTCGGGATTGGCAGCGCTGCCATCATGTCCAATGATCCGGCGGAATATCCTGAAGATTCCCCGGAAAACATGGAGCGCCTGGCCCGGGAGAAAGGGTTTTCATTCCCCTACCTGCTTGATGGTAGTCAGCAGGCGGCCCGACAATACGGCGCCGTCTGCACGCCGGATTTCTTTGGTTATAACGCGGATCTACGACTTCAGTACCGGGGGCGGCTGGACGAAAGCGGGATGCGGCCGGCAGCCGAAGGAGTGCGGCGCGAGCTGTACGAGGCGATGAAACGTATTGCACAAACCGGTCTGGGACCGGAACATCAGATACCCAGTATCGGCTGCTCGATAAAATGGTCCGACCGAGTGTCGAATTAATCGTGCCCGCCCGCATTACCGATCAGCCATCAGTAATTCGCCCAGACGGACTGTCTGTGCGATCAGCACATCAAAATCCTCGTTACGGCTGCGGTGGTTGGCGATGGCAACACGGATACTATAGTTATTCCGCAGGGTGGTATAGGAAGGCGCGGCAATCCCCTGTTCCTGGAGCTCAACCAGGATTCCCCGATTCAGTTCGTTCAGGGATTCGAGGTCCATGCCGCCCGGATTGAACCGATAACAGACAATGTCGAGACCGACCGGGGCGACCAGTTCGAGTTTTTCCCGTTCCCGGATCAATTGCCCCAGATACCGGGCCTGATCGAGATTGCGCGAAATCATGCGCCCCAGCCTTTTCGTGCCGTGTTCCTTGATCGTCATCCATATTTTCAAGGCGCGAAAGGAACGGCTCAGTTCGACCCCGTATTCGGACGGCCAGTTGCTGCCGGAGGCGATGCCGCGGGTGAATTGCTGCAGGTATTCCGGAATCAGTGAGAAGGTGTCCTTGTGCGCCCTGGCGTCCCGCACCAGCACGCAGCCGGCCTCAAATGGAACATGCATCCATTTGTGCAGGTCCAGGGCGACTGAATGCGCCCGTTCGATTCCCGCCAGCATCGGTTGGGCCTGTTCCGACAGCATGGCGATGGCGCCAATCGCTCCATCGACATGAAACCAGATGCGATAACGCTCGCAAATGTCCGCAATGGCGCCCAGGTCGTCAATCGCTCCGGTATTGACGGTGCCGGATGTGGCGATTACGCAGACCGGTTTGAAGCCTTGCGCGACATCATCGGCGAGCCTGGATTCAAGGTCGTCGAGATTCATGCTGAAGTCGTCGTTGACGTGAATCCGCCTGAAACATTCGCTGCCGAGGCCCAGAAGCTCGGCGGCTTTCTGGTTGCAACTGTGTACTTCGGTGGAGGCGTACATCGTCAGTTTATGGTCAATCGACTGTATCCCTTTCTTTCTGACGTCAAACCCGGCCATGTCATTGCGCGCCACAGCCAGCCCCACCAGGTTGGCCATCGAGCCGCCGCTGACCAGCAGGCCGCTGGATTCCCGCGGAAACCGCATGATCGTTTTCATCCAGTCCAGCGTCTGGCCTTCGACCAGAATCGCGGAATGGTAGCCGCCGCCCAGATTGGAATTCATGGTGGCCGCCATCAGGTCGGCGAACGCCCCCATCACTGTGCCGTTCCCCATGTACCATGCCCAGAACCGTGGATGGATATTGCCCAACGGGTAGGGCATGATATTGCGCCTGAATTCTTCATATACCGCGACCGGGTCGCCGGGCTCGGCGGGGCAGGGCTGATGGAAGGTGTCCGTGACTTCCTCCGGCATCCGCTGCCAGACCGGCCGTTCACCCGCGGATTGCAGCCAGTCGATGGCGTCATCCATCATCCGGTGGCCGAGTTCACGCATTTCGTCCCAGTTTTCCGGGTCCAGTGTCTCAAAAATATCAGGATCGGTCATATCTGTCGTCAATATCAGTATCAGGTTGTTGAGTTGTGATCGTCCAGCGCCTGCGTCGCCAAGACCGCCTTGTCCACATCGAGGCGGTAAAGCAGGTAGCCGCCGGAGACAAAAAGAATGACCAGAACCAGAATGCTGTCCCGGGCGCTGCCGCCGACGAAGACAATCGGTACGAGCGCCATCAGGATCGGACCGAAGATGCTGGCGAACTTGCCCACCATATTATAAAAACCAAAAAATTCGGTCGTCTTCGATTGTGGAATCAAGCGGGCGAACAGGGACCTGCTCAGGCTTTGCACGCCACCCTGAACCAGACCGATGGTCGCGGCAAGCCAGTAGAAATCGACAGCGGAGTTGAGCCATTTCCAGGCATAGATGACGACTATGGTATAGACCAGCAAGCCAATCAGTATGCCACGTTTCGGGCCGATTCTCTGGCCCAGCCAGCCGAAGAACAACGCCGAGGGGAAGGATATGAACTGGGTCAGCAGGAGCGCGGTAATCAGGCTTTCCGGCGGCAGATTCAGGATGCGGTCCGCGAAAAACACCGCGGTCCTGAAAATGGTGCCGAGGCCGTCAATGTACAGCCAGTAGCTGATCAGGAACAACAGCACATATTTCAGTTTCCGGATTTCCCGAAAGGTCTCGGCCAGATGCGCAAAGCCCTGTCTGATTGTTTCCGTCTTCGAGACAGCGGCCGATCCTTGCGATTCCTGCGGTTCCTCGACAACATACAGCAATGGCAGTGTGAATACCGTCCACCAGACGCCGACGGAGACAAAGGACAGGGACAGGGCGCTGGCCTGATCGGGGATGCCAAACCATTCGAATTGCGTAACCATCAGGACATTGACCAGGAAAAGCAGCCCGCCTCCGATATAGCCCAGGGCGTAGCCGTAGCCGGACACGACATCCATATCCTCCCCGGACGATACCTCGACGAGCAGCGCGTCATAAAAAATCATGGAGGTGGAGAATCCGATCTGCCCCAGGCCGTAGACGATCAGCGCCGCCCACCACATTCCCGCCCCGACCCAGGCCAGCCCCACGCACATCAGAATTCCGAGCAGGGAGAAAGTGGCCAGGAACTTTTTGCGGGAGCTTCCGGAGTCGGCAATGGCTCCCAGAACCGGAGCCGCGACGGCGACCAGCGCGCTGCTTATGGCCAGGGTCATGTTGAACCAGAACTGGGAATCGGTGACACTCAGGTCGGATGACAGTGTGCTGTAGAAAATCGGAAAGAATCCGGCGACGACCGTCGTGGCGAAGGCGGAATTACCCCAGTCATACAATGCCCAGGCGACTACCTTCTTGTCGGTCAGGATTGTGCGCATCG
This sequence comes from Candidatus Poriferihabitaceae bacterium, assembly GCA_965214205.1. Classification (GTDB taxonomy): domain Bacteria; phylum Pseudomonadota; class Gammaproteobacteria; order Arenicellales; family Poriferihabitantaceae. The sequence goes on along the minus strand of OZ243941.1, from coordinate 2,238,162 downwards.
GGATCGTCCGGAGTAGTCCGCGGCCGGATTCGACGGCCAGTGATGAGTTTTACGCGCCAAGCATATATTGTGTAAACGGATGTTTCAAGGAATATCAAATCACTTGAATTTTCTGGTCAAACAGGGTAGATTCCGCAACCCTCTGACGGAGATTGAACAAATAATATGAAACGTACATTTCAACCCAGCGAAGTCAAGCGCAAGAGAACCCACGGATTTCGTGAACGTATGCGTACCAGAGGGGGGCGCGCCATTATCAATGCGCGCCGCGCCAGAGGCCGCGCCCGTTTAAGCGCCTGACTGGAGCGCCTGACAAGATTGACCCATGTCGCCGCTTGCGGCTGGTTTTGGACGACATCAAAAGTTATTGAAAGGCGCTCAGTTCAAGGCGGTTTTTGATCGAAGGATTTCAGTCCATGGCAGGTATTTCAGTCTGCATGTCGCCGGGAACGCGCTTCCACATGCCAGACTGGGGTTGGCGGTTTCCAGACGGGTCAGTAAAAAGGCGGTTGAACGCAACCGGATCAAGAGGCAGATCAGGGAATCGTTCCGGGCCAATCAGTGGACGCTGTCGTCCGCGGGTTGTTCGATGGATTGCGTCGTTGTGTCCAAAGCGGGCGGCGCGGAACAACCCAACCGGATGCTGAAGAAAGAGCTGGACAGTTTGTGGGGTAGAGCGAGTCGAAAATGCGAAAGTTGCCGGAAAAAATCTTGATTGTCCTGATCCGGATTTACCAGATTGCGCTGAGTCCGTTCCTGCGGCAGAACTGCCGCTTCCATCCAACCTGTTCGAGGTACGCGATCGAAGCGGTCGAGCGGCATGGCGTGATTTACGGCGCCTGGTTGACCGTCAAACGGGTTGGGCGTTGCCATCCCTGGCATGAAGGAGGGGATGATCCGGTCCCGGCTGAAAATTGAGTAACATGCCATTTCAAAAAATGATGCTGTTCGTGGCGCTCGGCCTGGTGCTGGTCATGATCTGGCAATCCTGGACGGAATTCCAGCGCGAAAGATCGGTGGCAGGCGTCCCGACCGCCGAGCGGGGCGCGGATGGGTCAGTCCCGGGCGCCGCCGTCCCCCGTGTCAATTTGACCGAGGATGTGCCCGACGCTCCTGAGATAACAGCCAACATTGATAGCGCCGGAGCGGACGCCCCGGTTGACGAGGTCGGCGCGGCTGAAGACGCGGGGGCTGCCGATGGCCGGATTATCCAGATCACGACAGATCTGGTCAATGCGCAAATAGACCCCCGCGGCGGGGACCTGATCCGGGTGGAACTGCTGAAGCATCCGGTCAGTGTGGATACGCCCGATATTCCGTTCGTGCTGATGCACAGGGACAATCCGAGCCTGTTCGTCGCGCAAAGCGGGCTGATCGGGCAGGACCGGGAGTATCCCAATCATAATATCGAGTTTTCCGCGTCTCAGTTCGAGTACCGCCTGGGTGACGACCAGAATCTGGATGTGGTATTGACCTGGAGCGCCCCGGATGGCGTGGATTATGAGAAAATTTACCGTTTCCAGAGGGACAGTTACCGGATAGAGGTTGATTTCCGGGTCACCAACAACAGCGACCAGCCATGGACGGGTTTTGTCTACGGACAGTTGAAACAAACCGAAATTGAACAGGAAGGGTCACTGGGTTTCCTGGGGCGGATACCGAGTTACAATGGGGCGGCGATTTATACCGAGGAAGACAAGTACGACAAAATTGACTACGGCGAGATTCAGGACGAAACATTGAACATGACCACGGTGGATGGCTGGGTTGCGATGCTGCAGCATTACTTTGTGGCCGCATGGCTGCCGATGGAGTCCGATTATTACCAGTTGTATTCGGGCGTGAACAACAAGACTCCCAAACCCGAATACCGCATCGGCTACAAGACAACCCGGCCGGTGACGGTCCATCCCAGCCAGACCGGTGTGATTCCAACCGCGATGTTTGTCGGACCGAAAGAACAGGTGCGCCTCGACCGGCAGAACAAGAATGGATTGAAATTGACGGTGGACTATGGCTGGTTCACCCCGCTCGCCAACCCCCTGTTCTGGCTGTTGAGCAAGATCTACGGGGTAACCCTGAACTGGGGGTGGGCCATTATCCTGCTGACGGTTCTGGTCAAGGCGGTTTTCTATCCTCTGTCAGCGGCCAGTTACAAGTCGATGGCGAAGATGAAAAAGCTGCAGCCGAGAATGGCGACACTGAAAGAGCGCTACAGTGGCGACAAGCAGAAGTTTCAACAGGAGATGATGAAACTCTACAAGCAGGAGAAAGTGAATCCGGCGGGCGGCTGTTTACCCGTGCTGGTGCAGATTCCGGTATTCATCGCATTGTACTGGACCCTGCTGGAGAGTGTGGAACTGCGTCAGGCCGATTTCATGTGGTGGCTGAATGATCTTTCACTGCCGGACCCGTACTTTGTGTTGCCGATTATCATGGGACTTTCGATGCTGGCCCAGCACTTCCTGAATCCCGCCCCGGTCGACCCGATCCAGAAAAAGATCATGATGGCGCTGCCTTTCGTGTTTACCATCTTTTTCCTGTGGTTCCCGGCCGGCCTGGTTCTTTACTGGGTGGTCAATAACCTTCTTTCCATCGCGCAGCAATACTATATCACCCGCAAGTACCAGAGTGCCTGATTCAGGGACATGCCCTGAACCGGAATCCGGGGTTTCACCCGGCTTCGCAAGTACCGATACCATTGTCGCCGTTGCGACGCCGCCGGGCCGCGGGGGAATCAGTATTGTCCGTCTGTCCGGTCCCGACCCGGATGTAATCCGCATCGCCAGGCGGCTTGTCGGCGTCTGTCCGGCTCCCCGCCATGCCCACCATACCGATTTCCTGGACCGGGACGGCTTGGTTATTGACAATGGAATCGCCTTGTATTTCCCCGCCCCGCACAGTTTCACCGGGGAATCCACGCTCGAACTCCAGGCTCACGGCAGTCCCGTGGTGATGCAGATGTTGTTGCAGAATTGCCTGGCGTTGGGCGCCAGACTGGCTCAGCCCGGCGAATTCTCCAAACGCGCTTTTTTGAACGGACGGATGGATCTGACCCAGGCGGAGGCGATTGCGGATTTGATCGACAGCGGCACGCAGGCCGCGGCCCGGTCTGCGGTTCAATCGCTTCAGGGTGGCTTTTCGAGGCGCATCCACGAACTGGTGGAGGAGGTGACCCGTCTGCGGATTTTTGTCGAAGCCGCCATTGATTTCCCGGATGAGGAAATAGATTTTCTCGAAGACGCCAGGGTGGTCGATCAACTGGAACATCTGTCGTCCCTGTTCGCTTCGTTGAAAAGATCCACCAGACAGGGAATGTTGCTGCGGGAGGGCCTGAAGGTGGTGTTGACGGGTTTGCCGAATGCGGGAAAATCCAGTCTGCTCAACTATTTGTGCAATGACCAACGGGCGATTGTCAGCGACATTCCCGGCACCACACGGGACGTGCTGGAACAGTTCATCGACCTGGATGGACTGCCTGTAGAAATAGTCGATACCGCCGGAATCCGACCGGCCGCCAGTGAAATCGAAGCGGAAGGGGTACGCCGGGCGATTCAGCAGCAGAACCGCGCCGGGCTGGCGCTTTTACTGGTGGATGATTCCCAAACTTCGGATATCGAGACGAATTCCCTGTTGCGGGAACTGGATACCCCGGCCCCGGTCCTGCTGGTACGCAATAAAATCGACCTGACCGGCCGCCGACCCGGCTGCGGGGCTGAAAACGAGGTATGTGTGTCCGCGCTCACCGGTGACGGTATCGACATCCTGAAGGGGAAAATCAGACACATTGCCGGGTTTCGTGATGTTGACGACAGTCATTTCCTTGCCCGGCAAAGGCATCTCGACGCGCTGGACCGGGCTGAGGAGTTCCTGCTCCATGGCCTGGAACAACAGAAAAAATTCCAGGCCGGTGAATTGCTGGCCGAAGATTTGAACGCCTGTCAGCGCGCGCTGTCCGGGATTACCGGAGAAATCAGCAGTGATGATCTGCTCGGTATGATTTTCAGCGCATTCTGTATCGGTAAATGACTTTCAAATTGCCGCGTGGCCGGCCAGCCTTTGAATGTTTTTCCTGCGAAAAAATAATTACTTGTATAATTCGGTATAATACGGCGCAATTCTGACGGCGGCGGCCATCGAATGGACAAGCTGAACCCGATACGAATGAACCTGGAAAAATAGAATGATTGACGCTACTCCACATAATTACACTCGAAATATTCTGTTACAAATACTGCTTGTTCTGGGAATTCTGGCAATCGCGGGGGTTTGGCAGCGGGACCTGATCACACAGATTTATTTCCATAACCAGGTCAACGCGGTAGGCTGGCTGATCAACGGAGGCATCCTGCTTCTGTTTGTTTGCGGCCTGTTTGAACTGATCAAGCGATTCATGGAGTATCGGAACCAGGAGCAGGCGATCAATCGGTTGCAGTCCAATCTCGGTACAGGCAGTGAACCATTGATTGGAATTCCCCGCAAACTGATGATCTCTGAGCGGTTTCTGACCCTTCAGTCACTGAGTCTTCGACGTGAGGCCATCAATCACAATGCCCTGGCCGCCACCTTGCTGGCCTCTGAATCAAGCCGCAACAGTTTTCTGAAATTTGTCCACAATGTGCTGATCCTGACCGGCGTGTTCGGAACGATTGTTTCTCTGTCGATTTCGTTGCTGGGCGCTTCTGATATTTTGCAGAGCAGCGGGCAGATCAATATTCTTCCGGGCGGTGACCAGGAAAGCGCTCAAGGTCTGGGCACTATGATTTTCGGCATGTCCACCGCACTGTCCACCACCCTGACCGCAATCCTCGCGTATCTGTTCTTCGGCTATTTTTATATCAAACTGACCGACACCCAGACTTTCCTGATCAGCAAGATCGAGGAAGTGACCGCGACCACATTGATACCGCATCTCCAGGGCGGCCAGCAAGGGTCGGCGCTGGATTTCTCGGATATCCAGTCCGCCGGTGAGTTGATTGAAAAATTGGGACAGGCCCAGGAACGGGTAACACAGAAACTGACGGAACTGCTGGAGTCGCGGGCAATGGAAGATCAGGGCAATCAGGAAATGCTGGCCCTGATCCGTGAAATGATTGAAGTCCAGATGTCCACAACCAGCCAGAATAATGAAAATCTGAATGAGGTTGTAACCCTGTTGCAACGTGGATTCCGGTTGCGACCCGGGGGCCTGGAACCCTAGAGCCGGACTGCCGAATGCTGAAAACCAACGGCTTTGTCGATCTCAGGATCGGCCACGGCGCCACAGGTATCGGGGATGACAGCGTATGGCCGTCTTTTACCGATATCATGACGGTAATCGTGATGATATTCCTGATGACGCTGGTCGTCATCATGGTGCGCAATTTCGGATTGAGCAGTGAGTTACTGACCAATATCACGGCCAGGGAGGCTGTGATGCTGGCCAATCAGGATCTGTTGCAAAAAAATACGGAGTTGGAAGCCTCTCTGGAAAGCGCGGAAACCGAGCGAACCTCATTGTCGATGTCGTTGACGCAGGCGCTGGACCGGATTGCCTCGTTGTCCGAGCATCAGGTTGAACTGCTGGCGGATCTGGAGTCAGTGAACGCGGTGCGGGAGGAGCTTGAGCAGGCCAACGTGCGACTGCAACAGGCCCAGCTTGAAACCTCAGCGAAGGTGGAGGGCCTGACCGCCGACACAGCGGATCTCCAGACTTTGTTGCAACGCGTCGAAGCCGAACGCTCCTCACTGACGGAATCGCTGACGCAGGCGCGTGAACAGATTGCCACGCTGATCAACAGTGAGAGCGGGTTACAGGAAGAAGTGGCGTTGCTGGCCGCGGCGCGGGATGATCTGACACAGCAAAAGGCGGACCTCGAAGTCATGCTGGAAAATGTCGAGGCCGAACGCTCCTCACTGACGGAATCGCTGACGCAGGCGCGTGAACAGATTGCCACGCTGATCAACAGTGAGAGCGGGTTGCAGGAAGAAGTGGCGTTGCTGGCCGCGGCGCGGGATGATCTGACACAGCAAAAGGCGGACCTCGAAGTCATGCTGGAAAATGTCGAGGCCGAACGCGTCTCGTTGGCGGAATCACTGGCGCAGGCGCTTCAACAGGTTGCTTCACTGACCGAGATTGAGCGTAAGTTACAGGACGAACTGGTGGAGTTGACTGCCAGCGAACTGCTTTTAACCCGGAATATCGGGTCTCTGGACGAAACGCTGGCAGAGTTGAAGATGCAGTCCGAAGCTGAAATCGCTTCCCTGATTGACGAAAGAACCACACTGGAAGACCGTATCTACACGCTGTCAGAGCAACTTGAACACTTGAGACGATTGTTGTCCCGGTCCACTCTTGAGAACCAGTTGTTGACCGAAGAAATGGCGCAAGTGGAAAGAGTCAATGAGAGCGCGGCGGAGCGGTACGCGCGGGTGACCGATGAGATTCTGGCGCTGCAGGAATTGATTGAGCAACGGGAAGTGGAGATTGCCGCTTTGAGGGCGAGCGCGGATACTTCCGCCCAGCAGTATCAGTCCCTGCAGGAAGAGTACGAAAGTCTGGACGCCCAGTACCGCAAGCTGGTTCGTCCGGCGAGGAGTCCGGTCGGCAAAACCGTGGCGGAAGTCCGGGTGGAGAAAATCAGCGGAACCTTGTCGTACAGCATCAAGCGACCGGACGACCCCGGTTTGGCTCCGGTTTCCAGAGACCAACTGGATGCCATCCTGGAAGACCTGAAAAACCGGCTGGGCAAGTCGCTGTATACCAGAATCGTGATTCCCGATGACAGTAATCTGACTTTCAACGAGGCTTGGGGATTCACCTGGGAAATCCTGCAGAAGTATGATTATTATTATCAATAGCCTTTGACCGCAAGTGATTTCAGCCCCGGCTAATGAAATATCCGGAAAAATTCGAGATCGTGGTGATCGGCGGCGGTCACGCCGGCGTGGAAGCGGCGCTGGCGGCTGCCCGGATGAACTGCCGGGCCCTGTTGATTACCCACAATATCGAAACAATCGGGCAGATGTCATGCAATCCAGCGATCGGAGGAATTGGCAAGGGCCATATTGTCAAGGAGATTGACGCTCTCGGCGGCGTCATGGCCAGGGCGATTGACCAATCCGGCATTCATTTTCGCAAATTGAATTCCCGGAAAGGGCCAGCGGTACAGGCGACGCGCGCCCAGGCGGACCGGGCGCTGTATAAAATGGCGATTCGGCGGGCGGTTGAGCATCAACCCGGCCTGACCGTATTCCAGCAGTCCGTTGATGACCTGATCCTGTGCGGAGACCGGGTGACCGGGATTAAAACCGGGTCGGGAATCGAGATTGAAGCGCCGGTTGTGATATTGACGGCGGGGACTTTCCTGAACGGTAAAATTCATGTCGGAATGGACCAGTCCACAGGCGGGCGGGCTGGCGACCCTCCGTCCATCGCGCTGGCGAACCGGCTGCGGGAGTTGCCGTTTCGCGTGGACCGGCTGAAAACCGGGACTCCGCCGCGGATCGACGGCAAAACCATCGACTATGGCAAGCTGGAAAAACAACCGGGAGACCGTCCTGTTCCCGTGTTCTCTTTTCTCGGCGGCGCAGAGCAGCATCCTGAGCAGGTCTGTTGCCACATTACGCATACCAATGACCGGACCCATGAAATCATCCGGGAATCCCTGCATCGGTCACCGCTTTACGGCGGCGAAATTGAAGGGGTGGGGCCGCGTTACTGCCCCTCGGTTGAGGACAAGGTGGTGCGCTTCGCCGAGCAGAACAGCCATCAGATTTTTGTCGAACCGGAAGGGCTGAATACCACGGAAGTGTATCCCAACGGTATTTCCACCAGCCTGCCGTTCGATGTGCAGCATGCCTTCGTGAGAACCATCAAAGGCTTTGAACGGGCCCTGATCACCCGCCCCGGCTATGCTATCGAATATGATTTTTTTGATCCGCGCGGCCTCAACAATTCGCTGGAAACCAAATCGGTCGACGGATTATTCTTCGCTGGACAGATCAACGGCACCACTGGATATGAGGAAGCGGCGGGCCAGGGTTTGATCGCGGGCATCAACGCGGCGTTGAAGATCAGGCAGGAGGAACCCTGGAGCCCGGCCCGGAACGAGGCCTATATCGGAGTCATGATTGATGACCTGGTGACTCGTGGCGCCGCCGAGCCTTATCGGATGTTCACCTCCCGCGCGGAATACCGACTGCAGCTTCGTGAAGACAATGCCGACCTGCGGTTGACTGAAACGGGTTTCCGGTTGGGGGTTGTGGATGATCAGCGCATCGCCGCCTTCACCCTGAAAAGGAACCGGATTGAACGGGAAAAAGGGCGCCTGGAGAGAACCTGGATTCACCCGGACAAAACCGACCCGGCACGGATTCAACGCCTTCTCGGCCAGCCATTGCAACGGGAGGCCAATCTGCTTGATCTGCTGAGGAGACCGGAGATTGACTACCACGGCCTGGTTGAACTGGCTCAACTGGATTCTCCGCTTGACGACCCGGACAGCATCCGGCAACTTGAGATTCAGGCTCGATACAGTGGCTATATCGAGCGCCAGATGATCGAAATCGAACGTCAGAAAAACAGTGACCGGCTGACGATCCCGCAGTCGGTGGATTACGCCGGGGTGAGAGGGTTGTCCGCTGAGGCTCAACAGAAATTGACCGAAACCCGCCCGCAGACAGTCGGTCAGGCTGCCCGGATTCCGGGGGTGACCCCGGCTGCCGTTTCCCTATTGCTGGTCCATCTGAAGAAAATCAGACGCGCCGACAATGACGGGAGAGCTACCGATAAGCGATATCGGGCAGCCAGGTGACCAGCGCGGGCCATTGGAATATGACCCATACGGCGATCATCTGGAGGATCACGAACGGGATTACGCCCTTGTACACCTGGGTAATCTCGATCCCCTTGGGCGCCACCCCTTTCATGTAGAAAAGCGCGAAACCGACCGGTGGCGTGATGAAGGAGGTCTGGAGGCAGACCGCAAACATGACGGTGAACCACACGATGTTGACCCCCAGATCGCTGATTACCGGCGCAATCAGGGGCAGGATAATCAGCGTAATTTCAATCCAGTCCAGAAAGAAGCCGAGAATGAACGCCGACAACAACACGATAATGACCACGCCCTGGGTGCCGAAGGGCAGGGCGGTCAGCGCTCCCTCGATCACTTCATCGCCGCCCAGACCGCGCAGCACCAGGGAAAACGCAGTCGCGCCGACAAACAGCGCAAATATGTAGGCGGTGGTTCGGGAGGTTTTCTGGACGACATCATTCAATTCCTTCCAGGATAACCGGCCCCGCATCAGAGCGAGCAGGGTCGCTCCCAGCGCCCCGACCCCGGACGCTTCCGTCGGCGTCGCGATGCCGAAGAAAATACTGCCGAGCACCGCAAAGATAAGCAACGCCGGGGGTATGGTGGAACGCAGTACATTGAGCAGGATTTTCGCGGTGACCGGTTCGGCGTTTTCAGGCGCGGGCGCCACATTTGGCGCGAACCACGCATAGGTGACGATATAGACCGTATAGAAAATGCCCAGCAACAAGCCGGGAAATACCGCTCCCATGAACAGGTCGCCAACCGATATTCCGATCTGGTCGCCCATCATGACCAGCATGATGCTCGGTGGAATCAGGATCCCCAGAGTGCCGGTCGCGCAAACCACGCCGCAGGACAGTTCCGGGCTGTATTTGTTCTTCAGCATCAACGGGATACCCAGTATCGCCAGCAGCACGACAGAGGCGCCGATAATGCCGGTTGACGCGGCCAGCAATACCCCGATGAAGACCACGGCGATCGCGATACCGCCTCTCATCCGACCGAACAGTCTGGCCAGGTCGGTCATCAGGTCTTCCGCAATCCCCGACCGGTCCAGCATGATCCCCATGAAAATGAACATCGGCAGGGCGACCAGCACCCAGTTGCTCATAACCGCGTAAATTCGGTCCACCATGATTGAGGCGTATCCCCAGTCAACTCCGAAGAACGTGTCCAGCCAGGTATCCGACAATACGGATATCAGGGTGAAAAGGATCGCCAGCCCCCCCATTAGCCAGGCCACCGGGTAGCCCAGGAAAATAAAAATGATGAAGGAGGCGAACAGCCCCAGCGCCATGTAGTGATTGGCTTCGAACTCAATCATCGAAACCGGCTACGCCGCGCCTTTGGAAAGAGAGGCCTGATCCGGGTCGGGCGGTGATTTCAACGAGGCCACGACTTTGATCAGCCGCGAGGCGCCAGCCAGACAAAGCAGTATGAAGCTGAAAGTCAGGAATCCCTTGATAACCCATCTGGCGGGCAAGCCGTTGGCCGAGGTCGAACGTTCGCTGGTGGACCAAGAAAGCGCGACCAGATCCAGTGAATACCAGAGCACAAAGATGACGAATGGCAAAAACAACACCATCAGTCCGGCCAGTTCGAACCACATTTTGCCTTTGTAGGACAATTTGTCGTGCAGCACGTCCACCCGCACATGACCATCCACGATAAAGGTTGAGGAAAGTCCCATCAGCCAGCCAATGGCGTACAGATGCCACTGCAACTCCTCGAGTTCGATCATGCCCTGGCTGAACGCGTACCTCAGGATGACATTGCCGATAATGACCAGCAGCAGGGCAACCCAGATCCAGTTGAATACTTCGCATATCGACAGGACGAAGGCGTCCAGCTTCCTGCTCAGGGGCGTTTCAACCAGAGCGTCATGATGCTCCAGAGACTCGACGATTTCTGTAACTTCAGACATGTCTTCCTGTTTAACACGGGGGCCTGATTGAATCAACGGGAAACCCCGCAGCCGGAATAATCGGCTGCGGAGTCGGTGGGGCAGGCATTACGGCAGTCAGCCGCCCCGCATTTCAGGTTATCCGATCAGTTGAAATTCCTGGGCAGGTAACCCCATTCTTTCCAGACCTGATACTGCTCGTGGAACGCCTGTTGGGATTCCCATACCCTTTTGAAATCCGCATCCTTGGCCGCTTCCTCGTTGATGACCTCCATGGAAACCCTCTTGAGTTCCTCGATGACGTCATCGGGTAGCTTGGCCGCGGTTACGCCCTTATCCGCAAATCCCTGAATCTGGGCCCCCTGCAACGACTCGCCGCGAGTGATTGCCCGCATCGTGGCCGCCGTGCAAGCCATCTCGAACAGCGCCTGATCCGCCGCCGACAGTTCGTTCCAGATATCGAGGTTGATCAGCAGGTGGGTTGAGGTCGAAGGCTGATGCCAGCCGGGGAACAGGTTGTATTTGGCGATCTTGTGGAATCCCAGTATTTCATCAATCGCCGGCATCGAATACTCGGTTGCGTCCAGCGTTCCTTTCTCAAGAGCCGCGAAGATTTCACCGCCCGCCATCAGGGTCGCTGACGCGCCGATTTCATTCAGTACCATGCCGCCAAGTCCGGAGAATCTGATTTTCAGACCCTGCAAATCATCCAGCCCCTTGATCGGTTTTCGGTACCAGCCCGCTGTTTCGGGACCGATGGTGCTGCACAGTAACGGATGGACATTGCGCTGGTGATAAATTTCCGCGGCCAGACCGGAGCCTTCACCCTCGAACCACCAGGCCGCGTATTCCCAGGGCTCCATGCCGAACGGGACGGCGGAAAACAGGACTGCCGATGGGATGCGTCCCTGGTCATAAGCCAGGTAATTATAGGCCGCGGGCAGATCTCCCTTGGTGATCGAAGGAGTGATTTCAAGCGGCGGCACGATTTTGCCGGGTTCGTAGATTTTCAGCTTGATACGGCCGTCCGTCGACCGGTCCAGAGTATCGGCCAGGTAGGCAATGGGGTCACCAAGAGCCGGCCAGGCCGTGTTGAAGGTGGACTGCACCTTCCATCTGATCTTGTCTTCGGCGTCAGCCTGTTGTACCGGCGCCGCTAGCAGTACCGCAATGGATACGGAGGCGAGTACGGCCTTCAGCCCGGATTTTGTTGCGTGTGAGTGAATCATAAGTAACCCTCGGTGTTAATAATTATTTGATTTGTTGAAACCGCCGCTGCATTCTAGGTTGTCCCCGGATTGCAGTCAATCATCCCCGCATTCTTTTGGCTCCGGGATCATACATCGCCGACAGGCTGGCCCGGGCCGGAACGATACGGTCGGCGACCTCGATGGCGAAGGTCCCGGAGTCGATATAGTCGGCGTCCACCCCGTCATCATGGTAGACGTATCCCAGACCGACAGCCCCGCCCAGGGTATGGCCGTAGTTGCCTGAGGTCAGATGTCCGACCCGTTTGCCATCCCGCAGGATCGGCTCGTGGTGATACAGTACTTCTTCCGGGTCCTGGAGCAGGAACTGCGCCATGCGTTTTCTTTTCCAGCTTCCGGTCTCTTTTTGCCGAAGCATGGCGTCGCGGCCAATGAAAGGAATATCCTTTTGATAATCGCAGACAAACCCGAGCCCGCATTCCAGCGGCGTATCCGTGTCGGCGACATCGTGGCCGAAGTGCACGAATTTCTTTTCGATGCGGCCACTGTCCAGCGCATGCAGTCCGGCCATCACCAGGCCATGTTTTTCCCCGGCCCGCCACAGCGTGTCAAATCCGTGACGCGCCATGTCCGCCGGGATATACAATTCCCATCCCAGCTCTCCGACATAGGAAACCCGCGCCGCCCGTCCGACCGCGCAACCGATTTCGATGGGTCTGGACATGCCGAACGGAAACGCCGGCGTACTCATGTCGATGCCGAGAACCTCGCTGAGCAAGGCCCGGCTGTTCGGTCCCATTACGCCCAGTACCGCCAGGCTGTTGGTGACATCGGTGACCGTGCAAAAGGCGTCGTTGGGGATGTTGCGCGCCAGCCAGTCCAGGTCCCTGGTGGTCACCGCCGCGGCGCTTACCACCAGATACCGGTCCTCTTCCAGCCGGGTCACCGTCAGGTCCGCCTCGATGCCGCCGCGTTGATTGAGCCAATGGGTATATACCATCCGGCCGGGCGGGACATCGACATTGGCGCTGCAGATTCTCTGCAACGCCCGGCAACTGTCCCTGCCCTGTATCAGGTATTTGGAAAAACTGCTCTGATCGAACAGGGCCGCGCACTCGCGAAACGCCCGGTGTTCGGCAGCCGAATATTCGAACCAGTTCTGTTTGCTGAAACTGTACTCGTATTTCGGTTCGACGCCTCGCGGGGCAAACCAGTTCGGACGTTCCCAGCCAGCCGCTTCTCCGAAGCAGGCATTGCGCTCAACCAGCTTTTCGTGGATCGGTGAGTGGCGCACATTCCTGGATGTCTCCAACTGCCGGTACGGCCAGTGGTGGCCGTATAACAGCCCGAGCGTCTCGCTAACCCGGTCTTGCAGATACTGGCTGGTTCCCTGGAATGAATACATGCGGCGAATATCCACGCTCCACAAATCCAGCGGAGCATGACCGTGATGCATCCATTCCGACAACGCCTTGCCGACGCCGCCGGAGCTCTGTATGCCAATCGAATTCAACCCCGCCGCCACGAAAAAATTCCGTACTTCGGGGGCTTCGCCAATGTGGAACTGGTCATCCGGGGTAAATGATTCAGGCCCGCAGAAGAATTTCCGCCAGCCAACCTCCTGCAATATCGGCACACGCTCCATCGACTTCTCCAGCACCGGCATCATCTGCTCATCGAAATGACCGTCAATTTCATCGAAACTGAAATCCTCGGGAATCCCGCTCTGCCCCCACGGCCTCGCGTTCGGCTCAAATTGTCCGACCAGCAGACTGCCCGCGTCCTGCTTGTAATAAGCGCCATTGTCATGATCCCGCATCACCGGCAGGTCCAGCGGCAGCGAGTCGAGTTTTTCAGTCACCGCGTAGTAGTGTTCCGCCGCATGCAGCGGGACATTCACCCCGGCCATCCGGCCGACCTCCCGCGCCCACATTCCGGCGCAGTTGACCACGAATTCGGCCTCGATATCGCCCTGACTGGTTTTGACTCCGCAAGCCCGGCCATTCTCCACCACGACACCGGTTACTTTCACCCCTTCCAGGCACAACGCGCCCCGGTTGCGGGCGCTTTTGACAAAGGCGGCGGTCACGTCCACCGGACTGGCGTAACCGTCCTGCGCGACCCAGGTTCCACCGAGCAGGTCCCCCGTCTCCAGATAGGGATAAAGCTCCTTGATTTCCTGCGGCGTGATGATATCCACACGGGTCACCCCGAAAGCGTTATTCATCGACGCCACCCGTTTCAACTCCTCGAATCGTCCCTCACTGTGCGCGATACTGAGCGACCCTACCTGTTTGAACCCGGTTGACTGCCCGCTCTCCTTCTCGATTTCCGACAGAATCGACATCGAATACTCGGCCATTTTCGCGTGGCTTTCATTGGCGCGCATAATGCCGATCAGTCCGGCGGCATGCCAGGTGGTGCCGCAACTGAACTGGCTGCGTTCAAGCAGTACCACATCGCTCCAGCCGATTTTGGCCAGATGGTAGGCCACGCTGGAACCGATGACGCCGCCGCCTATAATGACCGCGCTTGCTTTTGCTGGAAGTTTCGAGGGCATGGTGAATTCTCCCTGTAAGTTAGAAAAGGATCATGACGGGGATGAATTGAGCAGGTAAAAGCCGTCAATTCCGTTTTTTGACGCTGCGGGTTCGCACTGATTTCTTGCGGCGTCTGGTTTTCAGCCGGGTCTGGGCGTATTCGATCAATTGATGCTGGCAGCCGATGGCTTCGGCTGACTGGCAGGTTCGCTTGACGTAGGAACCATCCGATTGCATTTCCCAGGCATCCACATCGTCCTCGAGCAACGTGTCGAGAATCAGGCGAAGCTCGTTCTTCAATGATTTCCGGTTAATCGGGGTCACCACCTCGACCCGGCTTTCCAGGTTTCTTTTCATCAGGTCGGCGGAACCGATCAGATATTCCTCAGCCCCCTTGTTCCAGAAATAAAACACCCGGCTGTGTTCGAGGAACCGGCCGACTATGCTGATCACGGTCACATTTTCAGACAGTCCTTTTATACCGGGACGCAATCGGCAGGTATCGCGGATGATCAGATCAATCTTTACCCCCGCGGACGAGGCGCGGTACAGGGCTTCCACAATATCCCGATCCTCAAGGGCATTCGACTTGATCTGGATCAACCCCTTGCTACCCTGGGCCGCGTGCGTGATTTCCCGGTTGATTTTGTCGATCAACTCTTTTTTCAGTTGTTTCGGAGAAACCAGCAGTTGTTTGAAAGTCCGTTTCCGGGAATGGCCCGTAGTCAGGTAGTTGAACAACTCGGTGGTGTCGTTGCCGATCTGCTGGTCGCAGGTCAACAACCCGAGGTCGGTATACTGCCGGGCCGTGCCGCCATGATAATTGCCGGTGCCGATATGGACATAGCGCCTGAGCTTGTCCACGTCCTGACGCACCACCATCAATACCTTGCAATGGGTCTTCAGACCAATTACGCCGTAGGTGACATGGATACCGGCGCGCTCCATTCGTTCGGCCCATTTGATATTGGCGGCTTCATCGAATTTGGCCTTCAATTCGACCACCACGGCGACCTGTTTGCGGTTATTCGCGGCCTGGATCAGCAAATCGACAATGCGGGTTTCCTCGTCCGTCCGATAGAGTGACATCTTGATCGCCCGTACCTGATCGTCATTGGCCGCCTCCTTCAGGAAGCGAACGACAGAGGTATTGAACGATTCATAAGGATGCTGCAGTAACATCGAACCGGCTTCGCGGATGGAGTGGAAGATACTGCGCTGTCCGTCCTGCAGCCGGTGGTGATTGATGGGCAGATGAGTGGGGTAGTGAAGCTCTGGCCGCGGCAGTGATACCAGTTCGAACAGGTCCTTCTGGGCGAGCAGGCTGCCGGATTCGAACACGTCCATCTCCACATTCAGGCCAAGCTGCTCGGCCAGCGTTCTTTTCCGGTCATCGCTCATGCCGCGGTTGACCGCAATGCGGACGATCGGGGCGATTCGCCGGTCGCGCAACTCGGACTCGATCATTGAGAGCAGGTCGCTGACCCCGGATTCCTGTTTTTCCGCCGCCGCGTTCCTGGAAATATAGAAATAGTCGAATTCGAAATCCTGTTCGCCGGGAAACAGCAGATCAAGATTGTGGGCGATGATTTGTTCCAGCGGCACGAAATGGCTGGCCCCCGGAAGCTGGACGAAGCGCGGCACGTCAGCGCCCACCGGGACCTTGACCCTGGCCAGGAACGGGTCTTCATCCTGGATGACAGGCAGGGTCACCAGGATATTCAACGACAAATTGGAAATGAACGGGAAAGGGTGGGCCGGATCGAAAATCTGGGGCGTAACCAGCGGGAAGATGTTCTCGATATAGTGGTGGCGCAGGGCATCCTGTCGCTCCCGGCCCAGTTCATCGTAATCCAGGATGCGGATGTCCCTGGCGTCCAGTTCGGCCAGCAGCCCGGGCAGCGCCTGGTCATTGATCACCTCGAGTTCCTCGACCAGCGCGCGGCATTCGGTCAGTTGCTGTTCCGGGTTGCGTCCGTCCACCGTCAGTTCGACCACGCCGGCCATTTCCTGGAGCTTCAGGCCGCCGATGCGTTTCATGAAAAACTCATCAATGTTCGAGGCGAAGATCGCGAAGAACTTGAGGCGTTCCAGCAGGGGATTCGTGTTATCCATCGCTTCGCACAGTACCCGGCGATTGAATTGAAGCCAGGTGATCTCCCGATTCAGGTAAAGATCGCAGGTGGTCAGGTCATGGGCAGTCAGGTTCGGGGCGGCCGGTTTATTGTCCGGCGTCCGGGCTGGCGCCGCCGGTGGCTTGTCGATAACTGGATTCGCTGACATGGGTGCACCCTGGGAAAAGTCTCATGCGGATTATACAATTTTATTGAAATCAAAGTCATATTCAGTCATATTAACGGCAATTCAATCTTGAGGAGCATGCTTTTACATGTCCGAACACCCTCCCAGTCTGTTATTAACCGAAAATCTTGATGGAACAGTTTCTGCACACCATGAATCAGCATTGGCTGTCTGTGGTCGAATACTTCGCATTCGACATAGCCATGCTCGCGCAACCGGACATGATCGTCCGGCTGGTGGCGCAGCTTTGCCTGCTGCTTTGTTCGGCGTTTTTCTCCAGTTCTGAAATCGCGTTATTTTCCCTTTCACGGCTTGATCTGCAGCAGCTTCGCCGCGAACAGAATCCCCAATCACAAACCATCCATGAGCTGCTCGATCAGCCCCGGCGGCTGATTATCTCGATCCTCAGCGGCAACGAGCTCGTCAATATCGCCGCCACCGTCAACATGGCGTTCATATTGACCGCGCTGTATGAAGTGGATCAGGTCGTGGTCATCAATTTGCTGGTGATGGTGCCATTGATGCTGATGCTTGGTGAAGTCACTCCGAAAACCATTGCGGTTGGCAATCCGGTTCGTTACAGCACCCGCATCGTGGCCCAGCCGCTGGCCCTGTGGATCAAGGTTATCGCCCCGGTTCGCTGGGCCATTCGCGGCATCGCGGACCGGATCACAACCCTTTTCGTTGGTGAAACCAAGACGGCCGACAACATTTTGCAGGTGGATGAATTCCTGACCCTGGTTGAGCAGGTTTCCGAAGAGGGTACGCTGGACGATACCGAGCGCGCCCTGATCTACAATCTGCTGGAGGCCAATGAGACCGAGATCGTCGAGGTCATGACGCCGCGCACGCAGATGGTGTTCCTGAATGCCGGGATGAGTGTGCCGGAAATGGTTGAGAAATTCATTGCCTGCCGCCATCCCCGGGTGCCCGTATTCAAGACCCACCGGGATAATCTGGTCGGCTTCGTCCACGCTGAAGACATTTTGCGCCTGGTACTGGACAACGAAGATCTGGAAGCGCTCCAGCCGGAAGACATCATGCACCCCCCGGTCGTCGTGCCGCTGACCAAAAAAGTCGATGAGATGTTTGATTTCTTCCAGTCGAACCGGGTTCGGGCGGCGGCCTGTCTAAACGAATTCGGCGGGGTCGAGGGCTTCATCACCATGCGCGGCGTATTGAACTTCATTTTCGGTGACGTCAGCGGAGGCTCGAAAGCGACCGCGGGGCTGTACGCGGAAAAAGACTATAACATCTACGAAGTCCCCGGAGACATGAAGCTCAATGATTTCAATAATCTGACGAATTTCGGCATTGAAGATCCCCGCATGACCACGGTCGGGGGATATGCCTTCCGCCTGCTGGACCGGCTGCCGCGGGAAGGGGACCGCGTTGAAAGTGAAGACATTCTGATCCAGATCCTGGAAATGGATGATCACCGCATCGCCAGGGTGCGCGTGGCCAGGGGCATGGATGAAGGTGAGTTTGACGATTTGACGGAGAAGACGCCATGATCGAGATTGCATTGATACTCGCCATCCTTGTCCTGTTGCTGTTGAAGGGATTTTTCTCCGGCTCTGAAATTGCCCTGGTCAATTCGGACAAGGTGAAACTGACGGCCAAGGCCAATCAGGGCAACCGCGGCGCGAGCGAGGCGCTCAAGCTGTTCAAAACCCCCGATGTGATGCTGGGTACGACTCTGGTCGGCGCCAATGTGGCGACCGTGGCGCTGACCACATTGGGAACCGTGTTGTTCATCAGCGAGTTTGGAGACCGGGGTGACCTGTACGCCTTCCTGGTTCTGACCCCGGTTCTCCTGATTCTGGGTGAAATTGTTCCGAAAAGCATCTTCCAGCAAAAATCGGACGAGATCGTGCCGGTCGCGATCTATCCGATCCGGATATTTTCCCTGATTTTTTATCCGGTGATCTTCATTTTCTCGCGTATTGCCAGATTGATCGCCAGACTGGTCGGCGGCGGCAAGGTCGAACAGAATCTGTTCATGACCCGTGAACAGATTCGGCTGGTGGTCGATATGACTGAAAGAACCTCGTCCATAGACGCGTTTGACCGGGGGCGGATTCGCCGGGTAATCCGCTTCGCGGAGACCACCGTGGGGGAGGCGATGATTCCGATTGCCGAAGTCACGGCGATCAGCGATACGCGCAACATCCTGCGCGCGATCGCCACCGTCCGGCGTAAGGGCTATAACCGGCTGCCGGTCTACAAAGGCAATACCAGCAATATCACCGGCATCGCGACCCTGACCACCTGGGACCTGATGGATTCAGCCACTCCCGAAAAGTCGCTGGATGATTTTGTGAAGCCAGCGCAGTATGTCCTGCAGTTTCAGACGATTGATCAATTGCTGCCCATCCTGCGCCAGCGGGACGATCACATGGCTGTGGTGGTGGATGAGTTCGGGTCGGCAATCGGCATCATTACCATGGAGGATATTGTCGAAGAGGTGGTCGGAGATATTGATGTCGGCTATGATTTCGAGGAATATCTGCCCCGGCGCAAACGCTTTTTCCAGAAATTGCAGGAAAATCAGTATCTGGTGGATTCCAGGCAGTCGGTGTCCGAAGTCAATGAAATCCTGGAAATCAACCTGAATACCCGAGTGGCGCACACGATTGGCGGACTGGTCATGTCACAGTTGGGGCATATCCCGGAACAAGGTGAATACCTGATTGAGCAGGGATACCGGTTCATCGTGGAGGAACGCACGGAAAGGGCGATTGTGAGCCTGAAAATCGAGAGGTTGCAGTGAATGTGGGAGTTCGTACATGGTTCCGATACAGGTCGGGTGGAGGACGCCTGTTTCATTGCTTCCCCCAATTTTGATGAGCGCCCCGACCGCTTCGATGTCTCCGTTCTGGTGATCCACGCCATCAGCTTGCCTCCCGGCTGTTATCACAATCAATACGTCGAAGACCTGTTCACCAACTGTCTCGACCCCATGGCGCACCCTTATTTCGAACATATAGCGGAACTGGCGTTGTCCGCTCATTTCTATATTGAGCGAAAGGGCCGGTTGATCCAGTTTGTGCCGACCCATCATCGGGCATGGCATGCGGGTAAATCCGTGTTCCGGGGGCGGCCGCGGGTCAATGATTTTTCGATAGGGATTGAACTGGAGGGCAGCGACCATGATGAGTTCGAATCCGCCCAATACCTCAACCTGGCGCGGCTGACCCGTTGCCTGATGTCGGCGTACCCGAAAATCACGCTCGACAATATCATCGGACACAGCGATATCGCCCCCGGCCGCAAGACCGATCCCGGCCCGCGCTTCGACTGGAACCGGTACCGGGAGTTGCTGGTTTGACAAATCACTTGACTAATACGGCATCCTGTTTTTTAATGCGCATCCCCTGATTCAATATCATGGCCAGGTAGCTCAGTCGGTAGAGCAGTGGACTGAAAATCCTCGTGTCGGCAGTTCGATTCTGTCCCTGGCCACCATTAAATCAAAATGAAACCACACCTCAACCAAAAAAATGTACAGCAATTTAAAGATTCAGGGGTAACCGTCCTCAGAGGCCTTTTCACGGACTGGGTAGAGGCGCTGCGAGAGGGAATTGACGTAAATATGACAGCCCCCAATCCGGATGCAAGAATCTATCGGGGAGGCGAAGGTGTCGGGAAATTTTTCGTTGACTACTGCAGTTGGCAGCGGATACCCCAGTATCGTGACTTTATTTTTAATTCGCCTGTGTCGAAAATCGCCGCGCAACTGATGGTTAGCGACAAGGTTCAGCTTTTTCATGAACACGTTCTGGTCAAGGAAGCCCAGACTGGCGTTCCCACGCCGTGGCACCATGATAGTCCCTATTATTGTGTAGATGGCATCAAAACCGTAAGTATCTGGCTTCCTCTGGACGAAGTTCCACGCGAGCGAACCCTGGAGTTTATTGCTGGTTCCCATTTGTGGGGGAAATGCTTTCGTCCGCAACGCTTCGATGGTCAGCCTCTTAATGAAAACGATGGTCTTGAGGAAATTCCAAACATCGACTCCAACAGGGAAAATTACGATATAGTCGGTTGGGAAATGTCGCCTGGTGATGCGGTCGCATTCGACTTTCGTACCATACATGGCGCCCCCGCCAACCATAGTGTCAGCGCCCAAAGGCGCGCATTTTCGCTAAGGTTAGTGGGAGACGACATCCGATTTTCGCGCAAGCAGGGTATCGAAACCTCACCGCCCTTCAAGCAGGTCAAATTGAATCACGGCGATCCATTGATCGCCGATGAGTTTCCAATGTTATATCAGCGAGATCAGGTAAACTAATAAAACCGGGGCGGTTCAGTTTAGTTTCAAAGCAATAATTGGTCGCAAGAATCATGTGCTGAATACGGCCTGAATTTCGATCGCGCCCCAGATTGAGACCGAATTCCCTGGCGCACTGCTTCGCCTCGATAGCCTGCCTGATCCATCTGATTTCGTCTTTCAGGACCGGATTGATTCAAGCGATTGCATTTGTGACAATTTGCAAAATGAACAGATCAATCCTTCATTTATCATGACAGGAGAATAATCGTGTCGAGTATCGCATTGTTAGCCCTGATTACCTTTTTATACGCGGGTTACAACTTGTTTATCAAGGTTTCCGGGGGCTACGTGCCAACATCCGCGACGACTACCGTTCTGGCGACGGTTTGCCTCCAGGTTGGCGCGGTGATCACTTCCACCATATTTCTGGCCGTCCTGGTTGGACGCGGAGGCCATGTGTTTGCATTGTCCACCCCTTCCTATATCTGGGCGCTGATGGCGGGTGTCTGTATCGGCGCCGCCGAAATCGGTTATTTCTATCTGTTCGGCGGAACCGGTCTCCCCGGTCCCATGCCCGCGAATGTCGCGATTCCGGTCATCGTCGGCGGAACCATTGCCATTTCCCTTTTATTTTCTTTCTTTGTTCTCAAGGAAGCCATCGCCCTGAATCAGTTGTTCGGCGTCATCCTCATCCTGTCCGGTATCGTCTTGCTTTTTATGAACGGGAAAACAAGCGTGTAGATTGAGCGGGAATCAGCCTGGGTTGCCGAATCGGCGCATTCGTTGTTTGACCAGGGCTTTGCCTGCGGCGCTGCCGTCGTGCCAACTGCCCAGTGGCTTGTCCAGCGGCGTTACGGTGTTGCCGTAGTTGACATGGAAGAAGCGGTGATGGAGATGATGGAAGTAGTCTCCGGCCGGCGCCTCGATTCCGCCCGCCAGTTTGAGGCGGCTGAACCCCGAGTGGGATATCGCCGGGCCGACTCCCTGATAAAGCCCGGTCATGATCAGCAGCACGGGATGGATCGGTACGACCCACCAGAGCAAAAACAGGCTGAAGTAGATCAGGTGTTCCACCGGGTGCATGGAAATGCCGCTCCAGGGACCGGTATTGGAGTTGCGATGATGCAGGTCGTGGGCGATGTTGAACAGTGGCCGCCAGTGGAGCGCCCGGTGATTCAGGTAAAAGTGGAAAGTCGACCAGAACAGTACGCCGAAGGCCATGATGACGACATAGACCGGGGCCTCGCTGAAACGGACCCATTCGATCTGTCCCGAGGCATACCACCACCAGGTGAGGCATTCATATAATGACCAGATCGTGACGCCGCTGGCGAGACTCCAGAACATGTTGTCCCGGACCTGGTCCCTGAATGTGAAACGCGCATCGTCCCGCGTCATCCATGCGGTATTGTACTTGTAGTCGCTGCCCTGACTGCGGCGGATGTAGAGCCGCCAGTGGAGACCGCCGGCGAACAGGGTCAGTACCGCGGCGTTGCGGAGCCAGATCAGCGCCATCCAGTCCGGGGACAGCGTGGCCATGGTTGAAATGGAGGGTGTCAGCCATTGCCACAGAATCACGGACAGCGCGGCAAAAATGTATCCCCAGGGGTACGTCAGGTCTACTAACAGATAGCGCAGCGCCGCCAGGGGTTTCGGCGGCCAGGCGTACAGGGGCGGAACCGGGATGGGTTGTTCGGGGCGGTAGTTCATATCAGCCTGTCACTCCGGCGTACAGGTCGGCAAAGCTGGCGTCAATGGCGCGCTCGAAAAAGGCCA
Organism: Candidatus Poriferihabitaceae bacterium; assembly: GCA_965214205.1. Lineage (GTDB taxonomy): Bacteria > Pseudomonadota > Gammaproteobacteria > Arenicellales > Poriferihabitantaceae. The sequence goes on along the minus strand of OZ243941.1, from coordinate 2,215,357 downwards.
CGTCCTCCATCTGGATGCAAAGCGGCGGGCAGATACGCAACACGTTCCGGAAGGAGCCGGATTTGGATGCCACCAGGCCGTGTTTGCGGGTAAGCTGGAAGAGTTGGTGCGTTTCCTCTGTAGCCGGTTCCTTCGTCGCGTGGTCCCTGACCAGTTCCGCCGCCAGCATCAGGCCTCGCCCGCGGACATCGCCGATCAGGTCATATTTTTGTTTCATGTCTTCCAGTACCCGCAGCAGGGCCGCGCCCACGGTCCGCGCATTGTTGATCAGGCCACATTCGTCGATGACTTGCAACACCGCCCGCCCCGCCGAGCAGGACACCGGGTTGGCTCCATAAGTATTGAAATAAAACTTGTCCGCCATGACCTCGGCGATGTCGCGTTTCGCGACTACCGCCCCCAGCGGATAGCCGTTGCCGATGCCCTTGGCCAGGACCACGATGTCGGGGACGACGCTGTCCCGCTCGAATGCCCAGTATCCTTCTCCGGTGCGGGCGAAGCCCGACTGGACCTCGTCCACGACACACAGCCCCCCGGCGGCGCGTACCCGCTCGAAGGCGCCCTGAAGATAGCCGTCTGGCGCCGGAACGATACCACCGTAACCCTGCACCGGCTCGAAGAACATCCCGGCGATGCGGCCGCTGGTGCCATAGTGAATGGCGCGCTCAATGGCCTCGAGATAGGGTTCGACGCCTGTTCCATAAATGCCCCGGTACTGGTCCGGATTCGGCACGAACTGGATATCGCCCAGCAGGGGGATCGGGTGGCGGAAATTGCTGATTCCGGTCACCGACTGGGCGCCGAAGGTGGCGCCGTGATAGGCGTTGGTCAGTGAAAGGATACTGTTTCTGCGGGTGTGGGAGCGGGCCAGCAGGAGCGCGAAATCAATGGCTTCGGCGCCGGAATTGGTGAAATGAACGACCCATTCCTCGCCTTCCGGGAAGCGGGCGACCAGTTCTTCGGCGAGGTGGGCCGGCACTGGATGAAAAAACATCGTGGTGCAGTGCTGGATCTGCGCCGCCTGCGCCTGTACGGCGCGAGTGACCGCCGGGTTGTTGTAACCGATGCTGACACAGAGGTTCTGGCTGAGACAGTCGAGATACTGATTGCCCTGTTCGTCCCAGAGATACTGATCCTGTCCGCGCCGGAATATCAACGGGGTTTTGTAGGGGACAAAGGCGCGTTGTGAAGCGGCGTAATAACGTTCCCGGCGATTGACAATGGCGTCGGTATCCCAGTCCACCGGCAGGATGAAGTAATCCGGGTCGTCGTTGATTCGGTCGGAGATTCGGGTAGTGGTCTTCATGGTTGGACCTGGAGGATTGGATACGGGTTCTGATGCGCGCGGGTTTGCGCGGGTTTTGACGGTTATCCTGAATACGGCTATTATCCAATGAAATGCCGCTGCCGACAATCCTGTTGTCATTGTATGTCCGATTCCACCAAATCCACCCGCAAGTCCGCTCGCGTGGGCAGAAAGTCCCCGATTCCGCCAGAGTCGGCGGGTGATGTTGCCGATGCCGGCGCCGGTTCGGGTGGTTCTGCCGGTTCGGGTCGCAGGGCTGGCGGGCGTCGGCATCGTGCGGCGGCGCGCAAAAGCGCCCGGCCGAAGCGGGTTCCCTGTATTCATCGCCAGATTGCGACCTACGATGTCCTGTCCGAGGAGGGGCTTTGCCTGATCGAACAAAACGCCGACGCCATTCTGCGGGATGTCGGTCTGGAGGTACGTAACGATGCCGAGGCGATTCGTCTGTACCGCGAGGCGGGGGCGGATGTGCAGGGTAGTCGGGTGCGGTTTGATCCTGGCTGCTGTCGCCAGATCATCACGGCCTCGGCGCCGCGTGAATTCATCCAGCATGCACGCAATCCGGGTAACAGTGTGGTCATCGGGGGGGATCACACGGTGCTGGCTCCATCCTGGGGGCCTCCGTTCGTGCATGACCTGGATCGTGGTCGGCGTTATGCCAGACTCGACGATTTCCATGAACTGGTGAAAATCCATCAGACTATTCCGTGGTTGCATCATTCCGGCGGCATCGTTTGCGAGCCGGTGGATATTCCCACCAACAAACGCCATCTTGACATTCTGTTCGGGCATTTTCGGTATTCGGACCGGGCCTGTTTCGGCTCTCTGATCGGCGAGGAACGGGCACAGGACTCGGTGGCCATGGCAAAGGTCGTGTTCGGCGAGGAATTTGTCGAGCGGCATTGCGTACTTTATTCCGTGGCCAATACCAATGCGCCGCTGGTACTGGATTCGGCCATGTCCGGAGCCCTGCGGACTTATGCCGCCCATAACCAGGCGGTGGCCTGCACTCCCTGGACCCTGGCCGGGGCCATGAGTCCGTGCACCGTGGCGGGCACACTGGCCCAGGTCCTGGCCGAAGCCCTGGCGGTATGCGCGTTGACTCAGCTGGTGAGGCCGGGCGCCCCCTGCCTCATGGGCAGCTTCGCCACTGCCATTTCCATGCAGTCCGGGGCGCCCACCTTCGGTACTCCGGAAGCGGCCAAGCTGGTGCTGGCATCGGGGCAGCTGGCCCGGCGGTTGGGTCTGCCGCTGCATACGGTGGGCGCCCTGTCGGCCTCCAAGCTGCCTGATGCCCAGGCGGAACAGGAGGCGGTGATGGGTCTCATCATGGCGGTGCTGGCCGGGGCGAACTTCATCAACCACGCCACCGGTTGGCTGGAAGGAGGGCTGGTGACCGGGTACGAGAAAACCATGATTGACGCCGATCTTTGCGGCAAGCTGATTGATTTCTGCAAGGGCATTGATCTTTCCGACGAGGCCCAGGCTCTGGAGGCGATCTATGATACCGGGCCCGGCGCTCATTTCCTGTCGAGCGCCCATACCTTGCGCAACTTCGACAGCGCGTTCTACCGCTCCAGCGTAGCGGATAACAACGCCTTTGAACAGTGGCAGGCGGACGGCTCTCTGGACAGCGCGGCCCGCGCCAACCAACTCTGGAAGCAGGCCCTCAGGGATTATCAGGAGCCGGCCCTGGATCCGGCGGTTCTGGATGGCCTGGAGGGCTATGTGGCCCGGCGCAAGGCGCAGACGCCGGATCAGTGGTATTGACATGACCAGTCATACACGGGTCGCCATCATTGGCGGCGGTATCTACGGCTGCGGTCTGCTGATGCAACTGGTGGAAAAGGGCTGGCGCGATGTGACCCTGATCGAGAAGTCGGAACTGACTGCTGGCTCGACCTGGCACGCGGCGGGTTTCTGCACCCATTACAGCTTCAGCCCGACCCACCTGTTCATGCGTCAGTTCAGTACCGATCTTTATCGGCGGCTGGAGGAGGAGGGGGTCGAATCCACGGGCTATCATCGTTGCGCGGGCCTGCGCGTAACTCATGACCGGGATCGCCTGGATGAATTTCGTCACGGCATTTCCGTGGGGCGGCAGATGGGCATTGATTTCGAGTTGATCGGCCCGTCCGAAATTTCCGAAGTCTTCCCGCTCATGGAAACCGGGGGTCTGTCTGGAGCGCTGTACGAACCCACCGACGGCTATGTCGATCCGGCCCAGGTCACTCACGCCATGGCACGCCTGGCGCGGGCGGGCGGCGCGCGCATTCTCCGCAACAATCCGGCGCTGGCCATCGACCGGACTCTTTCCGGGGAATGGCGGCTGCAAACGCCGGAGCATGAGATCACAGCCGAGCATGTGGTGATCGCGGTGGGCTTCTGGGCCAATCAGGTGGGTCAGCTGCTTGGCCTTGATCTGCCGATCACGCCGATGCTGCATCAGTATCTCGTCACCGAGGATCACCCGGACATAGCCGCCTGCGCGCCGGACAGTATTCCTCTGGTGCGTCACCATGACTACCAATGGTATACCCGCCGCGAGCGGGATGGCCTGATTCTCGGCGCTTATGAGGAAACGCCGCAGGTCTGGTCGGTGGACGGGGCGCCGGAGGATTTTGGCATGGAACTGTTCGATGCCGAACCTGAACGGGTGGCGCATTTGATGGCGGACGCGATGGAGCGCATCCCGGTACTGGCGGAGGCGGGTATCCGCGCCATGGTGCACGGCCCGGTGAGTTATTGCGCGGATGGTCAGCCGTTGATCGGTCCCGCGCCGGGGCTACGGAATGTCTGGCTCGCCTGTGGCAGCGGTTTCGGTATCGGCGAAGGAGCGGGGGCGGGCAGGTTGCTGGCGGAATGGATGGTCGAGGGGCAGCCGCCCATGCACATGGGGCTGTTCGACCCGCGGCGGTTCGGGGATTACGCTGACCGTGATTATCGGGTCGATAAAGCGGTCGAGGTATTCGCCATGCAGTTTGCCACCCATTACCCGCTGGAAGAACGCCCCGCCGGACGACCGGCGAAAACCACGCCGATATACGACCGTCTGAAACAGGCCGGCGCCCGCTTCGGCTGTGTCTACGGCTGGGAGCGGGCCAACTGGTTCGCGGTCAGGGATGAGCCGCACACTCTCAGTTTTCACCGCACTGCATGGTTCGATGCCGCGGCGCGGGAAGCGAAGGCGGTATCAGAGTATGCCGGAGTCATTGATCTTTCCGGATTCAGCAAACTGCTGGTTAGTGGAACGGACGCCGCCGCGTTTCTGGATACTCTGTCCGCCAACCGGTTGCCGGAGCGGACGGGCGGGATACGCCTCTGCCATTGCCTCAATCCGAAGGGTACGGTGGAGTGCGAGTTTACGGTCACTCGGCTGGAGAACAGTGTGTATTATCTGGTCTGCGCCGCCGCTGCACAGAGGCATCATCTGGACTGGCTTCATGGACACCGGCCCGAAGGCGCGGATGTGGTCATCGAGAACGTTACCCGGCGGCGCGGCGTCCTCGGACTCGCCGGTCCCGCCTCGCAGGATATTCTGTCGCGGCTGACCGATGCGGACTTGGGTAACGCGGCTTTCCCGTGGCTGACCGCGAAAACGATCCGGGTAGCCGGAAAGACTACGCTGGCCATGCGTGTTAGTTATACCGGCGAGTCTGGTTGGGAATTGCACCACGACATGGATGATCAGGCCGTTTTGTATGATGCGTTGAAAGGGGTGGCCGGGAATGGTGTGGCTGGGGCTGGGAGTGGCGCCGCGCCGCCCGTGGATTTCGGTTTTTATGCCATGAACAGTATGCGTATGGAAAAGGCCAGTAAAGCCTGGGGCGGCGAACTGACGGTGGAGAACACGGCCTGGGAACTGGGTCTGGATCGGTTTGTCGTTCTGGAAAACCGCGATTTTATTGGTCGGGACGCGCTGGTGAGGCAGCGCGAAACCGGTATCGGACGCCGCTTCCTTTACGCGGAAGTGGATACCGTGGATAGCGACATCATCGGCGGAGAGGCGGTGTTTCGGGAAGGGGAGAGGGTTGGTGTGGCGATTTCCGGCGCCTACGGGCACCGGGTGGGCCGGACTCTGGCATTCCTGTCCCTCCCAGCGGACGCGGCGGAGTGGAAGGAGTCTCTTTTCGTGGAAATTCTGGGCCGGATGTGTTCGGCGCGCCTGATCGGGGAACCTGCGTATGACCCGGACAGCAGGTTGCCCCGGAGCGGATGACAATGCGGGTGGCGGAGGCGGGAATCCACGATGTGACGGTTGGGTAGGGTGATGATGGTCGAGATGCGGTATCATTCCGTGTCCGGGGACTGAATTGGGGGAGACAGGTTGTTTGAATATGGGAAAAAGTCAATTCGGCGTCGGGTTTCCGACTGTCGTCTTGATGATGACGGGAATACGGGTGAACCGGAAATAGCGCCTCTTTTGAAAAGGATATTCGAGAATCGACAGATCGGTCATGTATCGGAACTGAGCCTCTCTCTGTCCGGTTTATACAGGCCGGATTCGCTAAAGGACGGCGCGACCGCCGCCGCTCTGGTTTGTGACGCGATTGAGACGGGCAGGCGTGTACTGGTTATCGGGGATTATGATACGGATGGCGCGACCGCTGTCGCGCTGGCGTTGTCCGGGTTGCGATCCATGGGGCTGGATGAGGTTGATTATCTTGTGCCGGACCGTTTCGAACACGGCTATGGGCTGTCGCCGGAAATCGCGAAAGTGGCCTTGCGGGAAAGCCCCGATGTCGTGATTACCGTGGATACCGGCATCAACGGTGTGGATGGAGCCGCCCTGTTGAAAAGCAACGGGGTGACCGTAATCATTACTGACCATCATCTTCCGGCGGGGGAACTGCCAGCGGTGGACGCGATACTGAATCCGAATCAGCCGGACTGCGAATTTCCGAGCAAGGTCATTGCCGGCGTCGGGGTGATGTTCTATCTGCTGTTACTGGTCCGGGCGAAACTCAAATCGGCTGGCTGGTTTGAAAAAACGCGGATTCCGATTCCCAATCTGGGCGGCCTGGTTGATCTGGTTGCCCTGGGCACGGTCGCGGATATGGTGCCGCTGGATCAGAATAACCGGATTCTGGTTGCCAACGGACTCCTGAGAATCCGGTCCGGTAAATGCCGTCCGGGGATACTGGCGTTACTGGAAGTCGGAGGCCGGGATTATCGGCGCATGGTTTCTTCGGATTTTGGGTTCGTCATCGCTCCCCGGCTGAATGCCGCCGGACGTCTGGACAATATTTCGACCGGAATCGAATGTCTGCTGGCCGGGGACGCCGCCGTTGCGCGTGAATATGCCCGTCAACTCGACCTTATGAATGAACAAAGGAAAAAAATAGAAAAGGACATGCAGGATCGGGCGCTGGAAATTGTCAGCCGCCTGATGGCCGAGCAGGGTGAAATCGGAGCGGGCGGTAATGGGGCGGCCACGGGATTCTGTCTGTATGACGCGGGCTGGCATCAGGGGGTCAGCGGGCTGGTCGCCTCCCGCATCAAGGAAAAAACCAATCAGCCGGTGATTGCTTTCGCGAATACCCGCAATGGAGACCTGACCGGCTCCGCCCGGTCTGTAGTCGGACTGCATATCAAGGACCTGCTGGAGGACATTGCCCTGGAAAACAGCGGGCTGATCGAGAGATTCGGCGGACATGCGATGGCGGCGGGCCTGACCATTCGGTCATCCGGTTATGATCAATTCCGGGAAAGATTCCATGCGAAAGTGGCTGCGCATTATGACCGGGCCGGTGTCAGCAGCGCGATTGACACCGACGGCGAACTGGAACCGGAAGAAATCAACCTCGACAATGCGGAACTGATCCGGGACGCCATGCCCTGGGGTCAGGGATTCCCGTCGCCCCGGTTCGATGGTGAATTTGTCGTACTGGACTGTCGGGTGGTCGGGCAGGCTCATTTGCGGATGACGTTGCAGCCGGTGAGCCGGGAGACTCGGTTCGAGGCTATCGCGTTCAAGGCGCTGCAACCGGGTCAGGTTGAACCCGATATCGAACGAGTGCGCGCGGTGTATAAACTGGATGTTAATCACTTTCGGGGAAGAAAATCCCTGCAACTGGTTGTCGAATATCTTGAGCCGGTCTGAGCGGAACGGGGCATGAGGGACAATTCCGACACGGACCTGGTTTTGGTTGAGCGAGTCCGGAAAGGGGACAAGAAGGCTTTTGATCTGCTTGTCCGCAAGTATCAGTACCGCATCAGGAAGCTGGTCAGTCGTTTCATCAGAGACCCGTCGGAACAGGAGGATGTCGTTCAGGAAGCCTTTATCAGGGCGTACCGGGCGCTCGGGAAATTTCGCGGGGACAGCGCGTTTTACACATGGCTGTACCGCATCGCAGTCAATGCGGCGAAAAACCATCTGGTCGCCGCCGGGCGGCAGCCCCCTCTCCAGGATGTCGATGTGGAGGAGATGTCGTACCGACAGGGCGGGGAGCGTTTGACTGAATTCAATACTCCGGTGGAGATGCTGGAGAATGACGACCTGGTGGCAGCGGTAAAAAAAGCGATCAACGATCTGTCCGATGAACTGAAGGAAGCCATCCTGCTGCGGGAAATGGACGGATTGAGTTATGAGGATATCGCGGTCGCCATGCGCTGTCCGGTCGGAACCGTGCGCTCCAGGATATTCCGGGCCCGCGAAGCGATTGAAAAATCAATCTCGCATCTGGTCGACGGGCGGTTCTGACCGGTATGCGAGTGAAAAATGTTCATAAAAACGGAAACGGATGTGAACTTGTTGTGACTGGATGGCTCTAACCGGGGAGACTGGAGGATATCTTGAAAAACCGAAAAATGAACGAAAGAATTTCACAACTGATTGATCAGGAACTGGACGCGGGTCAGCAAGGGTCGGTTATTGATGAGATGATCCGCCATGAGTCGGCGGGCAGGACCTGGCAGCGCTATCAGATGATCGGGGATATCACGCGCGGTGATATTGACCGGGTCGGGACCGACCTGACGGACAGGATCCGGGCGCGTCTGCAGGCGGAGCCGACCGTAATCGCTCTGCGTCCGTTGACCAGGGACAATCGGATTGCCGGATCCGGGTCGTCCGGGACCGGCATGTGGAAACCGGTCGGATTGTTCGCGCTGGCCGCGTCTCTGGCTGTCGTTGCGATGATTACACTGGGGCCGATCGACGATTCAGCCCGGTATGGCACGGTCGCCGCCGTTGATCAGGCCGCGGCTCCGGCTGTTGATCACGTTATTGACCAGGCCGGTGACCAGACCGGTTCAGGGCCGCCCGTCATGGAGTTTAACGAGTTGCTGGCCGGACACGGGGAATTCACCGCTTCTCCGGCCTTTAATGGTTTGCTCGCCCACATGGTTTTGGTCGGCAATCAGACGCTGGTCCGATGAATTTCCATTATCCTGACGTAATCCGGGCGCTGTGACGGGACCGGGTTTTATCCGCCGGGCGGTAGTCGTCCTTGTGGCCGGGTTATTCCCGGCTCATGTTTTTGCGGACGCATCCGATTGGCTGATGAAAATCAACAAGGCGGCCGCGGATGTCAGTTTTTCCGGTACGCTGGTTTATGCCAGTGATGGTGAAATCAAGGTCATGGAGGTTGCGCGCAGGGTTCAGGACGGCATGATGCAGGAACGCATCTATTCACTGAACGGAGAAGCCAGAGAAATTATTCGCGACAAGGACAAGGTCTGGTGTTATATGCCGGATCAGAACATGGTGGTGCAGGATTACTGGCGGGCTGAGACCAGCGGATTCCCGGGAATCCTTCCCGGCAACCTTGATCAGTTGGGGAAGAACTATGCGTTCGAGGAGGGGGGCGAGGAGCGGATTGCTGACCGGATGGCGGTCATGATCAAGGTGATCCCGCATGATGTCTGGCGCTATGGATATATCCTGTGGGCGGATAAGCGGTCCGGTCTGCTTTTGAGATCGGACCTGATCGGTCGGGACGGCGAGGTTCTTGGGCAATACCTGCTGGCCGATATCGAGATAAACGGGCCTATCATGAATGCCCAACTAGCCCCGGTGAGCAACACTGAAAATTTGCGGTTATTCAGCAATCCGGAGCCGATATCCGAGTCTTTTGAGTCTTCCGAATCTTCCGGGTGGTCGGTTGCAGAGCTTCCTGACGGTTATCAGTTGAGTAATTATTTTCGCAGGATGTCGCCGATGGGAAAGGGTGAAATCGAGCACTTTGTCTATTCGGACGGGTTGTCTTCGTTGTCGGTGTTTATCAAGGAAACCGGCCAGGATCAGAATGAGATGATGGGTCCGAGTCGGATGGGCGCGGTGCACGCCTACCGCGCCCGTACCGGGAATCATCTGGTCACCGTGATGGGCGAAGTTCCCGCACAAACCGTAAAGGCGGTCGCGATGGGCGTTCAACCCGGCGTTTGATGGTGGTTCGCGGGGGTAGTTCGGGGTATGATAGCCGCGGGTTATTCTTGTGCATGTTTTGAATGGGTAAAGAGAGTTTTGTCGCTGCGGTAGATCTCGGGTCGAACAGTTTTCACATGGTGATTGCCGATGTGGGTGATCACGGCAGTATAAAAATCATGGACCAGGTGAAGGAAATGGTCCGGTTGAACGCGGGTCTTGATCCAGAGGGGAATTTATCCGGGGAAGCCCAGGACCGGGCGCTGGAATGCCTGCACAGATTCCGTCAATGGCTGAATGAGATTCCCGTTCACCGAATACGGGCGGTCGGCACCAATACCCTGAGGAACGCGCAAAACAGCGATGCCTTCCTGAAACGGGCGGAAGCGGCTCTCGGACACCCGATTTCCGTGGTTTCCGGGCATGAGGAGGCGCGGCTGGTTTATCTTGGCGCCGCGTTTGACCTATCCACTCGCGGCAAACAAAGGCTGGTGGTGGATATTGGCGGCGGCAGCACCGAACTGATTGTCGGAAAAAGCCATAAACCATTGCACATGGACAGTCTTGAAATCGGCTGTGTCAGCCTGACTCGAGGTGTTTTTGGCGATGGCAATATCACCAAGTCCCGGTTCAGGCGGGCCAGGAATCTCGTTTCAATTGAATTGCAGCCGGTTATCAACGCCTACCGCAAGTTGAAATGGCAGGAAGTTGTCGGTACATCGGGAACGATCAAGGCGGTGGACATGGTTGCGAGGGAGATGGGCATCGAGCAGGACTGGCTTTCCGCAAAAAGCATGGCGGTCGTGAAGAAATGGATTCTGGCCTCGAAAAACAGTCAATCACTCAGTTATGTTTCAGATCAACGAAAACCGGTGTTCGCGGCCGGGTTCGTGATTCTTTCGACCATCTTCAAGGAGCTCGGCATCAACAGGATGGATATATCCCAGGGCGCCCTGAGAGAAGGGGTCGCCTATGACCTGATTGGTCGGCTGCATAATGAGGATTCGAGATTCCACGGGGTGGCCGCGCTGGTAACCCAGTTCAAAACCGACCCGGAGCAGGTGAAACGTGTACGGAGTCTGGCCGTTCGTTTTCTGGAGCAGGTCAGCAATGACTGGGAGCTGCAGGAAGAGCTGAATTACAAGTTGCTTTACTGGTCGGCGCAGTTGCATGAGATCGGGATTTCGGTTTCCTACGATCAGTATCACCTGCATAGCGCCTACATCATCGAGAACAGCGACCTGGATGGCTTCTCCCGGCAGATCCAGAAAATCCTGGCGCTGCTGGTCAGATGTCATCGACTGAAGCCGGATAATGAGGCTATTGCGAGATTGCCCGATGAATGGGTTCCGCGGGTGACCAGGCTGATTATCCTGTTTCGGTTGGCTGTGTTGTTTTACCGCAGCCGCTCGGACGCGAAATTATCCCGTATCCAGATCAAGGTCAGCAACAGGCAGGTCATTGTTTCATTGCCGAAGGATTGGAGCAAGGAGCGTCCCCTCACCGTATTCGATCTCGAAAATGAAGAGACGATTTTTGAATCAATGGGTTATGGACTGGATCTCGAAATCGGTCCGGAGTCGGCAAGCCGGACTGCCGTCAATCAGTGATTTCAGCGGTACAGCTCGATCTCGGAAGACTTGAAATTGGACAGGCAACCCATCGCATCGAGTACCGAAACCAGAAAGCCCTGTGCGGTTATTCTGCCGAGAGAACCTGAAATACATCCGGTTTCGTTATACCGCTCAACCCGGTCCCTTCTGCCAAAGGGGCTGTAAATGGTTACTGGCACCGGATCTCCGGTGTGTTCTCCCAGACGGGAATCGGTGGAATGATCCGCGCAAACCCCGACCACCAGATTATCGATATCCAGTTTTCCAAGCGCGGTATCGAAGCGCGCAATCAGGTCCGCCTTGCCTTTCGGGTCGCGGTCGTGCGCGGCGATGTCCATGCCCTTGATATGAATGTATGCCAGATCATGGGTTTGCAGAGCTTCCAGACCCATGCTGAGCTTCTTGTCGAGATCGGTATCCGGCAGGGAAGTGAAGGCGGGGTCGTTGATTGTCGAATAACCGAGCAGTCGACCCAATCCGGTAATGGTGCTCTCACCGGCGACGACAGCCACTGACAAATTCCGGCAGGCGTGCAGTTTCCTCAACTCCCGGTGAATTCCGGCGCTGCGGGTGATGACCGCGTTGGCGGACAACTCTCCCGCCCTGACTCTTTCACGGTTGACCGGATGGCTGTCCAGGATATGGTGAGACAGCTCGACAAACCGGTTGATGGCCTGTGCGGCACGGACCGCGTCCTGGTCTGCGGCTGTATCGGCGTGGCATTCGAGAATCCTTCTTTCGACGCGCTTGCCACCGGGGTCGGTATCACCGACCCGGGCGGAGAGCGCGGGTCCTCTCAATCTGAGTACACAGCGATGCCCGGTGGCGGGGTGCAATGACGCGGTGATGCCATCCCCGACCTGAATGTCGTTAAGGGCCGCACAGAGTGTATCGACTTCCTGATTGATTCTGCCGGCCCGGCGGTCAAGGATGTGGTACTGATCGCCCCGTTTTTCAACGGTTGCCAGATTGCAGCGCAACATCAGGTCGCCCGGTCTCGCATCCAGGCCGATTCCGGATGCTTCAATCGGCCCGCGGCACAGATTGGCCGCCTCGTGCGGAGGCAGCCCGAACAGGATGCCGACGCCGGTATGGGTATCCACCGGCAGCCCTGGCAGCAGCGGATCCATCAGTCCCGATTGTCCGCGTTTCGCCAACTGGTCCAGTGTCGGGGCTCTGGCATACTCAAGAGGGGTTAATCCGCCGAGATGTTGATTCGGGCGGTCTCCCAATCCGTCGAGAATGATGATCAGACCTTTTAGAGGATCGTACATTGCAGTGTCCTGAACCTGAGCTTACGGTTCATGTGTACCGCTTCCTGAGGGATTCGATTTCCCCCTGATATCGGGTCGCTATGGTTTGAGTGATGACTTTTATGATGTCCAGCGAAGTTTCTGTAATGTCGTGGTTATCGAGAATTTCGATGTCTTCGTTGTCGGCCTCGGACAGCAGCACCGTCTGCAGGTGCCAGATTTCATCCAGGTTCTGCAAATACCGTTTTGCCCTGCGCTGCTTGTTTTCGGATGAACGGCCTTTTATGAATCTCTTCAGCCTTTTCTTGTCGAGTACGGCCAGACATACCGGCACGACCACCGTGTCCTCCCTGGAATCAATTCGATCCAGCAGGGAAGGGCGGACATGCACTCCTTCCATGATCATCGACACATTTTCATTGAAGGCCCGCTGTATGACCGCTTCGCAAGCGACTTCCACCATCTTCGATTGTATCTGGAATCCATATAACAGACGTTCATCGGTATTGACGTCGGCTTCGGGAACGTCTATCGCCTTGCCGGCCTTGAAGGTAGAGGTATGCAGGGCCGGGGAGATTTTTTCCGGAATCGTGATGCGCATCACTTCCCTCAGCATGTCGGTAGACTGGGTTCGCACAACCCCGAGCCGGTTTGCGACCGCGGTGGCGATGGTGCTTTTACCGCTGCCGGGCGCCCCTCCGATCAACAGCAGCAGAGGATAGCTGTTTTCCAGGAAAAATCTCCACAGCAGGTAATAGTCGGCATGCTTTTGATCGACGCGCTGTCGGATGACCGAGTAAGTCAGTCCGGTCAGGTCTCGCGTTGAGATTTCACGCGTTTTAGTACTGACCAGATGACTGTGGACCTGACGGGTGATCGCATTGCATTGCGCGATTTCGATGGCGCAGCTTTGCAGCCTTTCAACATGAACCCCCCGGGAAAAGGGATCGGTGTTGCCGTCTCCGCCAATGACGCGGATATTCTCTCTGGTAATGTCTTCCTTTTTATATCTGGTCAGTACGGCGTCGGGATAGTCCTCTCGCAGAATCTCCACGATTCGTTCCCTTAATTCGGCAGCAGTCACTTCGCCGTAGTCCTCGAACTCGTCCCGGATATCGCTGGCCACATTGTAGGCATTGACGAATTCAAGCCCCGCCTGGTGCAACGACTTGGTTAGCATGCCCCGCAAAAAAGGGACTCGCGTTTCATCTTCCCGGTTGATAACGACCAGTTTTGACATCTTTAGCGCTATCCGCCCGACAAGGAATTCTGATTACCGAACAGCTTCGTATAACGTTCGAAATCCAGCAATATTCTCGCGCCCTCGATCAGGAACGGGTCCGACTGGTTCCCGGAAGCGTCACCGGATTCTGCCAGGCTGTTGTGTTGATCCGGTTCGTCCTCATCCAGCGATTCAATCGTTGGCAGGGCTTTTTGACCGGATCCGGTCCGCCGGGCGTTTTCCAGATCAAGCCGCTTCTGGTCCCGCGCCGCTCTCAACTGCTGACGTTTCTCCTGGGACAGGGGAACCGTTTTCATTTGCCGGATGCTCCGGTTGATCGAGTCCACTTCCCGGTAGTAAGTAAATTCGGGATCGTCTTTTGCCCGATCGCGGTGCTCGGAGATGACCCGGTCCAGCAAACGGGAATCCGATCTGTGTCGAAAAGGCTCGAATGCGACCGCTCCAATCCGGCGCCAGGGAATGGCGTTGTCATTCGCGCGTTCACCGGACTGGTCGTTGATCTCACTGAAATCCCAGGTAATGTCCGGGATGACCCCGCGGTACTGGGTGCTGTCGCCGTTGACCCGGAAGAACTGGGCAATGGTCATTTTGAGTTGTCCGAGGTCCACATCCGAATCATGGTGGTGGTTCAGGTTGACCAGAGTCTGGACGGTGCCCTTGCCAAAGGTCGGCTCGCCGAGGATCAGTCCGCGATTATAATCCTGGATCGCCCCGGCGAAAATTTCAGAAGCGCTGGCGCTGTGACGATCCACCAGCACCACGAGAGGGCCGTCGTATATGATCTTCGGGTCCGGATCGCGGTCTATCTTGGTGCCGTCGCTGAACTTGACCTGGACAACCGGGCCTTTGCGAATGAACAGTCCGGTCAATGAGATGGCTTCGTCGAGCGCGCCTCCGCCATTACCCCGTAAATCCATGATCAGGCCGTCCGTATTTTCCGGTTCAAGCCCGGCCAGCAGTTTTTTAACATCGCGGGTGGTGCTTCGGTAATCCGGGCTGTTGACATTCCTGCCATCGAAATCGGTATAGAACGAAGGCAATCGAATCACGCCCACCCTGGAAGTCCCGTTGTCGGTGGGAATGTCAATCACCTGACTGTTTGCTGCCTGTTCCTCCAGTTTTATTTCATCCCGGACGATAAAGATCGTTTCCGATCCGCTGTCCAGGCCATTTTCGGCAGGCAGGACCTCCAGGGCGACGGTCGAACCTTTCGGTCCACGGATCAGCGACACGACATCGTCGAGCCGCCAGCCGATGACATCGACGATCTCCGCGTTTTCCTGTCCGACCCCGATGATCCGGTCCCCGGAGCCCAGTTTTCCGGACTGGTCCGCGGGTCCTCCGGGAATGACTCTCCTGATCTCGGTGAATTCATTGTCGCTCTGCAAGACCGCGCCGATTCCCTCCAGCGACAACCGCATCTGGATATTGAAATTTTCGGCTCCCCGCGGGGAGTGATACAGGGTATAGGGCTCGATGCCTGAAAGCCAGGAGTTGATAAAACCCTGGAATACATCCTCACTCTTCAACTGCCTGGTTCTTCGCGCGATATGAATGTACCGATTGGCCAGGATTTCCCGGATCTCATCGTCTGACTTTTTAGACAGGCGCAGGTTGATCATGTCGTTTTTGATACGCTTGCGCCAGTGGTCATTCAGTTCCTCGATATTCTGTGCCCAGGGGGCGTCATCGGGGTCCAGCAGATATTCCTCGTCAAGGGTGAAATCGAAGGGCTGGTTCAGTCTTTCAACGGCAAATTCGATCCGCTGATTCACTCTTTCCCGATATATCCTGAAAATCGCGTAGGCCGGTTTCAGGAAGCTGTTTCTGATGTAGTCGTCGAATTCATGCTTCAGGGCTTCGATCTGGTCGATATCCTCCTGCAGGAAATAACTTTTTGCCGGGTCCAGCCGCGTGATGTAGTTATCCAGGATTTTCTCGGAAAACCGGTCATCAAGAGGGGCCTGATGAAAGTGCCGGGTATTGACGAGGGCATTGATCAGGGTCGTTATGGTCGCCTGCGTGGACAGGCTCCCCGAAAATTCCGTCTGTTCGAGGTCGTTCAGTACGGAGGCGGAAGAACTGACGTAGAGCAGGCAGGCGAGACCTGACGCTGTCAGGAGTTTAAGGCATTTGGGAATCATCGTCGAGAGTCGCGGTTTTAAAGCTTCTGGTTCGATCATATCATTGTTTTCGGGGTCGGCCGCTTCCTTAAACTCCATAAACCAATGCTGAGGCTGTCCCGGTCCGGCCCGGTCGCCGACAGATGCTCCGTGGAGACCAGATTGAGGCCGCAATGTTCCGCCCATTGCAAGATCGACTGCGGGGATATTCCAAGTCGGCGGTGGGCATGTTTTTCCCTTAAGAATTCGAGGTCATGGGGGAGAAAATCGACGACAATCAATTGCCCGCCCGCCCGCAATACCCTGGCCGCTTCGCGGATAATCTCATCCGGCCTGTCCAGGTAATGTAATACCTGATGGATGGTGATGGCATCGACAGAGTTGTCTTTAAGGCTCAGATTACCGATGTCCTGATGGCGCACCGAGCAATTCCTGGCGCCTGCCGTATCGAGGTTAGAGCGGGCCAGCATCAGCATCTCCCGAGTCATATCAATGCCGATTCCCTTTTTGATGTAGGGGGAGAATATTTCGAGTATTCTCCCGGTTCCGGTGCCAAGATCAAGGAACAGGTCGGGGCGCTCGATCTCCAGACAATCAATCAGCTTTTTCTCAACATAACTATCCGGTATCGCGAGTCTTCGTATGGTATCCCATTCCGCCGCATTTTTGCTGAAATATTCTGCGGCCATTGCTGCATTCCGACTTTTGATTTTTTGCAGTTTTTGCTGATCGCGGGTAATATCGGTATCCTGCTTGTCAATCAGGTCCAGAGCAGATGAGATCAATTCAGCCATTTTCCCGCTATCTGTGAGCCGGTGAAAGACCCATGCGCCTTCCGGGTAACGCTGCACCAATCCGGCGTCACACAGTAGTTTCAGATGGCGGCTGACTCGTGGTTGGCTCTGTTCCAGTATCTCCATTAACTCGGAAACGGTCAACTCGCTGTCACACAGAACCGACAGTATGCGTAATCGAGTGATTTCAGCGGTGGCGCGAAGCGCTGTAAGCAAAGGTCTCATGTGTCGGTATTCTGGATATGTACATCATATAAAAAGATATATATATCAATTTATATCGTTTTATATGGTTTTTTGCCCACTGCATAATCTGCCACTTACCAAACTACTTTACTTAATTGATCAACTAACTGTGGAGGTATTCCATGTTAAGAAGTGTTATCCCGGTCGCTTTGGCAACCGTTATCGCTGGTACGGGTTCTGCCCAGGCTTCCCGCGATTATATCCAGATTGTCGGATCATCGACAGTTTATCCGTTCGCGACGGTGGTGGCGGAAAGATTCGGTAGAATCAGCGGATTCAAGACCCCCATTATCGAATCAACCGGTTCGGGCGGCGGCATGAAGCTGTTTTGCGCCGGAGTGGGGGAATCGCACCCGGATATTACCAATTCGTCCCGTCGAATCAAGTCTTCGGAATTCGAAAAGTGCCAGGCCAATGGCGTGAAAGACGTGATCGAAGTCAAGGTCGGTTACGATGGCATCGTACTGGGTAATTCCAGCGAGGTTGACCAACTGGAATTGACCCTGAGGGATATTTTCCTGGCGCTGGCCAAAGACGTTCCGAATCCGGATGGCAGCGAGTCCACCGTACCGAACCCTTATTCCACCTGGAAAGAGGTCAACGCGGCGTTGCCGGATTCGGAAATAGAAGTGCTGGGGCCGCCTCCCACATCGGGCACCCGCGACGCCTTTGCCGAGCTTGCTCTGGAAGGCGGCTGCAAGTCGTTCGACTGGATCAAGGCTCTGAAAAAGAAGGACAAAAACAGGTACAAGGCGCTTTGCCATACCGTTCGTGAAGACGGGGCTTATGTGGAGGCCGGGGAAAACGACAACCTGATCGTGCAAAAGCTGCGGGAAAACGAAAAGGCGCTCGGCGTGTTCGGTTTCAGCTTTCTGGACCAGAACTCGGACGTCATCCAGGGTTCGATGATTGACGGTGTTCCGCCTGAGTTCGAGGCCATTGCGGATGGTTCATATCCGGTTTCACGTCCGCTTTATTTCTATGCCAAAAAAGCGCATGTCGGCCTGACTCCGGGTATTGCCGAATTCATGGCGGAGTTTACGGACGAAGCGGCTTTTGGAGAAGAAGGCTATCTGGTGGACAAGGGGCTGATCCCGATGCCGACCAGCGAAAGAGAAAAATTCCGATCCGATACGGCTAACCTGACTCCACTTCAAATGTGATATATACTTCGCATCAGTGTATCATGCGGCCACCGGATTTCAGGGTGGCCGCTTTTTTTTGAGAAACAGGAAAAACACAGTTAAATGAACATTCTGTCGCTGCTTTTCGTGTTTTTCGTCCTGGCTCCGTGCCTGATGCTGGTCGCATTGAGCCTGGCCAGGAAGAACCGGGCGTTAAGGAACCGGGTTGAAAGGGTGATCAAGACTTTTCTGATTGCCTGTACCAGCATCGCCATCCTGACCACGGTCGGTATCGTCCTGTCGGTGTTGTTTGAGTCCATCCGGTTTTTCAAAGTTGTTCCGATCACCGACTTTCTGTTTGGTCTGGAGTGGTCCCCCCAGACCGCTATTCGTTCCGATCAGGTGGGATCATCCGGCGCGTTCGGAGCTGTTCCCCTGTTCGCCGGGACCTTCCTGATTACCATAATCGCGATGTTCATTGCGGTGCCATTCGGGTTGATGTCGGCCATTTACCTGTCGGAATACGCCAACCGGCACATACGGACATTCGGCAAGCCCCTGCTTGAGATTCTGGCCGGCATTCCAACTGTGGTTTACGGTTTTTTCGCCGCTTTGACGGTGGCGCCGTTGATCCGCAATTCACTCGAATCCTTCGGCATGAGTGTTTCCAGCGAAAGTGCTCTGGCGGCCGGGGTGGTAATGGGTGTCATGATTCTGCCCTTCGTGTCGTCGCTGTCGGATGATGTAATCAACGCCGTGCCCCAGGAATTGCGTGACGGTTCTTATGGACTCGGAGCGACCCGCTCGGAGACGATCCGCAGGGTTGTCCTGCCGGCCGCGCTACCGGGTATCGTCGGCAGCATTCTGCTGGCGGTTTCACGCGCGATCGGGGAAACCATGATCGTGGTGATGGCGGCGGGACTGGCGGCGAATCTGACTGCCAATCCGTTCGAGTCGGTCACCACCGTTACCGTGCAGATCGTCACCCTGTTGATCGGGGATCAGGAATTCGACAGTCCGAAAACCCTGGCGGCGTTCGCGTTGGGACTGACCCTGTTCGCCATCACCCTGGTCCTCAATGTCATTGCATTGAGAGTGGTCCGCAAATACAAGGAACAATACGAATGACCCAGGTCGAGATCATCAAGGCGGGGCTGGCCAGGCGTTACGCGCGGGAAACCCGATTCCGTCTGTACGGGCTGTCATCGATTATCTGTGGGCTGGCCTTTCTGGTATTTTTGCTGGTTACCACTGGCGCCAACGGCTATACCGCGTTGGTGCAGACGCATATCGGGCTGGATATCCATCTGATGTCTGAGGATTTCGGGGATGACCTGAGCCGGGAATCCCTGTCGGAAGCGGATTATGCCGGATTCATCAAGGCGGCGCTGCGCCAGGCATTCCCGGAAGTCACCAAGCGCAAGGAGAAAAAAGCCCTCTACCGGATCATGAGTGGTGGAGCGCAATATCAACTGCGCGAAAAAGTCATGGCGGACCCATCGCAGGTCGGCAGGTCGGTGACCTACTGGCTGCTGGCCGATGACGAGGTGGATGTTTTTGTCAAGGGCCGGATTGACCGGGACGTCCCCGAAAAGAACCGGCGGATCAAGGACATTACCATCGGATGGGTGGATCGGCTGGCGCAAGACGGCCGTGTGGAAAAGCATTTCAATATACCGTTTTTCACCGCTGGAGATTCCCGTGAACCGGAGCAGGCGGGTATTTTCGGCGCCACGATGGGGTCCATTTTCACCATGCTGGTGACCATGCTGCTGGCCTTCCCGGTCGGGGTCGCGGCGGCGATTTATCTGCAGGAGTTCGCCCCGAAGAACCGGATAACGGACCTGCTCGAGGTCAATATCAATAACCTGGCGGCGGTTCCGTCCATCATATTCGGGTTGCTCGGCCTGGCCATCTTCATCAACGTCTTCGGCCTGCCGCGCTCGGTGCCTCTGGTCGGCGGGATGGTGCTGGCGCTGATGACGCTGCCCACCATCATCATCTCCAGCCGCGCCGCTCTCGGAGCGGTGCCGCCCAGTATTCGGGAAGCCGCGCTTGGAGTGGGCGCTTCGCCGGTGCAGACCGTGCTGCATCATGTGTTGCCGCTGGCGATGCCCGGTATGCTGACCGGAGCCATTATCGGGCTGGCCCAGGCGCTGGGTGAATCGGCCCCCTTGCTGGTCATCGGCATGGTGGCGTTCATCGTGGATGTTCCCGGAGGGCCGCTTGAGCCGGCTACGGCGCTGCCGGTGCAGATCTACTTGTGGTCAGATAGCCCGGAACGCGCGTTTGTCGAACGGACCTCGGCTGCGATCATGGTTCTGCTCTTGTTCCTGATCGCGGTCAATGGCCTGATTGTTCTGTTAAGGAAGAAGTTTGAACGTCGCTGGTAATCCTTATCCCCGATATGACACTATATGAGTACTCACACATTGACTGACAGCACAAACGACATGAATACGTCACCACAGAGCCACAAGCCAGCCGTTGACCCTGATTTTGATGATCCGGTTGTGAATCCTGATTTCGAGACGTTTGGTGATATTCATGTCGAAAATCCGGCAATGACCAGCCGCAATGTGAATGTGTCTTATGGTGACAAGCAGGCTATTTTCAATGTGTCCCTTGATGTCGCGAAGAACGAGGTGATTGCGATGATCGGACCATCCGGGTGCGGGAAATCCACCTTCCTGCGTTGCCTGAACCGGATGAATGACACGATTGACTCGTGCAGGGTGTCCGGCAGCATCAAATTGTACGGTGAAGACATCTACAGCAAGGACATGGATGTGGTCTTGCTTCGTGCCCGAGTCGGCATTGTCTTTCAAAAACCCAATCCATTCCCGAAATCGTTATATGAAAACGTGGCCTACGGAGTCAAGCTGCATGGGTTGGCGAGCAGCAAATCCGAGCTGGATGATATGGTAGAAAACAGTCTGCGTAGGGCGGATTTGTGGAAAGAGGTAGCTGACAGACTGGATAAACCCGGAACCGGCCTGTCGGGCGGTCAGCAACAGAGGTTGTGTATTGCGCGGGCTATCGCCATTCGCCCCGAGATCATTCTAATGGATGAGCCCTGTTCCGCTCTGGACCCGATTGCGACGGCGGCCATTGAGGAGTTGATCGACGAGTTGAGAAAGCAATATTCAATCTGTATCGTGACTCACTCCATGCAACAGGCGGCCCGGGTTTCACAGAGGACCGCCTATTTCCACCTGGGCCGATTGGTCGAAGTCGGCCCCACCGGCGCTATCTTCACCAACCCCCGACACCGATTGACAGAGGGGTATATCACCGGGCGTTTCGGATGACCGGGTTCGTTTCAATCGTTTAGCAGGATTACACTATGAGCATTCAAGGCGACAGACATATTTTCAAGCGTTTTGATAAGGAAATGCAGTATCTGCATGATTTGGTTATACAAATGGGGCAGCTTGCAGTGAGCCAGATGAATGATTCGCTGGATACTCTGCAATCCGAGAATCCGGGGAAGGCGCGTGAGGTTATCAAAAACGACAAAAAGCTGAATGATCTTGATTTACGGGCGGATGATGAGATTATCCGCCTGATTGCGTTACGCCAACCCGTTGCCAAAGATTTGCGAGTGCTGATCTCGGTCGGGAAAATTGTTGCGGAACTGGAGCGTGCAGGTGATGAAGCTCGCAAAATTGCCGGCCTGACCCTTCGCTTTTTCGAATCCGGCCAAAAACCACCGAGCGATGAGATATTGCAGGATATTTATTCCCTGTCCGGTTATGTGATCAATATGCTGGAGACAGCCATGCAGGCTTTTGATGATCTGAACCTGGAGCTTGCGGCCAATGTTCTGACCGAGAGCGAGCAACTGGATAATCAACTGAAATCAATACTGCGGCGTTTGAGCACATTTATCATGGAGGACTCCAGAAATGTTGGTCATTTTGTGGATATTGTGCTGGGTATCCGGGCGCTCGAACGGTTCGGTGGACATAGCAGTAACATAGCCGGACATATTGTGTTTCTGGAAAAAGGCGTTGATGTGCGCCATACAGACGACAAAACCATTTTGCGCAACATCCGGGATGTGTATATCAAAGAATCCGCTGCGACCTCAAGCGAGTAACTGAGAAACCGGATTCAATACCGGGCAAGCCAAAGCCATGACGGAATTGGCTTGCGCGATACCGAGATCGACTGAAAAGCCCCCGGAAGTGAGCTTGCCACGAAGGCTGGAGTGATCGCTTGTCAAGTGATGTGAGAACGATTCAGTTGTTTTTGGAATCTCCGCCCGTGGCGTTTCAGCATCTTGGCAAATCGATTCATATATCCGCGCAGCGCCAATTCCTCGAGATATACAACGTAAGTGCTTGATGGGACGAATAAATGTCTGATGTCTCGAAAAACCAGTGTCTCGTCATCCACGGACACGGGTGATTTCGGTTGCGCCATTTGCGCCACGATTGCGATGCCGAGGTTCAACCGCACAAAGGTCTGGATGATGTCGGTGTCGCCCGCGCTGAAGGCGATGTTGATCGGGATGCCGGCTTCACTGAAAGTATGTTCAATAATCTGGCGTTCGGCGAAGTCTGGCATGTAGGTGATGATCGGGTATTGCGCCAGTCTGTCGAGGTCCAGCGGAGTGTGTTCTAACGGGTGGCCCTGCGGCAGGATCAATACCCGGTGCCAGGAGTAGCACCGCGTTCTTGAGAAGTCGGCGGGCACATCTTCCTCGCTGGAGAAAACGGCGAAGTCAATCTTGCGCTGACGCAGCATGATCAGGAATTCCGAGGGGCTGCCCTGGTAGATGCTCAAACGCACTTCGGGGTATTCGGTTCTGAAGCTGCGGATTACCTCGGGCAGGAAATATCTCGCCTGGGTATGGGTGGTGGCAATCCGCAAGTCCCCCTTGTCGCTGGATGTATGTTCCAGGGCGAATGCCCGGATATTGCTTTCAGCGAGCAGAATGCGATTCATTTCCGGCAGTAGGGTTTCGCACAATGGCGTTAGCCTGACCAGGCGTTTGCCGCGGCGCTCAAACAGTTTCCCGCCGAGTTCCTCCTCCAGCAGGAGCAACTGACTGCTGATGGCCGACTGCACCCGGAACAGCCTGTCGGCGGTCACTGAGAGATTGAAGTCGTTGTCTATCAGCGCGGCGACGATTTTCAGTTGATGAAGGGTCATGTCGGTATTCCGAATATATATTATATAAAAAGATATATAAATCAGTTTACATCGTTTTACACGATTAGTCACCCTCTGCATAATCTACCATCAAGTTGAACCAGAAGTTGATCCATCGGAGAAAAAGCATGAAATTGATAATCGCAATTATTCAGCCTGCGAAGCTGAACCGGGTTCAGGAAGCTCTATCCGAAATCGGAATAAAAGGTATGACTGTGACCGACGCAGTCGGATTCGGTAACCAGAAAGGGCATACCGAGCAATACCGCGGTACCGAGTACAAGACTAAATTCCTGCCGAAGAAAAAAATCGAAATAGCGGCGCCGTCTGAAATTTGCGGGAAGATAATCGAATCAATTATGGAGGCTGCGGGTACCGGCAAGATCGGTGATGGCAAGATATTCACTCAGAATCTTGAGTCTGCGGTGCGTATCCGTACCAGTGAACAAGACACCGACGCATTGTAATGTGCCGGAAATTTTATTTATCAGGAGAAAAGAACATGAAATTGCTGAAAGTTACAACGCTACTTATGCTGCTGGGTATGCCGGGCGTTGCGCTGGCCGAGATCGATAGCGGCGATACGGCCTGGCTTCTGACTTCTACCGCATTGGTCCTGTTTATGACCATCCCGGGGCTTTCGCTGTTTTACGGTGGCCTGGTCAGGAGCAAGAACGCCCTGTCGGTATTGATGCAATGTTTCACCATTACCTGTCTGACGGCGGTGGTCTGGCTGGTTGCCGGCTACAGCCTGTCGTTCACCGATGGCGGCGGCTGGAATTATCTGGTCGGCGGGCTAGACCAGATGTTCTTGCAGGGCCTGTCCAGGGATTCGGTGTCGGGAACCATTCCGGAAAGCGTGTTTGTGATGTTTCAGTTGACCTTCGCGACCATTACCGTGGCGCTAATAGTTGGCGGTTTTGCGGAAAGGATGAGGTTTGCCGCCGTGATTCTGTTCAGTCTGATCTGGCTTTTCCTGGTTTATTTCCCGATCTGCCACATGGTCTGGGGCGGCGGCTGGATGGCCGATTACGGAGTACTGGATTTTGCCGGCGGTACTGCGGTGCACCTGACCGCCGGGATTGCGGCGCTGGTTTGCGCGCTGGTTGTCAAGAGACGCCACGGTTTTCCAACGACTCCGATGCCGCCGCACAATCTGGTGATTACCGTGATCGGCGCCAGTATGCTGTGGGTTGGCTGGTTCGGCTTCAACGCCGGCAGCGCCGTTGCCGCCGGAGCTGACGCGGGGATGGCCATGCTGGTCACTCATATCTGCACCGCGGCGGCCTCACTGACCTGGATACTCATTGAATACATCAAGCGCGGCAAACCCAGTGTTCTCGGTATTGTCACCGGCATGGTCGCGGGGCTGGTGACGATCACTCCGGCGTCGGGTTTTGTCGGGCCTATGGGAGCGTTGGCTATCGGTGTCGCCGCCGGTTTTGTATGTTTCTTCGCGACCCAGTTGATCAAGGCCGTGCTGCACATAGACGATTCTCTGGATGTTTTTCCTGTACACGGGGTAGGGGGTGCGCTCGGCACCGTACTGACCGGCATATTCGCCTCCGAAAGTCTGGGCGGCGCCGGTATGGAAACCTCAATCGGCGAACAAGTGATGATTCAACTGGCCGCAGTCGGTTTCGTGGTGGTCTGGGTTGTGATCTTCACCTTCATCACACTGAAGCTGGTTTCTCTGATGACTCCCCTGCGAGTCGGACAAGAAGACGAAATCGAAGGCCTCGACATCACCCAACACGAAGAAATCAGTTATCACTTGTAGTGGCAGGGGAGTGAGATCATCGGACTGGTGGTATATGCGTAGGTTCGGTTGATTGCCTGCATCAGGTAGTCGCCGGATTTTACGGGGGGGTATTTTGCCGGGTTTTTGGGTGAACAGCAGGATGGGATGCACTGAATCATTGCGTGGTAGTTGGTGTTTCCGAAACAGGCGAAGGATACTCGTTCCTTTCCAGAGGTGTTGATGACGCGGTGGCGGGTGGCGCGGAAGCGGTCGTTGGTCCAGCGAGACATCAAATCCCCGATATTGATGACCAGCGCGTTTTTGATCGGTTTGACGGTCTGCCATTCTCCTTGCAGGGATTCGATTTCCAGCCCGCCGGTGTCGTCCTGCCACAGCATGGCGAATGCTTCGTAGTCACTGTGCGCGCCGATGCCGCTGGTCTGGCCGCGCTGATCCGGGCCTGTAGCCGGATAATAATTTACATTCATCACACTGGCGGGTTTTACGGTCAGTTTCTCAAAATAGTCTCCGGGCAAATCCAGGCCAATGGCGAACAGACTGAAAATCGCTTTGGACAGGTTCTGGAAATGTTCGTAGACACCGTAGATCGTTTCCCGGAATTCCGGCATTTCGGATGGCCAGACATTTGGTCCGTACAGTGAGATACCGGCCAGGTAATCCGGGTCTTTATCGTCCAGCTCCAGCGCGACCTTGTAGGCTTCCCGGATATCTCCGCCTTTTTTTGTGTCAGGGGCTACATCGTAGTTGCCGATATATCCGCGGTGATGGGGTACTCTGGAAATGTGGACTTCCGCTTTCCTGGCGGCGTCGCCGTTAAAAAATTCAAGCGCTGTTTGCCGGGCCCGCGCGAATACTTGCGGGTCGAATCCGAATTCAATCAGATTGAAAAATCCATGGGTCTCACAGGCATGGACCACCTGTTGCGCGATTCCCTTTTTTCGGATTGCCGATCCGTCCGTGAATGCGGACAGGTTGATCATCGCTAATTTCGCGTCACGACTCATATTCAATCCTGATTCTGTCGGCCTGTCCGGTAAAGCGGAATGGGTCAAGGCGATGGCGCTTGTCCCGGTTCAATTCCGCACGGTCTTGCCGGAATCGAGCATGCCGCTGATTCGGGCCCGTGTGCTGTCCGTATCGACCAGCCTCAGGAACGAGCGGCGTTCGGCGTCCAGCAAATCCTGTTCGGACCAGATTGTGCTCGCTTCAATTTCCCCACCGGACACGATTCGGGCAATTTCCGTGCCAACCACGACGTCATGCGGCATCAACAGGCCGTCCCGATAGGATTTGTCGAGCCATTTCACCATTTCTTCAAAAACAGGTTGTCCGGGCATGATCAGGTCCGGTCGCTCGAACGGTTGTCGGCTTGCGCTGGAATCCAGCGCCCGGATCGCGGCGGCGTAGATGCGGTCCCGGTTCATTTCGTAGCGGTCATTGTCCCTGACCATCGCCAGTTTGGTGGCCTGCAGGGGTGAGGTCGCGGTTTTTCCAAATCCGATATTCATGAACGCTTTCCAGCTTGCCGCCTGTATGTCCCTGCCGCAATCCAGTTTGTCGACCCAGCGGTACAATATTTCCTTGCATCCTCCACCGGAGGGAACGACCCCGACCAGGGATTCGACCAGTCCCATCACCGAGTTGGCGTGCGAGATGACCTGTTTGGCATGCAGAACGACCTCGAAACCGCCGCCGAGGGACAGGCCCACCGGCGCCGCCACAACCGGGAAATCGCTCCGGTTCATGGCTATGACCGTCTGCTGGAACTGATCCAGAAACTGGTCCAGTCCATCCAGGTCATCCCGTTCATAATAATCGCGAACGGCGCCGAGATTGACACCGCAGGAAAAATGCTGTGCGTCATTATGCACCACCAGTCCTCTCAACCCCTTGACCGGAACCTGTTCGACGGCATCCGCCAGAATCGTCATCGAATCGGTGTCCAGCGCATTCGCCTTGCTGTGAAATTCCACCAGGGCGGCTTCGTCGGTGATATGCCAACTCGCCATCCCGTTGGAGTTTTGCGCCGACAGCGTCCGCTTTTTCTCGTTGAACCGCACGACGCCCGGCGGTCTGGTGATCGGCCGCCACTGGCCGTCCCCGGTTCTGGCGCAAAGCTGCTGGCCCGACACCTGATAAAAGCCGGAGCCTTTGGCCTGGCGCAGATATGCGGGAATATCGCGCTGTTCCGATGCAAGTCGACCGATCATGTAATCCACGCCAATCCCATCCATCATTTCGAACGGGCCTGACAGCCAGTTGTAGCCGAGTTTCATCGCGTCATCGATACCGACCGGATCATCGCCCACCTCGGGAATCAGGGAAGCCGCGTAGCACAGTGTTTTTGACAATACCCGCCAGGCGAATTCCCCGTAAACCGAGTCGTCTTCCAGTAGGCGCCGGATACCGTTTCTCTCCGCCTCGGCGGCGACCGGCAGGTTCAATCTTTCAAACGGTTCGTATTCCCCGGTTTTCAGATTGAGTACAAACCGGTCGGTCGAACTTTCCTCCTGTCGATAAAACCCTTGCCCTCGCTTGTTGCCGGTTTGCCCGTTTACAATCATGGCGGTGACCAACGGGTTTTCATTCGCTTCCGGATGGAAGGCGTCGTCCGCCGGCAGGATATCGACCATGCTTTTCACGACATCCGCCATCAGGTCGATTCCGATCAGGTCATACAGGCCGAATACGCCGGTCTTTGGAATACCCATCGGGCGTCCGAAAACGGCATCGGCCTGTATCGGCGTCAATCCGAGTTCGAACGCCGAACGCAGGGCGCACTGGATCGCGTAGACTCCGACCCGGTTGCCCAGGAAACCGGGGGTGTCGAAGCATCGAACCACGCCCTTGCCCAGTTGCCGTTCGCAAAACCGGTCCAGGCGGTCAACGATTTCCACATCGGTGGCATCCCCGCGGACCAGTTCCAGCAGGCGCATGAACCGTACCGGGTTGAAAAAATGAGTGATGGCGAACCGCTTGCGGAAAGATTCCGGCATGTCCTCGACCAGCAGCCGGATCGGGATGGTCGAGGTATTCGAGGTAATGATGGCGCCGTGGTTACAGACCTGATCCAGGCGTTTGTACAGGTCCTTTTTGACATCCAGACGCTCAACCACCGCTTCCGCGACCCAGTCACAATCGGCCAGCCTGTCAAAATCGTCTCTGGTATTGCCCAGGGTGATCAACTGCCCCGCCTGTTTGCTCATCAATCCGGGTTGATCCGGATTCAGCAGCCGTTGATAACCCCGCTCGGCCAGCGCGTTGACCGATTCGCCGTCACCGGGTAAATCCAGCAGCAGCGTCTCCACCCCGGCATTGGCCACTTGTCCCGCGATACCGGCGCCCATGGTGCCAGCGCCGATTACCGCCACTTTTTTGAAACTCATCAGCTTGTTCCTGTCTCCCGGATTTTCGGGCGATTGTACGGGATATCGGGGTCAATTTGAATCGCGGCGGGGGTTGGTGACGATGATGAGAAACTTGCGGGATTTTGTAGTATGGTTCGAGTGTGATTGATTGCCGATCCCGGCCGGATTGCCAAGAATGCCCCAGCGTAATGATCAGACAAATGTCCAGACCAATATCGTAAGCGTCCAGCGCCTGTCGAAGCATTTCGGTGGATTGAAGGCCATTGACAATGTCTCGATCAATATTCCCAGGGGCTCCATTACCGGCCTGATCGGTCCCAATGGCGCCGGCAAGACCACATTATTCAATACGGTCGCGGGTCTGTACGCCCCCAATGCGGGAACCGTGCTGCTCGATGGCGAGGATATCACCGGCCTGAAACCCCACCAGCTTTTTGGGAAAGGACTGCTGCGTACCTTTCAGATAGCGCACGAATATGCCCGCATGTCGGTGATCGAGAATCTGATGATGGCGCCGTCCGGGCAGTCCGGTGAAAGCCTGATTTACGCATGGTTCCGCCCCGGCCAGGTGGCGCGGGAAGAAGACGTGATCCACCGCAAGGCGCGGGAGGTGATTGATTTCCTGAATCTGGGGGCGGTCGCTGACGAGCTTGCCGGCAATCTCTCGGGGGGTCAGAAAAAACTGCTGGAACTGGGCCGCACCATGATGGTGGACGCCCGCATTGTTTTCCTGGATGAAATCGGGGCGGGGGTGAACCGGACCTTGTTGCGTGATATTGGCGACGCCATTATCAAGCTCAACCGGGAGCAGGGTTATACCTTCTGCATGATCGAGCACGATATGGAATTTATCCGCCGCCTGTGCGACCCGGTGATTTGTATGGCGGAAGGGGCGTTACTGGCCGTGGGCAGCGCGGAAGAAGTGCAGAATAATGAAGAGGTCATTGAAGCCTACCTGGGCCGCGGCCTGAAAAACAAAGCCGGGTTCCAGGCCCCGCGAGATCGAAGCGAGGTGAAACCGGACCGGGAGAGTTGCGCCCTGGTCGGTGAGGAAATGGTAGGCGGTTATGACGGCAGCGATATTCTCAAGGGCTGCGCGGTGAATGTGGACCAGGGGGAAATCGCGGTCATTGTCGGTCCCAACGGCGCTGGCAAATCGACCGCAATGAAGGCGCTGTTGGGTATGCTGAACCTGAGAGCCGGCAGTGTTCGTCTGAATGGCGATGAGATTTCGCATTTGTCGGTTCAGGAGCGAATCGCGAGAGGCATTGCCTTTACCCCGCAGAACGGCAATATTTTTCTGTCGATGAGTGTGCGCGAGAATCTCGAGATGGGGGCGTTTCTGCGAGAGGATGAACTGGATGAGACCTTGCGGCAGATTTGCGAGCTGTTTCCGGCGCTCGCCGCGATTCAGGATCGATTGGCTGGTGAATTGTCCGGCGGGCAGCGCCAGCAGGTTGCGGTTGGGCGCGCGCTGATGTCCCGGCCTTCGGTCCTGCTGCTGGATGAGCCGACGGCGGGGGTTTCACCGATTGTGATGGATGACCTGTTCGCCCGTATTCTCGAAGTGCGAAAGGCCGGCGTCGCGGTTCTGATGGTTGAGCAGAATGCCCGACAGTCTCTCGGTATCGCCGATATCGGGTTCGTACTGGTGGTGGGTGAGAATCGTCACACCGATACCGGCCAGGCGTTACTGGCGGACCCCGAAGTACGCAGGTCGTTTCTGGGGGGATAGGGGGTAGATGGAGGCGGTTACCGATGCGCTCAACGCGGTCGTATTATTGCTGAATTTCGTTATTGTGCCGGGACTCGCTTACGGTTCGCAGCTTGCGCTTGGCGCGCTTGGAATCACGCTGGTGTTCGGCATTTTGCGATTCGCCAATTTCGCCCACGGCGATACCATGGCTTTCGGCGCCATGGTCACCATCCTGATGACTTGGTGGCTGCAGTCAATCGGGATCAGTCTGGGCCCGCTGCCGACCGCGTTACTGGCGCTGCCGGTCGGCATACTGGCGACGATTGTTATGGTGATGGTTACCGACAAACTGGTTTACCGCCACTACCGCCGTCAAAAGGCCGCGCCAGTGACGCTGATGATCGCTTCTATCGGCGTGATGTTCATGATGAACGGGATCGTGCGTTTCGTGATCGGCCCGAATGACCGGAACTTTATGGACGGCGAGCGTTTTATTATTCATGCCCGTGATTTCAAGGTCTGGACCGGGTTGAGCGAGGGGTTGAGTGTCAAGGTTTCCCAGGGATTGACGGTCGTGATCATGTTGGTCTGTGTGGCCGGGCTTTTCTGGCTGCTGCATAAAACCCGTACCGGCAAGGCTATGCGCGCTTATTCCGACAATGAGGACCTCGCCCTGTTATCCGGTGTCGACCCGGACCGGGTGGTGCGGGTTACCTGGATACTCGCCGCCATTCTGGCGACCATAGCCGGTACGCTTTACGGCCTCGACAAGAGTTTCAAGCCATTTACCTACCTGCAACTTTTACTGCCCATGTTCGCCGCGGCCATTGTCGGGGGGATCGGCAGCCCGATTGGCGCTATTGCCGGTGGTTATGTGATCGCATTTTCCGAGGTGGTGGTCACTTATGCGTACAAAAAGGTATTCACCTACCTGTTGCCGCAAAGCCTGGAGCCGCAGGGACTGATGCAATTGTTATCGACCGATTACAAGTTCGCGGTATCGTTCATGATTCTGGTTGTGGTATTGCTGGTACGGCCGACCGGGATTGTCAAAGGCAAGGTGTTATGAAAGGCTGGGCCGGTATGAGCAATACCCGGAAGGCTTGCTGGTCATTCGCCGTTATCGGGGCTCTGTTCCTGATCATCGGTTTTACTCAATCCTGGTCGGTCTCGCTCGGGATATTCAATCTGTGCCTGATTTCCGCGGTGATGGCGCTTGGGGTCAATATGCAGTGGGGTTATGCCGGATTGTTGAATGTCGGCGTAATGGGTTTTGCCGCATTGGGGGGGCTGAGTGTGGTTCTGGTCTCCCGCGCGCCGGTGGCGGCCGCCTGGCAGGCGGGGGCGGGCAACCTGATGCTGGCGCTGATTTGCTTCGTGGTTACCATTGCGCTGGCGCGGTTCCTGTACAAACGATGGCCGCGCGGCCAAAGACGCGCCTGGGCGATGGCGGCGGCCCTGATTGGCGGTCTGTTCCTGACCCGCTATTTTCTGGATCCGGCGGTGACTTCGATTGAAGCGGTCGAGCCGGCCAAGACGGGTTTCCTCGGCGGCATGGGGCTGCCGGTTCTGTTTTCCTGGGTGGTCGGCGGGCTGTTCGCCGCCGCCGCGGCCTGGCTGATCGGCCGGGTTGCCCTCGGATTGCGGGCGGACTATCTGGCGATCGCCACTCTGGGGATTTCGGAAATCGTGGTCGCGGTCCTGAAAAACGAGGACTGGTTGACCCGCGGCGTGAAAAATGTCACCGGTCTGGCGCGTCCCGTTCCCTATGAAATCGAGTTGCAGAACAGCGCCTGGTTTGTCGATTTGATTGCTCGCTGGCATGCAGGTGGATTATCCGCGCTGAATCAGGCGGACCGCGCAGCCGCATTAAAGCAATATGTGATTGATGGTTCCAGTATTTTTGTGAAACTCTGTTATACCGGATTGTTCGCCTCGGTTCTGGTGGTTATTCTGCTGCTCAGTGTACGGGCGCTGAATTCTCCCTGGGGGCGGATGATGCGCGCCATCCGGGATAATGAAGTGGCGGCGGGCGCGATGGGAAAGAATGTGACGCGGCGCCATCTTCAGATATTTGTCATCGGTTCCGCCGTAATCGGCATTGCCGGGGCCATGCTGACCACTCTGGACGGCCAGTTCACTCCCACCACTTACAATCCTCTGCGCTATACCTTTCTGATCTGGGTAATGGTCATCGTCGGCGGTTCCGGCAATAACATGGGGGCGGTTCTCGGCGGATTTCTGATCTGGTTGGTATGGATAGAGGCGGAGCCGGTCGGGGTCTGGTTAATGGAGACGGCGACCGCGTGGATGGAAGACGGCAACCCGGTGCGGGAGCATCTGATCAGAAACGCGCAACACATGCGTCTGTTTTTTATGGGATTTGTATTGTTGCTGGCGCTGCGCTACAGCCCCGGAGGATTGTTGCCGGAACAAGTGCGGAAGAAAGTTTGAATCTCAGGCAGGACTTATTCCGTCATTCCCGCGCAGGCGGGAATCCACGAATGACGGTTGGCGCGAGGGATGAAGTTCGCTGGCGGTTGGTTTTTACAGATTGGGCGGGTTATACTTGTTGGCGCCGGTTACTCCGGTCGGGCGTCTGCGATTCGGGACTATCAATACTTTATATTGGAGAAGACATCATGAAAAAATCCATATTAATACCCGCGCTGCTGACTGTATTGTCTGCGCCGGCTCTGGCTGAGGACATCAAAATTGGTGTTATTCTCGGTTATACCGGGCCAATTGAATCACTGACTCCGGATATGGCCAGCGGCGCTGACCTCGCTTTTTCCGAAGCCTCGGAGTCAGGCAATCTGCTTGGCGGAAAAACCATAGTCGGTGTACGCGGCGACTCCACCTGTATTGATGCTGCAGCTGCGACTTCGGCTGCCGAACGGCTGGTCACCGCTGACGCCGTTGCCGCCATTATGGGGGCTGACTGTTCAGGCGTGACGACCGCCATTGCAAACAACGTAGCGGTTCCGAATGGCGTGGTCATGATTTCCCCGTCAGCCACTTCACCGGCGTTGTCGACGATAGATGACAATGGCTTTTTCTTC
The DNA here is from genome assembly GCA_965214205.1 of Candidatus Poriferihabitaceae bacterium. Lineage (GTDB taxonomy): Bacteria > Pseudomonadota > Gammaproteobacteria > Arenicellales > Poriferihabitantaceae. The sequence goes on along the minus strand of OZ243941.1, from coordinate 2,182,239 downwards.
AGAACGGCGCCGTCGGATGCCCGTCAGGGGCAGGCGCTTGCCGATATACTGAAAGAGCGGGGAATCAGCGAGGTAGCGATTACCTATACCAACAACGATTATGGCAAGGGGCTTGCCGAATCATTCGGCTCCGCGTTCAAGGCCAATGGCGGTACCATTGCAATTACTGCGGCGCATGAGGATGGCAAGGCTGATTACTCTGCTGAAGTCGGCGCTCTTGCGGCTTCCGGCGCCGAACATCTGGTGGTGTTCGGGTATGTTGATCAGGGTGGCAAGGGGATTATTCAGGCTGCGGTGGACGCCGATGCCTTTGGCGGCTTCGTGATGGCGGATGGCATGGTCGGTGAGTCACTGATAGAAGCCATCGGCGCTGATCTGGATGGTTCATTCGCGACCCTGCCGGGTGGGGCATCTGGAGCGGATGCCTTTACAGATTACGCCAATTCCAGCGGAATCAAGGGCGATGGCGCGTTTGTGCCGGAGTCTTATGATGCGGCCGCCCTTCTGGTGCTGGCCATTCAGGCGGCGGGCTCAGCTGATCGTGCCGCCATTGCCGGTAGCGTCATGTCTGTAGCTAATGCTCCGGGCGAGGAAATCGGCCCCGGTGAACTGGCAAAGGCCCTGCAGATTCTGGCTGATGGTAAAGAGGTTAATTATCAAGGCGCGACGAATGTCGAGTTCAACGAAGTGGGTGAGGTGTTCGGCTCCTACAAGGAGCTTGAAATCAGTAATGGCAAATGGGAAACCATACATATTCATTAATCTCGTGTCATCAGATAAGGGCGTCGTCATGACGACGCCCTGTCCGCAGCCGATAATGTTTTGCGGGCCGGCACGGAGACCGGCCCCTACGATGATGGGTGGGTATTCATTCCGTCATTTTCGCAGGGGAGTCGAGGAATAATTGCGTGACTGAGGCTGATCGGTATGCGGTTCTTTTTGAGCCGGTGGTGATCGGGCCGGTTACCGCCCGGAACCGGTTTTATCAGGTTCCCCACTGTAACGGATTCGGCCACCTGAGACCGCGGGGCCATGCCGCGATGCGCGGTATGAAGGCGCAGGGCGGTTGGGCGGTGGTGTGTACGGAAGAGACCGAGATTCATCCGAGTTCCGACCTGTCACCGTATGCGGTACAACGCCTGTGGGACCATCGGGATATTCCGGCATTAGCCCTGATGACCGAGGTCGTGCATCAACACGGTTCGCTGGCCGGGATTCAACTGGCCCATAATGGTCATCACGCGCCCAACCTGTTCTCACGCATCCCTCCGCTTTCTCCCAGCGGCCGGACGATTGAAGACCTGTATCCGCGGCAGGCCCGGGCGATGACCCGGTCCGATATCCGGGACCTGCGTAAATGGCACCGAAACGCGGTTCGGAACGCCAAAATCGCCGGTTTCGATATTATCTATGTGTATGCCGGTCATCACATGACGCTGGCGCATCAGTTCATGAATCCAGAATTCAATCAGCGTACCGATGAATATGGAGGCTCGCTGGAAAACCGAGTTCGCCTGACCCGGGAGTTGCTGGACGAATCGCTGGATGAAGCGGCGGGGGAATGCGCTATCGCGTTTCGTTTCGCGGTGGATGACATGATGGGCGGCGATGGCATGCAGGCTACGGTTGAGGGTCGGGAGATTGTTGAAATGCTGGCCGAATATCCCGATTTGTGGGATGTCAATGTGGCGGGTTGGGAGAATGACTCCCAGACCGCGAGATTTGCACCGGATGAAGGTTATCAGGAACCGTTTACCGCATTCGTTAAACAGGTAACATCGAAGCCAGTGGTTGGTGTGGGACGGTATACTTCACCTGACCGGATGGCGGCGTTGATCAGAAAAGGGCATTTCGATTTTATTGGCGCGGCCCGTCCGTCCATCGCGGACCCGTTCCTGCCGAACAAGATCAGGGATAACCGGGTGGAGGATATCTGTGAGTGTATCGGCTGCAATATCTGTGTGTCCTGTGACACGACCGGGATTCCCATTCGCTGTACGCAGAACCCGACCATGGGAGAGGAATGGAGACGGAACTGGCATCCGGAGAAGATCGAACCGAAATCCGGTGACGCCCCGGTTGTTGTGGTGGGAGGCGGACCGGCGGGACTGGAATGTGCATTGCAGCTGAGTCGGCGCGGTCATGACGTCACTCTGGCGGAAGCGTCGAGCCAGCTGGGTGGCCGGGTGATTGGTGAGTCTGGCCTGAAAGGGCTGTCGGCGTGGAAGCGGGTGAGTGACTACCGAACCGCACAGCTGGAACGATCCGCCAATGTGGAGTTATATCTGCAAAGTGAAATGCAGGCCAGCCACATTGTTGATCTCGGTATTCCCCATGTATTTATCGCGACCGGAGCGCACTGGCGGCGTGACGGGGTCGGCAGAAGTTCCCGTACCGCGATCAATACGGATGCCGGGGTCTGTGTCATGACACCCGATGACATTATGGCCGGACGGATGCCCGGTCCTGGCGCGGTCGTGGTTTATGACGATGAACAATCCTATATTGGCGGAGTGATCGCCGAGCAGCTTGCCGCGGCAGGCTGTGAAACAACCTATATTACTCCGGCGGGCGCGGTTTCCGCCTGGACCAGTTACACGTTGGAACAAGAGCGGGTTCAATCAGCCATGATCGGGCGGGGAGTCCGTGTTATTGCCAACCAGACGCTGAAGACGGCCAGAGATCACGGGATTGTCACCGAATGTATGTTGAACGGCGGGGATACGGCCCATGAATGCGGGACACTGGTCCTGGTTACTGAAAGGCAGCCGAACGATGGTCTGGCGAATGAACTGCTCGCGATCAACGAACGGGGCAGGAAATTTGCCACTCTTGAGGTGATCGGTGACGCCTTGGCGCCGGGGCTGATTGCGGACGCGGTCTTTTATGGTCATCTGGCCGCGCGTAATTTCCTGAAGGCCCCGGAGCAGGTTGAAAAACAACTGTTCATGCGGGAAATTCCCTCGCTTGATGGATAATGATCATCGGCCTTCCAATCGCCCGGCTTCTGCCTGATGTCTGAAACCACGCTCACCTTCGAGGGTCGGAGAACCCCGGGCCGGACTCGTACCCGCAGGCGGCGCGAAGGAGGGCGCGACGCCCGTAGAACCAAAAGACAGGCGCAAACCACATCGCGGGCGGTCTGGCCCGGTATGACGGGTGGCCGCTACAATCCGTTGAGCGAACACGACATGGAGCGGGTGCATCAGGCCGCTCTCGAGATTCTGGCAACCATCGGCATCAAGGACCCGACCCCGGATTTGCTGGATACAGTATTGCCAAAGGGGGGCCGGCTGAATGAACACAATCGGCTGTGTTTCCCGAAAGACCTGATCGAAGACATTATCGCGGGGGCTGCCCGTCACTTCGTGGTGCATGCGAGAGGTTCCCGCAAAGGGGTGGATGATATCGAGTGCAGTGGTTCGAAAGTCTATTTCGCGACATCGGGTTCGGCGGTCACCACATTTGAACCGGAAACAAAAAGCTATCGTCCGTCCACGCTTCAGGATGTCTACGACTTCACCCGGTTGACCGACAAACTCGACAACATCCACATGGTTGGCGATACGGTGGTTCCGACCGATGTCACGGATGATTTCGAGCATGATATTAATATCCCGTATACGATGATCATGGCGACCGAAAAGCCTTTGTGCTTTGCTTTCAGAAGTTCGGCCAGCGTTCGTCCGGCGGTCGAAATGTTCGATATGGTTTTGGGCGGGGAAGGCCGGTTTCGCAAAGAACCGTTTGCCATTTTCGGCGGCTGTCCGATTGTCTCACCACTCAGGTTCGGGGTGGAGAACTTGCAGGTAATGATGGAAGCCAGCCGGCTCGGCTTGACCAGTGACCTCGCGGTCGCTCCCCAGAGCGGCGCCACCGCTCCGGCCCCGCTGGCGGGCATCCTGGCGCAGGTGATTGCGGAAACCCTGGCCTGCCTGGCAGTCGTTAATCTGATCAACCCCGGTTGCCCGATGGCTTTCGCCGCATGGCCCTTTATTACTGACCTGCGGACTGGATCATTCTCCGGAGGCAGCGCCGAGGAAGCGCTGCTGTCCGCCGCCGCCGTGCAGATGGGCCGGTTTTATGATCTTCCCAATTCGGTTGCCGCCGGTATGACCGACTCGAAAATCCCGGACGTGCAGCACGGATTTGAAAAAGGGGTTTCCCTGGCTCTGGCCGCCATGGCGGGCGCCAATCGTGTTTGTGAGGCAGCCGGTATGATGGGCAGCCTGATGGGTTGCAGTTTCGAATCGCTGGTGATTGATGATGAGATTCTGGGACTGGTGCTGAGGGCGACCCGCGGCATCGAGGTCAGCGATGAAACACTGTCAGTAGAGGTGATCCGCGAATCGGTGATCAACCCCGGCCATTTTCTGGGGCACAGCCAGACCCTGAACTATATCGAAACCGAGTACCTGTACCCGGAGTTATCCGACCGCATGCCCACTGACGCATGGGAGCAGGCGGGTTCCAATGATCTGTATACGCGCAGCCGGCAGGTTGTCCGGGAAATTCTCGATCAGCATTGGCCCTGCTACATAGACAGCGCCTGCGACCGCGCGATTCGGGATAAATTCCCGATTCTGTTGAAGAAACGGTAAGCCGAGCATTCACGCCTTGCGGCAACGGGCGGGGGGTGGTGGCGTCAATCCTCAGGGATGGCGTATGGCATGGTGACCCGTTCGAGTGGGCCGCCGTCAGCCGAACCGATGGTCAATACGCCGTCATGGACGGCGGTTGCGGGTATCATGGCAGAGACCAGCCAGGTTCGGTTATCGAGTCCGACCGAGTCCACGATGAGTCCGGCCTTCGAGCCGCTGTCCCCGGCATGGATTGCATCACCTGGAGCCACGGGGTTGGGGGAATGGACTCTGGCGACAATCAGCCTCTTTTTTGACTTGCCAAGATATTTCAGTCTCGCCACGATTTCCTGCCCCGGATAACAGCCTTTTTTGAAACTGACCCCGTCCACCAGTTCGAGGTTGATATTCTGTGGAATGAAGGTTTCTGCCGTGGTTGAGTAGACTTGGGGGATGGCCGCCAGAATATCCAGCGCCCGCCAGTGATCCCCCGACAGGACCGACGAACCGGCTTTGTCCGTGATTCGCCCGATCACATCGTTATCGCCGATCAGCAGGGAGCGGGACCGGACCGCGTCCACACAATAGACTCTGCAACCGGAGTCGATGAAATCCTGTATGGCCGAATCCGCCGCGCCGATCAATCCGAGGCAGCGACAATCCGATTCAATCCCGATCATCACTTTGGCGCGCATCACAAACATTTTCAGTCGCTTTGTGAAAGACGGTACCAGATCATCCGGCAGCAGCGCCCAAAAACCGTTTTCAGCGCGCATGATTCTCAGGATGGCGAGCGCCCGCCCCTTGGGGTTGCACCAGGCGTGCAACTGGGCCTGATCTGGCCCGAGCTTTGAAATATCGTTGCTCAACTGCCCTTGCAGGAAGGATTCAGCGTCCTCTCCCTGTATACGGAGCAGGGTTAATGGTTCCGGAACCATGTAATGTGGGCCGGGATTGCGGTTGTCCAGCAGGGAGTCCAGTTGTGCTTGCGCGATCAGGGGCATTGGAAATTTTATGGCGATGGATAAGAAAATCAGGAATAATATGGTGCGCTTATCAGTTAAAATCAAGTGATGAAGATAACAGATAACGGTTCCCGCCGCCCGCTTTCTCCGCATCTGCAGGTTTACCGGCCGCAACTTACTTCGGTTTTGTCCATTCTTCACCGGGCAACCGGGATCGTGATCGCCATGGGGGCGGTCGTTATCGCGCTATGGCTGCTGGGGGCGGCGCTGGGTAAAGAGGTTTACGAATGTTTCCGTCAGGCATTAGGTTCCCTGCCGGGAAAGGCGGCGCTGGTGATTTGGACGGCCTGCGTCAGTTATCATTTATGCAATGGTATCCGCCATCTGTTCTGGGACTTTGGTTATGGCTTCGAGCTTCCCAGCGTATATCTTTCCGGCAAAATGACGGTGGCGGCGGCGATTCTGTTGACGGCAGGGGTCTGGCTGGTATGACTTCTTCAACGACAGGCTCCGGGCACTGGAAGTGGCAGCGAGTGACTGCGGTACTGCTGGTTCCGCTCACGCTCTGGTTCATGTTTTCGGTTGTCCGTTATACGGACAGCGGGTTCGAAGAAACGGTTGCCTGGATTTCACGTCCGTGGGTGGCCCTGCCGCTCCTCCTGTACCTCGTCACGATGTTCTGGCATGCCTGGCTCGGGGTGCAGGTGGTGATCGAGGACTATATCCACAGTCCGGGACTGAACCGTGTCAGCCTTCTGATGAGCAAGGGCATCCTGTTGTTGTCCGCGCTGGTGTCGGGTTTCGCGGTATTGAGGACGGCCCTGTGAGCGGCGTCGGTGCGTATAAAATAGTCGATCATCAGTATGATGTGGTGGTGGTCGGCGCTGGCGGTGCTGGACTGCGCGCCACCTTCGGCATGGCGCTGGAAGGATTGAGTACGGCTTGCATCACCAAGCTGTTTCCGACCCGGAGCCACACGGTTGCCGCACAGGGCGGGATGAGCGCTGCGCTAGGCAATATGGGAGAAGATGACTGGCGCTGGCACATGTATGATACGGTCAAAGGCTCCGATTGGCTGGGTGATCAGGACGCCATCGAATACATGTGCAAGGAAGCTCCGAATGCGGTGATTGAACTGGAGCATTACGGCGTCCCCTTTTCGCGTACTCCAGAAAACCGCATCTATCAGCGTGCTTTTGGCGGTATGACGACCCATTACGGAGAGGGGCAGGCGCAACGCACCTGTGCGGCGGCGGACCGCACCGGCCATGCGATCCTGCATACTCTCTACCAGCAGTCACTCAAGCGCCACGCTGAATTTTTTATTGAATATTTTGCGATTGACCTGATCATGCAGGATGAGCAGTGTCAGGGAGTGATGGCCTGGGACCTGGAACGCGGAGAACTGCATCGGTTCGCGGCCAAGCTGGTTGTGTTGGCCACTGGTGGTTATGGCCGTACATATTTTTCTGCAACGTCGGCGCATAGTTGTACCGGGGATGGCGGGGGTATGGCGCTGCGCGCCGGATTGCCGCTTCAGGATATGGAATTTATCCAGTTTCATCCGACCGGCATTTATGGTTCGGGCTGCCTGATTACCGAGGGCGCCAGAGGGGAAGGGGGGTATCTGACCAATTCGAAGGGTGAGCGATTCATGGAGCGTTATGCGCCGAATGCCAAGGATCTGGCGTCACGTGATGTGGTCAGCCGTTCCATGACGATGGAAATTCGTGACGGACTGGGTGTAGGAGAAGAAAAAGACCACATTCACCTGCATCTGGAGCATCTCGGACCGGAAGTGTTGGCCGAACGGCTGCCGGGTATTTCTGAGTCGGCCCGCATCTTCGGCGGGGTGGACGTGACTCGGGAGCCGATCCCGGTATTGCCGACGGTTCACTACAATATGGGTGGCATACAAACCAATATACATGGCCAGGTGGTTACGCTGAAAGACGGCGACCCTGAACATATTGTGCCTGGTCTGATGGCGATTGGGGAGGCCGCTTGTGTATCCGTGCATGGCGCTAACCGGCTCGGTTCCAATTCGCTTCTGGATATCGTAGTCTTTGGGCGGGCATCGGCTCATCGGGCCAGAGACCTGATTGACGCGGGCAGCGCCAGTGTGCGTTTGGCGAAGAATGCCGGGGAAGAGATCATCGACCGATTCGACCGGCTGCGTTATGCTAACGGGGATTCTACAACCGCCGATATCCGTCTCGAAATGCAAAAAACCATGCAGAATTACTGTGCCGTATTTCGCACAGAAGAGGTGATGCAGGAAGGAATTGATGCAATGAAACAGATTTGTGATCGGTTCTTTGATGTCCGGGTTACCGACCGTTCCATGATCTGGAATACGGACCTGGTAGAAACCCTGGAACTCGACAATCTTCTTCGTCAGGCCAGGGTATCGATCCACTCGGCGATCAATCGCAAAGAGAGTCGTGGCGCTCATGCCAGAGAGGATTACCCGGATCGGGACGACCGGGAGTGGATGAAACACACGCTGGCCTGGCAACAGCAGATTGACAGTGATCCGGTGATTGATTATCGACCCGTACATGACTATACGTTGACCGATGAAGTTGAATATATCAAACCCAGAGAGAGGGTGTATTGATGGCTGAGTTCAGGCTGCCTGTCCACTCCCGTGTAAAAAAGGGAAAGCAATTCACCGATACGAGTGATGGCGAGCTGCGCAAGGTACATATTTATCGCTGGGACCCGGATACTGGAGAGAATCCCAGAATGGACACATACCATGTGGATGTTGCGGCCTGTGGGCCGATGGCGCTGGACATCCTGATCCGAATCAAGAATCATATCGACAGCACCCTGACTTTCCGGCGTTCCTGCCGGGAGGGGATATGTGGCTCCTGTTCAATGAACATCAATGGGGTCAATACGCTCGCCTGTATTTGTTCAGCGCGTGAAATTGAGGGAGATATCCAGATATACCCCTTGCCCCACCTGTCTGTGATCAAGGACCTGGTTTGTGACCTGAATAACTTTTATACACAATATGCCTCAATCAAACCCTGGCTGCAGACTGCGGACGGGGACGAGACACCCGATCATGAGCGATTGCAGTCCGAACAGGAGCGGACAAAACTTGATGGTTTATATGAATGTATTTTGTGCGCCTGTTGCTCCACCAGCTGCCCAAGCTATTGGTGGAACAGTGACCGTTATCTCGGCCCGGCGGCCCTGTTGCAGGCTTGGCGCTGGATTGCGGACAGCCGTGACCAGGCGACCGATGAAAGACTCGATGAACTGGACGATACATTCAAGCTGTATCGTTGCCACACGATCATGAACTGTACCAATACCTGCCCGAAGGGACTGAACCCCGCCAAAGCGATCGGAGAAATCAAGTCGGCTATCCAGCGCAGGAAATAGCGGGTGACCGGCGCCGGTAATCGGATGAACAGTGGATGGCGGAATCCTTGATGCAAGAAGAGCATCAAGAACTGAAACGGATTCTGTGGAAATGCCGGAGAGGCACTCGGGAACTCGACCTGACGTTAGGGGAATTTGTGCGGTCGCACTATTCAGGATTGCCCGAGCAAGCCAGGGCGGAGTTTCAGTCGCTGCTGGAATATGACGATTCGCTGTTAATTGACTGGCTCTGTTACCGGCAACAGCCGGATGTTCCAGAGGTGCGGGACATCGTTTCTCGCATCTGCTCCGCCGACGTTCGATGTGTGGGCGCCGTGACTGATGCGTAGGGGTGACCCTCTGTAGTGCCCGCTGATGGCGTACCAGACCCGCTATTGAGATTTGCCTTTCTTCCGGCGAAGTTTGCCGGTCATTTTCAATCCATCACGCATATTCATGCCCATTAATGTCAGATTGCCCACGCCCGCGAGCAGTTCCAGCCCTTGTACCGCATAGAATTTCGCATCCAGAGAACCTGCGGCTGCCCAGTGATCGAGAAACAGGGCGCAGGGAACCAGAACCAGCAAACCGTTCATGCCGATAAACGGCATGCGTTTCTTTTTATTGTCAATCAAGCGTCCCCTTCTACCTTTCGAAAGAGCAAAGCCACTTCCCCCGATTATCGCCATGGTCGGGATCAAAATGAACAGGCCGGGCGATACGATCAGGCTTTTCACCATCGCAACTGAATCGGGAAAACCCAGTATCTCAACCAATACGGTAGATACCAGGAATGTGGCGATGCACGCGGTAGCCAGAATAGAGGCAACCAGATGGATAGTACGTTTCATCATCTCTGGTATTTACAGGTTTTTTTATAAACTGCGGGTATTATACAGACAGCCTGGCAGTGGGCATGATCTCCACACGATAATGCTTCATGCGTTCCTTTCAGCTTTTATTCTTGCTTGCAGCTCCTGCTTTAAATCAGCTATGTAGTCATCGGTAAGCGCCTGGCCTTTCCCGACTTTGGCGTCTACCAGCCCGGCCTTGACACCGGCTTTGATGGTCTCTCTCATATTGTCAGCAAGCTCAAAGGCCATTGGCGCGACCCGGATGCCGGGGCGTAAATTGCGGTAGGGTAATTCTTCGAGCTTGCACGACACTGCTCCCGGAGCGCAGACCAGCAGTGTTTCAGCCGAAACGGGATCAAAATCTGCGCGAAAGTGTACGGTGCTTTTTATTGCGAGTATGCGCTGTTCGGTGGGTTCGACACCGAGGTGCCGGAGCATCGCAAGGTCAAGGCATTGCGCCCGCTCACTGTTGACAATCACCCGCACATCGCTGTCAGGGTCAATGATCCGCAACAGGGCCATTGGCCCAAGCTGCGCCTCTATACCCCGGTACATCTCGCCGGTGCAGGTGAAGCGGCCGTCGCCGAGCGCCTCAACTTTAACCGTACAATCATACGGCAATACACCCGGGAAGCCGGATTTTGCCCCCAACCGGATATGCAGTTGTTGTCCAGCGCCGGACTGATGAGCCAATTCAGCAACCTGTGGATCGTACAGCATGGCAAGTACCGCGCCTTGTGCTTGATTGGTTACTAATGCCGCCAGCAAGCCAGTTGTGTCCGAGGTTCCGCCGCCGCCGGGATTATCCTGGACATCGGCAAGGACGACCGGTTTTTTCGGGTACAGGAGTTGAGCCTGCCGGATGGCCTCATCGGGAGAAAGCAGGTGGGAAACAAACTGTGGCTCGGCATTGACGATCTGTTGCAGGCAGTCATCCAGCGCGGAATCTACGGATGTCGGGCGCTGGCCATGTATCAGTATCGCGGGGCCGCATTCAGCAATATCAGCGGAAGGAAATCCAGGAGCAAATTCAGCGCTGACAACAGCCGGGTTGGTTTGCTCCAGACGGGCAAGGTCGTAGTAAATCGACTGGCATGGTTGATGGTCGGTGCACTGGGAGGTCAACGGGATCAGGAAAGGGATTTTCCTCATGCCGATGATCATTTTCCCGGTTGACAGTATGTTGTTCAGCAAGGCATAAGCCCGCGCTCCGGTCTGCGCCATGTCGAGGTGCGGATAGGTACGGAAAACCGTGATCGCATCCGACTGTTCGATCATGGCGTCGGTGATATTAGCGTGCAGATCCAGACTGATCACCAGAGGCATATCCGGCCCGATCACCGCCCTCACACGACGTAACAATTCGCCTTCGCCGTCTTCGAAGCTTTCCACCACCATGGCCCCGTGCAAGTCGAGATAGACTGCGTCCAGGTCCTCAGTGGCCTGCAACGATTCACAAATCCGGCTGGAAATCCTTTCGAATGCATCATCGGTGACCAGACCGCTCGGTTCCGCCGCACACCACAGGAGCGGGATGAGCAGATGATTGTCTGCGCGCGCCGCCTCGATAAATCCAGAGATCGGGATATTCAGTCCGGTGAATTGGACAAGCAGGTCATCACCGCAGGTCAACCCCGGCCAGCCATCAGCCTTGACGAAGGCAGGATAGTCCGCCTTATGCGGGGCGAAAGTATTGGTTTCATGCTGGAAACCGGCGATAGCGATACGGACGGGGTGTTGTTCTCTCATCAGTTTGACCCTCTGCGGGATTCCCACGGGCGCATGAACAGGCGGAAAAGTAACGGGATGTAGAATAATGTGAGCAGGGTGGAGACGACCAGTCCCCATACCATGGAGGCGGCTACTGGTCCCCACAGGAGTGATTCTCCGCCGAGGCCGGTGGCTAGCGAGAACAGGCCGGCGATGGTGGTCAGTGAGGTAATTATAATCGGGATAACCCGACGGCGGGAGGCGTAGATAATCGCGTTGGTGGCGCTCATGCCCGATTTCAATTTGGCGTTGGCGGTCGATATCAGGACGATCGCTGCGTTTACCGAAATACCCGCCAAGGCTACGATCCCATAGAGACTGAACAGACTCAATGGGTATTGGCTGATCAGCAGGCCGAGTACGACTCCGGTTGCCGCCATAGGGACCGTCATGATAATGAGAAAGGGCTGGAAATAACTGCGGAACTGGGCGCCAAGTATCAGGTAGATCAAGCCCAGGCCGAGCAGAAAAAACAATCCGATCGTATTGATGCTTTCCTGGATATCATCGACTATCCCGCTGAAATCAAGGTCTACATTAGGATATTGGTGGCGAATGGATTGCCAGAATTCCCGTATCATCTGATTGGCCTTGATTTCGTCTGTCATTTCCTTGTGAATATTCGCTTCAATGGTGATATTGCGACGATAGTTAAAGTGGCGAATGGTGGCCGGGCTGTTGGAATAACTGGCATCAACCAGTTGATTGAGAGGAATCAGGGTGCCTTCCTTTGTCGGCAGCCGAAACTCAAGAATCTCGTTGATCTGGTTGAAACGGTTTTTCGCCATCAGGCGGATGTCGATTTTTTCACCCAGATAGCGGAAATCAGTGATGATTTGACCGTCAACCAGGAGTCTGAGTGTTTGTCCAATGGCGCCCGGATCAATTCCGGTGCGTTGTACTGCGGCGCTGTTGATTCGCAGGTTCAGGGTATCTTGTCCGGGAAGATTGGTATCCGAGATGTCGTGAAAGATTGGCTGTTTTTCCATGAATTGCCTGATTTCTCTGGTGGCGCTGATCAGTTCGTCGAGGTCATCGCCGCGCACCTTGACACTGATTGCCTTGGTGACCGGAGGGCCGCCAGACAGGCGCAAGAAAGAAAGTTCTGCTATGCCGGGAACATGGTCCAGTCTTTCTTGCAGGGAGTGAATCAGGTCGTCTACCGAGTGATTGGTTTTGTCTTTTGGTCTCAGAGAGACCAGAACCTGCCCATATTGCTCGTTGAATAAAACCTCAGTCTCGGCGAATACTTGCCCGGCATAGCTCACCACCGACCGGATTTCCTCAGGTTTGATTTCCTCTGTCACAACCTGTTCAACCTGCAGAACCTTGTCCATGGTAGTCTGTAGCCCGGTGCCCGCTGGCATTTCTATGTTGACATAAAATAACCGGAGCGGGTCGCTGGCGAAGAAATCAAGTTTAATCTTTTCGTAATAAACTGCGCCCAGAGCGCTAAAGAACAGGGTGAGCAGGGTGAGAATAGCGAGAATCGGGTGCCTGAAAACCCGGATGAGGAGGTGGATATAGATAGCCCTCAGGAAGTGGTGAAACTTTTCTCTAAGCCGATGGACTCGCGATTTGCGCCTGAAATTCACTTTTGCCGCAATAATATGCGCGGGCAGAATCCAGTAGGCCTCAATCAGACTGATGACCAGGGCAGTGGTCACGACCATCGGTATGATGAACATGAATTTGCCCAATATCCCGGGTAACAGCATGAGCGGCAGAAAAGCTGCGATCGTGGTCAGAACCGCTGTGGTCACCGGGCTGATAACTTCCTGCAGGCCCTGAACGGTTGCTTGTAGTGTGGCCACACCTCTTTGCAGGCGGTAATAGATCGCTTCGACCACGACTACGGCATCGTCAACCAGCATACCGAGACTGATTACGATACCCAGCAGTACAGTGACATTCAGTGTTTGTCCGATACTGCCCAGAAACCAGAATACACCGGCCAGTATGAAGGGAATCGCGATGCCGGTGAGTAGCGCTATCCGCCCGCCCAGGAAAATCCAGGTTGTGATCAGTACCATGACCAATCCCAGGATTGCGTTGATTTGCATGGTATCGAGCGCATCGCGGGTAACCTGGGTCTGGTCATCCACCAGTGTTACGGTGACTCCGGTATTTTTGAAACGGGATTGATTGCTGTCGATATAGTCCGAAACCCGTTCAACCAGTTGCAGTATGTTTTGTTTTTCCTGTTTGGTGACGGTAAACAATACGGAGGGTTGCCGATTAAACCGGACCAGTTCTGTGACCGGTTCCTTGGCTTGTATGATTGTGGCGACCTCTTTCAGTAAAATTTCCCCTTGTGAGGTGATAATGGGTAAATTATTCAGATAATCGAGGTCATAACGGCTGCCGGAAATGCGGATTGCCCAGTTGCTTTGCGCTACATCCAGAGTGCCAGCGGAGATGTTCCTGAAATAAAGCCGGATGGTATCGGCAAGGCTGGAAGGCCCGAGACCAAATTGTTCGAGCAATTCCGGGTCGAACACAATATGTATCTCAGGGTCGGACAGACCATTTTGCAATACACTGTTCACGCCTTTCATTTGTTCCAGGTCCTGTTGGATCAGGGCGGATTGTCGTCTCAGGTTCTCATCATCTGCAACCGAGCTGACTACCACAGTAGCCGTGGGCAGGGCGTTGTCGGTTGTGATTTCGACTATAAAAGGGTCCAGCGCGGTTTCAGGCAATTCGTCTCTGATGTTCTCAATCTCACGTCTCAGGTCGGTCACTCTTCGTTCAAAAGTTCTCGTGTTGATCTCCTCAAACCGGATCAGTAATCTGGAAACACCTTCCTTACTGGTACTGGAGACGAACTCGATGTCAGAAACCTTGCGTACCGCGTCTTCGATAACATTGGTTACCCGCTGTTCAATATCCGGGGTAGATGCTCCTGGCCAGATTGTGTTTATGTTAATCCAGTTAAAGTTGATAGACGGGTCCTGGGCTCTTGGCATCAGCATATAGGAGCCGGTTCCCATGACCAGTACCAGGGCAAACAGCAGGTTTGCCAGAACATGATTTTGGAGAATACGCTGGAACATGGCCCGTAAGGGAAGCGGTCAGTCAATCAATGACAATTATGGCCCCATCGGTCAGGGCAAAGCGTCCGTCGGTCACTATCAGGGTTGTTTTTGGCAGGTCAACAACGACGGGTTGACCCGGATTTGTTTCCACGACCGGGACGAACCGCGCCGTTTTGTGGTTTTCGGAATCATCGACAATGAACAGGCCTCTTTGACCATTGCGTTCGACGGCCAGAGAGGCGGGCAGAATATCGCCCGGCAATGACCACCGTAATCTTCCTATAGAGCCGGCAAGTGGCCGGGTTTCAGTGAAGCTGAGTCTGACGGTCCGGCTTTGGGAAGCTGAATTGACCACGGTCAGGGCGGTGCGGACGGTGACCGGATAAATCTCGTTCTCGTGTTCGAACAGGAGAGACAGGGAGGCCATCACCTGTTCCAGTTCGGCGTGGTTGAGGTGCGTTTCCAGTTCAATGCTTTGGGTATCGGTCAGTGAAATGATTTTGCCTCCTGGCGTAACGAAGTTGCCCACTTCGCTGTGTATCTCGGTAATGACACCGGGGAAGGGGGCTTTGATGTCACATTTTCCAACCTGTCTTCGGGCGATATTGATGCCGATATTCTGGGATTTGATCCTGGCCGTTACCGAATTCAGTTCAGCTTGCTTTTGATTGATGGCTTCTTCGGACGCGTTATTGGATTTTCTCAACTGATTGAGCCGTGAGAGTTGTTTGCTGGCGAGTACCCTGGACGCGGCCAGTATGTCCAGTTCCGCTTTTGCCTGCTCCAGGGTCAGTTGATTGTCGGTGCAGTCAAGCCGGGCAACAAGCTGGTTTTCAGCAACCCGGTCGCCTGTTTTCAATGGCAGTTGGTTGATTGTGGTCGTTAGCTGGGAAGCGACAGTGGATTGGCGCAGACTCAAGACTTCAGCGGGCGCCGAACGGGTGATTTTGATGGTAAGCTGTTCCAGAGGCTGCGCCTGAACCCGGATCTCGGCGCCGGATACAGCCGCATGGGCCAGGCATGCAAGGAATAACAGGCCCTTGATAAACCGGTCGATTGATCCTGAGGGCAGGGCTGTTTTACTGTGAGTCAGGAATTTTCCGGTGAGGAGCCTCATGTCAGCGCTGATGTAATATCTTCAACATCCGGCGCAGGGGTTCAGCCGCTCCCCACAGCAGTTGATCGCCTACCGTGAAAGCGGAGATCAGGCCTTTTTCAATGTTCAGTTTTTTAAGGCGGCCAATCGGAATATCGAGTGTTCCCGAAGTCGCCGCGGGGCATAACCGGTTTAGTGAGGCTTCGCGTTCGTTGGCGACCAGGGTCACCCAGTCATTGGCGCCGGACAGGATTTCCTGTATTTCATCCAGTGGCAGGTCGGCCTTCAACTGGATGGTGAACGCCTGGCTGTGGCAGCGCATCGTCCCGATTCGAACGCAGACGCTTTCAACCGGAATCAGCGCATCTTCCTTTCGCCCCAGGATTTTGTTGGTTTCCACCGACCCTTTCCATTCTTCCCGGCTGGTTCCGGAGCCAAGGTCCTGATCAATCCAGGTCAGCAGGTTGCCGGCCAGAGGGTATCCGATTTCATCTACCGGAAATTCGGGAGAATGAATGGTCTCGATCACCTTGCTGTCGATATCCAGAATCGAGCTGTCCGGGTCCGCCAGCAATTCGCCGGCATTGCGATTGACCATGCCCATCTGCTCCACCAGTTCCCGCATTTGCCGGGCGCCGCCGCCCGAAATCGCCTGATAGGTCATCGCCGTCATCCATTTGATCAGGTCCGCGCTGAACAATCCGTCCAGGGCCATCATCATCAGGCTGACCGTGCAGTTGCCGCCGATAAAATCCCGGTGTCCGTCGGCCAGTCCCTGTTCGATCACGGGCAGATTGACCGGGTCGAGAATGAGCGTGGATTGTTCCGCCATTCGCAGGGTGGAGGCCGCGTCAATCCAGTACCCGTCCCAGCCTTGTTGGCGGAGTTCCCGGTGTACGGCCGAGGTGTAGCCGCCACCCTGACAGGTGACGATGATGTCGAGTTTCCGCAGGGATTCGAGGTCGCGGGCGTCCGCCAGCGGTTTTACTTCGCGGCCGATATCCGGCCCCGGTTGTCCGGTCTGTGAAGTGGTGTAGAAGACGGGTTCGTCTATCAGGTCGAAATCCTGTTCCTCGCGCATTCTTTCAAGAAGCACGGAACCGACCATGCCCCGCCAGCCGACGAAACCAACACGATGTAGCTGCATTATAAATCCCTTACCGGGTCATCTGGAAACGAATAACGGATTATACTGATTTTCCGACAAAAAATATGGTTGATAACCCGAATATCGGCTTGTGGATTCCGGGGGCGCCCTTTAGAATACAAGCCCCCGATATTGGGGGATACGGTGTTTCAAGGTTTGCCGGTTGGGTTGGGGAGTTCCCCGATTACTGACCGGTATTTACTTTGACACAGGTAATAGTCTGTTTTAAAGAGGAATAAGTTATGGCCCTGGGAGCCGAAGATAAGGCCGCTGTTGTCAAGGAGCATCAGCGTTCCGAGGGGGACACGGGTTCTCCTGAAGTTCAAATTGCGCTGATGACAGCGCGCATCCTGGATCTGTCCAATCATTTCAAGACGCATATACACGATCATCATTCCCGGCAGGGTTTGCTGCGGCTGGTCAATCACCGCCGGAAACTGCTGAGCTATTTAAGAAAAACTGATATCGAGCGCTATCGAGCGTTGATCAGTAAGTTAGGCCTGCGCAAGTAAGGCTAAACGCTACAGGAGACAATAAATTGAATAAAGTTGTAAAGACCTTTCAGTATGGTCAGCATGAGGCGCGTCTTGAAACCGGCGTTGTTGCCAGACAGGCGGATGGCGCGGTATTGGCGAGTATGGGAGATACCATGGTGCTGGTCACTGTGGTGGCGCGCAGGGATTATCGCGGACACGATTTTTTCCCGCTTACCGTGGACTACGAGGAGCGGACTTACGCCGCGGGCAAGATCCCCGGAGGTTTCTTCAAGCGCGAAGGGCGTCCCTCGGAGAACTCGATCCTGACCTGCCGGTTGATTGACCGGCCGATCAGGCCCCTGTTCGCCAAAGGCTTCATGAATGAAGTGCAGGTCGTGGTTACGGTCATGTCGATTGATCCGCAAATCAGCGCTGACATTGTCGCGATGATCGGAACATCGGCGGCGATCGAGATATCCGGCATCCCGTTCAATGGCCCGATGGGCGCGGCCCGTGTGGGTTATGTCGATGGCGAGTATGCGCTCAACCCCGACCTTTCGGTATTGTCCGAACAATCGTCGCTGGACCTGGTGGTCGCCGGCACTGAATCCGCGGTCCTGATGGTTGAATCGCAGGCCAGCATTCTGACCGAAGAGCAAATGCTGGGCGCGGTCATGTTCGGCCATCAGCAAAGCCAGACCATGATTCAGGCGGTTCGGGAACTCGGTCAGGAAGCAGGCAAGCCGAAGTGGGACTGGTCCGCCCCTGCCGGGAGAGCTCAATCACTGACCGACCGGGTGGCCGGGCTGGTCGGAAACCGTATTGCCGAAGCCTACCGGATTACCGACAAGATCAAGCGGTTGGAAGCTGTTGCGGAAATCAGGAACAGTGTCGTTGCCGAGCTTCTCCCGGAAGGTGGGGGAGGCGATATCTCCGCTGAGGTAATTGCGGAAATCCAGGCCCTTGAGAAACATCATGTCCGCAGCAGCATCATTGCCGGCAACCCCAGAATTGATGGACGCGATACCCGGACAGTCCGCCCCATCAGTATAGAAACCGGTGTTCTGCCGAGAACCCATGGGTCGGCCCTGTTCACCCGTGGTGAAACCCAGGCAATCGTTGTGGCTACACTGGGAACCGAACGGGATTCCCAGATTATTGACGCCCTGGAAGGCGATTACCGTGACGGTTTCATGCTGCACTATAATTTCCCTCCATTCTGTGTCGGTGAAACCGGACGGGTGGGGTCGCCCAAGCGGCGTGAAATCGGGCATGGCCGCCTGGCGAAACGCGGCATCATGGCGGTGCTGCCGACCCGGGAGGAATTCCCCTATACCATGCGAGTGGTTTCAGAGATAACCGAGTCCAATGGGTCGAGTTCAATGGCCAGCGTTTGCGGAACCAGTCTGGCGCTGATGGATGCCGGAGTCTGTATCAAGCATCCGGTGGCTGGCGTGGCGATGGGTTTGATCAAGGAAGAAGACCGCTTCGCGGTGCTGACCGATATTCTGGGTGACGAGGATCATCTGGGTGACATGGATTTCAAGGTGGCCGGGACTGCTGAAGGCATTACCGCCCTGCAAATGGATATCAAGATTGACGGCATTACCGAAGAGATCATGCAGCAAGCGCTTGAGCAGGCGAAGGAAGGACGCCTGCATATACTCGGCGAAATGAACAAGGCGATTGCCGCTCCACGTCAGGAAATGTCGGAGTTTGCGCCGCGAATCGTTACCATCCATATCAATCCGGGGAAAATTCGGGATGTCATTGGCAAGGGCGGGGCGGTTATCCGGGCATTGTCGGAAGAAACCGGTGTCAACATCGACATTGACGATGACGGCACGGTAAAAATTTCCTCTACGGATAACGCGGCGGCAAAAGAAGCGATCCGCCGAATCGAGCAGATTACCGCTGATGTCGAGGTCAATACCGTGTATGACGGCAAGGTCGTCCGATTGATGGATTTCGGCGCGTTCGTCAATATCCTGCCCGGACGCGATGGTCTGGTTCATATCTCGCAGATTTCAAATGAGCGGGTGAATCAGGTCAGTGACGTGCTCAAGGAAGGTGACCGGGTGAAGGTGAAAGTCCTTGAGGTGGATAAACAGGGTCGTGTACGACTCAGCATGAAGGCGGTTGAATGAAATTAAACCACAGGATACAGTCTGGCGTATCCACAGGTTTTTGAGATTTATCCAGTCTGTGATAATCTCATGCTGTGGATAATTCCCCCTTTGACTCAATGACAGACTTTGAGGATACACCGCGCAAGGATATACAGCAGGAGCCTGAGACATTTGCTTTTCAGGAAACTGCTGGTCAAAAACTGGCTGCCGCGCGCAAGGAATTCGGGATATCCGTACAGGAAGTGGCGGGAAACCTGAATCTGAGTGTCAGTATCATTGAGGCGGTGGAGGCGGATGATTATGACAAGCTGCCCGGCTCCACTTTCGCCAGAGGTTATATCCGGGCCTACGCCAATCTTCTCAGGCTGAATCCGGATGAACTGGTTGCCACGCTCGGCGCCAGTCCGGTTCAGATGATGGAAATTCCATTAGGGGAGAACGCTTCCAGATTCAGAAGAAAACCCTGGAGAGCGAACAAAAAACGGGGTTTTTGGTTCAAATTCCTGATCTTTGTTGTCGCATTGGCGCTGGTGGCGCTGGCGCTGCTTGGACTGAATCACTGGCTGCAACTGGATTTGGCAAAGTTTATTCCCTAATTTCAGTTTTTGATGCCGGAAGCGCCTGAAAGTATCCCGGAATGACTGGATCGAACATAAATGCCGCGGGCGCCCGCAGAGAGTCGCCCCTACGACGGCGGTTTGTCCGAGGAGGGCGATAATTGCCTGATCGGGACGCTGATTATGGTGCGTAGTCCAGGGGTGTTGTCTTCGAGTGTGATGGTTCCACCGTGCATGCCGACTACCGCCTGCACCATGCTCAATCCCAAGCCGTTGCCGCTGCTGCTCCGGCTTTGATCGAGGCGGTAGAAGCGGCGGAAGACTTTTCCCTTCTCTGAATCGGGAATCCCCGGTCCGTTGTCCGTGATGGCGATGATCAACTGATCATCCTCTCGTGTCAGGGTCACTGAAATAGCGCCGTGATCGGGGGTGTACTTGATGGAATTTTCGATGACATTGGCAATCGCCTGAAACAGCAGGTCGCGGTCGCCGGCAGACAGAATGCCGGTATCCAGCCGGGCTTCCAGATTCTGCCGCTTTTCGTCACTGAGCGGTTCATAGAACTCGACGATGTCTGCCAGCAGTGTGTGAAAATCGACCTGGCTGAAGCCGGCCTTGACCTGTCTGGATTCAATTCTGGCAATACGCAGTAACGCGTTGAAGGTGGTCAGCAGGGAATCCGCCTCCTGTATGGATTGCTCCAGCTTCGTCGCCGCTTCGGGTGAGAGGTCTTCCCGCAATCTGGCTTCTTCCAGATGCTGACGCAGGCGGGTCAGGGGGGTTCTCAAATCGTGGGCGATGTTGTCCGATACTCTTTTTATATCCTCCATCAGCATCTGGATTCGATCAAACATCTGATTGAGGTTGGCCGCGAGCTGGTCGAAATCGTCGTTGCGGCCGGTGTCGGGTACCCGTCTGGATAAATCCCCGGACATGATCGCCCGCGCCGTCTGGTTGATTCGCTCGATCTTACGGACGGTTCTGCGGCTGAGCAGCAGCCCACCGACCAATGCCAGCAGAACCATGATCGCCAATCCCCAGGTCAGCGCCTGCACAATACGCTGTTTCGCCTCGACAAGCTGATGGATATCGCGGCCTACAAGCAGGCCGTATTGACCGGGGAGTCGAAATATCTTGGCCCGGGCGAGGTGGGTTTCATTGGTCTGCTCGTTGATTTCAAGCCCGAATTCAATCCAGTCGTTGTTGACGGAGGCATTTTTCGGCCATCTGTCCAGATTTCCCACCAGGGGTTGCAAAGTAAAAGTGGCCAGTAGATAGATCGAGTTTCCTGTGGCTTGCTGCCGGTTGATTCGTTCAGCGATCAGTTCAGTTAGCCCTTGCAGACCTTCCTGATCATAGCGCTCGGCCAGACCCTGGATCTCAGCCTGGATTGTATTGTCCGTCTGCTCGGTCATGTATGAGACCGTGAATATGTAGAAAAAGTAGAACAGCAGAAGGGTTGATGCGCTGAAAATGAAGGCGTACAGCAACGCCAGTCGAAGCGTATAGCTGTGAAAAAGGTTATGTCTTTTCTGCACGCAGGATGTAGCCCGTTCCACGGACGGTATTGAGTAGGGGGATGTCGAAATTCTTGTCTATTTTGCCGCGCAACCGGCTGATATGCACATCAATGACATTGGTTTGTGGGTCGAATTTATAGTCCCAGACATTTTCCAGCAACATGGTCCGTGTCACTACCTGGTTGCTGTGTCTCATCAGGTATTCGAGCAGGCGAAATTCACGGGGCTGGAGGTCTATCACGCTGTCCCCGCGTTTTACCTCTCTGCCCAGCAGGTCCATCACCAGGTCGCCCGCAACGAGGATGGTTTCCGGAGTTTCGACCGCGGCTCTTCGAAACAACGCTTCAAGGCGCGCCAGCAGTTCTGAAAAGGAGAATGGTTTGGTCAGGTAGTCGTCACTGCCCGCGTTCAATCCTTCAACCCGGTCGTTGACATCGCCCAGGGCGCTCAATATCAATGCCGGGGTATGATTGTTTTGTTGCCGTAGGTTCGAGACGATGGTAAGACCATCCATGACCGGCAGCATCCGGTCGACGATCCATGCCTGGTAGTCACCGTCTCTGGCCAGAGTGAAGCCGGAGTCGCCACTGGAGGCAATATCGACTTCATGGCCTGCTTCCACCAGTCCTTTTTGTATATATGACGCAGTTTTCTGGTCGTCTTCAATTATAAGTATACGCATAGAGATGGGTTACAGCGGATGAGGCCGGTTGGAGCGTGGCATGCCGGGTTGTGGATTCCCGCTTGTCAAGGGGGACGGGGGCTTGGGCACAGGAATGGCTAGTGTTCGAGAATCTGGCTGAGAAACAGCTTGGTGCGTTCGTGTTGTGCGTTGTCGAAGAATTCGTTCGGATTGTTTTCTTCGATGATTTCTCCGCCATCCATGAAAATAACCCGGTCGGCAACAGTTTTGGCAAACCCCATCTCGTGAGTGACGCACAACATGGTAATTCCTTCGCCAGCCAGCTCAATCATGACATCCAGCACTTCCTTGATCATTTCAGGGTCAAGCGCTGAGGTAGGCTCGTCGAAAAGCATAATGCGCGGTTTCATGCACAGGCTGCGGGCGATAGCGACCCGTTGTTGCTGACCACCGGAAAGCTGTCCCGGGTACTTATTCGCCTGTTCGGGGATTTTCACTCTTTCCAGGAACTGCATTGCGACATCTTCCGCCTCTGCCTTTGGCGTCTTGCGTACCCAGATCGGGGCCAGTGTACAGTTTTCCAGCACGGTCAAGTGCGGAAACAGGTTGAAATGCTGAAACACCATGCCCACTTCCCGTCTTACCAGCTCGATTTTCTTGAGGTCGTTGGTTAATTCAACCCCATCGACAATGATGTCGCCCTGTTGATGCTCCTCCAGTCGGTTGATACAACGAATGACTGTTGACTTGCCCGACCCGGACGGTCCACAGATGACTATCTTCTCTCCGCGGGTTACGTTCAGGTTGATGTCTTTGAGCACATGAAATTCGCCGTACCATTTGTGCATGGCTTTGATGACGATGGCGTATTCAGGTTGTCCGGTGTTTTCCATCGTGGATGTTTGTTCGTTCATTGTCAGATTCCCGCCAGAGTTAGGTTGCCTTTCCGATCATTGCCCAGGCTCATCGTTTATGTCCGGTTTGCAGTTTGTTTTCGAGATACAGGGAGTACCTTGCCATTGCAAAGCAGGATATGAAGAAGAAAATAGCTACAAACAGATAGACCTCATTGGACAGGCCGGTCCATTTAGTGTCAGCCAGGGAGGCGCGTCCGACTCCCAACGGATCCAGCAGGCCGATGATCAGAACCAGTGTGGTGTCCTTGTATAGTCCGATAAAGGTATTGACGATTCCCGGAATGGAGATTTTCAGGGCCTGAGGCAAGACGATCAAACGCATCGCAGGCCAGTACTTCAACCCCATTGCATCGGCTGCTTCGATCTGACCTGAGGGTAACGCCTGTAATCCTCCCCGTATGACTTCCGCCATATAGCCCGAAGCGAACAGAGTGACCATGATCAATACCCGTAGCAAAAGGTCAAACGAAGTACCGGGTGGCAGAAAGTAACTCAACATGGTTGAGGCTACGAACAACAGGGTGATGAGTGGAACTCCCCGGATAAATTCGATAAACCCGACGCAGAACAACCGGATGATCGGCAGTCTTGACTGACGCCCAAGCGCCAGCGCAATACCTATCGGGAGTGAAAACGCAATGCCGGTTACGCCAACCACCAGGGTCAGCATGAAGCCGCCGAATTTATCGGTCGGGACCGGGGTCAGCCCGTATCCGCCAATCAGGAGCCAGCCTGCGATAAAAGGAAATGCAGCCGCAAAATACAAACCGTATTTACGGTAAGGGAAATTGTCGAACAGGACAGCGGCCGCTGCCACGAATAGCAGGACAAAGGACAGGTTGACGCGCCAGCGTTCCTCAATGGGATAGAATCCGTAGGCAAACAGTCTCATTCGTTCACCGATGAACGCCCAGCAGGCGCCGTCTCCTTTGGCTCTGCATTCATCCCGGTTTTCGCCGACATAGACTGCGTCGATAAATAACCAGTCAATTGCGGCGGGTAGTATCTTGTAGAGAAACCATGCCACGAGAAGGGTCATTACAATGTTCGTGGGGGAGGAGAACAGGTTTCCTCTGATCCATGCAACCGGGCCGATAATATTCGACGGGGGAGGGAGGTTCGGGTGCTCGCCAGGCTTATATGTTTTCTGGGTCATGGTGGGTATCCTTGAGTCCGTTACCGTTCAACCAGCTTGATCCGGTTGTTGTACCAGTTCATCACCGCAGAAATGATCAGCGACATGCACAGGTACAGCAACAGAACAATCGTCATGCACTCCATTTCCCGCCCGGTCTGGTTGAGGGAAATCCCGCCGATCGTAGCGACAATATCCATGTAGCCGATGGCGATTGCCAGGGAGGAGTTTTTCGTCAGATTCAGGTATTGGCTGGTCAAAGGTGGAACAATCACCCGGAGCGCCTGGGGAATGACTACCAGGCTCAAGGTACGGCTGCGATTGATACCCAGCGCATAAGAGGCTTCGGTCTGGCCATAATTGACCGCGAGGATGCCAGCGCGCACAATCTCGCCGATGAAAGCGGCGGTATAGAGCGATAGCGCAAGCCAGAGAGCGATAAACTCCGGTCGAAGAACCATCCCGCCGGCAAAATTAAAGCCTTTCAACTCTGGAGTATCCCAGGTGATCGGGCTGCCCAGCACAAAATACATGAGCAGAGGTAGCCCGACTATCGCGCCGAGGTTTATCCAGAATACCGGGTAATGGCTCCCGGTCTGATCCTGCACTTTTTTAGCATGTCGGATAAACCACAGACTGAAAAGAATGCCCGCAACGGCCAGTCCGGCGACAATCCAGAACAAGGGTTCAAAAAGTGGTTTGGGTGTAACGAATCCACGATTGGTTAAAAACGCGGCATCGTTCAGACTGATAGCCTGCTTCGGAACCGGCAGGCTATAAACGATAACGCCATGAATCAGAAGGATGTGGAGCAGAACGGGTACGTTCCTTACGTACTCGATATAAACATAAGCCAGTTTGTTGGTCAGCCAGTTCTTGGAGAGGCGTAATACACCCAGGACAAAGCCCAGAATGGTGGCCAGAACCAGCCCGCATACGGCGACCAGCAGGGTGTTGAGAATACCCACCGCCATCGCGCGCAAATGGGATGATCGGGAACTGTATTCAATAAAATGCTGATTGATGTCGTAGTTGGAAGGCTGGGTCAGGAAACCAAAGCTGTATCCCTTGCCAAGAGCCTCCAGATTGACTACGGCGTTTCGTATCAGATAGGCAAAGAAACCGAAGATCAGTACAACTGCAATAATCTGGATAATGACTGAACGCGCTTCCTTGTTATTCCACAGACGGGAAAGGGCGTTTTGCCGAGGCAGCGCTATTTCATTCATTGTAATGTGCTTTTAATAAAAAAAGGGGCACTGTAACAGTGCCCCTTTTTGGTTGTCTTAAGTCCGGTGGACTCTCCCGGTTCGATTAACGAATGGGAGCTGCATACAGGATGCCACCATCCTTCCAGGAAGCGTTCAGACCGCGCTCCAGGGCAAGGGGGGTGTCCGGGCCGATATTCTTGTTGAACAGTTCAGCGTAGTTACCACCGGCCTGAATTGCGCGAAGCGCCCATTGTGCATCCAGCCCCAGCATTTCGCCCATATTGCCTTCAGTGCCGAGCAGTCGGTTAATGCTTGGATTGTCGCCCGCTTCCATTGCCATTTCACCGGCATTGGCTGAGGTAATACCCAGTTCTTCGGCAATGATGATTGCGTTGACCACCCATTTGCCAATATCAGCCCACTCATCGTCACCATGGCGAACGGCTCCACCCAGTGGCTCCTTGGAGATGATTTCAGGCAGAATCATGTGCGCTGAAGGGTCTTCCAGAGCGGCGCGGGTGGAAGCCAGACCGGATGCGTCTGTTGTATACAGGTCGCAACGATTGGCGGAATAGTTGGCGATGCCCTCTTCGTTGGTTTCGATAGCTACCGGCTCATAGCCCATGCCATTGATACGGAAATAGTCGGCCAGGTTCAACTCTGTGGTCGTGCCGGTCTGGATACAAACCGAAGCGCCATCCAGTTGTGTTGCGGATGTTATTCCCATATTCTTCCTGATCAGGAAGCCCTGTCCATCGTAATAGTTGACTGGCAGGAAGGTCAGCTTGAGGTCAACGTCACGGCTCAGGGTTTCGGTCGTATTACGGAACAGAATATCGCCATCGCCTGAGTTCAATAGTGTAAAACGGGTTTTTCCGGTTGAAGGAACGAATTTGACTTTCTCGCCATCTCCCAGAACAGCGGCGGCTACCGCGCGGCAAAAGCCGACATCAAAGCCGTCCCAACGCCCGTTTGCGTCCGGCGCCGCAAAACCTGCCAGACCTGTCGTGACGATACAGTTCAACTCTCCTCTGGCCTGCACATCTTCCAGTGTGCCAGCCTGGGCAGTCATTGTAATCAGTGATGACGCAGCGATTAGCGCTGCGGATTTGGTAAATTTCATAACGTTACGTTCTCCTAAAAGTTACAGTTTAAAGTTATAGTTTAGATTGTATTCAGTCGTGCGGCTATCATAGCCAAACTCAATCGGATTATACATAATTTCAATCAGACATACATTTTAATTATACATAGTCATGCATAATTTCTTGCCTGCAAGTCCGCGTGGTACGATGACCTCACCATGGCGCCGGAGGCGACGTTGGAGAAGCCGATTGCTTCCGCCACCTCCCGGAGAGAGTCGAATTCGTCAGGATGCCAGTACCGGCGCACCGGAAGATGGTGGATGCCCGGTTGCAGATATTGTCCGAGAGTCAGCATGTCAACCTGGTGATTTACCAGATCTTCCATGACCTCAATGACTTCTGCCCTGGATTCGCCCAATCCCAGCATCAGGCCGGATTTGGTCGGTAACTCCGGGTGGCGATGCTTGACTCGCTGCAAGAGATCAAGAGAATATTGATAATCGGAGCCTGGGCGGACTTCCCGGTAGAGCCGGGGGACAGTTTCCAGGTTATGATTGAAAACATCGCTCGGCGCGCGGGCCAGAATATCGACCGCTTTCTCCATTCTGCCCCTGAAATCCGGAGTCAGTATTTCGATTCGGGTTTGCGGGCTGTATGTTCGCACTGCCTGGATACAGTCCACAAAATGGCTGGCGCCACCATCGCGCAGATCATCGCGATCAACCGAGGTGATCACGACATATTGCAGTTTCATCGCGGCAACGGTTTGCGCGAGATTTTCCGGTTCTGCCGCATCCAACGGGTTCGGACGGCCATGCCCGACATCACAAAATGGACATCTGCGGGTACAGATGTCTCCCATGATCATGAAGGTGGCCGTGCCGTTGCCGAAACATTCTCCCAGATTGGGGCAGGCCGCTTCCTCGCAAACGGTATGCAATCCTTTCGACCTCAGTATTTTCTTTAATGCGACGACTTCCGGGGTGCCGGTGAAGCTGGCCCGGATCCATCGCGGCTTACGCAGGAGTTTCTCTCTGGGAACCGGCTCGACCCGAATCGGGATACGCGCCATTTTATCCGCGCCCCGCAGCTTTTCGCCCTGTATGATTTTTTTCGGCGGATTGGTGGCGGGTTTGGGATTATTCATAATCACTCACAGCCGGGCAGGAGCAAACCAGATTTCTATCGCCATAAACCTGATCCACCCGTCCTGTCGGTGGCCAGAATTTGTTGTCGCGTGTTTCCGGGGTGGGGAAGAATGCGCGTTGCCGTGAATAGGGGCGATCCCAGTCATCGTTGATCAGCAGATGCCAGGCGTGAGGCGCATGGGTCAACAGGTTGTTTCCCCGCAGCGCCGGATCGTTTTCTATTTCCCTGATTTCCTCCCGAATCTGGATCAAGGCATTGCAAAAACGATCAATTTCTTCCAGGGATTCGCTCTCTGTGGGTTCGATCATGAAGGAGTCGGGTACCGGCCAGGACATGGTGGGGGCGTGGAATCCATAATCAATCAGACGCTTGGCGACATCTTCGACTGTAATGCCACTGCGTGCCTTGATCGGCGCCAGATCAATCACGCATTCGTGAGCTACCCGGCCATTCGCCCCTTTATAGACAACCGGGAAACAGGGGTCCAGACGGTGGGCGATATAGTTAGCGTTCAGGATAGCTACATGAGTGGAGCGTTTCAGTCCCTGTTTGCCGAGTAGTCTCATATAAGCCCATGAGATAGGCAATATCAGTGGTGACCCCCAGGGAGCCGCCGAAACGGTTCCCATAGAACTGGAGCCGCCGCGATTGCAACTGACTACCGGATGGTCGGGCAGAAAGGGCAGCAGGTGTTTTTTGACTCCGATCGGGCCCATGCCGGGGCCACCACCACCATGTGGTATGGCAAAAGTCTTGTGCAGATTCAGGTGCATCACATCCGCGCCGATTTCAGCGGGGCGACAGATACCGACCATCGCATTCATATTGGCGCCATCCATGTATACCTGTCCGCCATTGGAGTGGACGATCTCGCAGATTTCGCGAATGGACTCCTCGAATACGCCATGGGTCGAAGGGTAGGTCACCATAGTGGCAGCCAGAACCTGACTGTGTTGTTCCGCCTTGTCCCTGAAATCGTCAAGATCAATATTACCCTGATTGTCGCATTTGACCACGACCACTTTCATCCCCGCCATGACGGCGCTGGCCGGGTTGGTGCCATGAGCCGAAGACGGAATCAGGCAGGTCATTCTTTGGGTATCGCCGTGTGAGCGATGCCAGGCTCGAATACACAACAGTCCGGCGTATTCTCCCTGGGAACCGGCGTTGGGTTGAAAGGAAAACCCGTCGAATCCGGTGAGTTGGCACAGCATCGAATCCAGGCGGTTGATAATGCGGTGGTAGCCTTTGGTGTGTTTGGCCGGAGCGAAGGGGTGGATATGCGCGAAAAGCGGGTTCGATATGGGTTCCATTTCGCTGGCGGCGTTGAGCTTCATCGTACACGACCCCAAAGGGATCATGGCGCGCGCCAGAGTAATATCCTTGCTGGCCGTCTTGCGCAGGTAACGCATGAATTCTGTTTCCGAGCGGTAGCGATGAAATATCGGGTGCGTCAGGAAATCACTGGTTCGCTGTAGTGACTGCGGGATAGACGGCTCCAGATCAATGTTGAACAGGTCGCCCTTGACTCGTCCTGGAGTTACGCCCTCAAAGACCTCCAGTAAGCCAGACACCTTTTCCCGTGAAAGGGTCTCGTCCAGGCTGATGCCGATGTGGTTGTCGTCAATCAAACGAAGGTTGTAGCGCGCTTGTTCAGCCTTGTCCAGAATCATTCGGGCCTGGTTCCGGGTTCGTACCACAATGGTGTCGAAGAAATGACGATGGCTTATTTCAAAGCCCAGGCCGGTAAGCCCCCGCCCCACCGCCCGCGCCATCCGGTTGATGTTTTTGGCTATCCGGGTCAGACCCTCGGGACCATGATACATGGCATAGACCGTGGCCATGACGGCCAACAGAACCTGTGAGGTGCAGATATTGCTGGTCGCCTTGTCGCGCCGGATATGCTGTTCCCGGGTTTGTAGCGCCATGCGGTAAGCCAGATTGCCATTTGCGTCAATGGTGGCGCCGATCAGACGCCCCGGCAACAGGCGTTTATATTTTTCACGGGTAGCCATGTAAGCGGCATGCGGGCCGCCGAATCCCATCGGCACCCCGAAACGCTGGGTACTGCCTATGACGATGTCTGCCCCCATTTCCCCCGGAGGTTTCAATAAGGTCAAAGCCAGCGGGTCAGCCGCCATCACGACTACCGCGTTTTGTGATTTCAGTTGACCAATCGCGGTTGTGTAGTCCCGTATCTGGCCGGACGCGGCGGGATACTGGAGCAGTCCCGCGAAAAACCCGCCCTGTTCTATATCAACCTGGTAATCCCCCACCACGACCTCTACCCCTAATGGTTCGGCGCGGGTCTGTATGACTGCAATGGTCTGGGGGAGACACTCCTGATCAACAAAAAACCGATTTGATTTGTTCTTTGATACCCGAAGCCCCATCATCATGGCCTCGGCGGCGGCAGTGGCCTCATCCAGCAAAGAGGCGTTGGCCAGTTCCATTGCGGTGAGATCCATGATCATCTGCTGAAAGGTAATCAGGATTTCGAGGCGGGCCTGACTGATTTCGGGTTGATAAGGCGTGTATGCGGTGTACCAGTCCGGGTTTTCCATGACGTTCCGACGGATTACGGGCGGAGTGACCGTTCCGTAATAACCCAGCCCGATCATCGAAACAGCTAACGTATTGCCGGACGCGATTTGCCGACCCAATTTGTTCAGCCGGTTTTCACTCAGGGAGCGGGGCAGATCAAATTCACTTTGACTGCGAATGGACTCGGGAATGGTCTGTTCAATCAGTTCATCCAGGGATTCCAGCCCAAGCGTTTCCAGCATCCGGGCAATATGATCGGGATGGGGGCCGATATGGCGAGTGGTGAAATCATCTGCTTTGGACATGGCGGGTCTTTGTAAGGATTTGTAGTTGAATAGTGAAGTTCCAGGCTTTCAGCCCGATTCCGGCGGGGTTTACTCAAGTGATTCAACAAAAGATTGGTAAGCGCTGAGGTCCATCAATCCATCGAGTTCGGAGCGGTCGTTCGGTTTCATCTTGTATACCCAGCCTTCTCCGTCCGGGTCATCGTTAATTGTTTCCGGAGTATCCGCCAGTGTCTCATTGACCTCGGTGACGACACCGCTTAACGGCGATTTGAGTTCTGCCGCGGCCTTGACTGACTCGATGACGGCAGCCTCTTCCCCCTGTGCCAGTTCACGCGCAAGGTCCGGGAGTTCTATGTATACGACTTCCCCTAGTTGTTGCTGGGCAAAATCGGTGATTCCGACCACGATCAGGTCATTTTCCTGACGCACCCATTCATGATCATCGGTAAATTTAGTTGTCATTTCAATCCTCTTCGTTTGCCAGTTAATGTGTTTTTCATCAGTGATTACAAAATAATAATAATCCGGACTATGGTTTCCGGTAGTAGTTCCGTTTGACAAAAGGCAGCCGGGTTACCCGTACAGGCAGGCGCTTGTTGCGGACCACTGCATACAGTTCGGGTCGTTCGGAGCCGTGTTTCGCGTCAATGTCGTCAATGTCCGCCGGGTTTGCATATTTCAGGTCAACATAACCCATGCAAACCGGCTTCCCCATACTGGGGCTGAATCCCCCGCTGGTTACTGTCCCGACCGTGTTGCCATTGCCATCTTCGATCATCGCGCCCTGTCTGACCGGCATCCTGCCAACGGGTTGTAATCCAACCAGCAATCGGGAAACCTGCCGGGGGATCTGTGGCAAAATGACGTGATCTCCCGGGAATCCTCCGGCGCGTTCTCCCTGCGCTCTCCTGGCTTTTGGAATCGCCCAGGACAGACCCGCTTCCACCGGCGTGGTGTCATTTGTGATTTCATGACCATACAGTGGCAGACCCGCTTCCATTCGCAATGAATCCCGGGCGCCAAGCCCGGCCCACGCCACATCCGGGCTGGACAAAAGCAACTCGGCGAGCGCAACGGCATGATCGTGATTCATGCTGATTTCGAAGCCGTCTTCTCCAGTATATCCAGAGCGGGAAAACAGGCACGGCATGCCATCCAGAGTTATTTCTCTGACTGACATGAACCCCATATTGGACAGGTCATGTCCTAATCGGTTCATCACGTCTGAAGATTTTGGTCCCTGCAACGCCAGCAAACTCCGGTCGCGCAGGAAACTTATGTGAGTATCTTTGCCAAGTTTATACCTTAAATGACTGAAATCATTGGCCTTACAAGATGCGTTCACTACCAGAATAAACTCTGTCTGTGCAGTGCGGGCAACCATCAAATCGTCGATAATTCCGCCGTTTTCATTTAACAGCAGGCCGTATTTCTGTTTGCCGACGGCGAGGGAAACGAGATCTGCCGGTATCAGCGATTCCAGGAGGGTTGCGGCATTCGCCCCGGAAACGCAAATCTGCCCCATGTGGGACACATCGAACAGACTGGCCTGCCCGCGGGTATGAAGATGCTCCTGGATGATTCCTGACGGGTATCGCACCGGCATATCATAACCGGCGAAAGGGGCCATTTGCGCGCCCGCTTCAAGGTGCAGCCCGTATAGCCGGGTTCTTTTCAACAGGGAGGGCTCACTCATCAATTCACCGCCTCATCCTTAACTGACCATAAATAAAATTGACACAACCGCGAAGGCGAAACATAACATAAAAACAAGTGGAGTTGTTCGCCGGGAATACGACCGGGAAATACCACTTATCCGGCTTGTTCCGGTTTGGGCAAAGGCTGTTGCCGCTCATTACGGGTTGGAAAATGGCAGTGACATAACCTGCCCGGAGCGGACGCCATGCCCCGGAATCTGTACCCGGACGCGGGTGTCCGGCAGGCAGTGGTCTTTATGAATCATCGCCAATGCCACATTGCTTTTGAAGCGCGGCGACCAGATTGCGGTAGTCACCGCTCCGACTGGCCGCATGTCGGACAGGACCAACCAGGGTTTTTGGCACGGTGGGCAGGGGTCACCGTCAAACAATACGCCGCGAATGATCTGGCGGACTCCGTCAGAGGCGATTTTCTTCAGCGCATCCAGTCCGATAAAATCAATCGAGCCATCCAACTGGCAGAAACGGTCGAGCGCGCATTCAAGCGGATTGTTTTCTCGGGTCATGTCGTTGCCGTAGGACAGCAGTCCGCTTTCGACCCGTTCGATCAGATTCGGACTGCCCGGAGCGATATCCAGGTCGGAACCCGCCTTCCATAAAGCGTCCCACAACTCCAGCCCCAATGCCGGTTTCGCGGGGTAGATTTCAAAACCGCCCTGTTTACTGTAACCTGACCGGGCCACGATATGTGAATGTTTGCGAAATTCGAGTTTTTCAAACCGGAAGTAGCGGATATCGCGCACCGTATCGCCAAAAATACGGGCCATCAATTCATCGGATTTCGGCCCTTGCACCGACAGGGGCCAGACATCCGGTTCATCAATCACGACGTTGAGGCGCATGCCGGTCGCCAGCCCCTTTGTCCACAACAATAGGTCGGAGTCGGAGATAGACAGCCAGAAATGATCTTCGGCCAGCTTCAGGATCACGGGGTCATTCAGCATACCGCCCCGGTCATCAACCATCGGCGCATACAGGCACTGTCCCGGCTGTGCCCGGCGCAGGTCGCGCGGCGTCATGAATTGCGTCAGCCAGGCGGCGTCCGGGCCGCGTAGCTCAACCTGACGCTGGCAGCCCACATCCCAGAGTTGCACATGTTCCTTCAGGTGCCAGTAATCCTCGGCGACAGACCGGCGAAACCCTTTTGGCAGAATCGTGTGATTGACCACCGAGTAGCCCGAAACGCCGAGCGATTCGATCCGCGGCGTATACGGAGTCGCCCGTATCCGGCGCGATACCAGCAGTCTGGGCGTGGTCACCGCGACCACCAGACCGAATACGAATGCGGGGATAACATGACCGGTATGTGGCAGCGCGTTGCAGCGGCGGGCATGGTAAAGCGCACTACCACGGTCTGGACGATGGACGGGTCATTCATGTTCGGCATGGAGCGGGAAAAATAATCGGCGCTATGCAGGACCAGTTCGTAGTCGCCGCCCCCGGCGCCTGAATCGACTGATTCACAAATCCGGCCGTCCGTATCGGCGAAAACGTCAAATACCAGTGTTTTGCCGGCGTCTCCGTCACAGTGAAAAAGCCGGGCGCGAATTTCCGCCGCCGAACCGCCCGTGACCGAATCGAGAATATGCGAGGAAACGGTTGTCATCGCCGGTTATTCGATGGATGCCTTGTCCCGTTTACTGGTTGTGGCCAGCACAATCGGGCTGATATGTCCGACTGTCCTGACATTCACGCAGGCGGTTTTGCCGCTGGCGATCGCCCGCCTGACCGCAGGCACAATCTGCTGGCGTTGTTCCACCAGTTCACCATATCCTCCGAGGCCTTCGAACATCGTGTGGAAGGGGATATCGCGAAAATCCGTGGCGAAATGTTTCCGGTTGGCGAACAGGCGTTCCTGTTGCTGGGAGATGCAATCCAGACCGCCGTTGTTGTCGATGACCACGACAATCGGCAGGTTTTCCTGAAACGAGGCTTCCAGGCTGGAGCCGCCGGACAGGAATGCCCCGTCTCCGCTGATGACCACGACATTGCGCCGCGGATTATCCAGTTTGGCGGCGGTGGCGAACGGGACACCAACACCGAGCATGCTGAAACTGCCGGGATGCAGGACATTGTCGAGTTTCTGGCCTTTCCAGCCCGCGATATTGATCGCGATTTCCGACCAGAAATGGGTGTTGCCGCCGTCAATCACCAGACAGTCCCGCTCTTCCATAGCGGTCTGCACGTCAAGAGCCAGTTGCAGGGGATGAATCCGGTCACCGTCCAGTTGGGGAAGTTCGGCTATCGTCTGTTCCACCCATTGCCCCCGTTTTTGCCGGTTGGCGTCCAACCAGTCCCGACTGAAAGGCGCCAGCGTCTTCAGCGCATCGAAGAACGCGGCGGGGTCACTCAGCAGTACGTGATCGGCCGCCCGGTTGAAGTTGATTTCTTCATGCGAACCGTTGACGCAGATCAGCTTGGTCGATTCGGGGAACAGCGGCGGATTCCCGAAATTCATCTGATTGTCGAGCCGCGCCCCTACCATGATGACGACATCCGACTCGCGCAGGGCGAATCCGGACGGGGCGTACTGATGGATGTCGGCCAGCCCCATATAGGCGTGGCGCTCCTCGCCCAGAAGTTTTTGATGGTACGGCACATTGAAAACCGGGATGCCGAGCAGGCGGGCGGTGTTTTCAAGTCGGGATTCGGCCCGCGACCACCATACCCCGTGCCCACCAATGAGTATCGGTTTGTCGGCGTTGCGGATTACATTCAGTATTTCGGACAAATCATCCGGGCACGGCCATGCGCGCGGCGGTCTCTTCGCGGCGCGGTCGAACGGGCGTTCGTCACGCATCGCGTTTTCCGGGTATGAACTGAACATGATGTCCACCGGCACACTCAAATGGACCGCTCCCGGATAGCCGCTGACCGCGATTTTCCAGGCGCGGTCCACAAATTCCGACATACGCTCGCCGTCGGTTACCGATGCGCTGTATTTGGTCAGTGGAGCCGCGATAGCGACATCGTCAATTTCCTTGAAGCCGCCGCTTCCCTGCCGCTTCAATGTGCTCGAACCGGTGATGAAAATAACCGGGGAGCGTTCCCCCCAGGCTTCCATCATGGCCGGAACGGCATTGGCAAAGCCTTCCGGTCCGACCAGGCAGACAGCGGGGTTGCGGGTAATCCGTGTGTAGCCGTCGGCCAGATGCCCGGCCACCTGTTCATGCGGAGCATTCATCACCGCAATGCCGCATTGCATGAATCCTTCCAGCGCGGGATTGCAAAACCCGCCGCTCAGGGTGAAAACCCGGGTAACGCCTTTTTCCTGCAAGGCCCGCGCCAGTAATGTGCCGCCGCGTACTTTCATCAGACAGCCCCGATCACCACGCTGCGGTCCACATCATTGATATCCGGCCTGCCGATCTGCGCCAGTGTCGTATCGACCTGGCTGGTCAGGACATCCATGACATCATCCAGGCCGCGTTCCCCACCGCCGCCGATGGCATACAGGAACGGTCGTCCCAGCATCACGAAATCAGCGCCGAGCGCGAGCGCTTTGACAATGGATTCGCCGCTGCGGACGCCGCTGTCGAAAATGATAGTGCAGTGGTCGTCAACGGCTGCCCGGATTGCCGGCAGCGCCCCGATTGCCGCAGGAGCGCCGTCGAGTTGGCGGCCGCCATGATTGGATACGTAAATCGCGTCCACCCCGGCCTCCCGGATGAGCGCGGCATCGTCCGCTGACAGCACTCCCTTGACCACCAGACTGCCTTTCCAGCGGGCGCGCAGACGGTCGAGAAATTGCAGGTCCACCTTGCCGCGGCTCTCGTTGCGGACAATTTTCCCGCTGGCATTGCCAGAGTTGGCCAATTTCGGCACGCCTTTCAGCAGCGTCGAAATAGACCATCCGGGGTGGATCGCAAAATCCAGAAACTGTTTGACCCCGATTTTTAACGGAGCCTGAAAGCCATTGCGCTGTTCGCGCGGGCGCACCGCGACCATCGGCACATCGACTGTCAGGATGAGTGTGTCGTAGCCCGCTTCTTCGGCGCGCCGGACCATGTCAAAGCCGATTTCCTCGGACTGGCCCACGTACAGTTGAAACCAGGCGCATTCGCCGGCGCGCCGCCGGGTGACTTCAATGCTGCTGGAGGCCATCGTGGACAGTCCCACCGGAATATTGTACCGGTTCGCCGCCGCCGCCAGCATTTTATCGGCGCCGGGCCAGGAGAGATCACACATGCCCATCGGGGCAATTCCGAACGGCCGGTCCCATTCGCGGCCCAGGCATGTTTTTTTCAGGTTACGGTTTTCCACATTGAGCAATACCCGCGGCTGCAAGCGAATTTGTTCGAGCCGCTCGCGATTCAGGCTGGCCGCGATTTCATCCCCCGCCGCCCCGTCGATATAATCGAATATGATCGTCGGCAGGCGCCGCTTCGCCGCCGCGCGCGCATCATCCACTGTGAAGAATTTATCGGGCATTCGATCAGGCCATTAGCCTCAAAGGCCGGATTCGGTTGAAGGTCATGTCGAGTATTGGGGCAGGGGATCAGGACGCCGGTAAAAATTGCTTCGTGCTTTCCCGGTAAGTTGCGCATTTTCTCAGATAGCAGGCGGCGCTGACCGGCATGGGCACACGAACATTGGATATCCAGGTGATCAATTCCTTGCCGTCCTGGAGCAGCCGGGTACCGTGTTTGATATGGCGTTCCAGTTTGGAGGACGCGCTCACCGGAATATTCGCCCGGAAATTCAGTATCTTTTCGCCGTCCGCGACAAACTCCGGCCAGATGGTCAGATAATCCGGGTCGCTGCGCAGGATTTCGCTTTCATTTTTCGCGATCAGGATGAAATCGTCGATCAGTTCCCCGGAACCTGTGAACCACTCCAGACAGCAGATGGATCGTTTGATCTCCATCCCGATCTGGTCGATATCGCGCATCGCCTGCGCGATTTTTCGATAGCGGCTGCAATAATAATCGGACATCGACATGGTAAATACCTTGACCGGCTCCCCCCAGAGTTCATCGACGCCTTCCTCGCCGCTATGGTGCTTGACGTTGCCGCTCAGGGACAGCGCTTCGGACAGACAACTGGAACACTGGCGCATCAGAGCATCGTCCGGGGTGACATGAATGCCGCGTTGTTCCAGGTCCACGATGGTGGTGAATATGTCGGTCGCTCGGTTGAACAGGGCGCCGGCCAGCATTGCAGCGTTGACCCGCTTGCGCTGCTCATCGGTTTCCCGCTCCCAGGCCAGCCTGACTTCATCGAGTTTATCGCCGGGGGTATTGATGCCGGGCTCGGTATGATGGAAGGTCCTGCGGGTCAGGGCATCAAGCAGTTTCTTCTTTTCAGAGAGAGATTCCCCGGGTGGTTCGTAGTAACGAATCCAGTAGCCATCGAAATAGATATGATCGACATTGTCGATCTGGCGGATTTGTCCATTTTCGGCGGGGCCCGTTTTGCTCGCAGCCATCTGAATTATCCGCTAATCTGCGCCAGGGTGAATGGAATAAGGGTTAATTATCCAGAATTTGCAGGGTTTCGTCGAGACTGATCCGGGCCAGGTCATGAAGTTCATCTATTTGCGCCCGGCTGATGATTAACGGAGGACAGATCACCATTGTGTCCCCGATGGCGCGCATGACCAGCCCGTTTTTCATGCTCACGTCACGGCAGACGATGGCGGCCCCGCCCTTGTCGTCATATTTTTCCTTTGTTTCCTTGTTCCTGACCAGTTCCAGAGCGCCGAGGAAGCCGACTCCCCGTGTTTCGCCGACCAGTGGATGTGTGCCCAGAGAAGCGATTTTTGATTGAAGATAATCCATCGTAGTGTCCCTGGCCCGCTCGATAATCCTTTCCTGGCGCAGGATTTCGATATTTTTCAGCGCCACCGCACAGGCCACCGGGTGTCCGGAATAGGTGTAGCCGTGCGTGAACTCGCCGCCTTTTTCTTCGAGAACTTCGGTAACCCGGTCCGCGATCATCACCGCCCCGACCGGCTGGTAGCCGGAAGATAGCCCCTTTGCCATGGTCATCAGGTCGGCCTCGATACGGTAGGTATCGACACCGAACCATTCGCCAGTGCGTCCGAACCCGCAAATGACCTCGTCCGCGCACAGCAATACATCGTATTTTCGACAGATTCGATTGATCTCCGGCCAGTATGTGTCCGGCGGCACAATCACGCCTCCGGCGCCCTGTACCGGCTCCGCGATAAAGGCCGCCACCCGGTCGGCGCCGACTTCGAGTATCCTGCTTTCCAGCGCCGCGGCGCGTTGCAGGCCGAATTCTTCCGGGTCCAGGTCACCGCCTTCACGGTAGTGATAAGGCTGATCAATGTGTTCAATGTTCGGGATCGGCATTCCCCCCTGGGCGTGGATTCCTTTCATGCCGCCGAGACTGCCTCCGGCCATAGTGCTGCCATGATAGGCGTTGTGGCGGCTGATGACGATATTGCGGTCAGGCTGGCCCTGGCATTCCCAGAAATGCCGCACGATTCTGATTACGGTATCGTTGCCATCGGAGCCCGAGCAGCCGAAGAATGTCCGGTTAATATGCGACGGGGTGACGGTCGCCAGCATTTCCGCAAGTTCGACCGCGGGCAACTGGGCGGTCTGAAAGAAACTGTTGTAGTAAGGCAATTGCTCCATCTGCAGCTTGGCCGCCTCGGCCAGTTCGGTTCTCCCGTAACCGATGTTGACGCACCACAGACCGGACATCCCGTCCAGGTACTTTTTGCCGTCGCTGTCATAGATATAGATATTTTCGGCGCCGACAATAATCCGGGCGCCCCGGTTATACATATCCGTATGGTCGGTGAAGGGATGGATGTAGTGCCTGCGGTCAAGGGCCTGAAGCTCGGCTGTATCGTATTGTCGCATGGAGTTGGATGATTGAGGGTTGGTGGGAGTTGGATGGATTTTCCAGGGCTATCCGGACTGGTTCACTGGTTCGACTGGTAGTAATCCATCAGTATTCTGGCGACTTCCGGCCTCGAGAATTCGGGCGGGGGGGCGATCCCCCTGGACAGCATTTCCCGGACCCGGGTTCCCGACAGGATGATGAAATCCGACAGCTCATGATCGGGCGCTTCCCGCATCATAACCACCTGATTCAGTTTTTTCGAGTACGCGGTATGGTCTGCGTTGAATATTTCGATCTCCAGCGCTCCCGACGGGACTTCTTCATCGAAAATGGTCTGGGCGTCAAAAGCGCCGTAATAGTCGCCGACGCCGGCGTGATCGCGGCCTATGATGAAATGGGTGGCGCCCATGTTCTGGCGGAAAATAGCATGCAGCGCCGCTTCCCTGGGTCCGGCATAGAGCATGTCGAAGCCGTATCCGGCAACCATCATGGTATTCGCTGGAAAGTAGTTTTCAACCATGGTCCGGATCGCGGCGTCCCGGACATCGGCTGGAATATCTCCGGGTTTGA
Source organism: Candidatus Poriferihabitaceae bacterium (assembly GCA_965214205.1). GTDB lineage: Bacteria > Pseudomonadota > Gammaproteobacteria > Arenicellales > Poriferihabitantaceae. The sequence goes on along the minus strand of OZ243941.1, from coordinate 2,142,651 downwards.
GTTTGCCCAGCAGCATGTGGATGACGCAGCCGTCCGCTTCGACTCTTTGCATCGCGATCCGGCATAATTCCTCATGCGCCAGATGCATCGGGTTGCGGGTCTGGAACGCGACCACCCGGTTCCAGCCATTGGCTTCAATCTGGTCCCGGATTTCATAGGCGGTGCGGAACGTTTGTGAAAACACGGTCTTGAAATAACTGAAATTGAGAACCTGTATCGGTCCGGACAACAGGGTCCTGCCCTGGGCGAGAAATTCAGCGACTCCGGGGTGCTTCCGGTCCCGTGTGCGGTAAACCTGTTCACAGATTTCCGCCATGTCGTCTTCCGACATGGATTCGATGCCGTTGACCTGCATGACCGCCAGGGCGGGGTGGCCCTCCACATTCGGGTCCAGTAACGTGATGGTCTGTCCGACTTCAATATGCCCGGCATCTTCAACCAGGCAAACCACCGGCGTTGGCCAGAACAATCCGTCCGTGGTCCGCATGCGGCTGGCGACGCTCATGCTGTCCGCCTTGTTCATGAATCCGGCAAGCGGCGTGAAGTAGCCCGCTCCCAGCATAACGGCGTTGGCCGCCCCAGCGGAACTCAGCAGTACACTGTCCAGCGCGAGAGCCCGGGTTTCAAGGCTCTGTCTCTTCCCGGCATTACGGACATAAAGCGGGCGCAGTTCATCGGAGGCATGGGGTCTGATCATGTTGAATCCTGATTAAATCCTGGTGAATTCGGGTAACCGGGTCGGGGCAATCTGAAATCGCGCGGTTGAACAGTGTCCTCATACGTTGCGGCGTTGTTGAACGGCGTCGGCAAGCTCAGCCAGCATCTTTGCAGTCGTGTCGATGTCGGTACAGGCGTCGGTGATACTCTGGCCATACGTCTTCGCCTGTCCGTCAATCACGTCCTGGCGACCGGCCACCAGATGGCTTTCAATCATGACGCCGGTGATTCTCTGGTCTCCAGACGCGATCTGTCCGGCCACATCGGCACAGACTCCCACCTGGTTTTCATGCACTTTTTTGCTGTTGGCATGACTGAAATCAATCATCAACCGGGGTCTCAGGCCGGCTGCGGCCAGTTTGTCACACGCCTCATTCACGCTTTGCCGGTCATAGTTCGGCGATTTTCCGCCGCGCAGGATGATATGGCAATCCAGGTTGCCGGTGGTTGTGAAAATGGCGGATTGTCCGGATTTGGTTAGCGACAGGAAATGGTGGGGCCGGGCGGCGGCCCGCAATCCGTCCACCGCAATATCCAGGTTGCCGTTGGTTCCGTTCTTGAATCCGACCGGGCAGGACAGCCCTGAACTCAATTCCCGGTGCACCTGGCTTTCCGTGGTTCTGGCGCCGATCGCTCCCCATGAAATCAGGTCGGCGACATACTGCGGAGTGATGATATCCAGATATTCGGTGCCCGCCGGAACCCCCATATCGTTCAGGTCAAGCAACAGCTTTCTCGCAGTCCGCAATCCCTTGTTGATATCGAAGGTATCATCCAGGTCCGGGTCGTTAATCAGTCCTTTCCAGCCGACCGTGGTTCGGGGCTTTTCGAAATACACCCGCATCACGATGAGCAGATCCTCCTGATGTTTTTCCTTCAGCGGCAGTAACCGTCCGGCATATTCGAGCGCCGCGGCCGGGTCATGGATTGAGCAGGGTCCCGAAATGACCAGCAGCCGGTCATCGTCTCCCATCAGTATATTGCGGATGGCTTCCCGGGTGGTCACCGTTGTCATGATCGAACGGTTGGTTATCGGCAATTCGGCATTGATTTTCGCCGGATTGATCACCTCTTTGATACTGGCAATTCGCAGGTCGTCTGTCCGGGTTTTCGGACTGTCTGGTTGAGTGAGTGTCACGCGCAGGTTCTATGGTCGAAATCGAAAGGATGGATTGTACTTTTATCGTCATCAACTGTTAAGTGATTATTGCAATAAAATGTCGATATAACTGATAATCGTCTGTTATCACAACCGATTCTTTCACAGCGGAGCATTGTATGGGTCGTAGAGCAGGCGGTAGAGAGGCCAGGAAAGCATTGAGAGCCGCGCCTCTGGCGGAGGAAAACAAACCGGTCAGGCCGGGTCAGTCCGGTGGGCGATACATGCCATTAACCCTGGATCAGTTGAAACGGGTGCACGAATCCATGCTGGACCTGCTGGAGAATGTCGGGTTTTCCAGAGCGATTCCGTCCTGCATTGAAGCGGTCACCGGGGCCGGAGGGGTCTATACCGATGACGGTCGGCTGTTGTTCCCGCGGGAGCTGATCGAATGGACCATGGAGAATTGTGCCAGGGACATTGTGTTGCACGGACAGTCCCCGGAGCATGATCTTCGCTTGAGCGGCAACAAGGTTTATTTCGGGACGGCGGGGGCGGCGGTCCATGTCGCCGACGAATGGAAGCGCCATGACAAGTATCCTGGTACGGGGGCTTACCGGGAATCCACCGTGCAGGACCTGTATGATGCGGCCCGCCTGATTGATCATCACGAGCATGTCCACTTCTTCCAGCGCTGCATGGTCGCGCGGGATATCGAAGAACCCGCTGTCATGGACCTGAATACCACGTATGCGGCGGTATGCGGGACCACCAAGCATTGCGGGGTCAGCTATGTCGAGCCTGAGCACGCGGTCGAGGGTTTGAAAATGCTGTTTGAAATCGCTGGCGGGGAAGATCAATGGCGGGCCAGGCCGTTTGCCAGCCTGTCCTGCTGTTTCGTCGTGCCGCCGCTGAGATTTGCGGCGGATGCCTGCCGGGTCATGGAGGTTTGCATAGAAGGCGGGATGCCGATCCTGCTGCTGGCGGCGGGTCAGGCCGGGGCCACCAGCCCCGCGTCCCTGGCCGGCGCCGTGGTTCAGGAATGCGCGGAATCGCTGGCAGCGCTGTGCTATGTCAACCTGCTCAAAAAGGGCCACCCCGCGATCTTCGGCCCCTGGCCATTCGTTTCTGATTTACGCACCGGCGCGATGAGTGGCGGCAGCGGCGAACAGGCGGTCCTGATGGCGGCCTGCGGCCAGGTGGGGCGGTATCTCGATTTGCCGACCGGCATTGCGGCTGGCATGGCCGACTCGAAAATCCCGGACGCGCAATCGGGTTATGAGAAGGCCTACACCCTGTCCCTGTCCGGTCACAGCGGCGCCAATCTGATATATGAATCAGTCGGTATGCAGGGCAGCCTGCTCGGTTTCAGCTTTACCGGCGCAACCATTGACAATGATATGCTGGGCGCGATCAATCGTAGTGTCCGCGGGATTGAAGTCGATGATGACAACCTGGCCTTGGAGACGATCGCCGATGTCTGCCTGAACGGTCCCGAGCATTTTCTGGGTCATCAGGCGACCCTGTCCAGAATGGAAAGCGATTATGTGTATCCCGAGGTCGGGAACCGCCTGACCCCGGCTGAATGGATGGAATATGGTTCCCGCCCAGTGGATCAGGTGGCGGAGGAAAAAACCCGGGAAATCCTGAACACGCATTTCCCTTCCCATATATCCGATGAACTGGATGCCCGGTTGCGGCGGGATTTTGATATCCGGCTGCCCCGTCGACAGATGAAAAGAAAAACCAACGGCATTGGAGGAAGTTGTTTATGAGTGAGAAATCCCTGCCGGGGCAAGCCCGGGTCGTCATTGTCGGCGGCGGCGTAATGGGCGCCGGACTGGCCTACCATTTGGCGCGGGAAGGCTGGACCGACACACTGCTGGTCGAGAAGGGCGAACTGACCTCCGGCTCGACCTGGCATGCCGCCGGGCAGTGTCCGAGCTTCATCGCCGATTACAATATGGCGAAAATTCACGATTATGGCGTCCGACTCTATCCCCGACTGGAAGAGTTGACCAACCAGTATGTCAGTTGGCATGGCTGCGGCGGCATCCGATTCGCCTATAACCACGCGGAAGTCGAGTGGTTTCATCGCGTCGCCGGAGTGGGCCGGATGATCGGTTTCGATTGCGAGATCATTGATCCGGCCAAGATCCGGTCGTTGATTCCGTACGCCAATATCGAGGGTGTGCTGGCCGGAGCCTGGACCCTGAACGATGGTCATGTAGACCCGGCCGGAGTTTGCAACGCTATGGCGAAAGGGGCGCGTCAGATGGGGGTCGATATCGTCACGGGCAACCGGGTGACGGATATCAGACAGCGGAAATCAGGGGACTGGGAGGTGTGTACTGAACAAGGCAATGTGATCGCCGAGCATGTGGTCAACGCCGCCGGATGTTACGCCAGACAAGTGTCCCAAATGGTGGGTACGGATGTGCCGCTGATCAATATGAAGCATACCTATCTGGTGACTGACACGGTGCAGGAGTTTCTGGATCGGGAGGATGAAATGCCGGTCATCCGCGACCCCTGGCCGTCATCCTATTATCGGCAGGAGCAGAAATCAGGGTTGATCGGCATCTATGAGACACAGAATTCACAAGTCTGCTGGACTCACCGCGGCGGATGGCCGGAATGGGATTCGGAGAACGAGTTGTTCGACCCGGACCTGGACAACATCATGCCGTATGTCGAGCGGGTGATGGAACGGATGCCTATGTGGGGCGAACTGGGCATCAAGCGAGTGGTATGCGGCGCAATCCCCCATACCCCGGACAGCAATCCTTTCCTGGGACCGGCTGCCGGGCTGAGAAATTTCTGGCATTGCAACGGCGCCTCCATCGGTATCGCCGCCGGGGCGGGTTCCGGAAAATATCTCGCTCAATGGATGGTGCACGGCGACGCGGAAATCAACATGGCGGGAGTGGATCCGAGGCGGTTCGGGGATTATGCCCCCGGTGGTTACACCACGGCCAAATCCCACGAGGATTATGAGTGTATGTATAAACTGCACCTGCCCGGAGAAGAGCGTCCGGCAGGGCGTAAGACCAGGATTACGCCGTTGTATGACAGGTTGGAATCGTCCGGGGCCGTTTTTACCGAGGTCAGCGGCTGGGAGCGCGCCAAATGGTTCTCTCTGGACGGGCGGCGGGAGGAGGTCGGTTTCCGGCATAACAACACCTTCGAAGTGGTGGCCGCTGAGTGTCGGGCGGTGCGCGAGCGGGTCGGTATCATGGACCTGTCCACATTCGCCAAGTATGAAGTCACCGGCCGACACGCCGAGCAGTTGTTGAACCGGGTCAGCGCCAATCGGATGCCGGGGGGCGCCGGCGGCATTGTCCTGACCCATTATCTGTCCCCGGAAGGCCGGTTGAACGGTGAATCGACCGTCACCCGCCTGGCCGATGATCATTACTATGTGCTGTCCGGCGCAGCCTCGGAAGAGCGGGACCTGGCTATCCTGACCCAGGCAATCCGCCCGGACGAGGAAGTTGTGGTCAGCAATGTCAGCGATGACCGCGGGGCGCTGGTAGTGGCCGGACCGGGTTCGCGCGATACCCTGTCCGGTTTGACCGACGCGGACCTGTCCAACCAGGCATTCAGATGGTTGACCGCGAGGGAGATCGAAATTGCCGGCCGGACGGCGCTGGCAATGCGGGTGAATTATGTCGGTGAACTGGGCTGGGAGCTGCATTGCCGCATGGCGGACATGCCAGCGATTTATGACGCTGTGTGGCAGGCCGGGCAGAGCTGCGGCATTGCCAATTTTGGCGGCTATGCGCTGAATTCGCTCAGAATGGAAAAAGCCTACAAGGGCTGGGGCGCGGAACTGACTAATGAAATCAGTATGGTGGAAGCCGATGTGATGCGTTTTTTCCGGGCTGACAAGGGGGAGTTTATCGGGCGTCAGGCAACCCTGGCTATCGACCCGGACCAGATCGCGCTCAAGCTGGTTTATCTGGAAGTATCGAAGGGGGATAACGATATCGCGGGCGGAGAGGCGGTACTCGCGAACGGTCAGGTCATCGGCGTCACGACTTCGGGCGGCTATGGACATTGCACAGGCCGCAGTCTGGGGTTCGCTTATGTCGGGTTGGCCCATGCGGAACCGGGCTCGGAGTTCGACATACTGCTGATTGATGAAACCAGAAAGGCTGTCACGCTCAGCGAGCCGGTCTGGGACCCGGCCAATGAGCGGCCCCGCTCCTGAACTTTCCGGTTTCCCGTTTCGTTCATGATAGGTTCATCCGTCTGGCTTAAGGTTGCGGTTCGGGCAGAAGCGATTTTGCTTCTTGCAATGTAATCGAATATCAATCAGGGGAATTGAAAATGAAGATCGAGAAAAGATGGCCGGCTTTCGCGCTGGCGGGTGTTATTGCCGCGGCTTCAACCGGGTCCAATGCGTCTGGACCAGGTACTGCCGTTGAGGTTCCGGTGGTCAGTTCCAGCCCGGTATATCAAATCGTCCGGATTAATACGCCACAGGAGGAATGCTGGCAGGAGGCGGTTACCGTCTCCAAAAAGTCAAACTCCAACACACCGGAAATCCTGGGGGCGATTGTCGGCGCCGGTGTCGGCAGATTGTTTGGAGATGGACGCGGCCAGGATGTGGCGACGGTGGCCGGAGCGGTTCTCGGTGGGTCAATCGGTTCCGACCTGGAGAATAAAAACGCCTCCGCGAATCAGGTCCAGTACCAGCAACGATGCCGGGTGGTGGATCAATATCATGACGAAGAACGCCTGCAGGGGTACGATGTGACTTTCAAATTGAATGACAGGTTGTATACTACCCGGACCAAAAACGACCCCGGCAGTTCAATCAGGGTCAAGTTCACGGTTTTGTCCGTTGAATGATCCGGGAGCCTGATTCTATTTGAAACACTTTTTTTATATATCCTGCCTGATTTCACTGCTGACGAGTCAGGCGTATGGCGCTGATCAGACGGCGACTGATGGTGACGCCACCATCAACACCCCGCCGGCGGTTCCGGTCAGCTTTGATGAGGTTGTCGAGTGGGTCCGCCATCAGCACAAAAGCTGGCAAATCCTGGATGCCCGCTCGAAACACAAGGAATCGGGCCTGCGTTACCGTTTCAAATTGATCAACGGCAATGGCCAGGTCCGGATTATCCTGATTGATCCGAGAAATCCCAATCTCGGAAATCTGGAACAATGAGAATCCTGGTCGTTGAGGATGAGGCGACATTAAGGGGGCAGCTGGCGGATAAATTCCGGCAGACAGGGTATGTGGTTGACTGCGCCCCGGATGGTAAAAGCGGTCTTTACCACGGTCTCGAGTATCCGGTTGATCTTGCGGTGATTGACCTGGGGTTGCCGGATATGACCGGTATGGAGGTGATCAACCAGTTGCGCGCGCAGGGAAAGACCTGGCCGATCATCATTCTAACCGCCCGTTCGCGCTGGCAGGAAAAGGTCGATGGGCTGGACGCGGGAGCGGATGACTATCTGACCAAACCCTTTGTTTTCGAAGAACTCCAGGCCAGGGTATCGGCCCTGATCCGGCGTTCCGCCGGTCATGCCACGTCGATACTGCATAATGGAGCGATTACCCTGGATACCCGTACCCAGGATGTTTGTGTGGACGATCAACAACTGGATCTCACCGCTTATGAGTACCGGCTGCTTCATTATTTCATGATCAACATCGGCAAAGTGGTATCCAAGACCGAGCTGATGGATCACCTGTACGATGAAGACGCAGACCGGGACAGCAATGTGATTGAAGTGTTCGTGGGCCGGTTAAGAAGAAAACTTGATCCCGATGGCCGGATGAATCCGTTCGAAACACTGCGCGGACGCGGATACCGGTTTGTCGCGCTGACTTGAAGATCAGGGCCCGGGTGAGCGCGCTGTCCTTGAGAAACCGGTTGCTGTTCGCGGCAACCTTCATATTGGTCACGTTTATCGGTCTGGCTGGCCTGGCTCTCGACCGCGCCTTTGTCTCCCCGGCCAGGGAGGCAATCCGGAATCAGTTGAGAACAAACGTTTACACTCTTTTGCAAGTATTTGATTTTGAAGAAGACGGGTTGCCGATTATTCCGGATGTGATGCCGGAAAGACTGACTCGGCTGAGTAGCCTGAATTCGCAGCTTTACGCATTCATACTGGACAGCCGAGGTGAGATTCTGTGGCGGTCGAAATCATCCGTCGGCATCGATCCGGGCGAGTTGAAAGTGGCCGAAAGCGGGAAGGAGAATTTTGTCCAGGTCGGGGAGGGGTTTCATTACAGTTACGGGGTTGAATGGGAAACCGGCCAGGACCGGCGTATTGATCTGACCTGGCTGATGGTTGATCAAAGCTCCTACTATCGGGACACCATTGAATTGTACAGAAAGGAGCTGTTTTTGTGGTTAGGGCTGGCTACTGTGATACTGCTGGTCATGCAGGCGGTGATTCTGCGCTGGGGCTTGAAACCGCTCGGTTCGGTGACCCTGGAACTGGAACGGATACAGCAGGCGAAGCAGGACAAGATTCTGGGCCGCTATCCGCGGGAAATCGCCCAGTTAAGCCACCGGATCAACACATTCATCGAAAATGAGCGCCTGAATCTGACTCGTTACCGGGATACCCTGGGAGACCTCGCGCATAGCCTGAAAACCCCGCTCGCGATGATAAAGGGTATAACAGACAACAAGTTACAGCCTGATCTTAAAAATATTGACGAAGTGGTGGATCGAATGAACCAGATTGTCGAATATCAGTTGAACCGGGCCGCGTCATCGCAGTTGTCGGTGATGCACAGAGCGGTCGATTGCGAGGAAGTGATGAGGAAACTGTATGCCTCGATGAAAAAGGTATACAGGCACAAGAACATGGACAGTACCTGGAAAATCGAATCCGGCGCCGTTTTTTATGGAGACGAAAGCGACCTGTACGAGTTTCTGGGCAATATCATGGATAACGCCTTCAAATGGGCGCGTTCCAGGGTCCTGTTTGTTTGCAGGGCGGATCGGGTCGAGGGCAGGGAGCGCAAGGGATTGATCGTTGAAATTCACGATGATGGACCGGGAATTGCCGAGGCGGAAAGGGTATCGGTCCTGGAACGGGGAGTGCGCGCGGACCAGCAGACTCCGGGGCAGGGTATCGGGCTCGCGGTGGTCCGGGAAATTGTGCAGCGTTACGGCGGCGCGCTGACCATCGAATCCAGCGAACTGGGCGGCGCGTTGATCCGCACCCGTTTCCCCGCCGGGGTTCAGGATATCCTGCCGACGGCTACCTGAGCCGGCATTGCGGGATTCGGTCCGGGGACGGCAGGTCGTTTTCGACCCTTTTCGCCAATTCCTCGTCAATCACCGATTGCGGGAACTGGCCCATGAAGCAGCAGCACACATTTTCTCCGATCATGGTTCTTGGACCGTGGGGGTGGGCAATGTGCCGGTAAGGCGTGTGATGATGACCGTGGTCATGATCATGATCATGGTCATGGCCGCCCCCGGACCCGGATCCGGATTCAGGTCGGAATTCGGCATGGTGGTGATGAACCGCAACTTCTCCGGCCGCCAGGCGGTCATGGAAATCCGCCATCAGGTCATCGTGATGGGCGCCGCCGCTCACGGTTTCCCGGATTCGGGCGACAAAGGTATTGATGACATGAGGCTGATCCTTCAGGTAATCGGCTACCCGAAATGAAATTTCAGGGCGCTCCGCGGCCACCTTTTCAACATAAGCCCGGATGCGCCCGATCAATCGCCCGGAAAACAGAAAATACGGCGCCACGACTATCTTCCTGAACCCAAGTTTGACCGCCATTTCCAGCCCTCTGCCGACCGAAGGAAAGGTGACCCCGGAATAGACCGTTTCAGACCAGCCGAAGCCCAGGTTTTCAGTGATAATGCGGGTTAGTTTTGCCGCCTCGGCATTCGCCGTCGCCACCGATGTACCGCGTCCCACGACGACCAGCATGGTATCGTACAGGTCCCCCGGCTGTGGTTTGTGGTCAAGGCCGATGGCCTCCAGTATTCGATGCTCGAATGCTTCGATCATCTGCGGATGCAGTCCAAGCTCACGGCCATATCGGATATCGAGTCCGGGGTGGTTTCGCATATAGGTGGTCAGTACCGAAGGGATGTCATTCTGGGCGTGAGTCGCGCGGAACAGCATGCCCGGCACCGCATAGATACGTTTGACCCCGGCTGCCGTCAGGTCGTCCAGCGCCATGTGGATATTGGGGGACGAATATTCCAGGAATCCGTATTTGACCAGCAATCCGGGGTAGCGGGCGCGCAACCCCGCGGCCAGCAATCCGAATTCCTGTTCCGCCGTTTTGGCCCGGCTGCCATGACCGCATATCAAAACGCCGGAATTTTCCGGGAGTGAATCCAGATTGCTCATGTTGATCTCGCGTTGATCGGGGGCACGCGATTATATCACCGGATTTTTAAAGATCGTAGGGACCGGCGAATCCTGAGTTTTTGTATGTGTCAGGACAACTCAAGAACAGGCGCGCCAAGGATGCCGGGATCGGGTGCAACGCCAAGACCCGGCCCTTCGGGCGGCGCGATCCGCCCGTTTCCACGGATGGGGGCGTCAGGACACAAGCGCGGAGCGACATAGGACGACAGGTCGCAGGTGTTCAACAACGTCCCATGTGGTGTGGAGGCGGCAAAGTGGAGGGATGCGGCTGTCACGATGTCGGATCCCCAGGTGCATTCAGCACATATTACAGCGCCAAGATGAACGCATAGATCGCGGGCGCGGCGCATTGCAGACAGGCCACCAAATTTCGAGAGCTTGAGGGCAACCGCATCAAGGCATCCCAATTCGTGGGCACGGAGCAATGAGGCAAGGTCATAGGCGCTTTCGTCGACTTTCATTGGAAGTCCGGTTGCCTGCCGCACGGCTGCGCAGTCTTCCAGCGCTTTACAGGGTTGTTCAAGCATCACGTCGAGATGAGCCACCTCCCGTCCTGTACGCGTGGCGTGCAAGCGGGTCGCCCCGCAGTTCCAATCGCCATAAACCAACGGACCGGGGCCCACGGCCTCGCGGACTTTGATCAGCCGTTCTGCATCTGTCAGCCATTCGCTGTCTGCGCCGAGTTTGACCTGAAACTGTCGGATGCCGGATGTGTAAGCTTCTTTTGCGATCCGCGCCATCTCATCCGGAGCGATGCAGGTAATTGAGTGATAAAGCGGCATGTCACGCCGCGTGCGCCCACCCAACAGCTCATAAAGCGGCAGGTTGGTGACTTTCCCATAAAGGTCCCACAGCGCCATATCGATAATTGACTTCACATGGAGATGCCCCAACAGAAATGCATCAAGCCTGCGCATGGACGCATCAATTCCGGTAGGTTGAATTCCCAGAATTTCAGGGGCCATTTCCACAACCGCACTTGGTGTCCCATTCGCAAAAGCCGGCAGATAGTGAGGGATTGGGCAGACCTCTCCCCAGCCTCTCAAGCCTGTGTCTGTTTCGAGGCAAATCACATGGGTCTGCACCGTTGCGCAGGCTTTGCCGTCAGCCATGTAATAAGTCTCATGACTGGTGAGATCAACAGACCAAAGCGTGATGCGATTGACTTTCATGGTGTCACCACGATGTTGCCGGTGTGTTTTTTAGCGATGAAAGCCGCCTGGGCTTCGCGTAGCTGCACAAGCGGATAGGTCTTGGCGAGAGCGGGCTTGATTTCCCCGGCCTCGATATAGCGCACCAGACTGGTCGTGACCTCCGGGTCGATGACGGTGGAGCCGGTGAAGGTGAGGTCGCGCAAATAGAAGGTGCGCAGGTCCAATTCCACCATCGGTCCGGCAATCGCGCCGGAGCAGGTATAGCGTCCGCCACGCTCCAGGATATCGATCAGCGCGGGCCAGCAGGGGCCGCCGACAACGTCCGCGACCACGGTGATTTTGTCCGCGCCCAGGGTCGCGCGTAGATTCCCGGGCGCGCGCGGCAGAACCCGGTCGGCCCCGAGGGCCGCGACATTGGCATGCTTGGGCTCCGAGGCCAGTGCGATCACCCGCGCCCCCCGGCGTCTGGCCAGTTGCACCAGCGCGCTGCCTACTCCGCCAGAGGCGCCGGGCACCAGCACTGTGTCTGCGCCTGTGACATCAGCGCGGGTCAACATTCCTTCCGCGGTGGAGTAGGAGCACGAAAACGTGGCCAGCTCTGCATCCGACAGATCAGACTGGATAGCGATGGCGTTTCTGGACGGGATGGTCGTGAATTCGGCGAACCCGCCGTTGCATTCCGACCCGAAATAGCCGGTTTTATCTTTGTTGAGTGGATCATCCGGGTCACGCAGCCAATTATCGGTGATCACGCGTTCGCCGATGCGCGCCGGATCGATATTTGCCCCGACACCCACTATCTCGCCGCAGACATCCGCGCCCTGTATACGTGGGAATGTAATGGGTGTGCCGCCCCATGCGGGATCTTCCTCGGACACTTCTTCAAATGCGCCACCGGTTGTCGCATCGGTGACTGCCTTGGAATACCAGCCCGAGCGGGTGTTCACATCGGTGTTGTTCAGGCCGCAAGCGCGCACGCGGATCAAAACCTCGTCCGCCGCCGGTTCCGGGCGCGGCCAGTTTTCGCGCAAAACTATCTGATCCAGGTCACCATGGCCCATGGTGACCATGGCGAGCATGGTATCGGGCAGGTTCATTCTACAGTCTCCATAGTGGTGTCTACGCGCGGCAACAGGTTTTGCGGATCGTAGGAGGGGCCGCCCAGCGCCCTCGCGGGTCTGGCGCGCCCGGCGATGATCACATCCAGGGCTGTCCCCGGCGTGGCGGCATGTGGTTTGGTATAGGCAAAGGCCAATATCTTGCCGACCGTGTGCCCATAGGCTACCGATGTGGTCGAGCCGACCACAGCGCCATCCAGCAGCACGGCCTCACTGCCATGACCGTCCTCGATTCCGTCAGGTTCAATTTCCAGGCAGACACAAATCCACGGCAGATTGTCCGCCTCCGAGAGCGTGGCCTCTTTACCCAGATAGTCTTTGTCGGCGCTCACGAAGCGCATGACGTCGGCCTCTGGCAGTGTAACCTCGTTCGTCAACTCGCCCGCGCCCTTGAAGCCCTTTTCCATACGCATGACATTCATCGCAAAGGAGCCGTAGTCTGTAATCCCATGCGCTTCGCCCGCCGTCCAAAGCGTGGTATAGACATCCAGACAGGCAGCGTTCGGCATGTGGAACTCCCATCCCAGTTCACCCGCATAAGACATGCGGAAGGCCCAGATCTTATGGCCCGCAATGGTGATCTTCCGCGCCGACAACCAACGGAAGGCGGAATTATCCAACGGGGCGTCTGTACACGCCGCAAGCACATCTCGTGACTGCGGTCCGTTCAGAGACAGCGCCGACCAATCAGAGGACAGGGTTATTATGGATGCGTTTTCCCCTTCCCGGTTGTGGTTGAGATGGTCCAGCAAACGCTGTTCAAAGAACGCGGCGCAGACGAGGTAGTAGCTGTGCTCGGCCATCTTCACGATGGTGGTTTCCAGCTCGATCCGTCCGCGCCGGTTGAGCATATGCGTGAGCGTGATAGAGCCCGCTTTCTGAGGCATCCGGTTAGCCGTCAGCCGATCCAGAAGATCATGCGCATCGGGTCCTTTCACCAGAACCTTGGTAAAGGCGGTGACATCCATGATCCCCACGGCTTCGCGCACCGCCTTGACCTCGGCCCCAACCATGTCGTGCACATCGGTGCGCCGGAAGGAGTTGTGATCTTCCTGAGCGACGCCACCTTTGGCAAACCAGCGGGGGCGTTCAAAACCGTAGACTTCCTCATATACCGCGCCCCTGGATTTCAACAATTCATACAGTGGCGACGGTTTGATCGGACGTCCCGCCAATCTGTTGAAATGCGGGAACGGGATTTCATGTCGCAGGCAAAAATCTTCTTTGGCCTTGATCACCTGCCACTCTTTGTCGGCGTAGCTTCCGAACCGGCGGGGATCATACTCGCGCATCGAGATATCGGCGGCGCCATGCACCATCCAACGCGCCAATTCGCGCGTCAGGCCGGGACCCCAGCCGATGCCGATCTGCGTGCCGCAGCAGCACCAGTAGTTTCGGGCGCCGGGAGCCGGACCGATCAGCGGGTTGCCATCGGGCGGATGGGAAATCGCGCCGTGAATTGCACGCGTAATGCCAAGCCCCGAAAAGATCGGCATGCGGTTCAGAGATTCCTCCAGGTAAGGCATGATCCGGTCGTAGTCGGCATCGAACAGCCAGTTCTCATAATCCCACGGGCATTCATCGTGCCAGACAGAATTCGGGTTCTCCTTCTCATAGATCCCGATCAGGCCCTTTTTCTGTTCCATCCGGATATAGCCCGATACCTTTTTATCGTCTCGAATGACGGGCAATTCTTTTTCCAGGCCGGCGAACTCCGGAACATTTTCCGTCACGAAATAGTGGTGCGTCATCGACGTCATCGGCAGTTGCAGGCCAGACCACTCGCCCATCTGGCGCGCATAGGCGCCGCCCGCGTTGACCACATGCTCACAGGTGATTGCGCCTTTTTCAGTCTCCACAACCCACTCACCGTTGACGGCTTGCGTGATGTTGGTGGCGCGACATTGACGGATGATCCTTGCGCCCTTTTGACGGGCGCCTGCGGCCATCGCCATCGTCACATTTGTCGGGTCCACATGTCCATCATCGGGCGTGTGCAGCGCCCCCAGAACACCGTCGAGATTGTAGAACGGATGCAGTTCGGCGATCTTCTGCAGCCCCACCAACTCAATGTTGAACCCGAGTGAGCGGCCAACTGACAGCGTATGGCGCAGCCAGTCCATCTCATCTTCGGTATAGGCCAGGCGGAGCGAGCCGCATCCGTGCCACGTAACCGGCTGGCCTGTCTCAGCCTCAAGTCCGCCGGAGTACAGCCCGATGTTGTAATCCACGCATTTGCCCAGCCCGAAGGAGCTGGTGGAATGGGTGATCTGCCCTGCCGCATGCCATGTGCTGCCGCTCGTCAGCTCCGCTTTTTCAAGCAGCGCAACATCGCTCCAGCCTTCATGGGCCAGATGATAGGCAAGGCCGCAGCCCATCACGCCGCCGCCAACGATTACCACCTTTGCCCGGGTCGGGAATTTCTGATCTGTCACGATGCGCCTCAGCTGTAAAAAGTTCTCGACAGGGTAATCGGACAAGTATACCATCGTCCCACGAAAGACGGCATAACCTTGGACTATACGATGAGGGGTTGGATGACTGAGCCGCTAAAGTCCCTTGCAGCGCGATATTACACCGATCCACAGATCTTTGAGGTGGAACGCGCGGGGCTCCTGGCTCATACATGGCAATTTGGCTGCCATAGTTCCCGGGTGGCGGGACCTGGCGATTATGCGACCTTCGAGATTGCGGGCGAAAGCCTGGTTGCCATTCGCGGACGGGACAGCAAACTCCGTGCGTTCTACAATGTGTGTCAGCACCGGGCACATCAACTTGTCCAGGGCGCCGGTACCATGCAGGTCGTGGTATGCCCCTATCATGCGTGGACCTATGAGTTGACAGGCGAGCTTCGCGCCGGGCCAAATATCCAGACGGTCGAGGGCTTTGACAAGTCGAACGTTTGTCTCACCGAAGTCAGGGTCGAGGAGTTTTTGGGATTTGTCTTTGTCAATCTTGATCCCGATGCCGACCCCATGGATGAATGGTTTCCCAATGCACGGAAAGAGCTTGAGGAATGGTTGCCCAACTGGACGGAGCTTGAGCCCCTTGAATGGGTCAGGGTACCTGAGAATTGCAACTGGAAGGTCTCGATTGAGAACTATTCAGAATGTTATCACTGCGCCTTGAACCACCCGACCTTTGCCGAAGGGGTGGTCAAGCCGGAAACTTATGACATCCAGCCGCAGGGCCAGTGCTTGCGTCATACCACTGAATGCCAGAACCTGGACGCGATGACCTATGATATCCAGTCTGGCTTTGCCCATCAGAACGAATATTCCAGCTGGTTCCTGTGGCCGATGTTCAGCTTTCAGGTTTATCCCGGAAATGTGCTGAACACCTATCACTGGCGCGCGGTCGACGTGAACCATGTAGTGGTTTGGCGCGGGTGGTATTCAGTCGGTGGCGAAGACAGCGAAACGGTACGCAAACTGGCGCTGCAGGACCGCGCCACGACAGTGGAGGAAGATATCCATCTGGTCGAGTCGGTCCAACGCGGTTTGCAGTCTCGCGGCTATCGCCCGGGTCCGTTGGTGATTGACCCCAAAGGCGGCGTGAATTCGGAACACCCGGTCGCGCGCCTTCAACGCTGGATGCGAGAGGCCATTGATGCCGGATAACGCGGGTATGCCTCAGGACTGGACAGCAGACCAAAAGCTGTTCCCGCATCAGGTCGGGTTCACTTGTCCGCCCTTCGACTTCGACGCGGCGCCGTCGGATTTCCTGCGCATGAGCCCATCCAGCGTCGGCGTGCATGGCTGGATGTTGCATGTGCCCGACTACACGCATGGGCTGGATCAGCGGAAACAGAATTTCGGCATGCTGGAGGATTTTGTGCATTGCATGGGGCGCAACGGCGTCGATGTCTGTGGGCAGGTTGGCTCTAACTGGGTGCACGCCAGCGGCCTGGGTGTGAACGGTATCCGCGACCATTGTACGCGGTTGTCCGATACCTTCCAAACCCGTTTTCACATGGCAGGCTACGCCATGATCGAGGCGCTTCGTGCCTTGAATGTCGAAAAAGTCGCCTTGAACGCAGCCTACCATTGGCCGTCATGGTGGCAAGGAACGGTTGGTTTCCTGAAAGAGGCTGGGTTTGACGTGCTTTGGGCGGGTAATTTCGTCGACCAGGGCTGGTTCGATCATCAAGGCGCAGTCAACGCCAGGCGTTGGATTTTTGATGGCGCTCTCGCGGAAAAGAGTTTTGCCTATGTCGCCGAACAGGCCCCTGGCGCAGATGCCTATCTGATCAACGGCATGTGCAATTTCCGTACCGGCCCGAACGGGCAACCGCAGCGCCCTGTGCATCTTGAAGCCGAGCTTGAAACGATGCTCGGCAAACCTGTGATCGGTCATGATACAGCGCTGTATTGGAGGATCATGAAGGATCTGGGCATTGCCCCCACAACCCGTCAGGGTCGTCTGTTGGAGAGCCTGAAATGAACAGGATCGTGGCCCTTTGGGCCGTACCCCGTTCGACCTCAACCGCGTTCGAATGGATGATGCGGCAACGCGGCGATCTGGACTGTATGCATGAGCCCTTCGGCGAGGCGTGGTATCAAGGCGAAGACCCGTTCTGGCCACGATTAAAGCCCGGCGACAAGACCACACCGGGGCTGACGATCGAAAGCGTCTGGGACGGTATTCGAGCGCGGGCGAGCCGGGAGCCGGTGTTCCTCAAGGATTTCCCGCATTACATAAACCACATGTGGACGCCAGAATTTCTGAGCCATTTCACTCATGCCTTCTTGATCCGCGACCCGGCCAAAACGCTCACATCAATGTATGACAAATGGCCCGACTTCGATGAAGGCGAAGTTGGGTTTCCCGAGCAACGCGCGCTGTTTGATCTGTTGGCCGCCCTGCATGGCGCCCCACCGCCCGTCATCGACAGTGACGACCTGCTGGAGAATCCGACAGGGATGGTTGCCGCCTTCTGCGAAGCGGTCGGCATCCCCTTTATTGAAGACGCGCTGAGCTGGGAGCCGGGCGTTGACGCCGGCGACTACAGTTGGTGGGATGGCGGTAGCTTCCACGCCAACCTGAAGGCATCAACTGGCCTCAAATCGCAGGTTCGCCGCTATGTTGAGATTGGCCAGGCCTCCATGCGTGTGCAGCGCATTCACCGGCGGATGAAACCGCATTACGATCACCTTTATCAGCACAGGATCACGCTTTGATCAAAAACCATTGACAGATGTGTCCCCCCATCCAATCCGTTTGCGGATTGGATTCCCCTCAAGGGGGGAATGATTGGACAGGTTTCGCCCTTTATCGGATTATCGTGGATTCCCGCTCCCACCATCATTGTAGGGGACGGTCTCCGTGCCGTCCCGG
Source organism: Candidatus Poriferihabitaceae bacterium (assembly GCA_965214205.1). Lineage (GTDB taxonomy): Bacteria > Pseudomonadota > Gammaproteobacteria > Arenicellales > Poriferihabitantaceae. The sequence continues at coordinate 2,124,850 of OZ243941.1, read as the reverse complement.
TTCAGGAATAAACCACCCGTCATTGATCGGAAGGGGACATCTATATTTGGTCTTGAGGTTATAATCCGGGTTTTATCTGTGTTTCCGGGGATGGCGCCTGTCCCGGAAATTCAATGTTGGAAGTCAGTCACTCAATGCCGGATCACTACCCATTTTGCCGCATAGTCGGACAACCACTGCTGAAAACCGCTCTGTTGCTGGTCAGTATAGACCCGCGGATCGGCGGCCTGTTGATCAGTGGCGCCCGCGGCAGCGCTAAATCAACGATTGTACGCGGGTTGTCGGACCTGCAACCGGATAAACCATTCGTGACATTGCCGCTGGGCGCCACCGAGGAAATGATTACCGGTTCCCTTGATCTGGAAAGCGCTCTGAGCGATTCCGAGGTCCGGTTCTGCCCCGGATTGCTGGCTCGTTCACACCGTGGCTTTCTTTATGTCGATGAGGTCAATCTGCTTTTTGACCACCTGGTCGATTTGTTGCTGGACGCGGCCGCGTCCGGGGTCAATATCGTTGAAAGAGACAATATCAGTCACCGGCATGACGCGAATTTCGTTCTGATCGGCACGATGAACCCCGATGAAGGTGAGCTCAGGCCGCAGTTGCTGGATCGTTTCGGCTTGATGGTTGAGATGGAAACGGACTTTACGACCGAGGAGAGGAAGGAGATTGTCCGGCGCCGTCTCGCCTTTGATCGAGACTCCGGCAAAATGATTCAGGACAGTCAGGCTGAATCCGATCAGATCCGGCAAAAAATACAATGGGCCAGAGACAATCTGCGCCGGGTCGAATTGTCAGACCGGATTGAAACACAGATTGCGGAGAGATGCCGGCGGGCCGAAGTCGAGGGAATGCGCGCCGACATTGTGTTTCATCGCGCGGTGACTGCCTGGTGCGCGCTGGATCAAAGACTGGAAGTCATGGCGGATGATCTGGACGTGGTGGAGCCGATGGTGATGAATCACCGGCGAAATATCCAGCCGGACGATGCGACCAGACCGGGAGGCGGCCATTCCGGTCACTCCGGTGATAACAACTCCGGTCAGAACGGAAGTGACCAGGATGGCGGCAGCCAGTCCGGTTCATCCATTCAGGGTAGTTGGGGAGCCATGCAGCCTGTGCCGTGCGAGTCGTTGCCGTTGTCCGCGTTTCCGCTGCCGATGCCGCGGAGGATTCCGGGTGATTCTCCGGTTCGACAGCGCATGGTTGGACGGAACGGAAACCGGGATCGGCATGGCCGGGCCGGCGGCGCGAAATACGGGACTCGCGACACGGGTGGAAACCGAAAGATAGATTGGGCGGGCACCCTCCACGCCGCCCGGTTCGGATCGCTGCCCTGTGAGGACCGGAGACAATCCCTTCAACAGTCCCTCAAATACCGACATCAACTCCCCGGAGCGGTCAATCTGGACCTGATTGTGCTGGATACTTCGGCTTCAACCCTGAGCGGCCAGGGCCTCGGTCGGGCCCGCGGGGCCATTCAGGCGTTTTCCAGCCAGAGTTACCGCGCCAGGAGGCTTTTGAGTCTGGTCACGTTCGGTAATGATGAAGTGCGGATACTGCTTGAGGTTCAGCGGGCGCCCAGGAATGTCGAGTCTGTGCTGGACCGGATTCAGGCCGGAGGCGGAACTCCGGTCCGTCAGGCGTTGAACCGTATTGACGGCATCCTGTCCCGGCGCAAATACAGACACCTGAATTGCCATATCTGGCTGATTACCGATGGCCGGTTCGATGAGTCGATGAGCGGATATCGGTCCATTCATTCACACCCGGTGACCTTGATCGATATTGAATGCGGACGGACGCCGCTGGGACGGGGTCGGCAACTGGCACAGCAGATTGAGGCAGATTATCTTCATGTCTCAAGTCTGTCTCTGCCGGGGAGTACCCCGGGCTTCACACAGACGGGAGCGCAATCATGACAAAAGCAACGAAGCAGGACGAAATCAGCCCCGTCGCGGATGCAGATAGCAAAGATGCCCGACATGCCGCAAGGATGAAAAAGAAGAAAGCGGTGGTGGATCAACGAATTGCCAGGGCGACCGAACAGCGCGGGGTGCTGATCCTGCTGAAAGGCAATGGCAAGGGCAAGAGTTCTTCGGCCTTCGGGACGATGGCCCGTGCCCTCGGCCACGGTCAGCGGGCCGGTCTGGTGCAATTCATCAAGGGCAGGCGGGAAACCGGGGAATTTCTCTTTTTCAAGGATCATCCGCAGGTCGATTTTCATGTCATGGGGCATGGTTTTACCTGGGAAACCCAGGACCGGTCGCGCGATATCGCGGCTGCCCAAAAAGCCTGGCTGGAGGCGCGGAAAATGTTATCCGACGGGGCATACCATATTCTCGTGTTGGATGAAATGTCCTACATGTTCAAATATGGCTATCTGGATGTCGAGCCGGTGGTGGAGGCGATCAAGGCCCGGCCCGCGCATCAGAACGTGATCATTACCGGACGAACGATGCATCAGCGGCTGATGGAAATTGCCGACACGATCAGTGAGGTCGCCGATGTTGAGCACGCATTCAGAAAAGGCGTTAAAGCGCAACCGGGCATCGAATGGTGAGTCCGGTCAGTGTCCGATGCCCCGCTCTTTTCTTCTGCGCGCCCGCGTCCGGGCAGGGCAAGACGACGATTACCGCCGGTATCGCCAGATACCATCGAAATCAGGGTAGGGAGGTCCGGGTCTTTAAAACCGGGCCGGATTATCTGGACCCCCTGATTCTGGAACGCGCCGCCGGGAATCCGGTGGCTCAACTCGATCTCTGGATGGTCGGCGAGGAGGAGTGTCGGCAGATTCTGTTTGAAGCGGCCGGGGAGGCTGACCTGATTCTGATCGAAGGCGTCATGGGCATGTTTGACGGCAATCCGAGCGGCGCCGATATGGCGGCCTGTTTCGGTATACCGGTGGCGATTGTGATTGACGCGGCGGCCATGGCCGGAACTTTCGGCGCGATTGCTCTGGGGTTGGTCGGCCACCGCCCTGAATTGAGCATTGCCGGCGTGATCGGCAACAACCTGGCCAGCCAGCGCCATCAGGACCTGATTGTCGAGGCGACGCCGGCTTCGATTCCACTGCTCGGCTGTGTTCGCCGTCACCCGGATGCCCGGCTTCCGGAACGTCATCTCGGGCTGGTCCATCCGGACGAGGTGGACGATATCGACTGCCGACTGGACCGGCTGGCTCAAATCATGGATCAGTCCGGTCTGACGGAACTGCCGCCCGCGGTGAAATTTCATCCCGGCCGGACTCCGGTTATCCAACGGCAATTACAGGGCAGGGTGATCGCGGTGGCCCGTGACGATGCCTTCACCTTCATCTATGCGGCCAACATCAAACTATTGCAGGATATGGGCGCCACCTGCGTCTGGTTTTCTCCCCTGGTCGATGAGGTTCTGCCCGATGCCGATGCCTTATGGTTCCCCGGCGGTTATCCGGAATTGCATCAGGAGCGGCTTTCGGGAAACCGGCGGTTGATTGAGCAGATTACCCGTTTTTGCAAAAGTGGAAAGAGAGTCCTCGCCGAATGCGGCGGCATGCTGTACCTGATGGAGTCCCTGACGGATGTCAATGGCAGGCGCGTATCTATGCTCGGGTTAATACCGGGACACGGGATCATGCGGGACCGGGGCGGCTGTCAGGGCATGCAGACCGCGCCGTTGCCCTGCGGCGATGTCCGCGCCCATGCCCATCACCGCACCCGCTGTGAGGAAACCGCCCGCCCGGTCGCATTCGGCAAACGCGCGCGCCACGAGGCGCCGGGCGAACCCATTTATCAGATAGGCAGCATTACCGCCAGCTATCTGCACCTCTATTTCCCGTCCAACCCGGCCGCGATCGCGGCGTTGTTTGGGGATTGAATGGCTGCCCGCGTTATTTCAGTAGCACCAGTCGAGGGCGATCTTTCGGTATAGCTCGACGGATTGTTCGAGTCGATTGATCGAACAATACTCATCGGTCTGGTGGGCCATGGTCGCTTCGCCGGGGCCCAGTATAATGGTGGGCGGGTTGCCCGACGCCCGCGACAAAATCGGACCGTCGGTAAAATAAGTGGCGCCCCGGACTTCGGACCGGACGCCGGTCACTTCTTCAACAAAGCCGTACGTTTTCCGGACCCACTCTCCCTGCGGATCTGACCAGATACCCTCGACCGCGATCATCTCGTCAAAGCTGATTTCATCTCCCAGCAACGCGGCCAGGTCGGAGCGTATCCGCTCATGGGACTGTCCCGGTATCGTGCGGATGTCCACCCCAACCACTGCCCGGTCCGGAACCGAGTTCAGATTCATGCCTCCGGTGATGGTCCCGACATTCAGGGTGGGCGTTCCGAGCACATCATGCCGACACCCTTTCCAGTCAAAATTCTCGAGTTTGCTGACGGCCCGGGCGGCTTTGTAAATGGCGTTTTCCCCTTGCTCGGGCATGGAGCCATGGGCGGTGATTCCGGTAGCGACCAGATTCCCCCAATAAGCGCCTTTATGACCGACCAGGGGATAATTGGAAGTCGGTTCGCCGACCACAATGGCGCCGCAATGGGCCAGGACGTTCTGTTCCGCCAGAAAGAAGGCGCCATCGCAACCGGTTTCCTCTCCGGCCGTTATGACCAGTTCGAGGCCGGCGGCAGGGCGTTTGTTGCGGGTCGCTTCCTCGGCGGCAATGACAAACGCGGCCACGCCCGCCTTCATATCTGTAGTACCGCGGCCCGTTATCCGGTCTCCATCCAGGTCGGCGGCAAACGGGTCATAGCTCCAGTCGGCGGCTCCCAACGGGACGGTATCGATGTGGCCGGTAAAGCAGAGCGGCAGTCCGTCCCCGGAACCTTTCATCCGCGCGATCAGGCTGGTTCTTTTTTCCGCAAATTCAAAATATTGAACATCAAATCCGCGGTCTTCCAGATACTTGCCGAGGTAGTGGGCGCACTCGGATTCGTGGCTGGTCGGGTTTACCGTGTTGAAACGGACCAGGTTGCGGGTCAGTTGAACGGGGTTCATCAGATTATTATAAGGATTATTATGAAATCTGTCACCACCAGCATTGGTCATAGCCCTGCCAGCCTGATTCAATCCCCGTTGTTTCCCGCGCAAAGCCCGCTCCTGGCCCCGGTGGGGGAGGAGCGCCTGGTGGTTATGTGTTTGAATTCGCATAATTTTCTTGTCTTGGCAGTTTAATGCCTATATACTGATTTGGTGCATGGGCACAATATGTTGGCCTGGCGTATGTAAGGATACCAACCAGACCTTATTGTTTGCGCTCAATTTTTTATGAATCTGATTCCTGGATTCGCAACCCGAAAACCGGAGGGAGTATGTCTGATAAAATCCTTGTAGCTCTGGATGGAAGTGAAGGTGGTAAACGCGCGTTGAATGTCGCGGTTGACCACGCCAGACTTACCAAATCGAATCTTCTGCTGGCTTATGTCATTGACTGGTCGCCTTACAGCTTCCATACCCCTGAAGAATTATCCGAGCGTCACAATCGGCGTGAATCGGAAATTCAACGAGCCAATGATTTAGTTCTTCACCCTGAAGCGTCTGCGCTCGCAGACTCCGGGGTCCAGATCGAGACTGTGGTCCGGCACGGCAAAATCGCCGAGACCCTGGTTGAACTCAGTGAAGAACACAACACTTCACAGATCTACATCGGCAAGCTTGGCGAGTCGCGAATGCGCTCAATGATTTTCGGCAGTGTCACTGCCGCCCTGGTGCAAACCGCTTCCGTGCCAGTCACTGTCGTTCCCTGAGGTTGCGGGGAACCACGCTCAAGAGTTTGATCAACCGGATCAAACAACTACTTCACTAATTTGAGGAAACTAAGATGCGACAAATACTTGCGACACTTGGTTTGATGATTGTCTCGTTGACCAACGCCCATGCGGGAATTGATGACGCCATCAATTCCGCAACGGCGCCTATTGCCGAATTGATCGGCCGAATCGTCTTTTTCAAAATTCCGATTTTCGGGGCCCAGCTACCCGTGGTTGTTCTATGGCTGGTGGCAGGGGCCGTGTTTTTTACGTTCTATATGGGCTTTATCAATCTCCGTGGATTCAAACACGCGATTTCGCTGGCCAAAGGGGATTATGCCGACCCGAACAGCAAGGGTGAGGTTTCACACTTCCAGGCGTTGGCTACCGCGGTTTCCGGAACTGTCGGAATCGGTAATATCGGCGGTGTGGCGGTCGCGGTCACCGTAGGCGGCCCCGGCGCGACATTCTGGCTGATTATGGCGGGTTTCCTGGGGATGTCCACCAAGTTTGTTGAATGTACCCTGGGCGTCAAATATCGTCAGGAGTTCGCGGACGGTCATGTGTCCGGCGGTCCGATGTATTACCTGAGAAAAGGATTCTCCGACCGGGGGATGGAAGGATTCGGTAAATTCATCGGTACATTCTATGCCATTGGCATCTTCATCGGCGCGTTGGGAATCGGCAATATGTTCCAGTCGAACCAGGCTTATGTACAGCTCAACAATGTCTCCGGTGGAGCGCTGGACGGGTTGGGCTGGCTGGTGGGACTGATCCTGGCCGCGGTCGTATTCGCTGTAATTGTCGGCGGTATCAAATCCATTGCGCGAGTCACTGAAAAAGTTGTGCCGTTCATGGCTGTGTTCTATTGTCTGTTCGCGATTATCGTGATCCTGATGAACGTAGGCACGATCCCGCAGGTCATCATCAATATTTTCCACGGCGCATTCACCGGAGAAGGGGTTGCGGGCGGCGCTCTTGGAGCCATGATCATCGGTTTCCAGCGTGCGGTATTCTCCAATGAAGCGGGTATCGGTTCCGCTTCGATTGCCCACTCCGCGGTTAAAACGGACGAACCCGTCACCGAGGGAGTCGTTTCCCTGCTGGAGCCGTTTATCGACACCATCATAATATGTACGATTACCGCGCTGGTAATCGGAACCGCTCAGGTTGCAGAGCCCGGTTTCGCAGGCGACGCCCAGGGTGTCGCGATGACTTCAGCGGCGTTTGAACGTGAATTCTCCTGGTTCCCGATTCCGCTGGCTTTCGCGGCGTTGCTGTTCGCGTTTTCAACCATGATCTCGTGGTCTTATTACGGTCTCAAGGGTTGGACTTACATGTTTGGTGAAGGTGAAAGAGGGCAGAATATCTACAAGGTCATTTTCTGCGCCTTCGTCGCATTGGGTTGTGTGGTCCAGTTAGGGCCGATTCTGGATATATCAGACGCTCTGGTATTCCTGATTTGTGTGCCCAACATCCTGGGTCTGTACTTCCTGGCCCCGATTGTCAAGCGTGAAATGAATGACTACTTCGCGCGGGTCAAGAGTGGAGAAATCAAGAAATATAAATAACCCTTTGTAATCACTAAAAAGCCCGCAGTATATGCGGGCTTTTTTTTGTGTTGGGTTACGGCAATTTCCTTAATATCTGTAGTGATCGGCCTTGTAGGGTCCGTCGACCGGAACACTGATGTAATCGGCCTGCTCAGGTCTGAGCTCGGTCAGGTTGGCGCCGATTTTCTCAAGGTGCAGGCGCGCTACCTCCTCATCCAGATGCTTGGGCAACACGTAAACGTCATTCTGGTATTTGCCGCCATCGGTCCAGATTTCGATCTGCGCCAGTACCTGATTGGTAAAGCTGTTGGACATCACGAAGCTCGGATGGCCTGTACCGCAACCCAGATTAACCAGACGGCCCTCTGCCAGCAGGGTAATGCGGCGGCCGTCGGGAAGAATGATCTGGTCCACCTGGGGTTTGATATTTTCCCATTGGTATTGTTTCATCGAGGTGATGTCAATTTCGTTGTCAAAGTGACCGATGTTGCAGACGATAGACTGGTTTTTCATGCGGGTCATGTGGTCGTGGGTAATCACATGAAAATTACCGGTGGCGGTCACGAAAATGTCCGCTTGTGAGCAGGCATCGTTCATATCGACTACACGATATCCTTCCATGGCCGCCTGCAATGCGCAGATCGGATCAATTTCAGTGACCCATACGGTGGCGCCGAGACCGCGCAGGGACTGCGCGCAGCCTTTGCCGACATCACCGTAACCCAGCACAACCGCAACCTTGCCGGCAATCATCGTATCGGTGGCTCTCTTGATGCCATCCACCAGAGATTCGCGGCAACCGTACAGGTTGTCGAATTTGGATTTAGTCACGGAATCGTTCACATTAATGGCGGGGAAGGGCAGTTCATTGTTACTGGCCATCTGATACAGCCGATGCACCCCGGTCGTGGTTTCTTCGGTCACCCCCCTGATCTCCGCCAGTCGGCGGCTGTACCAGGTATTGTCTTTGGCCAGGGTGGCCCGGATGCTGGCAAACAGGGCAACCTCCTCTTCACTCGAAGGATTGTCCAGCACGGACAGGTCCTTTTCCGCCTTGCTGCCCAGAATCAGCAGCAGGGTCGCGTCGCCGCCGTCATCCAGGATCAGGTTCGGGCCGGCGCCATCCGGCCAGTCCATGATTCTGTGGCTGTACTCCCAGTATTGATCCAGCGATTCCCCCTTGAACGCGAACACCGGGATGCCCTGATCCGCAATCGCCGCCGCGGCATGATCCTGGGTTGAAAAAATGTTGCAGGAGGCCCAACGCACTTGTGCGCCGAGCGAGACCAGTGATTCGATCAGTACGGCGGTCTGAATGGTCATGTGCAATGAGCCGGCGATGCGAGCGCCTTTCAGGGGCTGGCTGTCGGCGTACTTGCTTCGGATTGAAACCAGTCCGGGCATTTCTGTTTCAGCGATGCGGATTTCCTTCCGGCCCCACTCGGCCAGGGTCAGATCAGCAACATGGAAATCAGCCTGGACGGCTTCTGCGACTTGTGTGGACATAATGGATTCTCTTTATGGATTCTCTTTGGAATGTGATACTGAATTTCGGCTACCGGATTCCGGCATCCGCCTTCAACGCGTCTGCCTTGTCGGTTCTTTCCCATGAAAATTCGGGTTCCGAGCGGCCGAAGTGACCATACGCCGCGGTATTGCGGTAGATCGGACTCAACAGGCCCAGACTCTGGACAATGGCTTTTGGCCGCAGATCGAAATGCCGGTGGACCAGCGCTTCGATTCTGTCGTCTTCAATTTTCCCGGTGCCGAAGGTTTCGACCATGATCGATACCGGTTTGGCGACCCCGATCGCATAAGCCACCTGAACCTCGCATTTGTCAGCCAGGCCGGCGGCCACGATATTTTTCGCCACATAGCGCGTAGCATAAGCCGCCGAACGATCCACTTTCGAGGGGTCCTTGCCGGAAAATGCGCCGCCGCCATGGTGCGCGGAGCCGCCATACGTATCTACAATGATTTTCCGTCCGGTCAGGCCGCAGTCAGCGACCGGCCCGCCAATCTCGAATCGGCCAGTCGGGTTGACCAGAAAACGGGTACTGGCATCCAGCATATTCGCCGGCAATACCGGCTTGATGATTTCTTCGATCACCGCTTCAGACAATTCGGCATGATCAATATCCGGGCCATGCTGGGTGGACAGTACCACGGTGTCGATTGAAACCGGAGTGTCGCCTTCATATTTTACAGTGACCTGGGATTTCGCGTCAGGCCTCAGCCAGGGCAGTTTCCCCGAATTTCGGACTTCTGACTGTCGGGCTACCAGACGATGGGCATAAGTAATCGGAAAGGGCATCAGGACATCGGTTTCATTACAGGCATAGCCGAACATCAGGCCCTGGTCACCGGCGCCCTGATCCAGATCAACCCCTTCACCTTCATTGACCCCCTGGGCGATGTCGGCGGATTGCTTGTCAATCGAAACCAGCACGGCGCAACTTTTATGATCGAACCCCATGTCGGACGAGTTGTAGCCGATTTCGCCAATCGTTCTGCGTACCACTTCCTGGAAGTCCACCACAGCGCTGGTTGTAATTTCCCCGGCGACGATCGCCATGCCCGTCGTAACCATGGTTTCGCACGCGACCCTGGATTTCGGGTCCTCGGTCAGCAGCGCGTCCAGTACCGAATCCGAGACCTGATCCGCGACCTTGTCCGGATGACCCTCCGACACCGATTCCGATGTAAACAAATAAGACTTTGACATTATTTCATGACCTCACTCAATGCGTTGCCGGTTCAGTACGGTGTATGAAACGACAGACGCGAAAAAATAAATGACCGGAATATAAAGAAATCTTTATATGTTTCGATTGTAGCGCTTCCAGGAGCACATAAACAGCCTGAGAGAACAAAATAGTTTTGATGCAAAGGATGACGTGTGTGTCCCCCCATCCAATCCGCTTCGCACGATTGGATTCCCCCTCAAGGGGGGAATGATTCCCAACCCTGCATCGTATTGCGGTAGAATATCGCCTCCTGTCAACCTGATGAAAACGCCGATCTGATGACTCTGACTGACCCGCCTGATCAATCCATAGCCAGGATTCTGATTGAAGCCCTGCCTTATATCCGGCGTTATCAGGGTAAAACGATTGTCATAAAGTATGGTGGCAACGCCATGGTCGATCAGGAGTTAAAGCATGGTTTTGCGCGGGATGTCATCCTGATGAAGCTGGTCGGGATGAATCCGGTGATTGTGCACGGCGGCGGCCCCCAGATCAGTGAGTTGCTCAGGAAGGTCGGCAAGGAATCCACCTTTATTGGCGGCCTGCGGGTTACCGACAGTGAAACCATGGATATTGTCGAGATGGTATTGGGCGGACTGGTCAACAAGGAAATCGTCAACCTGATCAATTCCCTTGGCGGCAAGGCGGTCGGATTGACCGGCAAGGACGGCAATCTGATTCGCGCCCGTAAAATGGTGGTCAGTCAGGATGATCCGGTGCTGGAGAGGTCTGAGATTATTGACTATGGTCATGTCGGGGAAGTCGAACATATCGAGCCGCAAATCGTCCAGTTACTGGAATCCCGCGCCTTCATTCCTGTGGTCGCCCCGATCGGGGTAGGCGGGGATGGTCAAACTTACAATATCAATTCGGATACGGTCGCTGGTCGGCTGGCGATCACCCTGGCTGCGGAAAAACTGATGTTGTTGACCAATACTCCGGGGGTTCTGGATGGAAATGGAGACCTGATCCGGGAATTGAAACTTGATCAGATTCAGAAATTGCGTGATGATGGTACTATTACAGACGGTATGATACCGAAACTTGAGTGTGCTGTGGACGCGATACAAAACGGCGTATCTTCATCGCTGGTTCTCGATGGACGTGTCCGGCATGCGCTGTTGCTTGAATTGTTTACTGATTCGGGTGTCGGCACACAGATTGTAGCGTAGAGACACAAGACAAAGATGAAATATCATGGCGGAATCCCACTCAGAAACGGTGATTGAAGTCCACCACTGGTCGGACAAGCTATTCACGATAAAAACCACCCGTTCCCCCGGTTTGCGTTTCCGCAACGGGGAGTTTGCGATGATGGGGATGGAGGTCGATGGCAAGCCTCTGATGCGCGCCTACAGCATGGCCAGCTCGAACTACGAGGATTATCTGGAGTTTTACAGCATCAAGGTACAGGATGGGCCGTTGACCTCCAGACTACAGCACGTGAAGGTAGGGGACAAGCTGCTGGTCAGCAAAAAACCCACCGGTACTTTGCTGTGGGATCGTTTGCGTCCGGGCAAGCACCTTTACCTGTTGGGCACCGGTACGGGTCTGGCGCCCTACCTTTCGATCATCAAGAGCCCGGATGTCTATGACAATTTTGAGAAGGTCATTCTGGTGCACGGTTGCCGTTATACAAACGAACTGACCTATCAACGGCTGATTGAGCATGAACTCAGGGATAATGAATATTTCGGCGATAGTGTCAAGGACAAGCTGATCTACTATCCTGCCGTCACGCGGGAAAAATACAAGAATTTCGGGCGTCTCTCGACATTGCTTGAAAGCGGGAAGCTGATGAAGGACATCAATATGCCGGCCCTGAACGTCGACGATGATCGGTTCATGTTATGTGGTGGCCCAGGTATGCTGAAAAGTTTATCCGGCATCCTCGACAACATGGGTTTCCAGGAAACCCGCCGCAACGACTACAGGGAATATGTGGTGGAACGGGCTTTCGTGGAGAAGTAAGCTCCCAAACCCATATCCTCCATCGGTATCGCTCCGATCAATCAAACAGATTGCAGCGCGGATAACTGGTTGCGGTCAATGTGGCAGAATATGGTGTGGCCGTTGACGGTTTGGGCTGGCGGGGTGGTTTCATCACAGATCTTTCCGACCTTGCGCGGGCATCTGAGTTGGAATGGGCATCCCGTGTCGGGTGGGGCGGTTTCGACAAGTTCACTGATCTCGACATGGGATTGCGCGTCCGGGTCCGGTTCGAGGGCGGCCTCCATCAACGCCTCGGTATAAGGATGATAAGCGGGTTGGTAAACCGCTTCGACCGGGCCGATTTCACAAATCCGTCCCTGATACAGTACCAGCACACGATCAGCGACCGCGCGTACTGTGGCCAGATCATGCGAGACGAACAGATAGGCGACGTTATTTTCCTGTTGCAGTTTCGATAACAGCTCAAGCACTGCGGCCTGAACCGAGACATCCAGCGCTGAAGTGACCTCGTCACAGAGCGCCAGTATGGGTTCTGCGGCAAAGGCGCGAGCAATACCTACCCGTTGTTTTTCTCCCCCGGACAGTTGATCCGGGGTGCGCCCCAGATAGTCTCTGGTCAGGCGGACACTCTCAAGCAGGTCGGATGCCCGGTCGAGGGCGGTAGTCTGGTCCATGTCAAAGTAGAGTTGCAGAGGAGCGGACAGGATTTGTGCAACGGTTTTCCTCGGATTGAGCGATGAATCCGGGTTCTGGAAAATCATCTGTATATCTTTCCTGCACTGTAACGACCGGGCATCTGTGGCGCTGTCCAGAGATTCCCCGCCTGCTATCCGCATGCTTCCATTGCAGGGCGGGATCAGACCCACGATGGCGCGTAGTATGGTTGATTTCCCGCTGCCGGATTCCCCGACCACGGCAATGGTTTCTCCCCTGTGCAGGGCCAGGTTCACATTGTCCACGGTTAGCGTCCGCTGTCGGTCGGACTGTTTCATAAGACGGCTGAACAGCCGCGGACGGTCGTAGGATATCGCCAGGTCACGCAGTTCCAGCAGGGGCTGGTTCTTGTCGCCTGCCGTTATTGCCCCGGTTTCTTCCTGAAGGCTGCTGTGCGGGAAGCTCCCGCAATCGAAGTGACAACGCGCCAGTCGGCTATTCGCCGTTGCGGTCAACGGCGGCGATTCATTGAGGCATATCTCCTGTCGATGGGCGCATCTGGGCGCAAAGGCGCACGCGCTTCGGGTGGCCGACAGTTTCGGCGGGTAGCCGGGCAGGGCTTGTGGAATCCGGGCGCCGTCAATTTTCGGGATCGAGGACAACAATCCACGGGTATAGGGGTGACTCGGCTGTTTGAGAATTTCGCGACTGGTTCCGAGTTCCACCAGTTCTCCGGAATACAGTACCGCAACCCGGTCGCTGATCCGGGCAATCGCTCCCAGATCATGGCTTACAAACACCATAGCTACTTGCTGGCTGTGGCATAGTTCTCTGAGCAGTTCGAGAATATGCGCCTGAGTGGTGACATCCAGGCCGGTGGTCGGCTCGTCCAGCAACAAGACACGAGGACGACCAGCCAGCGCCATGGCAATGGCGCAGCGTTGTTGCTGACCGCCGGACAACTCATGCGGATGACGCTCCCGGATCTGTTCGGGGGAGGGCAGTCGGACTTTCGTCAGCAGCTTGATTACCTCCGCCTCGTGGTCTGCGGGCGCCAGGTCGGTATGCAGCATCAGAGATTCTTCTATCTGCTGGCCAATCGTCAGGGTGGGAGTCAGGGATTGTCCGGCGTTTTGCGGAACCAGGCAGATTTCCCCGCCCCTGATCGCCTCGAGCTCAGTACGGGTAATATCAAACATCGGGATGTTGTCAAAAATAGTGGCGCCACCCAGCAATTCCAGCCCCTGCTCCAGATAGCCCATCATGGACAGGGCGACCGTACTTTTCCCGGAACCGGACTCCCCGACCAGGCCCAGGATTTCGTTTGGCCGAACCTCCAGTGTAATCCCCCGCAGAACCGGGATCGGGCGCCCGCCCGCGGCCCGGACCCCGACAGACAGATTATCCAGCCGAATCAGTTGATTCATTCAGACCACCCCCTGCGCCCGATCAACCTGTAATGCCTTGCCCAGCGCGTCCGCAAACAGGTTGATACCGATAATCAGCGTAGACAGGAAGATCGCCGGCCAGACACCGGCCCAGGGAGCCACGGTCAGAAATTCCCTGGAATCAGAAATCATCAATCCCCAATCCGGTGTTGGCGGCGTGGCGCCGAAGCCGAGGAAACTCAGGGAACTGAACGCCAGCATCATCCACGACCAGCGCATCGCCCATTCCACCAGCAGGATATCCTGCAGGTTCGGCATCATCTCCTGAAAGACAATGTACCGCGAACCATGTCCGCGTACGCGGGCGGCGGTAATATAGTCCTTGACGGCGATACCCTGTGCGGCGCCGCGGCCAATGCGAATAACAGAAATACCGTTGAAGAAGGACAGGGTCGGAATCAGGGCATAGACTCCACCGCCGGTAAAACTGACAATCAACAACAGGAACAGCAGTCCGGGGATGGCGAGAAAGGCATCGACCAGGCGCATGCACAATTCGTCGATACGCCCGCCCACCAGGCCGAGCGAGACACCGGCGATCCCACCCCACAGCGCTGCAATAATGGCGGAGACCAGAGTGATGATAATTGAAACCCTGCCGCCGCTGATGGTTCTGCTGAAGACATCCCGGCCCAGGCTGTCTGTGCCCATCGGGTGCGCCCACGACGGCGCCTGCAGGATGCGGTCGGCGTTCTGCAGGGCAACATCATACGGGGTGATGAAAGAGGCAACCACTGCCAGCAGCAGGTGAAACACAACCAGGAACAGGCCGATTGCGCCGACTGGCCTTGCCATGATTTCACGCAGGACGGTCATCAGAAACCTGAGTCCGAAGCCGCGGATTCAATAAAATAACCAGAAAATCCGCGATCAGATTGACCACCAGATACATGACCGCGAACATCAGCGCGATAGCCTGAACCAGCGGCAGGTCGCGGTCGAAAATACTCTGGATGATCAGCGTGCCCAACCCCGGATAGTTGAAAACCTTCTCGATCACGACCACTCCGCTGAGCAGCCAGGCCATGGTCAGGGCGACGATGTTGATAGTTGGCGGCAAAGCGCTCGGCAACATGTGACGAAACACAATACGCCTGAACGGCACCCCTTTCAGGGTTGCCATTTTCACGAATTCACTGGACAGGGTATCGATCACACTCGCTCTGGTGATACGCAGGATATGTGCAGTCATGACAAAAGCCAGAGTAATCATCGGCAATATGATATTGGGTAGTATCCGGGCGACCGAAGCCTCGGTCGGTAGTATGGTTACGGCGGGAAACCATTGCAGGTTGATGGCGAAAATAAAGATCAATACGGTGGCAATGACGAATTCCGGGATGGTCATTGCCAGCAACGCGATGCCGGACACAATATGGTCTGGAAAGCGCTCCCGGTAAATCCCGGCAATCACTCCCAGCAGGATTGCCAGTGGGATACCGATCAGGGCAGCGGATGTCCCCAATATGACCGTATTGCGGAATCGCGGAGCAATGATCTCACTGATCGGTCGTTTGCGTTTCAGCGAATCTCCGAAGTCACCTTGAATAGCCTGGCCGGACCAGTCCAAAAAGCGTTTGACAGCAGACTGGTCAAGCCCGAGTTCAGACTGGCAGTTGGATAATCGTTCACCCTGGGCGAGCTTGCCGAGATAAGCGGTACAGGCATCGCCCGGCAGCGCTTCGGTCACGCCGAATACCACAATGGCGACAAATATCAGCGTCAATACCGCCATCACCAGTCGTCGCAGGAGAATTTTCAACAAAATGAACTTCCTCTATTCCGTGGCGATCCGGCGCCACTCGACAAACAGCGTTTTTTCAGAAGGGAGGCTGGAAATGCGGGCGCTGAATACCCGATTTATATTCAGGTAGAACGGAATGATCGCGCCGCCCTCGTCGAATAGTATTTGCTGGGTTTTGGCATACATTGACCGGCGTTTGACCGGGTCGGTTTCCTTACGGGCCATATCCAGGCTGTGATCAAATTCCGGGTTATTCCAGTAAGTCTCATTCCAGCTGGCGCCTGAGCGAAATGCCTCATTCAGAATCTGGTCTGCCGGACGCTGGTTCCAGCGAGTCGATACGAATGATTCCCGCATCCAGGTATCGGTCCAGTAGCCATCCGCCGGAACCTGATGGATATGCACCCGTATACCGGCTTCGGCGGCCTGGCTCTGGTAGACCTCGGCCATCGAAATAAACAGTTTATCGACCGACGAGGTATATAAATCCACGTCAATCCCGTCGCGGTAGCCAGCTTCTTCCAGCAATGCCTTCGCGGTTGGAATATCCCGCTGGCAGCCCATGTTCGCATAATACGGGTCACCGGGCCAGACCGGAGTATCACAGGCAGGTTCCCCGCCGCCATCACCGAGCGCCAGCCGGATCATGTCGGGCCGGTCAATCACCAGACGCATCGCCTTGCGTATCCGGACATCATCGAATGGCGGTTGATCGGTTCGCATGACCATTCCGGGCCAATGCCCGGTGCGGACGGTCTGCACGATGAAATCAGGATTGTTCTCGAACAGCTTCAACTGTCTTCGGTTGATCGAAGGCAGATAGTCGATCTGCCCGGATAGCATGGCCTGAATCTGCGCGACCTGATCAGGAATGGCGACCACCTCGATGCGTTCGACTCGAGGAGGCCCCTGCCAGTATTCCTGGTTGGCGACCAGCAGGGTGATGCCCTCAGGATCATTCCTCAATAATTTATACGGCCCGGTTCCATCCCCCGTTTTCTCCAGCGTGTCGGCGCTGTTTTCGGCGATGATGCCACAGCGCGGATCAATCAATAGCAGAGGCAGGTCGGCATGAGCGGATTTCAGGTGAAACCGTACCGTCCGGTCATCCAGCGCTTCGGCCCGGTCTATGACAGACAGCGTGGACGCGACCGGGGAGCCTCTCTGTGGGTCCAGCGCGTGCTCGATAGAGTAGACTACATCGGCGGCTACCAGCGGCTTGCCGCTGTGGAACCGGACTCCCGGCCTCAGATTGAACGTCCAGGTACGGGCATCATCGGACACATTCCATGAAGTGGCCAGCCCCGGCTTGATTGTGCCATCATGATTCTGGTTAACCAGACGGTCGAACAGGGTCAGCGTAGTGAAATAAAAGCGGGTAGGGGAGTAGGGGTCCAGGGATTCAGCGCCACCGAAACCGGCATCATAAGCCAGGCGCAGCAGACCGGCATGAGTGACGGAGGCGGACAGCAACAGCAGCAACACAATCGCCAGACTCGACCGCATGGGCCGAAAACACCGCGCTCCGGGAATCTTAACGGGTTTGGAAGGCACCTTGCATCATTGAGGATATTTTTAAGTTTTTCCGACAAGCGAACAGATTGTACCCTTTTATTCGGATCCAGGTAACGCATTAATATCATTCCCCAAAAAAAGAGGAGTGATTGCAAAAAATTGCTTGTTTTTGCCGAAAAACAACCCTAGAATCCGCGAGCAACTAAAAAGCCGGTATCTTGCCGATCATCTGTATTACAAAGTTAATGTTCGTCCGATACTGCATCTCCCCCTTGTTATGGATTCCCGCATTCGCGGGAATGACGGGTGTCAAGTCAATGTTTGTTCGATACTTGCCCCCCCCCCCCCACACGAATGTAAATTCGGATGGGGTTTAGCTCTCTCGTCAAGACTCGAGTCGCCAAAAGCCGGAGGCGAAAGCCTGCCGGTGTCTTTGCCTGCGCCCTGGTACTGCTCACAGCGCTTTTCGCCACTGCCGCCAGCGCACAATCACTGACCGCCACGCACCAGTACAGTGGTCCCCTGCACGAAGGCGACCAGGGCGTCACAGTCACCATTACCGGCTTCACGATTACAGGAGAATGCAGCAAAATAGACTTGGAGTTTGTGCCTGGTGAGAGCGCTAACGCCACTGCGAGCGCCTATACAGTATCCGCTGAAACAGCGGGAGGAGTTTGCGACAATACCCGTACCGAGGCGAAATTTCAATTCACGTTCCATTCCGACTCTAGTTCCGTCAACAAGAAACTTGTGTACAAGCTGTACACACTGGGCACGGATTCAGCCAAAACAAGAACCGACCTCGGCAAGTTCACTCTTGACATCACGGATGGTAGCAGAGGTACGGGCCTTATTCTTCTTGCGAAACCCTCCAACAGCAACCCGCGAAACGGACTTACACTACAGGAAAACGACTCCGGTGTCGTAATTGAGGTGTCGCTGAAATCGCCGCCACCCAATAACGTCACAGTAGACTTTCGGAATCCGAACGTGGGAGGGGCGGCGGTCAGGTGGTCTGGAACAACCCCTGGAAGCAGCGACTTAACTTTACTTACCTTCACCGAGGACAATTACGACAAACCCCAAACCATCACTCTTTATCCCAGGATAGACGATGACAGTGAACGCTGGACAGGAACCGTGACAGCACAAGTGGAATACTGGTACAGCACGCACACTGCATTTATACCAGTTACCGTCACCGACGTCACCGCCGTCCCGGTCTTTGACACCAAAAGTCTGACGCTGGTCGAACGCGGCCCGGCCGAGGAATACACCGTCAAGCTCGACCGCGAGCCGGTCAAGAATGTGACGCTGGTCACCCAAAAGCACACGCATCTGCGTTTCAAAGGGCCTGGCGACTCCGCATTCGGCGAGCAGGCCACCCTGACCTTTACCAAAGGCGCCAATGGCAGCTGGAAGAACGAGCAGACCATTGAAGTCAAACACATTCCAGACAGCGACGGAAACAACCAGACCAACCTGCCGATTGTCCACCAGCGCGGCTCCGGCACGGTGGCCTGGCAGCTGAGCGCAAAGAATTTGCCGGTTACGCTCACAGACGCAGGCAACGCACCGATTTTCAGTCGCGATTCGGTGCTGGTTATTGAGGGTGGCGCCGCCGCAAACTACACAGTGAAACTCGAGCGCGACCCTGGTAAGAACGTCACCCTCACAGCCGAAGTCCCGCAGGCGTATCGGGAATCCGTGAAGGTGCAGGCGCCGGGCGGGCAGGCCGGTTACCGTGCCATCCTGACTTTCACCGGCGGCGCCAGTGGCACCTGGAAGACGCCGCAGACTATCACCGTCACCGCGCCAGAGGATGACGGTAATCTCGAAGACGAAATGTTCTCGCTCACACACAGCGTGAGCCCCGGCCTGGGTTGGCCGAGGAGCCTGAATCCCTCGGTCGAGGTACAGGTACCGGACCGCGGTGGCGGTGAAGTCGAGCTCTCGAAAGGCGGCAACGTGACAGTCTGGGAAGGTCAGGAAGCGACCACCTATACCGTCAAACTGAGTCATCCGCCGACAGACGAGGCGACTGTCACCCTCAAATCGTCAGACACCACGAAACTGACAGTCAGCCCGACCACTCTCACGTTCACTGCCGACGACTATAATGTGGCACAGACCGTGAGACTCACCTCTCCGGCTGGCGCAGTGAATCGGGGTGACGGAGCGAACATCACCCATGCAGTGACCGGCTACGGCACGACCACCGCCGGACAGACAATCACCGTCACCCTCACGGACACCACCCTCACCGAGCCCCTGACTCTGCAATTCAGTAAACCGAGGTTCAGCGGTAAGGAGCCTTTGACTAGTGATAGTCTTCTGAATCCAGCCAATGTCGAGGTTACGCTGAAAGGGTCAGGCGGTTATAAAGGTTTCCTGCCGGGGGTTGGCTTCCGTGTCTGCTTCCAGGATGACGATGGCGATGGCAGGGCCTCGGTATATAGAAAGGACATCGCGACAATTACCCCCGGTCAGAAATGCGTGGACAGCAGTCTCTACCGGAGCATACTCAGGGCTTCGCAAAAAACCACAGTCCATGTCTTCAACTTGCGCCAGGATTTTCTCCAGGATGAGAAGTTCGAGAATCTTAAAGTCACTCTGCAAGCTGACCCCGACAACCCTTTGCCCGCGATGGTCACCATCCCCCAAGCCGGATCAACCGCCGACTTCATCGTCGAGGATGTCCAACTCACGGAGGTTAAGTTCGAGCGTACCGATTCCGGTACGATTCAGGAAGGTGGGTCGGACAAGGCGACCTTCAAGTTCGCCACCACCAAACGCTCGCTCTACGACGGTGAAGTGATGTATGTGCCGCTCAAAATCGGCGGCGCTGGCATCACCGCTACCGATTATGCGATCACTCCCGTTTCCGGCGGTACGCTCAAGACCGATGGAGACTACAGTGACAGCGCCCCGGCTCTGGTCCTCAAGGGCGCCGGCAAGACCTTCAGCGATGTAAACGGCAATTCACAAGAAATAGTCTTCGAGGTCGCCGCGCTCGACGATGGAGAGGCCGAGGGCGGCCTGGAAACCATGACCGTTGGCTATAGCGAGCCGGTCTCCAATCTGAATACAGACGGCGTCCGCTTCGAGACCGGCGCTACGGAAGCCGCATCCGACTCAGAGAACAACATTCCAGTCCAGATCATCGAGCATCCGACGGTTAGCATCGCCTCTGCCGGTGATGTCATCGAGGGCGCCGATGCCGTCTTCAATCTGATCGTCTTGCCCGCGCCGGGCAAGGGCAATACCCTTGATGTCAGCTACGACCTGGCGCAGACCGGCGAGTTCGTCGTCTCGGCGACCGATGTCGGTATGGGCAAGACTATCACCATCGGCGAGTCCGGCGCCGCCAGCATCACCATCGCCACCGAGAACGATGACGTAGACGAGATGGACGGCAGCCTCAGCGCTACGCTGGTTGACGGTACTGGCTACGTTATCGCCGCCGCGGATAATGCGGCTACCGTCCAGATCAGCGATGACGAGGATACGCTGGTCACTCTGAGCGCCGATGCCAGCGTTACGGAAGGCGAAAAGGCGACGAGCGCCGATGCCAGCGTTACGGAAGGCGAAAAGGCGACGATCACCGCTACCATCAACGGCCTCGCCCAGGCTGCCGATGTGACCATCCCCGTCACCGCCACCACCGGCGGCGCGGACGGCACCGCAGAAACCACCGACTACGATGCCCCGGCCAGCATTACCATCCTCAAAGGCGCGAAAACCGGCTCCACCGAGTTCATCACCCACCTCGATGCGGACAAGGACGATGACACCGTCAAGCTCGCCCTCGGCACGCTGCCAGATGGTCTCGCCGCCGGTGACCCGTCCGCCGTGACGGTCAGCATCGACGATGACGGCAAGGGCGTGGAAGCCACCCTCACGAGCAGCGCAGCCGCAGTCGACAACGGCGACCCCGTCACCATCACCATCAGCCTGGATCGCGCCTTCGCCGCTACGACCACCATCCCCATCAAGGTGGCCGGATCAGGAACCAATAAGGCGGAAGCGACCGAGTGGGAGGCGCCTACCAGCATCGAGGTGGCAGCAGGCGCGACCTCGGCGACCGCCGACATTGACACGATTCGTGATCAGGATACAGACAGTGAGGAATTCACCGTCAGCTTCGGCTCGCCGTTGCCGGACAACCTGTCCACCGGTGCCCCGGACTCGGCCAAAGTCACCATCACCGATGACGGCCTCGGTCACAGCATCACCTTCACCGCCAGCCCCAATCCGGTCGATGAAGACACCACCACCACCCTCACCGCCACCGCCAACGGTATCTTCGATGCCGATGTGACGGTGCCGATTGCGCTTGCGAATGGCACGGCGGAAGCGGGCGACTATGGCAGCCTGTCCAGCATCACCATCAAGGCCGGACAGAAAACCGGCACCGGCACTCTTGCCACCATCGGTGATGCCGATACTGATGATGATACCTTCGAAGTGAAAGTCGGCACGCCACTGCCCACCGGGGTGGTTGCCAGTACCAGCGGCTATACTATTACCATCAAGGATACCAAGGCGTTTGCGGTGGTGAAGCCGACGTTGACTGTGACCGCCACGCCGGAGGCGGGCGAGGACATCTATTATGCCGATGTCTCGGTGGACGAAGGCGAATCGGTCACCATCACGGCGACGCTTGATCGGGCGCACAGTGCCGATATTGTTTTGCCGGTGACGCTGACCCCTGGTAGTTATGGTTATGGCGATGATGATCCCGACGGTGCCGAAGCAGGCGACTACGGCAGCCTGGCCAACATCACCGTCCAGGCCGGACAGACCACCGGCACCGGCACCGTTGCCACCCATCAGGATGATGATGAAGATGACGAGATCTTCTATACCAAGGTAGATCTCAGCGTTCTCGGGGGCGCAGTCGAATACGTTGAATCATCCTCCTGCTATGGTGGGCTCTGCGGCTTTAACGTTGAGATCGTCGATGACGACAAGCCCCCGCCGATCGTACGGTTTGGAGAGGGCAGTTTTTTACCCGACAGTGAATCCGGCTTCATCAGGGTTCGAATCGAAGTGGATACTGAAGTTGGGCGTGGCCCAGATGGCCCAATTTATACCCGATTCTTGGGTGCCCTTAATATTGTCGTCGATGTGACGCAGGAAGGGCGTTATCTGAAATCGACCAGTCTTGGCAGACATACTCGTTCCTACCCTGGCGATACTTATGGGTCCTATGAGTTCGAATTGGATGACGATGCCATCGACGAGCCCAATGGCTCGATTACATTGACCCTTGTTGAGGATGCCAGCTACAAGATCGATCCTGCGAAGCCCGAGTACAAGATACTCAGCGGAATCATGGAAGATAACGACCCGACCCTGGTCACCATGACGGCGCCGGACGGCGATATTGTCGAGGCGGGTGGCAGCAAGACCTTCACCCTTACTCTGGGCCGTGCCCTGGTGGATGGGGAAGTACTGCCGATCAACCTTGCATTCACAACCGCCCCCAAATATGCCGATCTGGGTACGGACTTTACCCTGTCGTCTCCGCCGTCACCTCCATCCGGTGTTTCCTATCAGAACTTCAACAGTACGGATGCATCAGTCAATCGGCCCGCCATTACCTTCACTGGTGCTAAAAATGCGGCCAAGAGTGCCACCTTTACCCTCACTGCCAAACAGGATACGGTAGTCGAGCAGCCGGGATTAGCTCCCACAAGGAAGCCTTATGAGGAAGTCCAGGTGAAGATTCTTAATTTTCAAGGGAACGAAAGGCAGGGGTTTGGTCGGAGCGACGGCGCTACCGGCGGCTATCCAGAGCCGAACATACAATTTCGTATTCTCGACGATGATAAACAAAACGGTGATACTGCCGGTCTCAAACCGGGATTTGTGTTTTCGCACAACCATGCTATGGATATTAGCGAGGGCAAGAGCAAGACCCTCAAGGTCAAGCTCGCCACCGATCCGGGGGCAACGGTCAATGTGGCGGTCGCGTTTTATTCAGAATTCGCTGATGTGTCGGATGCTCTCACCGTCAGTCCCGCATCACTCTCATTCACCACATCCAACTGGAATCAGCCGCAAACGATTACAGTCACGGCACTTGCAGACGAGGATGCGGACAGCGAAGGAACTGCCGTGGAATTAAAGCCGACCGGCTATGCCGGAGATGAGAGCGAGTTCCTTAATGTGAATGCCGTAGACCTCGGTGCCGGACTCACGCTCACCCCACCCTCCCCATCGAGCCTGACCGTCAACAATACCGGCACCTATACCGTCAAGCTGAAGAGCAAACCCTCGGATGATGTCACTGTCACGCCGATCAGTAGCGATAAGCGCATTGCCACAGTCAGTGGCGACCTGACTTTCACTCCTGCGAACTGGAAACAGGCGCAGACCGTCACGGTGACCGGCCAGGGCACGGGCACTGTCCAGATCGCGCATACGCTGGATTCCAGCGATAGCGACTACGATCAGGACATGGCTAGATCGCCGGTCATCTTCACCGTCACCGATACCGGCAACCGGACGCTGACTCTGGAAGCGCTGACGACAACGGTGGAGGAGGGCAAGAGCATCACCGTCACCGCCAAACTCGACCGCGCTCACACGGCGGACGTTAAAGGTTTGCTGCGTCCCCGCTCTGTCGGTAGCTCGGTTGGCGGGCAAAGCATGACGGCGGAAAAAGCCGATTTCACCCCCACTACCAACCCCACCAATATCACGATACCGAAGGGCTCTACCTTCGCATCTGTCGTCTTCACCGCCGTCAATGAGGCCGATGGCAGCGCGGTCTACGAAGGCGATGAAACCTTCGGGGTGGAACTTTTTAGTGGTGGCACAAGTGGTGTTTCTGTCGACCCGAATAATAGAAGCGCCATTATCACCATCACCGACGAGGCGGACCAGCCGATATTCGAGCTCGTCCCGCCGGACCCGTTGGACGGCGCCGAGGGCGACCAGAGCAAGGAGCGGGTATTCAAGGTCACCAAGGCCGGCGCCACTGAACTACCCGCCACGGTGGATATCGCCTCCGCAGACGGCACCGCAACCGCGCCCGGGGACTACACGCCTATCCCGGATAATACAACTCTCAACTTCGCCAAAGGCGACACCGAGAAGTCCGTCACTGTGACTTTCAAGGACGATACGGAAGACGAACTGACAGAAGACTTTACCGTCACCATCAGCAACCCGACCGCCGCCCGGCTCGGCGCCACCACCTCCGCCACGGTCGAGCTCACCGATGACGACCCGACTGTCGTCTCGCTTACCGTGGGCAAGCTGGCCATTGACGAGGCCGCCGGGACCAAAGACATCCAGATCACCCTTGCCCGATCCCTGACCACTGGCGAATCCCTGCCGGTGACACTCGACTTCACCGGCACTGCCACTGCCACCTTCGGCGAGGACTACACATTAAGCGCCCCGCAAATCGTACCCAGCGGCGTCGCCTTCAGTAATCTCGCCAGTACCAACCTGAAAACCAATCCGCCTACGGTCACCTTCACCGGCAGTGACAGCGCACCCAATACTGCAACCCTCACGCTCACTGCGACTCAGGACTCGGCCGCTGAAGGCGACGATGAAACGGTCACCGTCAGCCTCGGCGCCCTCGGCGCAAATTCCGGCGCTGGCCTGGACGGTGGCGCCAAAGCGCATGCGACCGATAACACGGGCAGCTTCCGGATCACAGACGATGACGGCACGCCGACCGGCATTACCCTGACGGTGGATACCGATACCGCTACAGACGGGGCGCAGGATAAGGTGTCCGAGAGCATCGCCAGCCCGCCGACTGTCGAGGTCACCGCCACCATTGACGGCAGCAGCGTCTTCACCGAGGACAAGACCATCAGTGTCTCGGTGGTCGGCGGTACTGCTACCGTGGGCGACGACTTTGAAGCCGTCACCGCATTTGACCTGACCCTGCCGGCGGGAGACAGCAGTATCAAGGGCAGCTTCACCCTGACGCCGGTCTATGATGGGAAAAAGGAGGACGACGAGACGATTTCCGTCACCGGCACGCTCACGCCCGCAGTGCAGGGTCTCACCGTCAATCCCGCGACCATCACCCTGGTTGACCACAGCGTCATCCCGGAGATCAGCGTATCGGTGGACGATAGCGGCAAGAAAATCACCGAGGGCAGCCAGGCGACTTATACACTCACCAGCAGCGTCTCTATCCCGGTAGACCTTGCTGTCAATTTCACGCTCGCTCAGCAAGGCAACTTTGTTGTCGCCCAGACGCTCACCGACACGACCACGGTAACCATCCCGAAGAATACCACCAGCGCGACCCTTGACATCGCCACGCAAGCCGATAGCACAGACGCGGCGGACGGCTCGCTTACACTGACTCTGGCTGCGGCGGATAACGGCGAATACACCGTGTCCACGCCTAAGGGTAATGCGGTAGTGAGCGTCACCGACAACGATGCGACTGTCATCTCGCTGGTCGCAGGCGCATCCAGCACACTGACCGAAGGCGATACCAGTACCAGCGCCACGCTCACCCTGCGCCTCGGTCGCGCCCTGGTCGCCGGTGAGATCGTCGAGGTTCCGCTCGCCATCACCACCAGCACCGACGCGGTCATCGTCCAACCGAAAGATGCCGAGCGCGACTACCTGCTTACAGTCGCTGGCGCTGGTGGCGTTATCAGCACGGGAATACGCACCGCCAATCCCCGAATCAAGTTCACCGGCGGCGCTGGCGTGCACGAGGCGACCCTTACCCTCACCGCCACCGCCCGCGATGACGGCGATGAGGATCATGAGGAGCTCAATATCACCCTCGGCAAGATCCGGACGAGCGGCCTCGCTACCCGAATCAGTGGCGGAGTGGTCGCTGATCAGGCCGACAACAGCGTAGACATCACCATCCAGGATGACGAGGGGCTGAAGCCGAAACTGACAGTCGCCTGGGCACCCGGTGAAACGATTGCCAATTCACCGACCGAAGGCGGCACGGTCAAGATGCTGATCAAGGCCGACCCGCCGCCGCAGGCCGATATGACGGTGCATTTCACGGTCAGTGAAAGAGCGGGCGCCAACTATGTTGCCGCAGGTGAGGAAGGCAAGAAGACGGTGACGCTGAAGAAGGACGCAACACAAGTCGCTGTCAATGTGCCCACCGTCAATGATGAAAAGGACGAAATCGGGGGGCTGGTATATGTCACTCTGGTCGCTGACGATGCCTATCGTCTGGGGCGGCAAGATAATTACTCCAGACTGGTGAAAGATGACGACAAGACTGCCGTTAGCATCGAGCGGGATTGCCGCAGGGACTGCTATCCTATCTCCGAGAATGGGGGTACTGAAGAGTTCGTGATTAGTCTCGGCCTCGCGCTCAACCGTTCAGACCAGACTGTGACTGTGCCACTCGATGTGACCGGCGCGACAGCTGGCACGCATTACACGCTTGCGCTCAAGTCCGGCGCCCAGACTGGCGTCACCTGGCTGGACTCCGGTTCCTACAGCTCACAGAGTCCGGCGGTGAAATTCAGTGGCGCGGGCGCGCAAAAGGCGGTACTCACCCTGACCACCATCGACAACAATGACAACAATAACCGCAATCTGGAGATAAGCCTCGGCACACTCACAGCGAACCAGTATGTCTACGGCGGTGTCGAGAAGGCCGCCGCCGACACGGCCAGCGTCAAGATTGTCAATGATGACGGTATGCCGGTGGTGCGTGTGGAGGCTCAGGTCGCGGAACTCGTCGAAGGTCAGGACGCGGGGAGTAGCCAAGACCCATGGCCCAAAATGTATATCTATGCCGAGCCGGTGCCGCAGGCTGACATTACTGTCAGCGCCACACTGAGTCAGGAGGGCGACGTGATCGGTTCCAGCGGCGCCCAGCCCGGCAAGAAGGCTTATGTCATCAAGGCCGGGCAGGCCGCCCCTGCGGTGGTCGAGTTCCGTATTGATAACGACCCGCATGACGAGCCCACCGGCTTCGTCACTCTGCAAGCCCATGCGGGCGCGGGTTATACCCTGGCATCGGGCAAGAGCAGCGTCACCACACGCATCATTGATGCCGATGGGGGCCCTACCGTCAGCCTGTCAGCGGCCAGCGACAGCGTCACCGAAGGCGACAATGTGCGGATTGAAGTGACTCGTGGCACAGAAGGCGCTGAATCTCCCTGGTACGACGAAGGCATTTCCAATGTGCGGCTACGGATTTCCCAGCGTGGCGACTTCGTGGAGGCTGAACATCTGGGGGTCAAGATTCTCAAGCTGATCAAGGGCCAGAACAGTGTAACTCATAATGTGCCCACCATCGGCGATTCCAAAGGCGAAAAGGACGGCATGGTTACTGTGGAGCTTTTGCCAGCGGTTGGCAACCTGAATGGTTACGCCGTCGATTTCCCGCCCAACAACCAGGCTGTGGTCACTGTCGTGGATGCTGACGGCGGCGGTCCGGGCGTATCCATCTATAACGAGAAGAAGACCACGGTCAGCGAGAAGAATCTCACTCAGACTGGCAGCTACACGGTGGAACTCGCCACCGACCCGGGACAGACCGCCACCCTCACGGTCAAGGTGCCCGATGCCCATCAGGACTCGCTCACCGTCCAGGGACCCGGTGGCACGGCCGGTTCGAGCGCTACGGTCGATTTCACTCCCGGCGCCGGTGGTACATGGGATACGCCACAGATGATCACCATTGCGCCGCTGATCGACAACGACGGTGACCCCGATACTTTCGAGCTCACGCACAGCATCGCCAACTATACTGTTCCCGACGGATCGATTAAGAATGTCAGCGTCACCGTCCAGGACATCGGCTATCACCTGAGACTCAGCCATAATAACACCAACAAGAAGCTCGAGGTGGCTGAACCCGAGGGTCAGGAAAACTATGATCTCTGGCTGACCAGCCAGCCTGCCAACGATGTCACGGTCACGCCGAGCATCGCACTGAGCAGTAGCGATGACACGCTCGCCACAGTCAGCGACGCGGTGACCTTTACCGCCTCTGACTGGAAGACGCCGAAGTCAATCGCAGTCTCCGGCCTGGAACAGGGCGCCACGACTATTACCCATACGGTCACCACCACAGATACCAACTACCAGCTTACTGGCAACTTCCCGGTCGGTGTTACCGTGATCGCCGACAATCGCCGCCCGGTCGAGCTCTCCGCCGCGCCGGATCCGGTGGTCGAGGGCGCCGATGTCACACTGACCGCGACTATTCCACAGGCGGTATATCCAGCGAAGGCGGTCACCATCCCGCTCACCTATACTGAAGGCACTGCCGTCGCCGCCGACTACACGGCAGTTACCGGCATCACGATTGATGCGGGCCAGACGACCGGCACGGCCACGCTCGCTACGGTCGATGATACCGACTACGAGACGCCGAATGAGACTTTCACCGTAGCTTTCGGTACGCTGCCGCGGGAATTGAACGCCGGTACGACGACCTCGGCGCTAATCGCCATCGACGACGCGGCGGACATAGCGCGCAAGGTCAACCTGTCGGTGGCGAAAACCACGGTGCAGGAGGGTCGTGAAAACGTACGACTGACTGCGACTCTCGATTCCGCGCTGACCGCCCCGGCGCGTCCCATCACCATCCCGCTCACCTACACCCTCGGCACCGCCCAGGCCGAAGACTTTACCGAAGTCGCCGGGGTTACCATCGAGGCAGACGATACCAGCGCCACGGTGAGCATTCAGATTGTCGATGACGCAGACTATGAGACGCCGGATGAGACTTTCACTATCGCTCTCGATCCGACACTGCCCGACGGTCTCGAAGCGGGCGATACGACAGAAATCGACATCGGGATTGATGACTTCTATGATGGCCCGACTACGGTGAATTTCACCGCCTCGGAAGTTGTTCCTGTTCCGATCCCGGAAAACTCGACAGGCGTCCCCATCCCCCTGGTGGCTAACAAGGCCGTGTCGAACCAGCTGACCATTCCGTTGGTATATACCTATGGTACGGCCAAATCGACGGACATCAATGAAGTCACACAGATCGTGGTGCCGGCCGAGACACTATTGAATAATTCAACGGACAAGATCACGCTGAATATCACCGACGATAATATCTACCAGGGCCCCAGGACTTTCACGGTGGCGATGGGCGAATTGTCATTTACGCCCCCGGATGTTGTCAACAAGGGCGCTCCGGCACAAAGAGAATTCACTATCATAGATGAAGATGACGCGCCGTCTTTTGAATATGCTTCCAGTGGTCTGTTTGTGGGCGTGGACGAAGGCAATCCGGAATTGGCCCTGTCCCGCAAGGGAGAGACCGAGGCATCTTCGTTTTTCAGTTATACGGCACGCCCTTATCAGGGCGCAAAAGCGGGGGACGACTTCAAGCAGACATCACAGGGCGAGATCGAGGTGCCCGCTGATGATTCGCCGGCCTTACTATTGTTGCCGATCATTGATGACGACGAGGACGAGGCCAGCGCCGAGTACTTCGCTTTTAATTTTAATAATATGGGTCATCAGGGTGTGAATAACTTCCCTCGGGTCGCCAGGTACATTCGGATTATTGACGACGACCCTACGCCAGTTACCCTGTCGCCATCGTCCGATGTTGAAATTGGGGAAGGGGATGTCCAGACCACAGCTGAGTTGACACTGACGCTGAAGCGGACACTCGAAACGGTCAAATTTTTGAGAAGCGACCCACTCGTCGAGGTTGCCGAGATTCCGCTGGTGATTACCAGCAGCACCGGCGCTGCGCTACCCGGCGCCGCGAATGCCGATTTTATCCTGTCGGTGAGCGGTAACGGGGTCACGGTTTCCGACTCGGACAGCTCCGCCCCCGTAATCAAGTTCAGCAAGGCCGGGGAATCGGGAACGGTACAGACCGCCACCATCACCCTTACTGCCACCAATCGCGATGACGGCGATTTCCAGGATGAGAATATCCAGATCGCCCTCGGTGACCTGGGCGCGAGCACGCTCGCCACCAATCTCGAGGGCGGTGTCAGCGCCAGCGACGACGGCGACCAGAGTACGGACGATAACCAGGTCACCATCACGATTGTAGACGATGAGGAAGGCCCGGACGGCTTCGACCTGTCGGTGGATACGAACTCCGTTGCCGAGAACGCCCAAGCCGCGACCATTACGGTCACTGCTACCGCTAAAGATAATGGTTCCTTCACACAAAATCAGGATATCGAGATTACCGTGGGGGGTGCGGAGGACGATACCGCTATCTCCGGCACTGACTATGCAGCCGTGCCGAAGTTTACCCTCACCGTCACCGCCAACCAGAACAGTGGCAGTGGCAGCTTCAGCCTGGCCCCCACCGATGACGTCCTCGATGAGATCGATGAGACCCTGAGTGTCATCGGCACATCCGGCTCGCTGGTAATCACTCCAGCCAGCATCACCATCACCGATGACGACCCGGAGCCAACCGTGTCCGTGGCCGATGCCACGGCAGTGAACGAAGGAGACGACACGGCGGCGACCACCGATATGACCTTCACGGTGAGTCTGTCGGCAGACAGTGGCAAGGACGTGACCGTACCTTACACGCTGACCGGGACTGCCACCGATGGCAGCGACTACGATGCCCCCGCCACCCAATCCCTGACCATTGATGCGGGCAGTACCAGTGGCGATATCGTGATTCCGGTCAAGGGCGATGCCATCGACGAGCTCGATGAAACCATCCTCGTCACCCTCGGTACGCCGACTAATGCCACCGTTTCTTCTGATGACGGCGCAGGCTCCGCCACCGGAACCATCACCGATGACGACGTGCCCGAACTGACCATCACCGCGGGCGCAGCCGTTACCGAAGGCACGGCGGCGAGCTTCACGGTCGAGGCGGATATTGCCCCGGTTGCTGATCTGACCGTCAATGTGGATGTGGTAGATGCTACGGCAGGTTTCGCCGCAAGCAGCACAACCGGCGCACAAACCTTCACCTTCGTCGCCGGAGAGTTCAGTGAGACCTACACAGTCAACACCGAATCTGATACCACCGATGAGGCAGATGGTTCGGTGGCAGTGACCTTGAAGGGCGGAACGGATTATACGGTGGCATCGAGCAATGACTCGGCCAGCGTGGTTGTGAGCGATGATGATAAGACTACCGTTACCCTGGCGAGAGTCGGTTCTGATGGTATTGCTGAGGATGGGGGTACAGACGATATTACCCTCACCCTGGGCCGGGCACTGGTAGCGGGTGAGAGTGTCACCGTACCGTTGACTGTAACGGGCGCGACTGAGACCACGCACTATACGCTCGGTCTCAAGGGTAGCGTTACAGGCGTATCGCTGGATACGACAACGCCGCACAGTGCCCAGGACCCGGCGGTGACACTTTCCGGCGCCGGAGTGCGAACCGCTACCCTGACCCTGACCGCAGTTGCCAATACCGACAATGCCAGCCGCACGGTGGCGATTGCTTATGGTACGAGCGCTCGCGCTCCGTCATCCACCGGCTTGTCTGGTGGTATCAGCACCAGTGGCACGGTTTCTGTGCCGATACTGGATGATGATGCACAGATCAGTGTGGCGGCTGCCAGCGCTGCCGAGGGCAGCGCCGTGGTATTCACGGTGAACCTGCCCGACCCGGCGCCGAGTGGTGGCGTGACGGTTGGTTACTCAACCAGTGACGGTCGCGGCGAAACCACCGATGCCACCTACCAGGTCGCCACCAGCGCGGATGACTACACAACGGCGGCAGAGAATGCAACTATTGAAATCGCAGCAGGCCAGCGCACCGGCACCATCAGCATTTCGACTACACAGGACAGCACTTATGAAGGCGATCACTACTTTACGCTGACGCTGGATGATACGAATACCTACAATATCAGCACTACAGCCGGTTCCGCCATTGGTACGATTACCGATGATGAGGATACGCCAACCTTTGCCTTCTCCGCAGCATCCACCGATGCCGAAGAAGACGATGGCACACTCACCCTGACGATTGAGAGGACTGGCGACACTCTGGTCGGTTCGACAATCAGTTACGCCACCACTAATGGCACCGCCACCGGCGGCAGTGACTTCACGGCGATTACCAGTACAGACCTGACCTTTGCCGCCGGTGTTCCCAGCCAGAACATTACGGTCACTATCACCGATGACAGTGCAGATGAAGCCACCGAAGCCTTCACTGTAGACCTGACTGCCGGAGCCGATGCCAAACTCGGTAGTACAACCAGTCACAGCATCAGTATTACCGATAATGATGCGACTACCGTATCGCTTGGCGCCCCAGCCACCGCCATTGATGAGAATGCGGGCACCAAAACTATTACCGTCACGCTCGGTCGCGCCCTGACCGGCGATGAGACTCTGAATGTGCCGCTTACCTTTGCGGGTACGGGCACATTCGGTGACGATTACACACTGGCTGAGCCGAACTCGACTCCGACCGGGGTTAGCTACTCGAATCTTGCCAGTAGCAATCTCACGGCCAGCCCGCCGACCCTTACCTTCTCCGGCGTAAACAGCGCCGCCAGCAGCGCTACAGTCATCCTCACGGCTACGAATGACACAATAGACGAAAGCGAAACCGAATCGGTCACGGTGGGACTCGGTACGCTCAACGCCAACTCCGGCACAAATCTGGACGGTGGCGCCTCCGGTTCTGGTACTTCAACCTTCAATATCACCGATGATGATGTCACGCCGACCGCAACCCTTACGCTGAATCCTGCGAGCATTGACGAGGACGGTGGAGCGACCACGGTGACTGCGACCCTGTCTCACGCATCGAGCCAGGCGGTGACATTCACGGTAGCTGCTGCGAATAGCGATGACTACACGTTGAGCAGTAACAAGGAGCTGACTATTGCCGCCAGAGCCACCGCAAGCGCCGGCACAGTGACCATTACGGCGGTAGACAATGATGTCGATGCGGCCGACAAGACGGTCACGGTATCCGCCACCGCGAGCGGTGGTAATGGGGTCTCTGCCCCGGATGATGTGACCCTGACGATTACCGATGACGATGTACCGGAATTGAGCATTGAGGCGGGTACAGCCGTTACTGAAGGCACGGCGGCGAGCTTTACGATGAATGCGGATATTGCGCCGGCTGCTAATCTGACCGTCAATGTCGATGTAGACACTACCGCAGGCTTCGCCGCAAGCGGCACAACCGGCGCACAAACCCTCACCTTCCGTGCTGGACGAACCAGTGAGACCTACACAGTCAACACCCAAGCCGACACGACCGATGAGGTAGATGGTTCAGTTACCGTAGCTGTACAGGCGGGTACGGACTATACGGTATCATCCAGTGCGGGTTCAGCCAGTGCGCGTGTAAACGATGATGATGCCACCACGGTCATACTGGCGCGTGCCGGTTCTGGTGGTATTGCCGAGGCTGGGGATACAGAAGACATTACCGTTACCCTGGGCCGGGCATTGGTGGCTGGTGAGAGTGTCACGGTGCCGCTTGCGGTAACCGGCGCGACCGTATCGACGCACTATACGCTCGGACTCAAGAACAATGGCGGTACAGGCGTAACGCTGAATACGAACTCACCGCACAGTGCCCAGGACCCGTCTGTAACACTATCCGGCGCCGGAGCGAAAACCGCAACTCTGACACTGACCGCAGTTGCCAACAGCGACAATGCCAGCCGCACGGTGGCGATTGCTTATGGTACGAGTAGCCGCGCCCCGTCATCCAGTGGCTTGTCTGGTGGTATCAGTACCAGTGGCACGGTTTCTGTACCGATACTGGATGATGATGCCCAGATTAGCGTCACGGCTGTCAGTGCTGCCGAGGGTAGCGCCGTGGTATTCACGGTGACCCTGCCCGACCCGGCGCCGAGTGGTGGCGTTACCATTGGTTACTCAACCAGTGATGGTCGCGGCAACAATGGAGATACTTATCAGGTTGCCACCAGCGCGGATTACACGGCGGCGGCAGACAACGCATCCATTACCATTGCGCATAACCAGAGTAGTGGCACGATTAGCATACCGACCACACAAGACACTACGTATGAGGGCGATCACTACTTTACGCTGACACTGAATAGCACGGATACCTATAACATCAGCACTACAGCCGGTTCTGCCATTGGTACGATTACCGATGCGACAGATACGCCGAGCTTCGAGTTCTCTATCGCATCGACCGATGCTGATGAAGATGACGGTACACTCACCCTGACCATAGAGAAGACTGGCACTACACTGGTTGCCTCGACCGTGAGTTATGCGACTAACAACGGCACTGCCACCGGCGGCAGTGACTTCACGGCGATTACCAGTACAGACCTGACCTTCACAGCCGGTGATCCCAGCAAGGACATTACGGTCACTATCACCGATGACAATACAGATGAAACTACCGAAGCCTTTACCGTAGACCTGACTGCCGGAGCGGATGCCAAACTGGGTAGTACAGCAAGACACAGCATCAGTATTACGGATAATGATGCAACGGCAGTCACGCTGGATGCTCCATCTACCGCTATCGGTGAGAATGCGGGCACCCAGACCATCACCGTCACACTCGGTCGCGCTCTGACCGGCGATGAGACTCTGAATGTGCCGCTTACCTTCGGGGGTACTGCTGCATTCGGCACGGACTACACACTGGCAGCACCGAACTCGACTCCGACCGGGGTTAGCTACTCGAACCTGACGAGTAGCAATCTCACGGCCAGCCCACCGACTATTACCTTCTCTGGCGTAAACAGCGCCGCCAGCAGCGCCACAGTCATTCTCACTGCCACCAGCGATGATATAGACGAAGGCGCAACTGAATCGGTCACGGTTGGACTCGGTACGCTCAATGCCAGTTCGGGAGAAAACCTGGATGGTGGCGCCTCTGGTTCTGGTACTTCAACCTTCAACATCACGGATGATGATGTTACCCCGACCGTCACGCTCAAGCTGACTCCCTCGACTATCGACGAGTCCGGTGACGACAATGTGACTACGGTGACGGCGACATTGAGTGGTGCATCGAGCCAGGATGTCACGCTGACGGTATCTGCCACGGAGGTCTCTCCTGCGGTATCGGGAGACTTTACGTTGAGTGGTACGACGCTGACGATTGCGGCTGGAGCGACCACCAGCACGGGCACAGTGACTCTCACGGCGGTAGACAACTCGTTGGATTCCAATGATAAATCGGTCACCGTATCGGCCACGGCTGAGGGTGGTAATGATGTCTCTGCCCCGGATGATGTGACCCTGACGATTACCGATGACGATGTACCGGAGATCAGCATTGTTGCAGGTACAGCGGTTACTGAAGGCACGGCGGCGAGCTTTACGGTCAATGCGGATATTGCGCCGGCTGTTGATCTGACCGTGAAACTGAATGTTGTTACTACAGATAGTTTTGCCGCAAGCGGCACAACCGGCGCACAAACCTTCACCTTCCGTGCCGGAGAGGAAAGCGAGACCTACACAGTCAACACCCAAGCCGACACGACCGATGAGGTAGATGGTTCAGTTACCGTAACTGTACAGTCGGGTACGGATTACACAGTGGATTCGAGCAACGACGAAGCGAGTGTAGCGGTAAATGATGATGATGCCACCCCGGTCACGCTGGCGCGGGCTGGTTCCGGTGGTATTGCCGAGGATGGGGGTACAGAAGATATTACCGTTACGCTGGGCCGGGCATTGGTAGCGGGTGAGAGTGTTACCGTGCCCCTGACCGTGACCGGAGCGACTGAGCCCACGCATTATACGCTCGGCCTCAAGAACAATGGTGGCACCGGCGTATCGCTGAATACGACCTCACCGCACAATGCCCAGAACCCGGCGGTCAAACTATCTGGTGCCGGAGCGCGAACCGCGACTCTGACACTGACCGCAGTTGCCAACAGCGACAATGCCAGCCGCACGGTAGCGATTGCTTACGGTATGAGTACCCGCGCCCCGTCATCCAGTGGCTTGTCCGGTGGTATCAGCGCCAGTGGCACGGCTTCTGTACCGATACTGGATGATGATGCCCAGATCAGTGTTGCCAATGCCAGTGCTGCCGAGGGTAGCGCCGTGGTATTCACGGTGACATTGCCGGAGGTTGCGCCTTCTGGTGGCGTGACGGTTCGCTACTCAACCAGTGATGGTCGTGGCAATGAAGACGATGCAGAACACCAGGTTGCCACCAGTGCGGATTACACGGCAGCGGCAGACAACGCATCCATTACCATTGCGCAAGGCCAGCGCAGTGGCAGTATCAGCATACCGACCACACAAGACACTACGTATGAGGGGGATCACTACTTCACGTTGACCCTGGATAGTACGGATACATTCAATATCAGCACTACAGCCGGTTCCGCCATTGGTACGATTACCGATGCGGCAGATACGCCGAGTTTCGAGTTCTCTACCGCATCGACAAATGCCGATGAAGATGACGGTACACTCACCCTGACCATAGAGAAGACCGGCACGACTCTGGTTGCCTCAACAGTGAGTTACGCCACCACTAACGGCAGTGCCACCGGCGGCAGTGACTTCACGGCGATTACCAGTACAGACCTGACTTTTGCCGCCGGTGATGCCAGCAAGGATATTACGGT
Source organism: Candidatus Poriferihabitaceae bacterium (assembly GCA_965214205.1). Classification (GTDB taxonomy): domain Bacteria; phylum Pseudomonadota; class Gammaproteobacteria; order Arenicellales; family Poriferihabitantaceae. Next base: position 2,087,999 of record OZ243941.1, on the reverse strand, counting down.
CACTGTCACCGATGACAATACAGATGAAACTACCGAAGCCTTCACTGTAGACCTGACTGCCGGAGCGGATGCCAAACTGGGTAGTACAACCAGTCACAGCATCAACATTACCGATAATGATGCGACTACTGTAACACTTGGTGCCCCAGCCACCGCCATTGATGAGAATGCGGGAACCAAAACTATTACCGTCACACTCGGTCGTGCACTGGAAGGTGATGAGACGCTGGCGGTGCCGCTTACCTTCGCGGGTACGGGCACATTTGGTGACGATTACACACTGGCTGAGCCGGAAACAACACCGACCGGGGTTAGCTACTCGAACCTGGCGAGTACCGATCGGTCAACCAGCCCGCCGACTATTACCTTCTCCGGCGTAAACAGTGCTGCCAGCAGCGCTACGGTCATCCTCACGGCTACGAATGACACAACGGACGAAGGCGCAACCGAATCGGTCACGGTGGGACTCGGCACGCTCAATGCCAGTTCCGGTACAAACCTGGACGGTGGCGCTTCCGGTTCCGGCACAGCGACCTTCAACATCACCGATGATGAGGATGCCCCGACCGTCACGCTTGCCTTGTCGCCTGCGACTATTGATGAGTCCGGTGACGATAATGCGACTACGGTGACTGCGACATTGAGCGGTGCATCCAGCCAGGATGTTACGTTGACGGTATCGGCTACTGCGGTATCTCCGGCGGTTGCGGGTGACTTTACGCTCAGTGGCGCTACTCTGACTATCGCCGCCGGAGCCACCACCAGCACCGGCACGGTGACCATTACGGCGGTAGACAACTCGTTGGATTCCGATGACAAGTCGGTCACTGTATCGGCTACAGCGACCGGCGGCAATGGTGTTTCCGACCCGGACAGAAAGACCCTGACCATCACCGATGATGATGCGCCTCCCACCGTATCGGTAGCGAACGCCACCGCTGTTATCGAGGGCGATGATCCCGATACTACGGTAGACATGAGTTTCACGGTGAGTCTGTCCACTGCCAGCGCCAAAGCCATTACGGTTCCCTATACCCTGAGCGGCACCGCGACGGGTGGTAGTGACTATGAAACGCCCGCTTCCACGAGTTTGTCGATTGCGGCGGGGCAGACCAGTGGCACGATTGTTATTAAGGTCAAGGGTGATACGGTAGATGAGCCGAATGAGACGGTGATTGTTACGCTGGGCGCCCCGACTCACGCCACAGTCTCAACGGTAGAAGGCGCGGGCACTGGCACCGGCACGACCAATGACGATGACGATACGCCGGTGGTGACGCTCAAGCTGTCATCGGCATCTATCGCCGAGAATGGTGGTTCCAGCACGGTCACAGCGACCCTGAGCGGGTCATCGAGCCAGGCCGTTACTCTGACGATTGCCGCCGATGCTGTGTCCCCGGCGGCAACGGGTGACTACACATTGAGTGCCAATAAAACGCTGACCATCGCCGCCGGAGCCACCACCAGCACGAGTACGGTGGCGATTACGGCGGTAGATAACGATGTCGATGCGCCCAACAAGACCATCACCGTATCCGCCACCGCGACTGGTGGCAACGGTGTAGCCAAACCGGCCAATGCGACCCTGACCATCACCGATGATGATACCAGAGGCGTAACCATAGCGGGCGACCCCTTGAGCATGGATGAGGCGGACGATGCCTTAACCCCAGGTGACCGTGAAGATCAGGACAGTTATACAGTGGTTCTCAATAGCGAGCCGACCAACAATGTACAAATCACCCTGACTGCGCCGGACATGGTGACATTGAGCGCATCGAGTCTGACCTTCACGTCATCGAACTGGGATCAGGCACAAACGGTTACGGCCACAGCGGTGGATGACACGGTTGACAATCCGGGTAATGAACGCACGGGCCATATTACCCATGTGGTGGTTGCGGGTTCATCCGACTATGGCGGGGTCACGGTGGACCGCGTAGCGGTTACTGTGAATGATAACGATGCGGTGCCGGACGGCATTACCCTGACGGTGGATACTGACGAGGTCGCAGAAGATGACAGCAAGACCCGCATTACCGTGACGGCTACGGTGAGTGGCAGTACCCGCTATGCGGATGCCAAAACGGTAACCGTGACGGTGGGAGATTCAGACGACAGCGCCGTATCCGGCACAGATTACGCGCGAGTATCTGCCTTTGATCTGGTGATTCCTGCTGGTGATGCGAGTGTTTCCAAGTCCTTTGATCTAACCCCCACGAATGACAACCTGGACGAAGTGGATGAGACCATCAGTATCACCGGAGAATCCGTCAGTCTGACGGTAGACGGTACGAGCATCACCCTGACCGATGATGACGATGCGCCGACCGGCATTACCCTGTCGGTAGACAAGTCTACTATCGCTGAGGATGCTGCTACGGCTACGGTCACAGTGACGGCTACGGTTACCGGAGGCACGGTGTATTCCTCCGCAAGGACGGTCAAGGTGAAAGTGGGAGTCGATGGAGACACTGCGGGTGAGAATACTGACTATGCCCATGTCGCCGACTTTGACATCACTATTGGCACGGGCGCGGGCAGTGCCACCAATACCTTTAGCCTGGATCCGACCGATGATACCCTGGATGAGGATGTCGAAACGCTCACTGTCACCGGCGCCTCCGGGGACATCGCCATTACCGATGCCAGCATCACTATCACGGATGACGACGATATGCCAGTCGTGTCAGTGACGGATGCGACCGCAGTCAACGAAGGTAACGACTCCGAGACTACAGTGGATATGGAATTCACGGTGACTATGGATGCGGTGAGTGGTCGGGCGGTCACGGTTCCCTACACGCTGGGCGGCACGGCGAGCGCGCCTTCTGACTATACCGAACCCAATCCTCTGTCGGTCACCATTGTCGCCGGCGCTCGTAGCGCCAACCTTGTCATTCCGGTCAAGGGCGATACGGTGGATGAGCCGGACGAGACGGTGATTGTTACGCTGGGTACTCCGACTAACGCTACGGTCTCGACCGCCGAGGGCGCAGGCACAGCAACCGGCACAATCCGGGATGATGATACGCTATCTCCCCAGGTTACGGCTACGATCATACTCGGAGAAGACACAAACACCAAAGTTGCCGAGAATGTGCAGACCGCGCCGACCATCACCGTGACCGCCAGCCTTTCCGGTAAGGTCACCTCATCGACGGATCAAACCGTGACCGTCACCGTGGGCGACGACGATGATTCAGCCACCAAGGTCGACGATTATCAGGCGGTCGAACAATTCGACATTACCATCCTGGCCGAATCATCCAGCGGCTCCGGCAGCTTCACCTTCACGCCGGTGGATGATGCCATTGATGAGGAAGATGAGACGGTAAGTATCATGGGTGGCTTCTCTGGCAAGGACCCGGTTGCGTTGGGTAGCATCACCATTACTGATGACGATGACCGGGGAGTAACCATAGTGGGTGGTCCCTTGAGTATGGATGAGGTAGATAATACGGGCACTTCGGGCAGCAAGGAGAATGAGGGCAGCTACACGGTTGTGCTGGACAGTGAGCCGACGGATGATGTACGGATTGATCTGACCGCGCCGAGCATGGTGACATTGAGCCCGGCTTCGCTGACCTTTACCTCCTCGAACTGGTCGGTAGCGCAAACCGTCACTGTTACTGCCGTGAATGACGACACGGACAATGCGGGGGATGCCCGCACGGGTCATATCACCCATGCGGTGGTAGCGGGGTCTTCGGACTACACGGGAGTCAATGCGGCCAATGTGTCGGTCACGGTCAACGATGAGGATGGCGAACCGACACTCTCGATTGACTCACCGAGCATCACCGAAGGCGACAGCAGCACGACTACCCTGACCTTCAAGGTCACCCTGTCACCGGCCAGTGGCAAGGCGGTAAGCGTTGCTTATGCAGATGCGACTACGGGCACCGCGACCTCTGCTACTGATTACGCCGCGATCTCATCGGGCACATTGAACTTCGCCGCCGGTGATACCGAGAAGACGGTGGCGGTCACGGTCAACGGCGACACCACCGATGAGCCGAATGAAACCATTGTTCTGCGTCTATCCTCACCGAGCAATGCCACGTTCACTGGTAGTGCGACCACTCTCGATGGCACGGGTACGATCAACGATGATGATGCGACACCGACCGCAACCCTCACGCTGACGCCTGCGACCATTGACGAGTCGGGTGACGACAATGAGACCACGGTGACTGCGGCCCTGTCTCACGCATCGAGCCAGGCGGTCACCCTGACGGTAGCTGCTACTGCGGTATCTCCTGCGGCTGCCGGTGACTTCACACTCAGTGGCACCACTCTGACCATTGCTGCCGGTGCGACCGAGAGCAGTGGCACAGTCACCCTAACAGCACAAGATAACGATGTCGATGCCGCCAACAAGACCGTCACGGTATCCGCTACTGCGAGCGGTGGCGGGGTTGCGAATCCGGATAGTGTGACCCTGACCATTACCGATGATGACACGCGGGGAGTGACGGTGACCAGCGATCCGTTGAGTCTGGCGGAGGTAGACAATACGGGTACTTCGGGCAGCAAGGAGAATGAAGGCAGCTACACGGTTGTGCTGGACAGTAAGCCGACGGACGATGTGGTGGTCAATATTACCAAGCCGGACATGGTGACCCTGAGCCCGGCCACGCTGACCTTTACGCCATCGAACTGGTCTGTGGCCCAGACAGTTACGGTTACGGCGGTGAACGATGACATTGACAATGTGGGGGATGCGCGCACCGGCGATATTACCCATACGGTAGTAGCGGGTTCATCGGACTACACGGGCGTGAATGCGTCCAGTGTATCGGTTACGGTGAATGATGATGAGGGTGAATCGACGCTGAGTATTGACAGTCCGAGTGTTACTGAAGGGGACAATGGCACAACTACCCTGACCTTCAAGGTCACCCTGGCGCCAGCCAGTGCGGGTGTAGTGAGTGTAGAGTATGCGGATGCGGGAACTGGTACGGCGACTTCGGCTGTGGACTATGCTGCGATCTCATCGGGCACATTGAGCTTCGCCGCCGGTGATACCGAGAAGACGGTCACGGTCACGGTCAACGGGGATACCACCGATGAGCCGAATGAAACTATTGTTCTGCGTTTGTCCTCACCGGTCAATGCCAAGCTCTCTGGTGGTAATACTACGTTGGATGGTACGGGCACGATCAACGATGATGATGCGACGCCGACCGCAACCCTCAATCTGACGCCTTCGACCATTGACGAGTCCGGTGACGATAATGCGACCACGGTGACTGCGACATTGAGCGGCGCATCCAGCCAAGCGGTGACGTTGACGGTATCTGCCGCGCCGGTATCGCCTGCGGTTGCGGGTGACTTCACACTCAGTGGCGCTACGCTGACCATCGCCGCCGGAGCCACCACCAGCGCCGAAACGGTGACCATTACGGCGGTAGACAATGATGTCGATGCGGCCGACAAGACGGTTACGGTCTCTGCTACCGCGAGCGGTGGTAATGGGGTCTCTGACCCGGATGATGTGAGCCTGACGATTACGGATGATGATGTACCGGAGATCAGTATTGTCGCGGGTTCGGCAGTGACTGAAGGCACGGCGGCGAGCTTTACGGTGAATGCGGATATTGCGCCGGCTGCTGATCTGACCGTCAATGTCGATGTAGACACTACCGCAGGCTTCGCCGCAAGCGGCACAACCGGCGCACAAACCTTCACCTTCCGTGCCGGACGAACCAGTGAGACCTACACAGTCGATACCCAGACCGATACGACCGATGAGTCGGATGGTTCAGTAACCGTAACCGTACAGGCGGGTACGGATTACACAGTGGATTCGGGCAACGACGAAGCGAGTGTAGCGGTAAATGATGATGATGCCACCCCGGTCACGCTGGCGAGAGCGGGTTCTGGTGGTATTGCAGAGAACGCGGGTACAGAAGACATTACCGTGACGCTGGGCCGGGCACTGGTGGCAGGTGAGAGTGTCACGGTGCCGCTTGCGGTAAGCGGCGCGACGGTGGCGACGCATTATACGCTCGGACTCAAGAACAATGGCGGTACAGGTGTATCGCTGGATACGACAGCGCCGCACAATGCCCAGAACCCGGCGATAGCACTATCCGGCGCCGGAGCGCGGACGGCGACCCTGACCCTGACTGCTGTTGCCAATACCGACCGTATCAGTCGCACGGTGGCGATTGCTTATGGCACGAGTACCCGTGCCCCGTCATCCAGTGGCTTGTCTGGTGGTATCAGTACCAGTGGCACGGTTTCTGTACCGATACTGGATGATGATGCACAGATCAGTGTCACGGCTGCCAGCGCTGCCGAGGGTAGCGCCGTGGTATTCACGGTGACCCTGCCCGACCCGGCGCCGAGTGGTGGCGTAACCATTGACTACTCGACCACCGATGGTCGCGGCACCAATACAGATACCTACCAGGTTGCCACCAGCGCGGATTACACGGCGGCATCGGCAAGTGCATCCATTACCATTGCGCAAGGCCAGCGCAGTGGCAGCATCAGCATACCGACCACACAAGACACTACGTATGAGGGGGATCACTACTTCACGTTGACGCTGGACAGTACGGATACCTTTAATATCAGCGCTACAGCCGGTTCTGCCATTGGTACGATTACCGATGTGGCAGATACGCCGAGCTTCGCTTTCTCTGCCACATCGACCGATGCTGATGAAGATGACGGTACACTCACCCTGACCATAGAGAAGACCGGCGACACGCTGGTTGGTTCGACCGTGAGCTATGCCACCACTAACGGTAGTGCCACCGGCGGCAGTGACTTCACGGCGATTACCAGTACAGACCTGACTTTTGCCGCCGGTGATGCCAGCAAGGATATTACGGTCACTATCACCGATGACAATACAGATGAAACTACTGAAGCCTTCACTGTAGACCTGACTGCTGGCGCCGATGCCAAACTGGGTAGTACAACCAGTCACAGCATCAACATTACCGATAATGATGCGACTACCGTAACGCTTGGCGCCCCAGCCACCGCCATTGATGAGAATGCGGGAACCAAAACTATTACCGTCACGCTCGGTCGTGCCTTGGAAGGTGACGAGGCGTTGGCGGTGCCACTTACCTTTGCGGGTACTGCTACATTTGGCACGGACTACACACTGGCGGCGCCGAACACGACTCCGACCGGGGTTAGCTACTCAAACCTGGCGAGTACTGATCGGTCAACTAATCCGCCGACCCTTACCTTCTCCGGCGTAAACAGCGCCGCCAGCAGCGCTACGGTCATCCTCACGGCTACGAATGACACAACGGACGAAGGCGCAACTGAATCGGTCACGGTGGGACTCGGTACGCTCAATGCCAGTTCCGGTACAAACCTGGACGGTGGCGCTTCCGGTTCCGGCACAGCGACCTTCAACATCACCGATGATGAGGATACGCCGACCGTGACGCTTGCCTTGTCTCCTGCGACTATTGATGAGGATGGCGGAGCGACCACGGTGACTGCGACCCTGTCTCACCCGTCGAGCCAGGCGGTGACGCTGACCGTAGCTGCTGCGAATAGCAGTGACTACACGTTGAGTAGTAACAAGATTCTGACCATTGCCGCCGGCGCCACCGCAAGCGCCGGCACGGTGACGATTACGGCGGTAGACAATGCGGTAGATGCGGCCGACAAGACGGTTACGGTATCTGCCACTGCCACCGGCGGCCATGATGTCTCCGACCCGACCAGTGCAACCCTGACCATTACCGATGATGACACACGGGGCGTAACCATAGTGGGTGGTCCCTTGAGTATGGATGAGGTAGATACTGCGGGTACTGCGAGCAAGGAGAATGAGGGCACTTACACGGTAGCGCTGACCAGTGAGCCAACGAACAATGTACAAATCAATCTGACCGCCCCGAGCCTGGTGACATTGAGCCCGGCTTCGCTGACCTTTACCTCCTCGAACTGGAACCAGGCACAGACGGTTACTGTCACTGCCGTGAACGATGATACGGACAATGCGGGGGATGTCCGCACGGGTCATATCACCCATGCGGTGGTGGCGGGTTCTTCGGACTATACCGGGGTCAATGCGGCCAATGTGTCGGTCACGGTCAATGATGATGATGCCACCCCGACCGTGACCCTTGCCTTGTCGCCTGCGACTATTGACGAGTCCGGTGACGATAATGCGACCACGGTGACTGCGACCCTGTCTCATCCGTCGAGCCAGGCGGTGACGCTGACGGTAGCTGCTACTGCGGTATCTCCTGCGGTTGCGGGTGACTTCACGCTGACTGCCAACAAGACCCTGACTATCGCCGCCGGAGCCACCACCAGTACGGGCATAGTGACCATCACGGCGGTAGACAATGAGGTAGACACAGCCAACAAGACCCTCACCGTATCCGCCACTGCGAGCGGTGGCAATGGCGTTTCCGCCCCGACCAGTACGACCCTGACCATTACCGATGATGACACCAGAGGCGTAACCATAGCGGGCGACCCCTTGAGCATGGATGAGGCAGACAATACCGAAACGGAGAGTACGACCGAGAATCAGGACAGCTATACAGTAGCGCTCGATAGCAAGCCAACGAACAATGTACAAATCAATCTGACTGCGCCGGACATGGTGACATTGAGCGCATCCAGTCTGACCTTCACGTCATCGAACTGGGATCAGGCACAGACGGTTACGGCCACAGCGGTGGATGACACTGTTGACAATCCGGGTAATGAACGCACGGGCCATATTACCCATGCGGTGGTAGCGGGTTCATCCGACTATGGCGGGGTCACGGTGGACCGAGTAGCGGTTACTGTGAATGATAACGATACGGCGCCGGATGGTATTACCTTATCGGTAACCCCGGAAGAAATTGCAGAGAACGCAGGCAGTACCAGCATCGCTGTAACCGCTACGGTGAATGGCAGTACCCTTTATGCGGATGCCAGGACTGTGACTATAACGGTGGGAGATTCAGATGACAGCGCTATATCCGGCACCGACTATGCCAATGTCACGGCCTTTGATCTGGTGATTCCTGCTGGTGATGCTAGTGTTTCCAAATCCTTTGATCTGACACCCACGGATGATTCTCTGGACGAAGTGGATGAGATCATCAGTATCACCGGAGAATCCGGTAGTCTGACGGTAGGTGGAGACAGTATCACCCTGACCGATGACGATGTGCCGGAGATCAGCATTGTTGCAGGTACAGCCGTTACTGAGGGCACGGCGGCGAGCTTTACGGTGAATGCGGATATTACGCCGGTTGCTGATTTGACTGTGAAACTGAATGTTGTGACCACAGACCGTTTCGCCGCAAGCGGCACGACTGGCGACAAGACCTTAACCTTCCGTGCCGGACGAGCCAGCGAGACCTACACAGTCAATACACAGACGGATACTGCCGATGAGGTAGATGGTTCAGTCACTGTAACGGTACAGGCGGGTACGGATTACACAGTGGATTCGAGCAACGACGAAGCGAGTGTAGTGGTAAACGATGATGATGCTACTACGGTCACGCTGGCGAGAGCTGGTTCCGGTGGTATTGCCGAGAACGCGGGTACAGAAGATATTACTATCACCCTGGGTCGGGCATTGGTGGCTGGTGAGAGTGTCACGGTGCCACTTGCGGTAACCGGAGCGACTGTATCGACCCATTATACGCTCGGCCTCAAGAACAGCGGCGGTACAGGCGTATCACTGGATACCACCTCACCGCACAATGCCCAGAACCCGGCGATAACACTATCCGGCGCCGGAGCGCGGACGGCGACCCTGACGCTGACTGCTGTTGCCAATACCGACCGTATCAGCCGCACGGTGGCGATTGCTTACGGCACGAGCGCTCGCGCCCCGTCATCCAGTGGCTTGTCTGGTGGTATCAGCGCCAGTGGCACGGCTTCTGTACCGATACTGGATGATGATGCCCAGATCAGTGTCACGGCTGCCAGCGCTGCCGAGGGTAGCGCCGTGGTATTCACCGTGACCCTGCCCGACCCGGCGCCAGCAGGTGGCGTTACCATTGATTACTCGACCAGTGACGGTCGCGGCAACAATGCAGATGCCACCTACCAGGTTGCCACCAGCGCGGATTACACGGCGGCATCGGCAAGTGCATCCATTACCATCGCCGCGAACGGGCGCAGTGGCAGCATCAGCATACCGACCACACAAGACACTACGTATGAGGGGGATCACTACTTTACGTTGACCCTGGACAGTACGGATACCTATAACATCAGCGCTACAGCCGGTTCCGCCATTGGTACGATTACCGATGCGGCGGATACGCCGAGCTTCGCGTTCTCTGCCGCCTCGACCATGCTTGACGAGGATGACGGCAGCGCAACCCTGCGCGTACAACGAACTGGCGATACCGAAGCGCCAGCCACCATTAGCTATGTCACGGCAAATGGCGCGGCTACGGGTGGTAGTGACTTCACCCCCATTGCCAGTACCCATCTCACCTTTACAGCGGCGCAATCAAGCAGGACTTTCATCGTTAGTATCACGGATGACAGCGATGATGAGCCAGCGGAAAACTTCAGTGTCAATCTGAGCGCCGTCTCCCACGCTACAATCGGTTCCCGGGCGAGTCATACCATTACTATCACCGATAATGATGCCACCACGGTGACATTGTCCGCTCCCGCTGGCGACATCATCGAGAAGAACGGCGGCAAGGTCATCACCGTGAGGCTGGGCCGTACTCTGGAATCCGACGAAGCATTGGCGGCGCCGCTTACCTTCGGAGGCGCGGCGGCGTTCGGCGAGGATTACACGCTGGCAGCGCCGAACACGACTCCGACCGGGGTTACTTACTCGAACCTGGCGAGTACCAATCTGACAACCAACCCGCCGACCATCCATTTCTCTGGTGTCAATAACGCTGCGCATGAGGCGACACTGACTCTCACTACGGTGTCTGACGTGATTGACGAAAACGGTTCCGAGCCGGTCACGGTGGGCCTCGGTACGCTCAATGCCAATTCTGGTACGAATCTCGATGGTGGCGCATCCGGTTCCGGCAGCGCGAGCTTCAACATTACCGATGATGATGCCACTCCGGGCGGTATTTCTCTGAGTGTCGATACCGACTCTACTGCCAGTGGCAGCCAGACCAACCTCGGCGAGAACGCTGGCAAGACATCGGTCAAGGTGACTGCGACGGTGAACGGCGGCACTGCCTATCAGGACGATAAAACCGTCGAGATCACGGTCGGTACGGGCAGCGACAGCGCCACTGAAGGGGAGGACTATGCGACCGTTGAGCAACTGACTCTGACCATCCCGGCGGGTGGCATAACGCGCGAATTGGACTTCGATCTGACACCCATTGATGATGCCGTTGACGAGAACGATGAGATTATCCGGATCACAGGCGAGTCGGGTGACCTCTCCGTGAGTAACGCATCCATCACCCTGAATGACAACGATACCCGAGGCGTAACGGTCTCCAGTAACAGCCTCACTATCGAGGAGGCGGATCAAAGCGATACCAGTGGGGTCGAGGATCACAAGGCGACCTACACGGTGGGGCTTGACAGCCAGCCGACCGGCAATGTGCAGGTGACGATGAATGTACCGAACGGCGCCCCCTTTACAGTAAGCCCGGCGCAACTCAACTTCACATCGTCCAGCTGGGGCCTACAGACGGTCACCGTGACTGCGCTCAATGACGACAAAAATAATACCGGTGGCAAACGTAGCGCCACCATTACCCATACGGTCAGCGCTACGGGCACCGACTATAACAGCGAGACTGCGGGCGCGGTGGCGGTCACCGTTAATGACGATGATGACGCGCCGATGTCGGCGACCTTGAGCGTGGATGCCGATGCCGATAGCAGTGACATACAGGCCAATATAGACGAAGGCGGTGGCGCGAAGAAGGTGAAAGTGACGGCGACTCTCGGTGGCAGCACCCGCTTCGATACTGCCCAGACCATTGCCGTGGAGGTCGGCGCGAATACCGACAGCGCCACCGAGGGCGCCGACTACGGTACGGTCGGCACTGTCAACATTCCCATCCTCGCTGGCGCGGCCAGTGGCTACAAGGAGTTCACCCTGACTCCCACCGATGATGCTGTTGACGAAGCGGATGAGTCCATCAGCCTGTCGGGTACGCTTGCTGGCGTTACTGTTAGCGGCGCCAGTATCGGCCTGATCGACGACGATCAACGTGGCGTGACGCTTTCCGCCAACAGCCTGACCGTAATCGAGGCGGATAATCCGGCGACCGCCAATAGCAAGGAACATGAGGCGACCTATACGCTTGCACTCGACAGCCAGCCAACCGCCATTGTGCGCGTCAACCTGTCGCTGCCGACTGGCGCTCCGGTCACCATCAGCCCGACAAGCCTGGACTTCACGCCATCGAGTTGGGGAGCGCAGACCGTGACCGTCACCGCGGTGGATGATGACATCGACAATCCGGATGATCGGCGTGATACCACTATCACTCATACCCTGGTGGCGGGTAGTTCCGACTACGACTCGGTGGAGGCGCCGAACGTCGCGGTGCAAGTGAATGACAACGACGCGGCGCCCGGCGGTATTGTCCTGTCCGCCGACCTTGCAAGCATTGCCGAGAATGCGGCTGCCCGTAATGTTCTGGTTACCGCCACGATCGGTGGCGCTACTACCTATAGCGAAGCCAAAACCGTCGAGATTGAGGTCGGAGCGGATGATGACAGCGCTACCGAGGGCGCCGACTACGCGCAAGTCGAGAAGTTCAGTATCACTATCAATGCCGGGGAGAGCAGCGCTGCCGGGAGCTTCAGCCTGAACCCGACCGACGATGTGATCGACGAGCCGGATGAGACCATCAGCATTACCGGCACATCCACCGGCATCGACATTGATGCAGCCAGTATTCGGATCACGGACAACGATGCGGCGCCGACCGGCATCGCGTTGTCTGTGAATACCACCAGCATAAGCGAGAGCGCCGCCGCTACCGCGGTCACGGTTACGGCGGATGTGCAGGGTGGCGCCACCTACGGCACGGCCACGGCGGTTGCTGTGACTGTCGGCGCCGATGCGGATAGCGCCAGTGAAGGCACAGATTACGCGACAGTGGATAAAGTGACCATCAACATCCCGGTGGGCGCCGCCAGCGCCAGCGCGTCTTTCGATCTGGCGCCGGTCAACGACCTCATCAACGAGCCGACCGAGCATTTGAGTGTTAGCGGACAGTCGGGCGACTTGACGGTCACGGGCGCCGGTAATATCGCCATCACCGACGACGATGCGACTCCCACAGCGAAGCTGGTTCTGTCCAGGACGACCATCAGCGAGAATGGCGGCCTGTCGAATCTGAGCGCCACTATCAGCGCTCCGTCCAGCCAGGACCTGACGCTGACAGTCTCGACACATCTGGTGTCGCCGACAACGATCAACGATTTCAGTATCGACCAAAGTACGGCGCTGACTATTGTTGCTGGCGAAACCGAGAGTTCCGGTGTAGTTACTATCAAGGCGCTGGACAATAGCGAGGATGATGCGATTGACAACCGGCAGGTGCGCCTGTCGGCGAGCGCCAGTGGCGGGCGTGGCATTGCGGACCCCGACGAGGTTACGCTGACCATCCAGGATGATGATAAGGCGGGCGTGAATTTCTCTGAAAGCGCGATTGAGGTGGAAAAGGACGAAACCACGGTCATCCAGGTACGCCTGACCTCACAGCCGACTATGGATACCACGGTAACGCTGACCAGTAGCGACCCGAATGTGGCCGAGTTGAGCGCCAGTCCGCGTGGACGCAGTGTGACTCTGCTGTTCACTCCACAGAACTGGAACGTGCCGCAATCGGTTACTGTTCATGGCATGGAGGACGGTGATCTGTCGATTACGACCCATATTCAAAGCGCCGACCCGATGTATGCCAATGCGCCACCGCCGCCACCCTTGCAGACCAACGTCATCGGTGTACCGACGCTTACCCTGACGGCCAGTGAAGACGTTATCTATGAAGGCGCGGCGGCGACGTTTACTATCAGGGCAGATCCGGTGCCACTGATTGATGTGCCGGTGCAGATTGATGTGGGGTACGGTTGCTGCATTGGCGTAGGAGAAGTCCTGGACAAGGGTGAGAAAGGCATCCGAACTATTACGTTGCCTCAGGGACAAACATGGGTTCAATTCAAGGTACAGACTGTTGACGATGAGGTTATTCATGGTGATGGTATCAAGCGCGGCAACCGGTCTATTGATGCGCAGATTGTCAAGAGCGATGCCTACCAGATTAATCACACAGGCGATGATGCGCTGGCGCGTTTCACATATTACGATTCTGTGCGGGTTGTAGAAAACGATCTGGCGCCGCCATCGGACATTGTGGTTTCTGTTTCTGGTCCGGATCGGGTAAGGGAGGGCGACACTGCACAGTTCACCTTCACGGCATCGAAAGCGCCTTCGAGCGATCTGAAGATTCGATTTATTCTGGATTTATTCGGTGACTTCGATACCCTCCCTGTTTATACCTTTGACCCGAATATGACGAGTGGTCTTGAGTTTGATGATGTAATTCTGCCGGCGGGAGCGCTACAAACCACGTACAGCCTCACCATTCGGGATGATGACAGAACCCAGGGTCATGGCAGGATGTTGGTCAGAGTCACGGGCGGCTCCATGAAGTCCGTCGATGGTATCATCCATCGCAGTTATAGCATTGCGGGTCATCTCGACCGCGAGGTAAGGTTCGATGTCATCGACGATGAAACCTCACCCTCTGTTGAGTCCCAGGCTTCGCCCCAGGAATCGCCCCAGGAATCGCCTCAGGAATCGCCCCAGCAGACAGAGCAGGATGGACAGGAGACGGCGAGGTCGCTGGCGGTGGCGGCCTGCGTGTCCGATGAACTCATGAGGCGTGCTGAGGACTATTATGAAGCGAACCGCAACAAGGCATCGAACTACGGTTCAAACTGGTTCAGTGTTCTGGTTGCGTTTGATCAGCGGACGCCGTCAGACTGGACTGCTGACAGTCGTAGCATTGAGCCGATGAGTGCGGCATTGTCTCGCGAGCGGGAGAGTAGCTGGCGTGGTTGGCGTTCTTTCACAAAGGCGCTGGAATGTGTGGAGACGGCAATGGCGGAGTCAGAAGCCGAGGCAGAGGCCGAGGCTGAGGCTGAGACAGAAGCAGAAGCGGAAGCAGAGGCAGAAGCGGAAGCCGAGGCAGAAGCAGAGTCAGAAGCCGAGGCAGAGTCAGAAGCAGAGTCAGAACAACAGCCAGAGGCAGAAGCGCAACCGGCGCAGGTACAGAATGAGCCAGAAGCGCAAGCCCCGCTGATCGAGGCCCCGTCCTGCGTCTCTGATGTCCTGCTTGCCGATGTTACGGACTATGCTGGTGAGACCTGGCGGAGTTCGGTCGATCATGTCGAGCGCTGGAGCCGGGTACTGGCCGCCTTTGGCGTGGACAACTCATACAATAACAATTTGATGACCGCAAGCGAAGCGCAAACCTACGCGGACAGAGGATGGAGCCGTTGGCTGCCGGTCGTAACCGCCCTGCACTGTCTGGAAACGACACAAGCACAACCGGAACGACCACAACCCGCACAGTCAGAACAACAACCCCCACCGCCGCTGCCTGAAATCAGTCTGTCATCGGGTTCTGCCATAGAAGAGGGGAGTTCTGCGGGATTCACCGTCACCGCAGATACCGCTGTACAATCTGATCTGACCATTGGCTTTACAGTGAGCCAGAACGGAGAGTATCTGGACGCTCCCGGCAGTGGACAAAGAACCGTTACTCTGACTGCCGGAGCTACCAGCGCCGTCCTCTCCGTTGCCACGGTGGACGATGCGGCGGACGAGGCCGACGGTTCAGTGACGGTCACCGTAGATTCCCGTACTGGCTATACGATAGCCACGAATAAGGGCGCCGCCACCGTCCCCGTACACGACAATGACGAGCCGGTCGTGCGTATTACGGCAGGGGGTGGCGTAACGGAAGGTACTCCAGCTTCGTTTACTGTCTTGGCCAGTCCGGTTCCTGCTGCGCCCCTGGATATTACAGTAACCATTAACCAGGATGGAGACTTCGCTGATAGTGGAGAAACCGGCTTGCGGACTATCACCCTCCCGGTCACTGGCAACACGACCTTCACGGTCGCCACGCTGGACGACTCGGTAGACGAAGCGGACGGTTCCGTCACAGCCACCCTGGATACCGGCGTTGGCTATACGATAGCCGCATCCCCGGATGATAGCGCAATCGTATCGGTTGCCGATAACGATGTCACCGCCCCCCCCATCCTGTCGATCCGCGATGCCACCTTCCATGAAAACCAGGGTAGTGGATACTTTACTGTAACCATAGAAGAGCCAGCAGACTGGCCGGTTCGTTTCCACTATGCGACTCGGGATTCCACGCCGGTATCCGCGAGAGCCGGTCAGGACTATCAGGCGCACGAACGTTCTGCACGGATGCAAAGCCAATTCGAGCCGGGTGAGACCGAGATAAAGCTCTATATCGAGATCTACGATGACAGTCATGCCGAGAATGCCGAGACCTTCGAGGTCGAACTGTTTGATGCCGACGTAGGCAGCCTGCCCGATGTGCCGGTATTGATTCCAGACGGTATAGCGGTTGGCACCATTGTTGACGAAGACCGGATGCCCGCTGCCTGGTTGACACGCTTCGGTCGCAGTGTTGCACAACAGGCGCTGGACGGTATCTCCGGTCGCATCGAGGCGCCGCGCACGGCGGGAACCGAGAGCACATTTGCTGGTATTCCCACCCAATCCTCCGGTCTTGAACCGGATTGGCTGGCGCAATCCGATGTTGCCCGCGCCTTCGGCGTTGGTAATGACATTTATGGTTTCGGCACGGACGGTATGGAGAATGGTGGCGAACCGCAGTACCGTTCCATGACGATGTCCGATGCCTTGATGGGCAGTTCATTCACGGCGACCGGCGAGAAAGATGCCAGTGGTGGCAGTGTAGCCTTCTGGGGGCGGGCAGCCGAGGGCAGCTTCGACGGAAGCGAAGGCGCTCTTTCCCTCGATGGCGAAACCACCTCTGCCCTGCTCGGTATCGACTATTCAAAAGACAACTGGTTGACCGGCATCTCGCTGATACAAAGTAGCGGCAAGGGTGGCTATACAGATTCTGCCCCGGCAGCGCAGGCCTGCCCCGAAGGGGTGGATACAACCCTGTGCAATGGCGCTTCGCCGGATGGAAGCGGTACGGTAGAAGCGTCGCTGACGGCGGTAGCGCCTTATACGTCCATGCAGGTATCAGAGCGTATGCAGGTATGGGGCGCGCTCGGCTACGGTATTGGAGAGGTTATGCTGAAACCGGGAGCGGGCGATTCACTCACATCCGATATTTCCTGGAATATGGCGGCCATGGGGCTGCGCGGAGACTTGATTCAACCGAAGGCAGGGCAAGGTCTTTCCCTGTCCCTGACTTCCGATGCGCTATGGGCGCGCACTGCATCGGAGCAGACGCATGAACTGGCGGCATCGGATTCCACCAGCGCCCGATTACGGTTCGGTCTGGAGGGCAGTTGGGAGGTTGAGTTGGAAAATGGAGGCCATCTGACACCGAAGCTGGAGTTAGGATTACGTCAGGACGGTGGCGATGCGGAAACCGGCTCCGGGGTGGAGATCGGAGGCGGCGTTTCCTGGTTGAATCCGGCGCTTGGACTTTCTCTTGATCTGTCGGGGCGGACACTGGTTTCGCACGGCGATGAGGGTCTGGAAGACCGGGGCTTTGCGGCCTCGCTGGAATTTGATCCGGATCCGTCTACCAAGCGTAGTCCGTCATTGACATTACGGCAGGATTGGGGTGGATCAGCCAGTGGTGGACTGGACACGATGTTCACATCAAGCCCGCTCACGCAATCAGGCGGAGGAAGTGACGAGAGTCGCTGGACGGCAGAGGCGGCCTGGGGCTTTTCGGCATTGGGTGGACGCTTCACCGGTAGCCCTCATGCAGGTCTCGGATTCTCTGACGACAGTCGGGATTTCACAGTGGGCTGGCGTTTGACCCCGGATTCTCCGGATGTACCGGATCTTTCTCTGGGCGTTCAGGCAACCCGGCGCGAGAATGGCGCTGACACACCGCAGCACAGTGTCGGATTCGAAATGTCGATCCGGTGGTGAGGGTATAAACCGGGGAATCTGCGGTACAATGGCTCAGGCCGGATATCGCATGAAAGACATGAAGGCGAAGACTAAATATGTTGTGGTTGCGGCGCTATTGTTGAGCGCTGTTGTGGGCGCCCCGGAATCTTCTGCATCCGGCCGGGACCCTGCTCTCCATCCTCCGGGAGGGCGTATCGAGTTTGACCGCAAGTGCGCGGATGAGGATCCCTACCGGGTCAAGGCTTATGCGCGGATGGAGTCGCTCGACGGGCGCGGGCGGGCGGTGGCGATGATTTTGGTGGGTTATCCGGACATGGGAGGCGAGGCGATATGGATCAATGTGCGACTACAGCGGCTGAAGATAGACGCAGGCAAGACTTGGAGAAATGTGCCCTATACGATCCGTCTGCTCGCCAATCACCAATCTCTGCAACTGAAAGGCGCGGCAGTTGGCAGTTTCCATGATCGTGAGCGGGCGCTGAAATTTTTCCGTACCGGGGATGCCGGTACGGCGGACTGGATCACCTTTGTAGAACCTGGAGAAGAAGCGGATGGCGCGGAGAATTTCTATCACACAGGTCCGGATATGCGGGTTGCTGTCGCTGATCTGGGAGTGAGCGGGACGACTGAAGAAATTGAGCTGGCGCTGGAAATGCAAAACCAGCAAAGCGCAGAGGTTATTCGTCTTTCCGGGCCTTTGTTGCGGGTGCCGGAAAGGGTGTGGGCCATGAGTCCGCCTGACCTGAGGCCGCTTGGTCTGGCGGAGACGCTGAACCCGATCAAGGAGGGCGGATTATTCCGGTTTCTGGGACGAGCCTGGAAATACCGCAAGTGTATAGAGGAGCGACGGGCTGCGAAGCGGTATCTGGGCCGGTATGCCTTGACAGCCAGGATCGACCGGATTAGCCGAAAATACGAAAGTCCGGCGGTCTTAGCGGGCTTGGAAGGCGCTTTGTATCATGGTCGATATTGTTGAGTTTTCCCGATAGGCGAACAGATTGTAACCTTTATTCGGGTTTGTTTTTATGGAGTTGACATCCTTGGCATCGACAACCGGGGTATAGCTCCCTTGTTCCAGGTGAAATACGGAAAATCCGCGGTCAAGCACATACCGGCTTACCGCGCTTTCAGGGTCGGCTCCGTGGTCTTCGTAGATCAGCAGGAACTCACATCCCAGAGTTTGCGCCGCGCCTCTGATCGCTTCGATTTCCAGCCCCTCGACATCCAGCTTGATCACCACCGGCTGATCCGGTTCGGCAAACCGGGAAACCAGTTGGTCAATGGATAGCGAATCGACCCATTCACTTTCCGACAGGGCGTGGCCGGAGGTAGGGAGCGCCGAGGCGGCTTCATTCGCCAGCGAGTCCGGGTTGACGTTTATCCGGATCGGTCTGTCGCCCTGTTCGCAAACCGCGCCCCGGATTGCGGTGAATCGGTACTCATTCAGTTTATTGTTCAGACAAAGATTGTCAAAGTTCGATTTGACCGGCTCGACCGCAACCACCGTTTTGTGTGCACAGGCGCTGGAAGAGACCAGGACGCTCCAATAGCCGTGGTTGGCGCCGAGGTCCAGAAACAGGTAGTCGAGCGAATCGACCGTTTTCAGTACCTTTTTAATTTCCGGTTCGTAGGAAAATCTCCGGCAAACCAGCTTGCTCCAATAGGAGTCCGCCAGATAAAAGCGGAACAGGGTATCCGGGTTCAGGCGGACGATACAGGTTGAATCACGCGTGATGAATCGACCAACCCAGATCCCCACCCAGGCCAGCCATTTATAGCCGAACGGGCGGCTGAGCGCGCCGTACAGTTTGAGCAGGCAAACCGCGAAAATATTGGCCGGAGTCCTGTCAAACGTGAGGGTCCGGTTCGGCAACGAAGTCAACTGCCCCCGACCCGTCCGCGTCCGGTCACGCCGGTTCCGGCCTGAGTTTTTCAGCGACCCACCTAGCGAAATGGTGTGAAGGTTCATCCATCAACGGGGTGAATACCCCGCCCTCGAATGCCGGCGACCTCCGGCCCCGCTGCATGCCTTCAATCACTCCGACATCCTCATTAAACACTTTTGTCCAGAATTTCAGGCGGGTTTCCCGTTCTTCGCGGTATTCATCCGATTCCGCCGCGTCTCCAAGATAATAGATTTGTAGATGATCCAGTGTCCGGCCCACCCCGACCGGCTCCAGGATGCGGGTCCAGAAGTGGTCGCAATGAAGTCCCAGAAAGACATTGGGATAAAGCGATGGATATTCCGCTTCCTGTTGCGGCCAGCCGTCGAACAACGGGAAGGGTTTGCGGTTTATCTGATTGTGGTCATATTTGGTACTGCCCTGTCCGGCGAACAGGTCCCCGCCATAGTAATGATAATGATCTTCCAGCCTTGAGACTGTATTCAAATCAGGATGCACCCACGGCAAATGATAGCTTTCCAGATTGTTTTCCATATCCAGCTTCCAGTTGCCGGCAAAATCAATGGTCAGGTTGCCATGATCCCGGACCGGTCTGAGTTCCGCGAATTGCGCCCGGCTGCCGAGCCGGTCAATCCGGCGCTGCAGGGGAGCGATGAATTCCTCGAAAGGGGGCGCCGTCTGCGACAGATTGACGAACACCAGATCCAGCCAGACCTCTGAGCGGACTTCACGCAGGCCGTGTCTTCCCCGGTCGAATCCTTCGATGTCATTCTTGCCGGCGCCGCCTACATGGGGGGTTGCGAGCAGGTTACCTTCCAGATCATAGGTCCAGGAGTGGTAGGGGCATCGAATCAGCTTGTCCACGTGACAGGGCTGCCAGACCAGTTCGTTGCCGCGGTGGCTGCATACGTTATGAAACACCTTGACTTGATCCTGCCGGTTACGCAGCATCAGCAATGGCGCGCCGAGGAATCCGACCGGTTTCAAATCCCCCGGCAACGGAATACTGCAGCCATGACCCACACAGGTCCAGGTATTGGCGAACACGGCTTCGCGCTCCCATTGAAAAAAATCAGGGCAGGTATAGGCTTCGTTCGGCAGTCCGGTGGCGCAACCGCCGCTGGCTGTAATCGCTTCAATTTGAGTCGTGGTCAGGAAGGGCTTGTTCATCGATTTCAATTCTGTTGATTATGCTACGCGGCCCCGGCAATCTGCTTGTAATGTTCTTCCAGGATGGCCTGTTGCCGGATGCCTTCATCGGTCAGATCGGATCTGGCCGGAACCTCGCTCCGAAAATGATTGTACGGGTCTGTGCCCCGAACCAGCAGGGCAGAGTCCCGGTCATGTTTGGTTTGCCGGACATGAGGGGCGATATATTGAACATTGAGACCGATACGACGGTCATCACTCCGGTTGGGCATGGACGAGTGCAGTAACCAGCCATGGTGAAACGAGGCCTGGCCGGGTTGCAGTCGGGCGTCAACCGCTTGGTCCTCCTCCACATCATAAACGGTCTGTCCGCTGTACAGGACATTATTTTCATCCTCGGTGGAAACATGGGTCCTCTTGCCGGTTTTATGGGTGCCGGGGATGACACGCATACATCCGCTTTCAGTCGTGGCGGGCGAAAGGGCCAGCCACATCGACACCTGATCGTCGCAATCAAAGCCCCAGTAAGTCAGGTCCTGATGCCAACTGACCAGATTGGGCGTATGCGGTTCCTTGATGATGAAAGTGGTGTTATAGAGCAGGATATCGGGGCCGATCAGGGACTCGACCACATCCAGCGCCCGCGGCCAGGTGGCCAGTTCATACGGAGAGGTCAGCATCGTGTGGATTTTCGGCTTGTAGTGCATGGGGCCTGTTTTTGACTCAATCTGTTCGAGTCTTTGTCGATGCGACAGCGCCGTTTCCGGGGCCATGATGTCCACCGGAGAGATAAATCCGTCACTGTCATACCGCTCGCGCAACACCTGTAATGTATCTGATGACATGATCCTGCCCACGGAATATTTCGGGCAAATGTATAGCATGAAATGGTTGTCAGGCAAGTGTTATTTTGGCTTCAAATTGATTATTCTCCCGGAAACAATTACATCCACGCGCAAAGGTTGAATGATGAATACAGAATTGCCCAGGGAGATCACACATGAGGAAATCGAAACCTGGCATCGGGACGGGGTTGTACTGCTGGAAGCCATGTTTGATGAGGACTGGATCGAATTGCTGAAACGTGGATTGGCTGAAAACTGTGAGAAGCCGACACATCGGGCCCGAACCTGGGATCGGGATTCCAGTGGGCGCACCATGTTCTGGGACAGTCAGGCGTGGCAGGGAATCGAGGAATACCAAAAATTCATTTTCAATTCCCCGGCTGCCCGGCTCGCTGGAAAACTGTTGCAATCCAAAGAGATAAACTTCTTTTTTGATGCTGTTTTTGTGCGCTCTCCGGGAACCCGGTTTGCAACGCCCTGGCACCAGGACGAACCCTATTGGTCAATCGAAGGCTATGACACCTGCACGATATGGATGCCGCTTGCGCCGGTAAAAAAGAAAAGCGCCCTGGCTTATGTGCCCGGCTCGCATTTGAATAACCGGATATTTGATCAGTACAATTTTGGCGACTTGAACCCGGATGGTAAAACCGATGTGGATCAGGTGGATTTTTCGGGCATTGCCGAGCAATCCATCCCGGACATTGATGCTGACCCTGAACGATACGGCGTTGTGAGTTGGGATATGGCGCCGGGAGATTGCGTCGTTTTTAACAGCCGCATCTTGCATGGTGGTTCAGGAAATCTGGACGAAGATCAGGGATTGCAAGTATTTACCAGCAAGTGGATGGGCGATGATGTACGCATAAAATTCAGGGAATGCGGAATGGACCCGGATCACAGCGACATCATGACCCAATACGGGCTCAAGCCCGGAGACCGCCCCGGAACCGAACTATATCCCAGAGTCTGGGTGAAGGGTTATTCCTTTCCGGTGTAGAATTCGGGCCACATAACCCGTACCACGGCGCTGTCGCTGGCTAGCGAATGACACTGGTTCAGGATTGCGGGCTGTTGCCGGGCCGGTTTGCTGTTTTCCCGGCTTTCTATTGCGTGGTGCATGGTCTGGTAAGCGGTCGTTGACATCGGGCCAAGCAGTTCCATTACATGGGTGCAACTGTCGGTTTTCGGAATCCGTTGCGTGGCTTCGCGCTTCCAGCCGGAGCCGATTTTCAGCCCGATCAGGTTTTTCATGCTGTTGGAAGCGCTTTTGCAAAGCTGGAATGGAGTGTAGGGCATTTCGACACGGATATCCTGAATCACCAGGTCGAGGTTCAGCGTGACACACAGTTTCATACAGTGGATCGGTTCTCCCTCCTCGATATTTCCCCGTTCGTGGGTCGGGTAGCTGCCGGTTTTGGTATCGGTCAGTGTGGCCTCGATGTCCCACAGACCATCGTCCCGTTCAAATCCCTGGCAGTGGATGGAGCGGGTATGAAGGTGTTTTCGGGTTGAAGTCATCAGGTCAGCTTTCGGGGTAAAAGATCATCTGGGTGCAGCGCATTTCGGCGATGCGCTTGTCGGTTTCCAGATGAACGACACTGCAATCCCAGACCTGGGTGGAGCGCCCGGAGTGAATCAGGGAGGCGGCGCACGATAGCGTACCATCGGCAACCCGGCCCATGAAATTGCATTTCAACTCGATTGTGGTAAATCCGGCGGCCCCTTCGGGCAAATGTGAAAGGCATCCCCAGCCCGCCGTGGTATCGGCCAGCGCCACAATACTGCCGCCGTGAACACTGCCGTTGAGGTTCAACATGTAAGGCTCGACCGGCATCTCGATCACAAATCCGGTGGCGCTGACCGAGACGCTTTTCATCGCCATCATGCTGGGCAGATGGTTTTGCCGGTGGCAATTGAAAAATTCCAGGCATTCGTCTGGTGACGAATAATGCATCCGCTCTCTATCCAGCATCTACGATACCGTCTCGTACAGGTCTGCCAGAGTGGACAGGGTGACCGTGGGCGTGAATTCCCAGGGGTCGTAGACTACGGCTTCGGAGCGTTGGACCCATGCGGCCCGGATACCATAGGCAATGGCGCCGATGACATCGAAGCCGTTGCTGGAAACCAGCCAGGCATGGTTGCTATCCGTGTTTGCGGCGGTTACAAAATGCTCATATACCGCCGGGCTCGGTTTGAATGTGCCGACGCTGTCTACGCTGATGACTCCCTGGAAGTAATCGCGAATGCCGGCGTTGGACAGAACGGTATGAACCGCTTCCGCCTGACCGTTTGAAAAGGCGTAGAGGGAGAGGCCGGCGCCGCGCAGGGTGTCGAGAGACTCGATCACATCGTCAAAAACGGGTAGGGCGGACCAGGCTTCCAGCAGGATCTGTTTCTGTTGCCCGGACAGGTCGTGACTCAGGGTGGCGGCGGTATGGTCCAGCGCCTGTCGGGTACAGACGCTGAAATCCTGGTAGCGGTCCATCAGACCGCGGCGGAAGGTGTATTCAAGCTGTTTTTCTCTCCAGGTTCGGGAAAATCGGGGGGCTTCGTCACCGATCATCTTTTCGAGTTGTACAATGACGCCGTGGGTGTCGATCAGAGTGCCGTATACATCGAAGCCGAGCGTAATATTCATAGTCTCTGTCCTGTAGTGGGTCGGTATGGGTTGCAGGGATTTCAGCAGGTTCGGATTGAGGCCAGGTTGACTTTCGACATCACCGGCCGATCCAGTATTTTACAAATATCGCGGCCTGTCTCAATCAGTTTTTCCAGGTTGACTCCATGTTCGATGCCCAGTCCGTTGAGCATGTAGACGACATCTTCGGTGGCGACATTGCCACTGGCTCCTTGAGCATAAGGACATCCACCCAGACCGGCGACCGAGCTGTCAATGGTCGTGATTCCGGCCTGCAGCGCGGTCAGGATATTGGCCAGCGCCTGTCCGTAGGTATCATGGAAATGTACGGCAAGCTGATCGGCCGGAATCCGGTCGAACAACCGGTCAATCAGTTGCCGGGTCTGTAATGGCGTACCAACGCCAATCGTGTCGCCGAGAGAAATCTGGTAACAGCCAAGATCAATCAACTGTACGGAGACGCGGGCAACCGTTTCCGGGTCAACCGGGCCTTCATAAGGACAGCCCATCACGCAGGAAACGTAACCGCGGACTTCGAGTCCTTCGGCGACAGCCGGCTCAACCACTTCGCGAAAGCGTTCGATACTTTCGGCAATGCCGCAGTTGATATTGTGTTGCGAGAAGGTTTCCGATGCCGCGGCGAAGACTGCAATTTCCCAAGTTCCCGCTGTGATGGCCGCCTCAAGTCCTTGTCTGTTCGGTACCAGCGCGGACCAGGATACTCCGGTATCGTGCGCGAGACCTTGAAGCACTTGATCCGAATCCGCCATTTGCGGCACCCGCCGCGGATGGACGAAAGCGCCCGCTTCGATTCGTTTCAGGCCGCAGGAGGCCAGTCGCCGGGCGAATTGGCAGCGGGTTTCGCTGTCCAGTACGGCCGTTTCGTTTTGCAGGCCGTCTCTCAAACCGACTTCCACAAGGCTGACGGCAGGCGGCAGATTGAGCGTGGGCAGGGGCATTATTCGATCACCATCAACACGGCGCTTTCCGACACCGGGTCGCCAGTCGAACAGTGTACGCTGGTCACGACGCCGTCGCGGGGGGATTTTATCTGATGCTCCATTTTCATCGCTTCGACAATGATCAGTATCTCTCCGGCGGCCACCGGCTGGTCGGGTTTCACTTGAACATCAACCACCATACCGGGCATCGGGGATTGCAACGTCGTCCGAGTTTGATGATCGGCCTGAACATCAGATTTTACTTTAATTATACGATTTATAATATTGAAATTAATATTATATTCCTGATAACACAGTGAGATGGTGGAACCGGTTCTGGCCGCCAGCACGATTTCCGGCTGATGCCCTGATTGAATTTCCAGACGCATCCCGTTCAATTCCGCCTGCATCGGAACGGGCTGGTCATCCGTATCGAACCGGAAGTCGGCTCCCCGGCGTCTGAGCGTGACCGGCATCTGCTGTCCTTCTGCCTCAAACAGATATTGCCGGGTATGTTCCTGGTCTCCCGGCGCCAGACGCCCCGGCTCATTCTCGGGGGGCGCACTCCAGGGCGACCATTTATCGTTTTGTTCGAGTTGTTCAGCCTGTTGCCGGTGGATGTCGGACAAATACAGATAAATTGAGGCGAACCGGGCGGCTTCGGCGGCGTTGATCCGGGCGCCGGTCAGGACCTGCAGGCTCCTTTCCACAAATCCGGTATCGAGCCCGCCTTTTGCGAAATCCGGTTCCCTGACCAGGTTTCGCAGGAATGCGATGTTGTTGTTCACGCCCAGAATCCGGTACTCATCCAGAGCGGCGGCCATGCGGTCAAGCGCTTCTGCGCGGGTACGGCCGTGGGCAATCAGCTTGCAAACCATCGGATCATAGTAAGGGGTGATGGTGTCTCCCGCGCGGATGCCGGTATCCACCCGTAAACCGCAAACGGTTTCGGGATGGTTGATATAATGCACCTTTCCGGGTGAGGGCAGAAACCCGGCTTTCGGATTTTCCGCGTAAATTCGGGCTTCAATCGCGTGACCGTCCAGACGGATCTGATCCTGTCGGCAGGGCAGAGGGTCACCGGCCGCAACCCGGAACTGCCATTCCACAAGGTCCTGGCCGGTTACCATTTCAGTTACCGGATGTTCCACCTGTAGTCGCGTGTTCATTTCCATGAAGTAGAAATCGCCATCGGGCGAGCACAGGAATTCAACGGTGCCGGCGCCCAGATACTGGATTGAGCGGGCGCACTCGATCGCCGCATCGGTCATCCTGGCCCGTAAATTGCCGCTGACGCCGGGAGCGGGAGATTCCTCGATCACTTTCTGATGCCTGCGCTGCATCGAACAGTCGCGCTCATGCAGATGCACGATATTGCCGTGGCGGTCCGCGAAGATCTGGACTTCAATATGCCGGGTGGTTGGCAGGAATCGTTCGAGCAGGACAGCGTCATCCCCGAAAGCGGCCAGACTTTCGCGCTTGACCGATTCCAGGGACGATTGGAAGTCTTCGGCTCGTTCGACCAGCCGCATGCCCTTGCCACCGCCGCCCGCGGCGGCCTTGATCAACAGGGGGTAGCCGGTCTGGTTGGCCATTTTCAGCAGCCAGTCTCTGTTTTGATTGCCGCCGTCATAGCCGGGAAGGACCGGAACGCCGGCCCGGGATACGGTTTTACGCGCCTTGTTCTTCGCCCCCATGATGCGTATGGATTCGGCGGACGGGCCAATGAAGGTGATTCCGTGATGGCCGCACAAACGGGCAAATTCCGCGTTTTCCGATAAAAAGCCGTAGCCGGGGTGAATGGCCTGGGCGCCTGTCCGCTTTGCGGCAGAGAGAATCCTTTCGCCGTCCAGATAACTTGCGGCGGGAGTGTCGCCAGCGATCAGAACCGTCTGGTTACAGTGGCTGAGATGCAGCGCTCCCTGATCGGCCCGCGAATGGATTGCAACGGTCTCCACTCCGATCCTTTTCGCCGTTTTCGCGATACGGCAGGCGATTTCTCCGCGGTTGGCGATGAGAATTCTCCGGAACATGGGGGTTACATCCGGAAAACCCCGAACCGGGTTTCCTCCATTGGCGCGTTGAGTGATGCCGAGATTCCCAGCGCCAGTGTCCGGCGGGTATCGCGCGGATCAATAATGCCGTCATCCCAGAGTCGGGCGCTGGCGTAATACGGATGCCCCTGGGTTTCATATTGCCGCAGTATCGAATCCTTGAATTCCCGTATCTTCGGATCATCCCGGTCCTTTCCCCGGGCTTCCTTACCCTGCGCGGCGCTGGCATTAAGCTTGACCTGGGCCAGGACATTGGCCGCCTGTTCTCCGCCCATTACCGAAATTCTGGCGTTCGGCCATAGCCACAGGAACCTGGGCGAGAATGCCCGGCCGCACATCGCATAATTGCCGGCGCCGAAACTGCCGCCGACAATAACCGTGAATTTCGGTACTCTTGCATTGGCGACCGCGGTTACCATTTTCGCCCCATCCTTGGCGATGCCGCCGGCTTCATATTTTTGACCGACCATGAATCCGGTTATGTTCTGTAAAAATATCAGCGGGATTTTTCGCTGTGCGCACAGCTCGATAAAATGGGCGCCTTTCAGCGCGGATTCGGAAAACAGGATGCCGTTATTGGCAATAATGCCGACCGGATAGCCATGCAGGCGCGAGAAACCGCAGACCAGGGTGGCGCCGTAATTCTGCTTGAATTCATCCAGTTCACTGCCATCCACCAGGCGTGCGATGATTTCACGAATGTCGAAATGGGTATGACTGCCCGGTGGAGGAACGATACCTATCAGCTCCTCGCTCGAATAAACCGGTTCGCAGGGCGGTTTCAGTTTCAGGTCGAATCGTTTGACGCGGTTCAGATGGCTGACCAGTTTGCGCGCCCGGCGCAGGGCGTCCAGGTCGTCCATTGCGATATGATCCACCACGCCGGATATTCTGCCGTGCACATCGGCCCCGCCCAGCGCTTCGGCGCTGACTTCCTCCCCGGTTGCCGCTTTCACCAACGGCGGGCCGCCCAGAAAAATAGTACCCTGATTCTGAACGATGATACTTTCATCACACATCGCGGGCACGTAAGCTCCGCCCGCGGTGCAACTCCCCATGGTGACCGCAATCTGGGGAATGCCGGCTGCCGACAGATTAGCCTGATTATAAAAAATCCGCCCGAAATGCTCCTTGTCCGGGAACACTTCGTCCTGCAGCGGCAGGAACGCTCCGCCTGAGTCCACCAGATAGATGCAGGGCAGGCTGTTCTGCAGGGCGATTTCCTGGGCGCGGAGGTGTTTCCTGACCGTAATCGGGTAATAGGTTCCGCCTTTTACCGTGGCGTCGTTGGCGATGATCACGCATTCGATGCCTTCCACGCGGCCAATACCGGTAATGATTCCGCCTGCGCTGATCGCGTCTTCGTACATTCCCCAGCCGGCAAACAGGGATAGTTCGAGAAACGGGGTTCCAGTATCAATCAGATTGCCGATGCGTTCACGCGCCAGCAGTTTGCCTCGGTCTGTATGCTTTTTGCGGGCGCTTTCGCTGCCGCCCAGAGTTATTTTTTCAGCTATATCCCGAAAGTCGGCAATCCGCCCCCGCATGGCGTCGGCGTTGGCGGCAAATTCCGCCGAGCCGGTATTGACGCTGGATTCGATTGCAGGCATTTCAGACCATCTCGACCGCCATGGCGGTGGCTTCACCTCCGCCTATGCACAGCGAGGCCACTCCGGTTCTCAGGTTGTATTGTCGCAGCGCTGACAGCAGGGTCACCAGAATACGCGCTCCAGACGCGCCAATGGGATGTCCCAGAGCGCAGGCGCCGCCATGAATATTGATTTTCCGGTGGCTGATCGCGTGTTCCCGCATGGTGGCCATGGCGACCACGGCAAACGCTTCGTTGACCTCGAACAAGTCGATGTCGTCCACAGCCAGGCGGAGCGCTTTTTGCAGCGACTCGATGGCGCCAACCGGGGCCGTGGTGAACCAGTCGGGTTCCCGGGCGTGGGTGGCGTGCCCCAGGATTCTGGCGACCGGAATCAACTCTCGCCGCCGCGCAGTGGATTCGCGCATCAAAACCAGCGCCGCGGCGCCGTCCGAGATTGAGCTTGAATTGGCCGCGGTGACCGTACCGTTCCGCTTGAAGGCCGGTTTCAAGCGCGGGATTTTTTCGATTCCGGCATTGAACGGCTGTTCGTCCCTGGCAACGGTGAGTTCGTCTTTTCGGCGTTTCACCGCTACCGGGACGATTTCGGCGTCAAACGCGCCGCTTTCGCTGGCCTGCCGGGCCCGCCGCAGGGACTCAATCGCATACTGATCCTGCTGTTGCCGGGTGAAATGATATTTATCCGCGCACGATTCGGCGAACAGGCCCATCAAGGCGCCTTTCTGGTAGGCGTCTTCCAGACCGTCGAGAAACATGTGGTCCAGCATCTCGCCGTGTCCCAGCCGTTGACCGGTACGCGCCCTGGGCAGCAGGTAGGGCGCTCTCGTCATGTTTTCCATACCTCCGGCGACCATGATCTCATTGCTGCCGGCGGTCAACAGGTCATGCGCGAGCATGACGGCTTTCATCCCGGAACCACACATTTTGTTGATGGTCGTACAGCCGGCGGCAACCGGCAGCCCCGCTCCCAGCGCCGCCTGTCTGGCGGGGGCCTGGCCCTGGCCCGCAGACAGGACGTTGCCCATGATGACTTCCTCGATATCGTCCGCTTCAAGGCCGGAGCGCTGTATGGCGGCCCGGATCGAGCAAGCGCCGAGTTTAGCTGCGCTCATTTCACTGAAACAACCCTGAAAACCGCCGATCGGGGTGCGGGCGTATCCGGTGATGACGACCGGATCATCCGGACAGGGCAACGGTTGGTTATTGTCGTTCATGTCAGCGGGTTTCGTTGAAAAGTTCGCGACCAATCAGCATTCTGCGTATTTCCGAAGTGCCCGCCCCGATCTCATACAGCTTTGCGTCCCGTAGCAAGCGGCCGGCCGGGTAGTCATTGATGTATCCATTCGCGCCCAGCGCCTGGATGGTCTCGAGCGCCATCCAGGTTGCTTTTTCTGCAGTGTACAGGATGGATCCGGCAGCGTCCTTTCTGGTCGTTTCGCCGTGGTCACAGGCTCGGCCTACCGCGTAGGCATAAGCCCGGCACGCGTTCATCGTGCTGTACATGTCGGCAAGCTTCCCCTGCATCAATTGAAATTCGCCAATCGCCTGGCCGAACTGCTTGCGTTCGTGAATGTAGGGCGCCACCAGATCCATGCAGGCGCGCATGATTCCCAATGGCCCTCCAGACAGAACCGCGCGTTCGAAATCCAGGCCGCTCATCAGCGCCTCGACCCCGCGGTTTTCCCGGCCCAGCAGATTTTCGGCGGGCACTTCGACATTTTCGAATAGCAGTTCGCCGGTATTGGAGCCGCGCATTCCCAGTTTATCCAGTTTCTGCGCGGTCTGTATGCCAAAATCCTTTTCCACGATGAAGGTGGAAATCCCTTTTGACGCGGCCTCGGGATCGGTTTTCGCGTAGACCACAACGACATCGGCATCGGGTCCGTTGGTGATCCACATCTTGTGGCCGTTCAGTACATAGTGTGTGCCCCTGCGTTCCGCTTTCAGTCCCATACTGACCACATCCGACCCGGATCCAGACTCCGACATGGCGAGAGCGCCGATCCATTCCCCGGAAATCAACGCGGGCAGATATTTCCGTTTCTGTCGTTCCGAGCCGTGGCGCCGGATCTGATTGACGCATAAATTGGAATGCGCGCCGTAACTGAGGCCTACCGAGGCCGAGGCCCGGCTGATTTCCTCCATGGCGACAATGTGGGCGATATAGCCCATGTCCGCGCCGCCGTATTCCCGCGGAGTGGTAATGCCGAGCAGACCCAGGTCGCCGAATTTGCGCCATAAATCATCAGGGAATTCATTGGATTGGTCAATTTGCCGGGCGCGGGGCGCGATTTCGGCCTGGCAGAACGAGCGGACAGTCTCGCCAAGCAGGTCGATTTCCTCTCCGAGATGGAAGTTGAGCGAATGATAAGTCACGGGTACGGGTATTTGTTAAGTGGTGGGGGCAATAGCCGTTAAACTACATTACGTTTACGTAAACGTCAACTATAGCATAAAAATAGCGAATGAGGCGTCGGAATGACAAAATGTGTATTCTTGTATATGATGATAGGTTGCTTGTCACCATTGTTGAAAACGTGACAAGGTATATCAAAAACCAAGGCGATGAATATTGATCAGGCGCGGGCCTTCCTGACCCGGGAGTTTCCGCAAAACACCTGTGAGGTGACCGAAATCGGGGCCGGTACGGCGACGCTTCGCCAGGTCATTGACCACCGGCATTTGCGCCCCGGCGGAACCGTGTCTGGCCCGACCATGATGACCATTGCCGATTGTGCGGCTTATGTCGCCATTCTGGGTCAGTACGGCGAGGTTGCGCTGGCGGTCACTACCAGTCTCAACATCAATTTTTTACGGAAGCCGACGGCCGACCGGGATATTCTCGCAAAATGCCGCTTGCTGAAAGCGGGCCGGCGCCTGGTCGTGTGTGAGATCACCGTGTTTTCAGAGGGGCTGGGTCAACCGGTTGCCCATGTAACGGCCACCTATTCAATCCCGCCGAGGCAGGGTATGGATAAAATCCATCCGGCTGTGACATAATCGGCATCGAAGCGGAGAGGTGTCTGAGTGGTTGAAAGAGCACGCCTGGAAAGTGTGTATACGTTAATAGCGTATCGAGGGTTCGAATCCCTCTCTCTCCGCCATTTATAATGGTAATCCAATCCCGGCAGGCTTGACGAGACAATAATGCCCACTATAAATTTCAGGTTGGCGGATGGTAGTGAACTGGCCGCCGAAGGACAGACCGGAACCTCCGTGATGCTGCTCGCCAGACGCCATGATCTTTCCGGCATCCTGGCCGAATGTGGAGGCGCGTGTTGCTGCGCCACCTGCCATGTTCACATCGATGGGAGTTGGATCGACAAACTGGAGGAGATGGACAGTGACGAGCGCGATATGCTGGAATTCGCGGAGAATGTCGATGAATTCAGCCGTTTGAGCTGCCAGATCAAAATCACGGAAAAGATAGATGGCCTGATCGTCCATGTGCCTGAATTCCAGTATTGAGAGGCGTTCCTGATGGGCATGACGGCACCTCTCTGGCAGCCCTCCAGCGAAAGAATCCTGAAGAGCAACCTCCATGAATTCATCCAGCGGATAACAGCCGTTCATCCACAGGTCAATGACTATGATTCCCTTTATCAATGGAGTATAGAGCGCAGCGATGAGTTCTGGCCGGCGCTGTGGGAGTTGTCGGGTGTAATCAGTTCCCGGAGATGGGATCGTGTCCTGACCAATCCGGAAGCCATGCCCGGAGCCGTGTGGTTTGAAGGCGCCCGGTTGAACTTCGCTGAGAACCTGCTTCGCTTTCGGGATGACCGGCCGGCGCTGGTATTTCGCAATGAAACCGGGACTGGCGGAGAACTGTCCTACCGGCAGCTTTTCAGGGAGGTCATTCGTTGTTCGGAATTACTGAAAGCGCTCGGAGTCAGGCCGGGAGACCGGGTTGCAGGCTATCTGACCAATAGCCCGGAAGCGGTGATCGCGATGCTGGCGGCGGCCAGCCTGGGGGCGGTCTGGTCATCCTGTTCACCGGATTTCGGGGTCAACGGAGCGCTGGAACGGTTTGCCCAGATCCAGCCGAAAGTCCTGTTTTGTGTGGATGGCTACCACTATAACGGGAAGCGCTACGGGATGATGGAGTCGGTCAAATCCGTGGTAATGAACATTCCTTCTGTGGAAAAAGTGATCGTGGTTCCGTACCTGGATTCAACTCCTGATATCAGCGGTCTGGGTGATGCCATGCTTTTCGGGGATTTCGAGACCGACTCCGGAGATATGGAATTCACGCAGTTGCCGTTCGATCATCCGCTTTACATTCTTTATTCATCCGGCACGACCGGCAAGCCGAAGTGCATTGTGCATGGCGCGGGCGGAACATTGCTGCAGCATGTCAAGGAGCATTTACTGCATACCGACGTAAACAGACGGGACCGCCTGTTCTTTTTCACGACTTGCGGCTGGATGATGTGGAACTGGCTGGCAAGCGGCCTGGCAAACGGATGTACTCTGATTCTGTATGACGGGTCGCCGTTTTACCCGGATCGGAACGCGATGTGGAAAATGGCGGACTCGCTGAAAATTTCCATTTTCGGGACCAGCGCTCGTTACATCGCCGCCTGCGCCAAGTCCGGCCTGGCGCCGGGGCGGGAAAATGATCTTTCAAACATCAGGACGATCCTGTCGACCGGGTCGCCGCTGGCGCCGGAAAACTTTGATTACGTTTATCAGGATATCAAGGCCGATGTCATGCTTTCCTCCATTTCCGGCGGTACGGATATCATTTCGTGTTTTGTGCTAGGCAACCCGATGCGGCCGGTATACCGGGGCGAAATCCAGGGCGCTGGCCTGGGGATGGCTGTGGATGTATACGAAGGGGGGTATGACGACCCGACCCCGCTCAGGGGGAAATGCGCGGAACTGGTTTGCACCCGCCCGTTCCCCAGTATGCCGCTGGGATTCTGGAATGAGCCGGATGACAGACGCTACCATGAGTCCTATTTTTCCCGTTTCCGGAATGTATGGGCGCATGGGGATTATGCGGAAATGACCGCCAATGATGGCGTGATCATCCATGGCCGTTCCGACGCGACGCTCAATCCGGGCGGGGTCCGGATTGGCACGGCGGAAATTTATCGTCAGGTCGAAAAAACAGATGAAGTGCTGGAAAGTCTTTGTGTCGCGCAAAAATGGGATGGAGATGTCCGGGTGGTGTTGTTCGTGATGCTGCGTGACGGAGTGGAATTAACCGATTGTCTGAAGGATTCGATTCGACGGACAATCCGGGAAAACGCCTCGCCGAGACATGTACCGAAGAAAATTATCGCCGTGCCGGATATACCGCGGACACTGAGCGGCAAGATCGTGGAACTCGCGGCGCGGAACGTGGTTCATGGCGAGGCGGTCAAAAACACAGAAGCGCTGGCCAATCCCGAAGCGCTTGAATATTTTCGGAATATAGAGGAACTTGAAACAGATGCAGAAGAATGAAGTGGTCATTGTGAGTGGCGTCCGGACGGCGGTCGGCAGTTTTGGCGGTAGTCTGAAAAACCATTCTCCGGCGGAACTCGGCGCCGCCGTGGTATCGGAAGCGGTAAAAAGAGCGGGGATTGATGGACAATCGGTGGGACATGTCACCGTCGGCAACGTGATTCATACCGAACCGCATGACGCGTATATATCCAGAGTGATGGCGCTCAATGGCGGATTGCCTCACAGCGCGGTGGCGGTCACCGTCAATCGCCTGTGTGGCAGCGGCATGCAGGCCATTGTCACCTCGGCGCAGCAGATTGAACTGGGGATGTGCGATACGGCGCTGGCCGGAGGGGTCGAGGTGATGAGCCGGGGCGGGTATCTGGCGACCGGGGTACGATACGGCAACCGTCTGGGGGATGGTAAACTGCAGGACATGATGCTGGCTGCCCTGCATTGCCCGATGGAAGGCTGCCACATGGGGGTCACGGCGGAAAACATCGCCGAAAAATGGGGTGTGTCCCGAGGCGAACAGGACGCCTTCGCGCTGACCAGCCATCGCCGGGCGCAAAACGCGATTGAGCGGGGGCGTTTCAAGGACCAGATTGTACCGATTGAGCTAAAATCCCGAAAGGGCGCGCAAATATTCGATCAGGATGAGCATGTCCGTTTTGATTCCGGGATTGAAGATATGCAAAAGCTGAAACCCGTGTTCAAGGAGGATGGCACGGTGACCGCGGGCAATGCCTCCGGGATTAATGATGGAGCCGCGGCGATGGTATTGATGAGCCGGCAACAATGTGAAAAGCGCGGATTGAAGCCGCGGGCCCGTCTGGTGAAGTATGCCTTTGCCGGGGTTGAACCGGCGTACATGGGAATCGGGCCGGTGCCGGCGGTACGTAATCTTCTCGAAGACACGGATTTCTCGGTTCAGGACATTGATGTCTGGGAAGTCAATGAAGCCTTTGCCGCTCAGGCGATCGCGGTCGCGCGCGACCTCGACATTCCGGAAAGCAAGCTGAATCCCAACGGCAGCGGCATTTCATTGGGCCACCCGATTGGCGCGACCGGCGTGATTATTGCGGAGAAAGCCATTTCCGAGCTGGAACGGAGCGGCGGCCGGTACGCGGTGGTGACCATGTGTATTGGAGGCGGCCAGGGCATTGCCGGTCTTTTCGAAAGGGAGCCCTGATCCGGGCGCCCGGACAGCCATGCTGGTCGACTATACCTTCAGGGCTTCATTCCTGAATGAATTGTGTTATCCTAACGATGCAAAATAACTGGGGAAGATGAATGACAGAACAGATCAAAAAAGGTCAGGACAAGTTGACGGTGAAGGCGGAGACGGCTGCGACTGGCTCTGGCGAGGCTCTGATTATTTGCCCATGTGGTCGTGTGGACGGCAGTACAGTGGATATACTGGACAGAGCGATCCGGGAGTACACGGAATCGGGGTCCGGGGTATTGATTTTCAATTTTGAGGAGATGGAATATATCAGCAGCGCGGGATTGCGTACCTTGCTGTTGAGCGCTCGGAAGATGCAGTCAGGCGGAGGCAAGGCGATATTTTGTGGATTGGCGCCGCATATTGTCCAGATATTCGAGATCAGTGGATTCAGCGCGATTCTGGACATCCGGGATAAACTGGCCGATGTGATCGCAGCGGTCTGAGTGTCCCTGTGCGCGAATGCTGACTGAAGTGTCCGGGGAACTCGAAGACAGTTTGCGTACAATCGGGCGGGGATGCCGCCTGCGCCTGTTCTGGTTGCCGATACTGGCGCTGCTGACTTCGGCGGCGCTTGCCGAGACTCAGGCCGGGACTCAGCAGGATCCGAAAAAGACTCTTGTTTTTGGTCAATCCGCGGCGCTTAGCGGTCCGGCGGCGGCGCTCGGCGCCGGTATGCGCCTGGGGCTGTTGGCGGCATTCGAGGAGGTGAATCGCGCTGGCGGAGTCAATGGCTACGCGCTCAAACTCGAATCGCTGGATGATCGTTATGAGCCTGAATCCGCGATCAACAATACCCGCGTTCTGATTGATGAGCGCCAGGTGTTCGCCCTGGTCGGCGCGGTCGGGACTCCGACCTCGATCGCCGCCCAACCGATTTCCACCGAGTTGGGGGTGCCGTACATTGCGCCGTATACGGGGGCTGGGTTCCTGCGTGATACACAACGAGCGCCCAATGTGATCAATTTACGCGCCTCCTATGATCAGGAGACCGAGGAAATGGTCGCCCGGCTCAGTGAGGATCTGGGCATACAACGGATCGGCATTTTCTATCAGAACGATTCTTTCGGACGCGCGGGGTTGAAGGGGCTGCGCGCGGCGGCAGAGCGCCGGGGCTGGGACCTGACCGAAGAGGTTTCATACCTCCGCAACACTGAAGCGGTCAAGGTGGCTGTGCTGGACCTGCGCCGCGCGGATGTCGAGGCAGTGGTCATTATCGGCGCCTACAAACCGGCCGCTCGTATGATACAGTGGGCGAGGCGACTCAACTTCAATCCTTACTTCGTCAATATTTCGTTCATCGGCAGTTCCGCGCTGGCCCAGGAACTCGGGCCCGACGGGGCCGGGGTTTATGTTACCCAGGTAGTCCCTTTCCCTTTCAGTCCCGAACTGCCGTTGATATCCAGATATCAGGCCGCTTTGGCGCAGATTGATCCCGAAAGCAGTCCGAGTTTCGTTTCTCTGGAGGGCTATCTGGCGGGACGCCTGGTGATAGAAGGGGTGCGGCTAGCGGGAGAAAACCCGACCCGGCAGGGTTTCCTGCAGGCGCTCAGGGAAGCGGGTACGATTGATCTGGATGGTTTTGCGCTCAATTACGGAGACGAAGATAATCAGGGTTCGGATCAGGTCTACCTGACGCGGCTTGACGCTTCCGGATATTTCCAGTCGGTAAAAACGATGATGTCGCCATGAGTGATTTCATACCTGACGCGCCGCACAGGCGGCCGGGTCAGAAGACCAGGAAGCGGCCCAGCGTCAAACACGATCTGTTGACCCTGGGACAGCATAAGAAGCTACTGGGCGGAATTGGCGTTCAGATTTATCTGATTCTGTTTGTTGGAGCGCTGTTTACATTAAGCGCCAGTCTGGTGGCCTATTATTCGTTTCGGGAAATCCTGCGTCACGAATCCTATCTGGCGGAACACAGCATTCCGAACCTGATTACCTCAGTGGATGTGACGCGGCAAAGCGCAATTGTAGTGAGTGGGGCTTTTCGACTGTTGGCAGCTGAGTCCAGGCAGCAGCACGAGGTGGTTGCGGCTTTTCTGGCGCGGGAGCGGAGATCGCTGGAGTCAACCATCCAGGAACTGGAGTCGCGTTCGATGTTTGGGGGAGACACCCGTTCGCTCAGGAGTGATCTGACGGAGTTGACCGCCCATCTGGAAAAGATACGGAAGTCATCCGGGCAGCGCCTGCAGATCAACCGGACTCTGGAAGAGCTGGGTGAAGAATTGGCCGATCTGAATCGCAGCATTAACCGCATTGTGGTGGAGTCTCTGGATAATCAGGGATTTTATATGGTGGAAGGGATGCGCGGCCTGGACGACATTCCGCATCCGATCGAACAACGCGCATCCGAGGAAGAACTGACGATCTACCGTAATCTGGCGAATTTGAGTCAGCAGGCCAATCTGGCGGTATTGTTGCTGGATGAGGTTCTGGTGCTTTCAGATCGTCAGTTTCTGCCGCCGTTGCAGGACCGTTTTAATAGCGCTGCGGCAAACACCCGGAGTACATTTGCCAAGTTGTCCGGTTTCGAGATAAGCGATTTGCAGGGAAGTTCTCTTCTACAACAACTTGGACAGATTTTCAGCGCGGAAGAGCAACGTCATTTTTCCCTGAGCCTGCTGGGCGACAACCTGCGGCGTCTTGGCGAAATCGGCGAAGGGGAGAACGGTATCATTCCGTTGCGGGGGGAAGTCCTGCAACGCCTGGAAGATGAACGGAATGAGTTGGCAAAGGCGCGGAGTAAATCGATTCATCTGGTTGGGGAAGTTAACGATCTGGTCACGAAAATCAATCGGGACGCCCGCGGCGCGAGCGACACATTGCGCTCATCAACGAAGGACGGGATACTGTGGCTGATTGTGATCAATGTAGTGAGCGCGGGTTTCGCCCTGTTGTTCGCGTGGCTTTTCGTGGGGCGCCATCTGGTGCGGCGTCTGGTCAGTCTGGCCAAAGCGATGCGCCGAATAGCGAGTGGCGACCTGGAGGTTCCGGTCCGGGTCGGAGGGCATGACGAGGTCACCGATATGGCTGTGGCTCTGGAAGTGTTCAGACGGAATTCCGAAGAGGTGCAACGACTGAATCTGGTGGAAAAGATGGCCGAGGAACTGGATGCCAGGAATGAATCGCTTGAGCGGGCCATGAAAGAACTGAAGAAGGTTCAGGAACAGATTG
This sequence comes from Candidatus Poriferihabitaceae bacterium, assembly GCA_965214205.1. GTDB lineage: Bacteria > Pseudomonadota > Gammaproteobacteria > Arenicellales > Poriferihabitantaceae. The sequence goes on along the minus strand of OZ243941.1, from coordinate 2,048,942 downwards.
TGGCTGAGCAAAAGCTCGCCTCATTGGGGCAACTGACGGCAGGCGTTGCCCATGAAATCAAGAACCCCCTGAACTTTATCGGCAATTTCTCTTCTGTTGCCAGCGAACTGGTTGATGAGGTTGAGGAGTTGATCAAGGAAGAAAAAGAGGCCAATCCGGAGGCTTTCAAGGAGAGCGAGATAGTGGAGGAAATCGAGGCGGTTATCGAAGAAATCAAACTCAGTCTCGGCAAAATCGTGGAGCACAGCAAGCGCGCCGATGGAATCGTACACAGTATGCTCGAGCATTCCCGCAGTGGTGAAGGAGAATGGCGGGAAGTCGACTTGAATGCGTTGCTCAAACAATATATTGAGCTTGCCTATCATGCATTGCGTGCCGAAGATACCGATTTCAACATGACCATAAAAGAAGATCTGGACTCTGATGTGGGGCTGCTGGAAGTCGTTCCTCAGGATATATCCCGGGTGTTTCTGAATCTGGCCACCAATGCCTGTCAGGCGCTCAACGAAAAAAGGCTGAAAGCTGATGCAGGCTGGGAGCCGGAACTCAGGGCCAGTTCCCGGCGTTCTGATGACCATGTCAGGTTCTGTATTCGTGATAATGGCATCGGTATCCCGAAAGAGTTACAAAAACAGATTTTCGAGCCTTTTGTGACAACCAAGCCGCCAGGCAAGGGGACCGGTCTGGGTCTCTCACTGACCAGTGATGTTCTTACACGCCATGGCGGTTCCATTGAGCTGGATTCGGAAGAAGGCAGCTTTACCGAAATGTGCATTCTTTTGCCGCTGGAACGGCCAACGCAAGGTGAAAACGAAGAGAATACGTAAGCGGCAGTGGGGCGGGATCAGTTACCCGATGCAGGATCCTGATTATTGTTATATTGTGAAAACTGGAGCCAATTATGAATTTAGTTGAAATAGCGGATACCCAGGTGGCAATCGGGCAGGATTTGTCCTTTGTGCTCAACACCTTTTCATTTTTAATCTGGGGGGCTCTGGTTATGTGGATGTGCGCCGGCTTCACCATGTTGGAATCGGGCTCAGTGCGCACCAAAAATGCTTCTGTCATCTGTCTGAAAAATATCGGGCTGTATTCCATAGCGGGGTTGGCCTTCTATGCGGTCGGTTACAACCTGATGTATGTCGATGTCAACGGATGGATCGGTAGTTTCATTCCGTTCTACGGTCCGTCTGCCGATGAGATCGCTCTACTGAACGGCGCCTCGGACCGGACCGCGAAAGTGGCGGAGAATGGCTATTCGGTCATGTCGGACTGGTTCTTCCAGATGGTGTTTGTCGCTACCGCGGCCTCCATTGTTTCCGGCACGCTGGCCGAGAGGGTTAAACTCTGGTCCTTCTTCGCGTTTACGCTTGTTCTCACCGCATTTATTTATCCCATAGTGGGAGCCTGGACATGGGGTGGAGGATGGCTCAGTGAAATGGGATTTAGCGATTTTGCCGGTTCCAGCATTGTGCATTCAACTGGTGGTTGGGCGGCCCTGGCGGGCGCCCTCGTGGTCGGACCGAGGATGAAGAAGTTCCGGGCTGACGGCAGTGTCAAATCAACCCCCCCCTCCAATGTTCCGGTGGTCACGCTGGGGGTGTTCATCCTCTGGCTTGGCTGGTTTGGCTTTAATGGCGGGTCGCAACTCGCGCTTGCCGGCGTCAGTGACGCTGTGGCGATGAGTGTCGTACTGGTGAATACCAATCTGGCGGCGGCCGGGGGGGTCATCGCCGCTCTCAGCGTATCCCGTTTATTGCTTGGCAGGGTTGACCTGATGGCTGTTCTTAATGGCGCTATTGCCGGTCTGGTTGCGATTACAGCGGGTCCTGACATCGTTGACCATAACTGGGCGATCATCATCGGGGTCATTGGTGGGCTTTTATGCACGGCGGGAGTGAAGTTACTGGAGCAATTGAAGATAGATGATGTGGTCGGCGCAATCCCGGCCCACCTGATTGCAGGAATCTGGGGAACTCTGGCGGTATGCATCAATAAGGCGGACAGCAGTGTTGTCGTTCAGTTGGTTGGCATCCTCGCAATCGGCGTTTTTGTATTTGTTTCTTCGTACATTGTCTGGTTTGCGCTGGAGAAAACCATGGGTGTAAGAATATCCCGAAAAGTTGAGGAACTCGGTCAGGACGTGGCGGAGCTGGGTATAGAAGCCTATGCAGAATTTCTGATTATTCCCGACCCGGAGGACCACGATGATGAGGATGAACCGGAGCGCAAGACCTGAGCGGGGAACCGGACGTACCGGCGGACTCCCGGATTCAGTCTCGGCGCATTGCTTCCATTATTTTATAAATCTGTGACCTGAACCATCTTTTCCACAGGACTGCCTTGTTCTTGCGCCTCCCTATACTCTCCACCCGCGATGGCGCGCGCGACTTGGAAACCGGGGGAGGGGATACGCCGTAGGTTCGATAATTACCGAACAGATATGGGTATTTCAGGTCCAGGTCAATGGCCATGGAGCGCGCATAAAAATTTGTGAACAGCCGCGCGAACTCCCGGTTGATCAGGTAACCCGTCATGCTGCTGGGAATGCGGCTGTAGGTAACCAGATCGAAGCCTCCAGGCAGACTCTCCCGGACATGAAAAGGTCTTTGTTTATTCATGTACAAGCGAACGATATTCCAGTCATCCGGCAGGTGGTCGGGCAGGATTTCCAGCAATTCGGCAAAACCCTCCTCAAGAACGGCGTCATCTTCCAGGATTACCCGGACTGATTCATCGGTGTCCAGCATATCCGCCATACATTGCAGATGGCTTGCATAGCAGCCGATTTCTCCGTCACCGATGGGGCTGCCCGCAAATTGGGGTTGCCATCGTTGCGGGATATTCGTACCCCGAAACGCCGGGAATCGGGTAAATGCGAGGTTCTGATCATCCAGTTGGCGCGTTATGGCGTCCAGCCGGGCGCGGTCTTCGTCCAGGTTGATGACATGAATGGGTATCTGGTTCATTACATATTCCCTGCGGGCTACTCGCGACATTTTACTATAGACAATCTCTATTGAAGAACAGGGGGGTTGCCGTTATACTCTGCGGGGGTGGAGTATGGGAGGTCTCCGGAGAGCCGGATGATAACGATGTGAGACAGGTTGGCGGAACATTGTGGAAGCAGGTAATTGGGGATCTGGTTGCATGACCTGTTTTTGACTGTTTTGCTCTTTGACAAGGCTTGCCTTGACCCCGCTTGAAGCGGGGTTTTGCTTTTAAGAATGCTGGAAATTTCGGTGGGCCTTGAAGCCCATTTTTTATATGCGGTACGTGAAGGCAGGTGAACGTTGCGCGGCACGATTGAGAAATTGAGAACGATGCTGGAACCATCGGTGGAAAACCTGGGTTATGAACTGTTGCATATTGAACAGGGCAACCAGGGCAGTCAGAACGTGCTGCGTTTCTATATTGACGCGCCGGGCGGAATCCAGGTGGATGACTGCGAGGCTGTGAGCAGGCAGATCGGCGCCATTCTGGATGTTGAAGACCCGCTGGACATGAAGTACCTGCTTGAGGTTTCATCTCCGGGGCTGGACCGGCCTCTGGTCAAGCCGGGGCATTTCAGAAAATGTCTGGGAGAGAATGTGAGGATAGTGATGCGTACCCATGTATTGGGGCGAAGACGATTTGCCGGGCGAATGGTTGAAACGAATGATGTCAACGTGGTCCTTGAGGTGGATGGCGAGAGTTACGAGTTGGCCTATGAAGATATGGAAACTGCGAGACTTGAACCGGTATTTTAATTTTTCAGTGTCGATTGAACATGGCAATTACAAATAACGAAATATTAATGATGGTAGAGGTGGTTTCCCGGGAGAAGGACCTTGAGAAGGGAATCATTTTCAATGCCATCGAAACGGCATTGGTTACGGCGACCAAGAAATGGCATCCGGGTGACATTGACGCCCGTGTCAGCATTCATCGCGATACCGGTGATTATGATACCTACCGTGTCTGGGAAATTATTGACGACGATGCCGAACGGGAGTTTCCCGACCGTCAGATTCCCTTGTCGGAAGCGCGTGAAAGTGATCCTGAGCTGAATGTCGATGATTTGATAGAGGAGCCCATGGAGAAGGTGGAATTCGGCCGGATTGCGGCCCAGGCCGCCAAGCAGGTGATCATGCAGAAGGTCAAGGAAGCGGAGAGGAACCAGATCGCCGAACGATACAAGGACAAGTTTGGCGCTCTTATTTCCGGGACTGTGAAAAGACTGGATCATGGCAATGCGGTGGTTGATCTGGGTGACGCGGAAGCGATTCTGCCAAAAAACGAGATGATCCCGCGGGAAGGCTTGCGGCCGGGAGACCGGATCCGGGCGCTGTTAAAGGAAATCGACCTGGAATCCCGTGGACCGCAACTGGTTTTGACCCGGCTTTCCCCGCAATTTCTGATCGAGCTTTTCAAGCTGGAAGTGCCGGAAGCGGGAGAGGGCATCATAGAAATTACCGGAGCGGCCAGGGACCCGGGGTCACGGGCCAAGATTTCAGTGCGAACCAACGACGCCAATGTCGATCCGGTCGGCGCCTGTGTGGGTATTCGCGGGTCGAGGGTGCAGAGTGTGTCCAACGAAATTGCCGGGGAGCGTGTGGATATCATCGTCTGGTCCGACAAGATTGATGAATTCGTCATACAGGCGCTGGCGCCGGCGGAAGTCGAGTCGATATTTATTGACGAAGAGATCAAGGCGATGGATGTGGTCGTGACCGAAGAGAATCTTTCCCGCGCGATCGGGCGAGGGGGGCAGAATGTCCGTCTCGCGTCCGAACTGACCGGGTGGGAGTTGAATCTGATGACCGACAAGGCCGCCCAGGAAAAACAGGATGCGGAGCAGTGGGCATTGATCGAGAAATTCAAGTCACAGTTGTCGATTGATGAGAATACGGCGATTATTCTGGCGCAGGAGGGATTCAATACTCTTGAGGAAATTGCTTATGTTCCTCGACAGGAGTTGGTCGAGATTGAAGAGTTCGATGAAGAGCTGGTGGATGAGTTGCGAAACCGGGCACAGGACAATCTGCTGACCAACGCCATAGCGAGCCAGGTGGAGAAAGAACCCGCTGAAGATTTGCTTGCGATGGAAGGGATAGATGAAGATACCGCCAAGACCCTGGCCATGGGCGGGGTGCGTACGCGGGAAGACCTTGCGGAGTGCGCGGTCGATGAGGTTCTGGACATTGTCGACATGGGGCATCAGCGGGCAAGCGAGTTGATTATGACTGCTCGCGCATCCTGGTTTGAATAACTTGATTCAGTAACATAACTTCGGAATACGACAATGTCCCAGGCAACCATCGACGCTTTTGCCAGGCAAATCAATATCAGTATTGAAAAATTGCTGGATCAGCTTGAGCAGGCCGGTGTTTCCGGGAAAACCAGGGATGATTTGCTGGAAGACCATGAGAAACTCCAGTTGTTGCAACATCTGGAAAGCCGTGAGACGAAAGCGCCTTCGAAAGATCGTGTGTTTGTGAAAAGCAGACAGACCCGGCAAATCAGGCAGACTTCGAGAACGGGAGCGGCGCGTACTGTCCATGTTGAGGTCAAAAAACGTCGAACCTTCGTAAAACGAAGTACGCTGGAGGCGGATCAGGCCCGCCAGGAGGAGGAAGAGAGAGTTGCGCGGGAAGCCCGGGAGGCCGAGGAACAGGCTGAGAAAGAAAAAGAACTGAGTATCGCCGCGCGCGAGGCTAGCCCGGAGGAGTCACAGCAACCGCCGCAAGAAGAGCCGCGGCCAGGGGAAGCGCAGCCAGAGGAGCTGCCGAAAGAAGAACCGCCGGAGTCTGTGGAGGCCGTTGTACAAGAGCCGGTGGTCGAGCGGGAAGACGACAGTACGCCGCCGCCTGCGGCTGAGCGGGAAACGACTCCCCAGGCTGCCACAACGCCGGCGCCGAAACCCGTGGCGGCTGACGCCGACGCCAAAACGGTTGACCGGAAAAAACCGGGCAAAGCGAAAAGAGGGAAAAAAGGCAAGCGCGAGCGGGATGGAAATACGGGGACCCAGTCAGTCCGGGAAGAGTTGCATGCGGCCAAACGCCGCCGCGATAAAAGCCGGCGCCTGATCAGGAAGCCGGGCAGGATATCCTCATCGACCTCGAACCAGCATGTGTTTGAAAAACCGACTGCGCCGGTGGTTCATGAGATCCAGGTGTCCGAGACAATGACAGTCGGTGAACTCGCGCAGGCAATGTCGATCAAGGCCGGTGAAGTGATCAAGGCGATGATGGATATGGGATCAATGGTCACCATCAACCAGATTCTGGATCAGGATACGGCCATGCTGCTGATCGAGGAAATGGGACATGTGGCGAGGCCCGCCGACAAGGAAGACCCGGAATCCATGTTGTCCGATCAGGATGAAGTGATCGAACAGGTTCCCCGTCCGCCGGTGGTTACCGTCATGGGGCATGTGGATCATGGCAAGACATCATTGCTCGATTATCTGCGAAACACTAAAGTGGTGGACGCTGAAGCCGGAGGAATTACCCAGCACATTGGCGCTTACCGGGTTACCCTGAATGATCATGAAATCTGCTTTCTGGATACGCCGGGCCACGAGGCCTTTTCCGCGATGCGGGCCAGGGGAGCCAAGGCAACCGACATCATCATCCTGGTCGTGGCCGCGGATGACGGAGTCAAACCCCAGACTGTGGAAGCGATCAATCATGCCAAGGCGGCTGAAGTTCCGATTGTGGTCGCGTTGAACAAGATTGATCGCGAGCAGGCCGACCCGGAGCGGGTCAAGCAGGAGTTGTCCAATCGCGGAGTCGTACCTGAGGAGTGGGGTGGTGATACGCTGGTGAATGAAGTGTCGGCGATTACTGGACAGGGCGTGGAGGAACTGCTTGAATCGGTATTGTTGCAGGCCGAAGTGGCTGATTTGACAGCGCGGCCCGCAGGCAATGCCACCGGCCTGGTGGTCGAGGCCCGCCTGGACAAGGGGCGTGGCCCGGTCGCCACGGCGCTGGTGCAGCAGGGTTTGTTGAAACAGGGTGATATTGTTCTGGCTGGCCGGGAAACCGGCCGGGTTCGGGAGATACTGGATGACCGCGGTAGAAGGATTTCCGAGGCGGGGCCATCCACGCCGGTTGAAATACAGGGGCTGGCGGGGACGCCGGTGGCCGGTGATGAAATCGTGGTGGTCGGTGACGAGAGAAGGGCGCGGGAAATAGCCACCAATCGTCAGGGCCGGTCCAAGGAGTTAAAACTGGCCCAGCAACAGAAGGTGAAATTCGAGAGCATCTTCAACCGGATGAAAGATGGAGATGTCAAAACCCTGAATGTTCTGGTGAAAGCCGATGTGCAAGGCTCCGTCGAAGCGATCAGAGGGTTATTAATCAAACTGTCGGTGGATGCGGTCAATGTCAATGTGGTGCATGGCATGGTCGGCGGTATCAATGAATCCGATGTGAATCTGGCGATGGCGACCGGGGCGCTGATTATCGGCTTTAATGTGCGGGCGGACGCGACCGCCAGGAAATTGATTGAAAAAGAAGGGATTACCGTTCTTTATTACAATGTGATCTATGATGTGATTGACGCGGTGAAAGCCACAATGACCGGGTTGTTGTCACCGATATCGAAAGAACATCATGTCGGTCTGGTCGAGGTCAGAGACATATTTCGAGCGCCGAAAATCGGAGCGATCGCCGGCAGCTATGTGACCGAGGGCATCGTCAGGAAGAATCTTCCGGTGCGAGTGCTGCGGGAAAACACGGTGATATTCGAAGGCGCGATTGATTCCCTGAAACGTTTCAAGGACGATGTCAATGAGGTTAAAAACGGATATGAATGCGGAATCGGGATCAGGGACTACAATGACATCCGGGTCGGGGATCAGATAGAAGTATTTGAAATTGTCCAGACCGCCCAGGAATTGTAGCTCGTCCAGGTCGGGGGAATGCCAGTATGCAGGAAGTCGCCAGAACCCGCAGAGTCGCGGAATTATTGAAAAGGGAAATTGCGGTATTGATTGCCAGGGAACTGAATGACAATCGCATCAATTCGGTTACCGTGACCGGGGTTACGGTCAGCAAGGACCTCAGGACTTCCACGGTTTTTGTGTCGTCAACCCGGGTTTCGTCCAACCGGCCTGATCTGGAATCCGTCCGAGTCGAGAAGTTGCTGAACAGGTCATCCGGCTATATTCGTCATCTCCTGAGCCAGACTGTCAATCTGAGAATTACCCCGAGTCTGGTGTTCAAGTATGATGACAGCATCCAGCGCGGCATGGATATGTCCCGGTTGATAGACCGGTTGAACAGCGGGAATGTCGGGTAACCGGAAACCCCGAGGGGCGCCGGTCAATGGGATACTGCTGATCGACAAGCCGGCCGGGATTACTTCCAATAAAACGCTTCAGATCGCCAAACGGCTGCTGAATGCGCGCAAGGCTGGGCATACAGGCAGTCTGGACCCGATTGCCACAGGAGTCCTGCCGGTCTGTTTTGGTCATGCAACCCGGATATCCGGTCTGCTCCTTGGATCAACCAAACATTATGAAGTCGGTATCCGGCTTGGGGTCACCACGGATAGCGGGGACAAAGCGGGCAAGGAGCTGTCGAGAAAGGCTGTCGAATATGACGCGGTGACGCTGGATGAGGCGCTTGCCCGATTCAGGGGAGAGATTCAGCAGGTCCCGCCGATGTTTTCCGCGTTAAAACAGGACGGACAGCGGTTGTACAAACTGGCGAGGAAGGGACTGGAAGTGAGACGTGAACCCAGGACGGTGACGGTGCATGAGCTCTCGCTCCAGAATGTTGAGGATGATTACCTGGAGTTGCGGGTCCATTGTTCAAAAGGATTCTACATACGCAGTCTGGCGGCGGACATTGGCGATGCGCTGAATTGCGGGGGCCATGTCGAGCGTCTGAGAAGGGTCGCGGTGCATGATTTCGGGATTGATCAGTGCGTCAGTCTGAAGCGGCTCGAAGCGCTGGAATCAGCCGACCGCAGGCAAGACCTGCTGATTCCCGCGGACCAGGCTCTGAAGGGATTTCCGAGGATCGAATTATCGGTGGGCGATGCCGCGGCTTTTTGTCAGGGTCAGACGGTTTGTCCGTTGGAGCATCCCCGGAATTGCCCGGATCAGGGGCTGGTTCGATTGTATTCACAAAACAACCGACTTCTTGGACTGGGTCAGATGGTGGACGGGAAAATCGCGCCCAGGAAGGTATTTGCATGAATTGGCTCCCCGGGACAGACTCGAACTGCCGACAGGGTGGTTAACAGCCACCTGCTCTACCAACTGAGCTACCGGGGAACGGAGCGGGGATACTAATTGCCAGCATCGAATTGGTCAAGTGTCATTCTGTAAAATTCATCAAAAAAATGCGGGGATTTCTGGTTCTGTTCTTTTTTCCGGCCTCCTGCACTAGAATACTGCCATGTCCGTCCCGGCAAAATATTATCTGCAAAGTACGTTCATGCCTGCCGGAGACCAGCCGGACGCGGTGCGTTTGCTGACCGAAGGTATCGGGAGTGGCGAGGCGTTCCAGACATTGCTCGGTGTTACCGGCTCCGGGAAAACATTTACCATGGCGAATGTGATCGCCAATACCGGGAAACCGGCGTTGATCCTGGCCCACAACAAGACCCTGGCGGCGCAGTTGTATTCTGAAATGCGGGACTTCTTCCCGAAAAACGCGGTCGAATATTTCGTTTCCTACTATGATTATTATCAGCCGGAAGCGTATGTACCGAGTTCCGATACCTTTATCGAGAAAGACGCGTCCGTCAATGATCATATCGACCAGATGCGACTGTCCGCCACCAAGGCCCTGCTGGAAAGGCCGGATGTCATTATTGTGGGGACGGTTTCCGCGATTTATGGCCTGGGTGATCCGGCCGCCTATCACGGCATGATCCTGCATCTCAAAAAAGGGGATCAGATCAACCAGAGAGCGATTCTGAAACGCCTCGCCGAGTTGCAGTATATCCGTAATGACCTGGAATTGCGGAGGAGTACGTTCCGGGTGCGCGGGGACGTAATTGATGTCTATCCCGCGGAATCCGAAAGACTGGCGATCCGGATACAATTGTTCGGGGATGAAGTGGACCGCCTTTCCAGATTCGATCCGTTGACCGGCGGGGTCGAGGAGCATCTGAACCGGGTGACGGTCTATCCCAAGAGCCACTATGTGACTGCGAGAGAAACGATCCTGAACGTGCTTGACGATATCCGGCGGGAGTTGCGGGAAAGGCTGGTCGAACTGAGAAACGGGAACAAGCTGGTCGAAGCGCAAAGGCTGGAGCAAAGAACACTGTATGATCTGGAAATGATGCGGGAACTGGGATATTGCAACGGCATCGAAAATTATTCCCGGTATCTGTCCGGACGCAACGCGGGTCAGCCGCCGCCTACCCTGATGGACTACCTGCCCGACAACGCGCTGGTTTTTATTGATGAAAGCCACGCTACCATCCCCCAGCTCGGCGCCATGTACCGCGGGGATCGATCCAGGAAGGAAACCCTGGTCGAATACGGCTTTCGTCTGCCTTCCGCGATTGATAACCGACCGCTTCGTTTCGACGAATTCGAGAGCCTGCTGCCGCAGGTGATTTTTGTGTCTGCGACGCCGGGCGATTATGAGGCGCAACGCGCTCCCGATGTGGTGGAACAGGTGGTGCGGCCCACCGGACTGATGGACCCGGAGGTGGAAATCCGGCCGGTGAACCATCAGGTGGATGACCTGCTTTCTGAAATCAGGATACGCGCCGCGCGCCGGCAACGGGTTCTGGTGACGACGCTGACCAAGCGTATGGCCGAGGATTTGACCGAGTATCTGCACGAACATCAGGTCCGGGTTCGTTATCTGCACTCGGATATTGATACCGTGGAGCGGGTTGAAATCATCCGGGATTTGAGAAAGGGGGTGTTCGATGTGCTGGTCGGGATCAATCTACTGAGGGAGGGACTGGACATTCCGGAAGTTTCGCTGGTGGCGATACTGGATGCGGACAAGGAGGGGTTTCTCAGATCGACCCGGTCGTTGATCCAGACCATTGGCCGCGCCGCGAGAAATGTGGACGGACGGGTCATTCTCTATGCCGACCAGGAAACCCGCTCCATACAACAGGCCCTGGCCGAGACCAACCGGCGCCGGTCGAAACAGCGGGAATACAATGAAGCGCATGGCATTACCCCGAAGTCGATCATCAAGCCGGTCAAGGACATCATTGATGGCGTGACCACAGATGATTCTCTGTTGAACGACCTGCCCGATCTGCAGGTTGCCGAAGAGGGCGTTGAAGAATATATTCGCCAGTCGCCGAAGGAACTCGGCCGATTGCTGAAAGGATTGGAGAAGGAAATGTACGCCTACGCCAAAAACCTGGAGTTCGAAGCTGCCGCTTCGGTCCGCGACCGCATCAACAGAATACGAACCGGCCGGTTCCTGGAAACCATCCCGGAATCCGCCGGAGCCTGATTCTATAGTGTGATGTCTCCTGACCCCTGATGCGCGTTTAATTTGTGGCGGGCCCGGAGGGACTCGAACCCCCGACCACCTGGTTCGAAGCCAGGTACTCTATCCAGCTGAGCTACGGGCCCATATCGCGAAAAAAGATGAAGCGGTGTTTTACCTTACTTTACAGGATTAGTCGAGTTTCTTTTTCAACCATTCATTGACTTGTTTCGGGTTTGCCTTGCCATGGGTTTCTTTCATCACCTGCCCGACAAGAAATCCAAGAACCTTATGGTTGCCGTCCCGGTATTGTTGAACCTGTGGCGCGTGTTTGCTGATAATCAAATCCACAACCGCTTCGATCTCGGTGGTATCCGTGATTTGTTTCAGTCCCTTGCGTTCAATGATTTCATCGACCGTCCGCGGACTGTCCCACATTAACGGGAACACTTCCTTCGCGATTTTTCCTGAAATCGTATTGTCGGCAATCCGGTCCATCAAGGCGGCGAAACGGGTGTTTTCCAGCGGGCAATGGCGGATGTCCAGGGCGGATTTGTTGAGAGCCGCGCTGAAATCCCCCAGCATCCAGTTGGCGATTATCCGGGGTTCGGCTTCGCTTTTCTCGCAGACCGCTTCAAAATAATCAGCCATACCCCTGTCCGCCGTTATTTGACCGGCATCGCTGCCGGGCAACCCGAAATCGGTTTCAAACCGCGCTTTCCGGAGATTGGGCAGCTCCGGAAGTTCCTGTCTAATGGCCTCTATGAAGCTGTCTTCGAGGATCATCGCGGGCAGATCAGGGTCCGGAAAGTAGCGGTAGTCATGAGCCTCTTCCTTGGACCGCATTGGCCGGGTTTCATTTTTGTCGGAATCGTACAGACGGGTTTCCTGCTGGATTGCGCCCCCGCCTTCCAGAATGTCGGTCTGCCGGTCAATTTCATATTCGATGGCTTTTTCCACAAATCGAAATGAGTTGATATTTTTTAATTCAGTGCGGGCGCCCAGCCTGGACTGACCCAGGGGCCGGATGGACACATTGGCGTCGCAGCGAAACGAGCCTTCCTGCATATTGCCGTCCGAAATGCCGAGATAGCGGACCAGGGTATGCAGCTTTTTGAGGTATGCGACGGCTTCCTGAGCGGAGCGCATATCCGGTTCGGACACGATTTCCAACAAGGGGGTTCCGGCCCGATTCAGGTCTATCCCGGTCATGTTATGAAAATTTTCGTGTAATGACTTGCCAGCATCCTCCTCAAGGTGGGCGCGGGTAATGCCGATAGTTTTGACCTGGTCGCCGGTTTCTATTTCAAGTTCGCCCCGGCCTACGATGGGCAGCTCGTACTGACTGATCTGGTAGCCCTTGGGCAGGTCTGGATAGAAGTAGTTCTTGCGGGCAAAGATTGATTTTCGATTGATCCGGGCATCGATTCCCAGCCCGAACATCACGGCGAGCCTGGCCGCTTCCCGGTTCATTACCGGCAGGACGCCAGGCAGCGCGATACTGACATCGCAAGCCTGAGTATTCGGTTCTGCGCCGTAAGCGGTTGATGCCCCGCTGAAAATCTTGCTGCGGGTCATCAATTGAACATGGACTTCCAGGCCGACAACCGCTTCCCACTTTGTCATCATGGAATCCCCCACCATCCTGAAATAACCCTGTCCGTCATTGATATTCAGCCGGAATCCGCCGATGCCAGTCGGTTTCGAGCTGGAACTGGTGAGCGGCGTTCAGCAAGGTGGATTCATCCAGATAGCGGCCAATCAGGTGAAGTCCCACCGGCAACTCCTGACTGTCAAAGCCCGCTGGCAGGGACATCGCTGGCAAACCGGCCAGATTGGCGGAATTGGTGAAAATGTCGTTCAGATACATGGCGACCGGATCATCATTTTTTTCACCCAGAACAAAGGCGGTATCCGGGGTCGTCGGGCCGAGGATAAAATCACATTTTTCGAATGCGCGGCTGAAATCGTCCGCAATCAGCCGTCTCAGCTTCTGCGCCTTGATATAATAAGCGTCGTAATAGCCGGAAGACAGGACATAAGTACCGATCATGATCCGCCGCTGCACTTCCTCGCCGAAACCTTCGGCGCGGGTCTTTTCATACATGTCAGCGAGGTCGTCATATCGCTCGGCGCGGTAACCATAACGCACCCCGTCGAAGCGAGACAGATTGGACGACGCTTCAGCCGGAGCCAGGACATAGTAACAGGGAATGCCAACCCGGCTGTTCGGCAATTCGACTTCGATGGTTCTCGCGCCCATGGATTCGAATTGCCGGATGCCCCGCTGGATGATGGCGGCGACTTCACTATCCACGCCATCGTCAAAAAACTCCTTCGGCAAGCCAATGGTTTTGCCAGCGACCGAAGTCTCCAGATTACTGCAATAATCAGGCGTATCCAGTTGAAGTGACGTGGAATCCCGCGGATCAAACCCGGACATGGCCTGTAATACCATGGCCGCGTCTTCCGCGCTGATTGCCAGGATGCCGCCCTGGTCCAGGGATGAAGCGAAAGCGATCATGCCATACCGTGACACTCTTCCATAACTCGGCTTGATTCCGCTCAGTCCGCAGAACGCGGCGGGTTGTCGAATGGAACCGCCGGTATCGGTGGCAGACGCAACCGGCGCCAGGCGCGCGGCGACGGCGGCCGCGGAACCTCCCGAACTGCCACCCGGGACACGTGTCTTGTCCCATGGATTCGCCACCGCGCCGAAATGGCTGGTTTCACAGGAAGACCCCATGGCGAATTCATCCATGTTGGTTTTGCCAAGCGTTATCATGCCTTCGGCGTTGAGCTTGTCTACTACGGTCGCGTTGTATGGCGATTTGAAGTTGTGCAGTATTTTCGACCCGCAGGTGGTCAATACCCCTTGCGTACAGAACAGGTCCTTGTGAGCGACCGGGATGCCGGTCAGCCGTCCGGCTGTGCCCGATGACAGGGCCCGGTCCGATTTACTGGCCTGTTGCAGCGCGATTTCATCGGTGATCGTGATAAACGCGTTCAGGTCAGGCGCCCTGTGGATGCGATCCAGAAAATACCGGGTCAATTCGACGCTGGAATATTCCTTTTTACGCAGGGATTCGCTGTGTTCCCGCAGTGTGTTGGCGTGCATGGCGTTAAAATGGATTATTCGATAACTCTGGGGACGAGATAGAGTCCGTTTTCCGAAGCGGGCGCAATTTCCAGATATGCCTCCGTCTGGTCGGTCGCCGTTACCTTGTCTTCCCTCAATCTCAGCGCCGTATCCTGAGGGTGGGACATGGGTTCAATGCCGCTGGTGTCAATCTGATTCATTTGTTCAATCAGATCGAGAATCCGGGAAAGCTGCGCCGCATGGGAGCATGCTTGATCATCTTTCATCTGGAGTCTCGCGAGTTTTGCAATGTGACTGATTTCAGTCGGTGTCAATGACATAACGATATGGTCCGCGGGGGCTGCCACTAAAATTGCATCAACTTACCATAACAATAAGCAGTTGAATAGTATGGGCTGGATTGGTAAGCTATGCACGAATTTTATCTGTGGCGCCGCTGCTTCAGGCTCCACGTTCTCTCTTTATTTTTACCCGGAATTCTCAAAATCATGTTCAAGCGCCTGATTGGCCTCTTTTCCAACGACCTGGCAATAGACCTTGGTACAGCAAACACCCTGATTTATGTTCGCAACAAGGGAATCATCCTGAATGAACCTTCTGTTGTGGCTATCAAGGAATCACCCAGTCACAATGGCGCCAAAAGCGTACTGGCCGTTGGTCATGACGCCAAGCGCATGCTGGGTCGAACGCCGGGAACAATCAAGGCGACGCGCCCGATGAAGGATGGGGTGATAGCTGATTTCAATATCACGGAAGATATGCTCAAGTATTTTATCCGCAAAGCTCAGGAAAACAAGCTTTTTTCGAGTCCGAGGATTATTATCTGCGTGCCTTGCGGATCAACCCAGGTGGAGAGACGGGCGATCAGCGAATCCGCCACCGGCGCCGGCGCCCGGGAAGTCTATCTGATCGAAGAACCCATGGCGGTCGCTATTGGCGCCAATCTCCCGGTCGCCGAACCGACCGGGTCCATGGTGGTCGATATCGGCGGCGGCACGACCGAAGTGGGCATTCTGTCGCTGGGAGGGATGGTTTATTCAAGCTCCCTGCGGATTGCCGGTGACTCGCTTGATGAAGCGATTATCAATCACATGCGACAGCGCCACGGAGTTCTGATCGGTGAATCCACCGCCGAACGCATCAAGCACACCATAGGAGCCGCATGGTCGGAATCCGAGCACAAGGAAATGGAAATCAAGGGTCGGGATATTACCGAGGGCCTGGCCCGCGGCCTGCTGATTACCAGTGAGGAGATCTACGAAGCGATCAATAACTCGATTCAGCAGATCGTTCAGGCCATCAGGCAGGCGCTGGAAAAAGCGCCGCCGGAACTGAGCGCTGACATCAGTGAGAAAGGCATGGTGATCGCGGGCGGCGGCGCTTTGCTGCGGGACATGGACACGAGGTTGATGCAGGATATCGGGCTGCCGGTGATCCTGGCTGAGGAACCCTTGAGTTGCGTGGTTCGCGGCTGTGGCCGCGCATTGGAGGAAATGGATGTGATCGGTGACATATTCGCGAGTGATGGCTGACCAGACCGGGTGTTGATAACAGCATCATCGGGACGATTTACTCATTGACCGGACATTGGTTGAATTGTTGGTTATGTGTCGGTAATTCAGGTTTGTGATGTTAAGCTACCATCGAAGCTTTCCAACCAATCGGTTCATCTTTTTTTTCCTGCTGTCCACCGGATTGATGGTCATGGATCATCGAAGCAGCCTGCTCGACCCGGTCCGGGGCGTCGCTTCGGTGATCAACATCACATTCGAATCCGTTGTCCGGCTTCCGTATAATGTGGCCGCTCTGGTAGAGAAATATTACTCGGATGATACATTGCAGCAGGAATTGCGCGAGCTGAAACGCAAGCAGGCCGTTCTGGAGACCCGATTACAGCGGTATGAGGCGCTGGAATTGGAAAACCAGCGTCTCACAAAACTGCTGGGTTCATCTGAAAGCTCCACCGAACAGGTTTTGCTGGCGGAAATAATCAAGGTAAGCCGGGAACCCTACAACCAGAGTATCGTACTGAACCGGGGTGCGGAATCAGGAGTTTATCCCGGCCAGCCTGTCCTCGCGCCCGAGGGGGTCCTCGGACAGGTCTCGACCGTCGGCCTGAAGAGAAGTGTGGTTACCCTGATCACTGATCCGAGTCACGGCCTGCCCGTCCAGATTCAGAGGAATCAGTTGCGAACCATCGTTCAGGGCACCGGACAGGCAGACCGTGTCGAAGTGCCCAGTCTGATCAGCCGCTCGGATATCCGTCGCGGCGACATACTGGTCACTTCTGGTATGGGCGGCCGTTTCCCGATTGGGTACAAGGTCGCTGAAGTGATCGAAATCGTTGAGGACACCAGTGAACCATTCATGAAGATTTCAGCGTCAACCATCGCGAAAATCGGATTGGTCAGGGAGGTGCTGCTGTTGTGGAATCCCGATCACACCGAGCGCGACGGTTATTCCAGACCGCCTGATCCGGAGCCTGATTCAAGCCAGGGCAATGAGTAGGTATCAATTCAGGGATTCTCCGTACGGACTTGTCCTGATCACACTGGCGGTCGGTCTGACGTTGAGCCTGATCACTTATTTCGAGTGGATGAAATATGCAAAGCCGGATTGGGTGCTGCTGATCCTGTTTTACTGGTGTCTTGAAATTCCGGACAGGGTCGGTGTCAGTTGCGGCTGGATTAGCGGATTGATGGTCGATATACTGAATTATTCCCTGCTCGGGCAGCATGCTCTCGCCAAAGCATTCGTCGCTTTTTTCGTTATGACCGCGAGCCGCAGGATACAGGGATATGATATGTGGAAACAATGTGTCGTTGTTTTCTTCATCGCCTCGATAGACATTGGCATCACCGTGCTGATAGCCAATCTCACAGTCAGTACCGAAGTCAGACTGATTTACTGGCAATCGGCGCTGATGTCGGCGCTGCTCTGGCCTTTCATATACGTGATCCTGCGTTTCCTGAGACAACAGGTGAGATCAGGAGCATGATGTCGAAACAGAATCCCCTGACTGAAGGCAGTGTTGTTCGCAACCGGCTCGGGATACTGTTCACGATTATCCTGTTTCTGTTTCTGGTTCTCGCGGCCCGGTTGGTCTGGCTGCAGGTCTATCAATACCAGAGATTCTCCACGCTGGCCCAGAATAATCGCATAGACATCTTCCCCCTGACTCCGATAAGAGGTCTCATTTATGACCGCAACGGGGAGATTTTGGCGGATAATCTGCAGGCCTATAATCTGGAAATACTGCCCGACCAGATCGAGGATATGGACGCGTTGCTGCATGAACTGGGTCAGTTGGTCGAGCTGACAGATACTCATTTGAAGCGATTTCGGTTGCTGTTGGAAGAGCGCCCTTCTTTTGTCAGGCAGACCCTGAAAGCGAATCTGAGTGAACAGGAGGTCGCAGTGATTGCCGTCAATCAGCATCGCTATGACGGGGTGGAATTAAGGGCGCGGCTGCAAAGGCATTATCCGAAAGGGGAACTGACCTCTCATGTGATTGGCTATGTCGGAAGAATCAGTGAAAGTGATCTGAAGCGAGTCGATACCCAGGCTTACCGGGGAATGGAATATATTGGAAAGAGTGGCATAGAAGCGCGTTATGAATCCGAGTTGCTGGGTAAACTCGGCGTGGTTCAGGTGGAAACCAACGCGCACGGCCGAATCATTCGCAAGCTGGAAGAAACCACGTCCGATACCGGGAAATCGCTTTATCTGAGTATGGACATCAAGTTGCAGGAAAAAGGAGTGGAAGCGCTGCAAGGGTACGAGGGTTCCGTGGTTGCTATCGAACCGGACACGGGAGAGGTTCTGGCTTTCGTCAGCGCCCCCGGCTATGACCCGAATCCATTTGTCAATGGCATCAGCGAAACCGAATACGACCTTCTCAAGACATCCGACCGCCAGCCTCTGCTGAACCGGGCATTATCGGGCCGTTATGCGCCCGGCTCCACCATAAAGGGTTTCATCTCGTTGATCGGTATGGAGAACGGGGTCGGTCATGACACAACCAGCTATTGTCCCGGTTGGTACAGTTTGCCCAATCATACTCACCGTTATCGATGCTGGAAGAAATCCGGTCATGGCAAGCTGGATGGACATGACAGTATCGTACAATCCTGTGATGTCTACTATTACCGGCTCGCGAAAAGATTAGGAATAGACAAGATACACGAGGGAATGATCCGATTCGGGTTTGGCAAGGTGACCGGAATTGATTTGCTTGGAGAGCCTTCGGGCCTGATTCCCTCAAAGCAATGGAAAAAACGGCGTTTTGATCAGTCATGGTATCCGGGCGAGACCATCATCACAGGGATTGGCCAGGGTTATATGCTGGTCACACCGCTGCAATTGGCGGCCGCGACCGCGACTCTCGCCAATAACGGGAAAATAATCCCTCCCAGGTTCCTGTCCGCTGTCGAAGATCCTTCCAGTCAGATCAAACAATCCCCCGAATCCGTAAAGCCCGAAATAGTTGAATTGCGTAACCGTGATTTTTATGAGCGGGTCATCGACAGCATGGAGGATGTGGTGCATGGGGAAAAGGGCACGGCCAGGAGAATCGGGCAGAATATCCGCTATCGGATGGCCGGCAAGACCGGCACGGCCCAGGTCAAAAGCATCGCCCAGAATGAAGAATACGATGAAGAAACCGTTGAAAAGAAATTCAGGGATCACTCATTGTTTATCGGGTTTGCCCCGGTTGAAAATCCGAAGATCGCGATTTCGGTGATCGTCGAGCATGCCGGCAGCGGCAGTCGGACAGCCGCTCCGATTGCCAGGAAACTGATTGATTATTACCTGCTCGAACGATTGAAACTTTTCCCCGAAGCGCCCGCCGAAGAATTGTCCGGTGTCGTGGACATCGCGGAGATACGGTCATGAATCCCAAAAACCCTCACTTTGATTATCCGTTGCTGACCGGGGTTCTGTTGTTGTGCGGGGTCGGTCTGATTGTGCTGTTCAGCGCAGTTGGAGAAAATATGAACCTGATCATAAAACACAGTATCCGCGCCGGGGTTGCCCTGGTATTGATGTATGCGGTTTCCAGGTGTCCACCAAAGGTACTGGCGCGCTGGTCTCCGCATATTTATCTGTGCGGCCTGGCGCTGCTGGTTGTGGTGCTTGCAGTGGGATTTACAGGAAAGGGGGCGCAGCGCTGGATTGATCTGGGCGTATTCCGGTTCCAGCCGGCGGAGATCATGAAAATCGGCGTGCCGATGATGGTTGCGTGGCTGCTCACCCGCATGTCGCTTTCGCTCGGAGTGGCGCCTTTGGTCATTTCAGTTCTGATTATCGCGGCTCCGACCATCCTGATCATTCAACAGCCTGATCTGGGTACCGGCCTGTTGATAGCGCTGACTGGAATCACGGTCATCTTTCTGGCTGGCGTCAGTGTCAGACTGATCGTGTTCGTGACAGCGCTAAGCGGCCTGGCTGCCCCGATGATGTGGTACTGGGTATTGCTTGATTATCAGCGTAACCGGATATTGACCCTATCGGACCCCTGGGCCGACCCGCTTGGCGCGGGTTATCATACGATTCAGTCCATCATCGCAATCGGCTCCGGAGGTTTCTGGGGGAAGGGATGGCTGTCCGGCACCCAATCGCAGCTTGAGTTCATCCCGGAGCGCAATACGGATTTTGTTTTCTCGGTTTTCGCCGAAGAATTCGGACTGGTCGGCGTGATCGTGCTGATGTTTTTGTATTGTTTTGTGATTTTTCGAGGACTTTTGATCGCATACCACGCGAAGGACACCTATTCCAGATTATTGGCCGGGGGGCTGTCCGCGACCTTCTTTTTCTATGTATTTGTCAATATCGGAATGGTCTCCGGCATTCTGCCGATTGTCGGTGTGCCATTGCCCCTGATAAGCTATGGTGGAACTTCGATGGTCACTTTGATGATCGGGTTTGGTATCCTTATGAGTATTTCACGAAACAAGGAATCATTACGCTACTGATGAAGAATCCGCTGTCACCTGTTTTCGGGAAAATGATCCGCAAATATCCGGCGGCGCTTGCGCTTGCGCTTGCGCCCGGAATATGGATGGAGGCCCGGGCGCTGGATGTTGATCAGTACCCGGCGCTTCAGGAACTGGTCGAAGTCATGTCCAGTGAAGATGGTTATCCCGGGGAGGAACTGGTTGAAATTCTCGGCAATGTGTCAATAGATGAAAAAGTCCTGTCGTTGATGGACCGACAATATGAGGCCCTGCCATGGTTCAAATACAGGAAGTTGCTGATAAACCAGAAGCGGATCGAAGACGGGGTCCGGTTCCAGGACCAGAATGAAGCGGTACTGGACAGGGCGTTTCAGGAATACGGGGTGCCGCCGGCGGTGATTGCGGCGCTGATCGGAATTGAAACCCATTACGGTACCCGTATGGGTGATAGAAGCGTACTTGCAAGCCTGGTTACGCTGTCGGCGGCTTATCCACGGCGGAGCCACTTTTTCACCCGTGAGTTGAGAACTTTTCTGAACACGACCCGGAAGGAGAAAATAGACCCGGCGACGGTACAGGGCTCCTTTGCAGGCGCCATTGGGATCCCGCAGTTCATGCCGACCAGTTATGAAGCCTGGGCAGTTGATTTCAATGGCAATGGACGGCGTGACCTGGTCAATGAACTGGATGACGCGATTGGCAGTGTCGCCAGATATCTGCAAGGGCACAACTGGACGCGCGGCGAAAGGATCTATGCCGATGTGATCCCGCCGTTATCCGAATCGGCCGCTTCCCTGGTTGGCAAAAGAGCTAAATTGGTTCACAAGACCTCTGCCCTGGTTGACGCGGGGGTCAGGTTCGATGCTTCGGGCGGCAGCGTAAAAAGCGCGTTGTTCCACCTGGATGATGAAAACGGAAAACGGTATGTCGTCGGCTACCGCAATTTTTACGCGATCACCCGTTACAATCACAGCATTAATTATGCGTTGGCGGTAGCGGAATTGTCAGAAGAGATAGCCAGGAGACGACGCCAATGACCACCAGCCTGAAAAACCTGGTTGTCGTGGTCGTGGTCGGGTTGGCGCTGTCCGCGTGCGGCGTCATCAAACGGCCCGGTTCGTCCGGCGGTTATTATGGCGGTGACCGACCGCCTGCAAAGAGCGTGGATTTCGACAAGATTCCGAATGCGGCGCCGAGGCGTGAACCCCGCAGCCGCTATGGCAACAATCCTTACAAGGTCTTCGGCAAACGCTATATCCCGATGAAATCAGCCAGGGGATTCAAGCAGAAGGGGGTCGCTTCGTGGTACGGGGCAAAATTTCACGGACGCCGGACCTCCAGCGGTGAGATTTATGATATGTTTAAAATGACGGCGGCGCATCCGACTCTGCCGTTGCCGACTTATGTCCGGGTCACCAATCTCGATACGAAAAAATGGATTGTTGTCAAGGTCAACGACAGGGGACCTTTCCTGCACGGCCGGATTATTGATCTTTCGTATGCGGCCGCGCATAAACTGGGGATCGCGAGAAAGGGCACGGGAAGGGTTCGTGTCAAGGCCATTACTCCTTGAAAGATTACCAAATATGAGCGCTATCGATTTCAGGTTTTTGGTTACGCGCTCGCTGGCGCTGCTTGTGTTGCCGTTCTGGCTGCTGTGCCTGCCGGCCCATAGCGCCCTGACCGACATCCCGGAATCCGTGAAATCTCCGGATCCGGTTCCGCCAATCGCCGCTAAAAGCTGGGTTCTGGCGGATTTTGAAACTGGCTGGATACTGGGGAGTCAGAGCGCGGATTTGAGGATAGAGCCAGCCAGCCTGACCAAGCTGATGACCAGCTTTCTGGTTTTTGAGTCTCTCAATGCCGAAAAGATCAGTTATGAGGATATGGTGTACGTCAGCAAGAAAGCCTGGAAAACAGAAGGTTCCAGAATGTTCATTCAGGTGGATACTCACGTCAGTGTTCGTGAGTTGATTCAGGGGCTGGTTATTCAGTCCGGAAATGACGCGGCCGTGGCGCTGGCTGAACATATTGCCGGAAGTGAGGAGGCATTTGCTGTAAGAATGAATATGAAGGCCGCGGAACTGGGCATGACCAATACCCGTTTCACCAATAGCAGCGGATTGCCGGACGACGACCACTATACTACGGCCAGGGACATTACAGTACTGGCAATGAACCTGATCCGTAGTTTCCCGGACCACTATCACTACTATTCCCAACAGGACTTTACCTATAACGATATTACCCAGCAAAACAGAAATATCCTGTTGGACCGCGATCCCACGGTGGACGGACTCAAGACCGGGTACACCAAAAAGGCGGGATACTGTTTGATCGGTACCGCGCTGCGGGAGAATGTACGTTTGATCGCCACCGTGACAGGCGCCAAAAGCAGGGGCGCTCGGGCCGACCAGGTCCAGTCACTGCTGCAGTATGGATACAATTCCTATGACGGTATGGTTGTCTACAGCCCCGGAGAGCCAGTCAGTATACTGCCTTTGTGGATGGGCCAGCAAAGTCAGGCGAGTGTCGGGGTTATGCAAAATCTTGTCGTACAGGCTCCGAGCGGGACGGCTGATCAAATATCGGTTACGCTGGAGCTTCCGGATAGTCTGGAAGCCCCGATTGAACGCGGAACTGAAGTAGGTCGGATCCAGGTACGGTTTAATGGCGAGCCTGTGCGGGAGTCCTCCCTGCATGTAACCGAAACATATCAGGAGGGGCCTCTGTTTTCTCAAATTCTGGACTGGCTCAAGCGGCTGGTTTTTTGAGAATCCCGAAACTGATTGTGTTTTCCTGTGTATTCGCATAAATTCAATGCAGAACTGACTATTCTTTACGGGGCTTGATATGAAACACGAATCCATCAAAATCCAGAATCTGCATCACTATGTCGGCGGGAAAAGAGTCGAAGGTGACAGCGGACGCTTCGGGGATGTCTACAATCCGGCTTTGGGAGTGGTGACCAAACGGGCGCCGTTGGCCAGCGCCGCCGAGGTGAAAAACGCGATAACCGTGGCCCGGCAGGCGTTTCCGGAATGGTCGGCGACTTCGGCGGGGCAGCGTGCCCGGATCCTGTTCGCTTTCCGTGACCTGATCCGGTCGCACATGGATGAACTGGCGGAACTGGTTTCCTGTGAACATGGAAAAACCCTGGATGACGCCAAAGGGTCAATCACCCGGGGGCTGGAAGTCGTTGAATTTTCCTGCGGGATCTCCCAGTTGTTGAAAGGGGAGTATTCATCGGGTGTCGCCAACGGGGTGGATTCGTGGAGTATGCGTCAACCACTCGGAGTATGCGCCGGTATCACTCCGTTCAATTTCCCCGCGATGGTGCCAATGTGGATGTTTCCACTGGCGATTGCCTGCGGCAATACCTTTGTCCTGAAACCTTCGGAACGTGATCCCTCGTGTCCGCTTCGTCTTGCGGAACTGATGCGGGAAGCCGGATTGCCGGATGGGGTACTCAATGTGATCAACGGTGACAAGGAAGCAGTTGATACATTGCTCACCGATGATCGTGTCCAGGCGGTCAGTTTCGTCGGTTCCACCGCGGTCGGGGAATATATCTACCAGACCGGGACCTCCCATAACAAACGGGTACAGGCCCTGTGCGGCGCTAAAAACCACATGGTAGTGATGCCCGACGCGGACATGGATCAGGTGACGGACGCAGTGGTAGGCGCGGCCTACGGTTCCGCCGGGGAGCGGTGCATGGCAGTATCCGTGGTCGTTTCAATCGGGGACGAGCCGGCAGACGAATTGATCAGGAAACTGGTCCCGAGGCTGGATGCCTTGAAGGTCGGTCCTTACACCGAGCCGTCCACAGAAATGGGCCCGGTTATCAATCCGGCGGCAAAGTCGAGAATCGAGGGCTATATCGACAAGGGATTGGAAGAGGGCGCGACCCTTGTTCGGGACGGCCGGGATGAAGTCGTCGACGGTTCGGAGAATGGCTGTTTCGTCGGAGCTACCGTCTTCGATCATGTCAAGACCGGAATGAGCGTCTATACCGACGAGATTTTTGGTCCGGTACTGAGCATTGTCCGGGCGCAAAGCTATGAAGAAGCGGTACAGATGGTCAATGAGCATGAATATGGCAATGGCGTCGCGATTTTTACCCGTGACGGCGATACCGCCCGGGATTTCAGCGACCGTATACAGATTGGCATGGTCGGGGTGAATGTGCCGATCCCCGTACCGATGGCGTTCCACAGTTTTGGCGGCTGGAAACGCTCGCTTTTCGGTGATCATTCGATACATGGACCGGAAGGAGTCCGTTTTTATACCCGGTTAAAAACGATTACTTCCCGGTGGCCATCCGGCATCCGGCAGGGAGCGGTTTTCAATTTCAAGGCCGGCGGCGAACACTGACGCAATCCGGCCCGGCTCCGGCCCGGCCGGAACCGCTCCGTCGCAGGTCTGTTATCCTGAGGCTGACTGACCGCTTCTTTGTTGCGCCGCTTCCCCGATCAGGAAATTGATGACCTTGATCAGTTTCGGATGGCTTCCCGCCAGGGAAACGGATGTTCTGTAACGTCCATCCACAATAATCGCGGGTACGCCGGTGATTCCGTATTTGCGGGACATGACATGGGAGAAATTCAGTTTGTTCTGTACAGCGAATGAAGTGAAGGTTTCCGGGATTTTCGAGCCGTCAACCCCGTTTTCCGAGGCCCAGGTCGCCAGTTGTTCAGCAGTGCGGATATTGAGTCGCTGCTCGTGAATCGCGGAAAAATACTTGCCGTGCAGGTCTTCGAGCAGTCCCAGCGCCTCGAATGTATAGTAAACCCTCGCGTCGAATTCCCATTGATCATTCAGTATTGCGGGTATCGGCACATATTCCGCTCCATCGGGAATGTTTTTCTGCCACTCAACGAGGAAAGGCTCCAGTCGAAAACAATGCGGGCAGTGGTACCAGAATAACTCGGCCACTTCTATCCGGTCTCCGGTCTGGACTGGTTGGACTTCATCCAGCAACTGGTAATGCTCCCCCGCGACAAACGGTTCTTCCTGGGCGATGGCCGGGGGCAATGACCAGCTGAGAAAACCAGCGATGATCATTACGAAAATATTTCGGTTTTTGAAGTTATTTTTGCTCATGTCCGATATTTTATCCTCGTCTGGTCAAGTCTGACTCAGTGTGTTAACCAAATGTTCCCGGATTGAATCCGGAACCCCGTCGAAACTGCCATTACTCATGCAGATGATAACGAGTTTGCGGTTTTGGCACAAATCCATTGCCGCGAGTAACTCGTCTTTTGTATTGAAACTTTTCAGGTCCGTTCGCGTTTCCAGCGACTCCGGGCGCCATTTCAGTTCCGATGTCCGATACAGCCATGTTTCATCCGAACCGTTCAGGGAGCGTCCCAGTTTGTCTTCGTGCTGTCCGCTTTTCATCGTGTTTGAGCGAAGTTCCAGAACAGTAATGATATGGTGTTCCGGATGTCTTGCGCGTATCGCCTCGAGTGTCCGCTCTATCGCTGTCGGATGATGGGCGAAATCTTCGTACAAGTATATCCGGTTATAATTGAACAGAAGCTGAAGACGCCGGTCTGCGGCGACAAAATTTTCCAGCGCGCCTGAGGATGCAGCCGCCTCGACCCCTGTCAACTCACAGGCGGCGACCGCGGCCAGCGCGTTTTGCATATTGTAAGAACCGATCAGATTCCAGGTGATCTCGCCACAGACTGCGCCGTGATGAAAAATCTCGAAACTGGAACAATCCGGTTTCAGCGGCCTGGCGAACCATTGACTGTCCGCGTCCCGGATCGAGAACTGCGCCAGATTGCTCCAGCATCCCATCCGCAATACCTCGCTCAAATGCCGGTCATCGCCGTTTACGACAATAAAACCGTGCGATGGCACGATTCTGACCAGATGATGAAACTGTTTTTTGATTTGGTCGAGGTTCTCGAAAATATCACCGTGATCAAATTCGAGATTGTTCAAAACCGCGATAGTCGGACGGTAATGCACGAATTTCGACCGCTTGTCGAAAAACGCCGTATCGTATTCGTCTGCCTCGATCACAAACCAGTCGCTATCGCCAGCCATCGCGGAGCAGGGGAAATTGCCCGGTTTGCCGCCGATCAGAAAACCCGGTGACCGGTCTGTTGAATGCAGTATCCAGGCAACCATGGACGATGTTGTGGATTTTCCGTGGGTGCCGGCCACCGCGATCACGTCCTTCCCCGGGAGTACATGGTCATGCAGCCATTGCGGTCCTGACTGGTAGCGCTCGTTCCGGTTCAGAACCGCTTCGACCAGCGGATTGCCGCGGGACAGGGCGTTACCGATAATGATCCGGTCATACCGCCGGTCCAGGTGAGCCGGGTCGTAGCCCTCGAATATCCGGATTCCGCTGGTTTCGAGCAACGTGGACATAGGGGGGTAGATCCGCTCGTCACAGCCCAGCACCTCATGACCATCCGAGCGGGCCAGTTGGGCCAATCCAGCCATGAAAGTTCCGCATATCCCTGCGATGAACAGTTTCAAATAACCTGTCCTCCAAACATTTGCTGCATGATGATGGCGGTTATGACTTCCATCACGAATGTGACCAGAAAGGCCAGCCACAAGCGAACTTCCAGAGTCTGACGCAAGATGGATACGATAACCGCGAAACTCCATATATTCATTACCACCAGAATCAGATGGGCAGCCCCGAAACCGGTTGATTCTGTTATCATCAGTATCGGAGTTGCAGCCAGCATCAGGACCGCCGAACAACCGAATACCCCGGTGGCCGATTGCAGCCACCGTTCGCGCCTGGAAAACAGTAGCAGCAATATTTTCAGACCGATAGCGAGCAGCGCGATCTGTGTCAGACCGATCAGGATCGGAGTGGCGCCCGTACTGATCGGGATAATCCGGATCACTGACAAAATAAATGCCGCGATCATGGCGAAACCCAGGATTCGACCGGAGGCCGGCAAATCCTGGGGTTGGGCCCGGAACAGGCAAATATGTATCAGTGTCTGGATTATCTGGATCATGGCTGCAAGGAATAACCACCTGAACCGATCATACCATTACTCTTATGCTGAAAATTGAACCAGTTGATACATTCAGTGAACTGAATGCCAGAGTGGAGCGGGCGCTTGCTTGCCGGTGGGTCGGAATCGACACCGAATTTCTTCGGGACAGGACCTATTATCCGACGCTGTGTCTGATTCAGTGTCGAACCGAAGCGGATGAATTCTGCGTGGACGCGCTCACGATTGATGACCTGTCGCCTCTGCAGCGGCTGTTCGGCAATCCGGATATCGTCAAGATCCTGCATTCGGGCAGGCAGGATATGGAAGCGCTCGATCAAAGACTGAAGCAGCCTCTGGTTCATGTTTTCGACACCCAGATTGCCGCCTCGTTTTGTGGCCTCGACGAGCAGGCAAGTTATGCTTCCCTGGTTGAATCAATCTGTCAGGTCACTCTCGCAAAGTCTCATACCCGAACCGACTGGTCGAGGCGGCCGTTGTCGGAGGACCAATTGCAATATGCGATGGATGATGTCCGCTACCTGCGCCCGATCCAGGAGTTTCTGCAGGACCGGTTGGCCGCGTCCGGTAAACTGCAATGGCACCGGTCTGAATGTCTTCGGGTACTTGGCAACCGGGATTTTTCCATATCCCCTGAAGATGGATGGAAAAGACTGCGGCAGGGCGCAAAATTACCCCGCAAGCTGCAACACAGCGCCAAAGCGCTGGCAATATGGAGAGAAAACCAGGCCCAAGCCAGGAACCTTCCCCGTGAATGGATTCTACCGACTCAAGTCTTGCTGGATATCTGTTCCAGGGGACCGCGCGACCGCAATGCGCTGGCGCGGATTGATTCCGTCAGTAAAAAGACGGTTGCGCGATTCGGCAACGAGATTTTGCGGGCGCTGAAAAACGATTCCAGTCAGGATTGCGGCCACCCGGTCTGGAAGAGGTACATTCCGCTGGAGCGCGAACAGCGTCGCCAGGTAAAGGAAATCATGGGAAAACTCCGCAAGGCGGCGCAGACTGAGAACATGAGCCCGACGCTGTTGGCGAACCGCGGTGACATCGAGGCGCTGGTGACCGGAGATACCGATATTCTGTTGTTGAAGGGATGGCGTTATGACCTGATCGGACGTGAAATACAGGCAGGCCTGGCTGATTCCATACAGAAGGCCGGACAGACCGGGCAGGCCGAACAGAAGACTGGATAGGCCGGACAGGCTGGGAAAGCCCCAGCCTGAATGGCTATTCGGATTTTGGCATCAGGATAACCATGCTGCCCCTCTCCTTCATGATTCCCGCCGCGCGTTCCGCGGCTTCTCCATGCCCCCAGAACACGTCCGCGCGTAACGGGCCGCGAATGGCGCCGCCGGTGTCCTGAGCGATCAGGAGTTGCTGGAACGCACGGTCAGGTTCTCCCGGATAACGGGTTTTCAACCAGACCGGCGTACCCAGAGCCACCACTTTCGGGTCAATCGCGATACTTCGTTCCGGAGTCAACGGCACATTCAGTGAGCCGATGGGACC
Source organism: Candidatus Poriferihabitaceae bacterium (assembly GCA_965214205.1). Lineage (GTDB taxonomy): Bacteria > Pseudomonadota > Gammaproteobacteria > Arenicellales > Poriferihabitantaceae. The sequence goes on along the minus strand of OZ243941.1, from coordinate 2,019,964 downwards.
GTTTTCGACTTCTTCCCGCAGGACAAAGAAAACATAGCTCGGGTTTTCGTTGAGCAGGTCCTCGGCCTGGTCCGGGTTGTCATCAAGCCACTGGCGAATGGTGAACAGTGAAATTTCATCCCGCTCCAGTTCTCCCTTATCCAGTAGAACACGGCCAATGGAGACATACGGATGACCATTCTGGTTACTGTAACCGACCCCGACTCGTTTGCCGTCTTCAAGTTCCACTCTGCCCGACCCCTGTATATGCAGAAAAAACACCGCGTCGCGGTCGTCCAGCCAGAGCAGCTCATGGCCAGCCAGCAAATCGCGGTTGGACTCGATCTGCCCGCGTGAGTAGAAGGGCACGACTTTCTTCCCGACTTTCAGCCCTCTCACCCTTTTGTTTTTCAGGGAGGGATACAGACTACCCAGATCCACGGTCAGCAGTGAATCCGGTTCCCGGTAGATCGCATGCCGGAACCGGTCATCAGGAGTTTTGCTGCCGAACAGCAAAGGCTCGTAATAACCCGTGATCAATCCCTCGGTACTGCCTTTTTCGCCGTACAGACGATGGGGGACAAACCAGGTTTCAAAAAACGTCCGGACGCTGTCATCATTGATTTCGTCGGGTTGAAGCCGCTCCATGGCCGCGCAGATTTCCCGCCAGGCCGGTTTGGCCGCCACGGCCATGCAGTTGTTTTCAAGCGCTGGCCAGATTTCAGCGTGCTGGTCATCTTCCCAGCCTTCAATCCCGGCCCATTGGATTTCCTCCCCGATTCCCGCTGGCCTGGGCTTGATGACTGTACAGGACGTGACCGACAAGGCAACGATGAACAGGATGATTCCCGCGGCGGGGGATTGAATGGATTGGCTCACAAAATGACTGGATTGGATGTTACAGATGATATTGTAAAGAAAAACAAGTATAATATTTGCCCTTCAAATCAACCAGGAATTATACATGCCATTTGTTCAAGTTCGCCAGAACGAACCGTTTGATGTTATTTTGAGACGCTTTCGCCGCGCCTGCGAACGCGCGGGAATATTCACCGAATCCCGGCGACGCCAGTGTTATGAAAAACCCACTACGATCCGCAAGCGGGATAATGACGCGGCGGTGCGGCGGGAAATGAAGCGGGTCTCTCGACAAAGAGCGCGGCACAGGCGACTGTATTAGGCCTGATTTTTGACCGGTTGACAGTATGAGCCTCAAAGAGAGCATTCTCTCTGACATGAAGTCGGCGATGCGCGCGAAAGAGAGCGCGAGACTCGAAACAATCCGCATGCTGCGGGCGGCCATCCAGAGAAAGGAAGTCGATGACCGTGTGGAACTGGATGACCAGGGAGTTTTACAGGTGGTCCGGAAAATGGTCAAACAATCCGCCGACGCCGCCCGCCAATTCGCGGACGGCAACCGCCCGGACCTGGTGGACAAGGAAAACGAGTGTATTTCCATTCTTCGGCAATACCTGCCCGAACCACTGTCAGCACAGGCCGTTGAAGAGATCATTAAACAGGCCCTGCAAGAGTCCGGCGCCGCCAGTATCCGGGATATGGGTAAGGTGATGGGACTGGTTAAATCGAAAGTTCAGGGACGGGCGGATATGAGCGCCGTCAGCGCCAGAATCCGGTCCCTGCTATCCTGAATCTTCAAGTTTCCGGCTGGTCCGGGATTCCCCGGGAAACCGGATCAGGGAAGGGGAGTAGTCCTCAGGAGCGTGGTATCCCAGCAGATTGAACACGGTCGCCGCCACATTCGCCAGACCGCCTTCCACTTTTGGATCCAGTTCATAACAACCGTTGTCGACGCTATCGAAAATGACAAATGGAACCGGGTTGAGTGAGTGGGAGGTTCGGGGTATACGCTGCCCGTTGACTTCGACAAACATTTCATCGGCATTGCCATGATCTGCGGTAAAAATCAGCGCGCCATTGTGTTGTTTTATACATTCAAGCAGTTGTCCGAGACACTGGTCTACACATTCAAGAGCCTGGACGGTGGCGGAAATATTGCCGGTATGACCCACCATGTCGCCATTGGCGAAATTGATTCTTCCGAACCTGAACTGGCCATTCTCCAGAAGGTCGATGGTGGCGCGGGTGATTTCCCCGGCTTTCATCTCAGGCTTCTCCTGAAAGTCGCAGTGGTCGGACGGAACTTCAACGTATTTCTCAAGAGATTGGTCTATGTACCCGGATTTATTACCATTCCAGAAATAAGTGACATGCCCGAACTTCTGGGTTTCACTGACCGCGAATGTGCTGACATTCTCAGCGCACAGGTACTCAATCATGGTTCGGTCAATGGTTGGCGGATTGACCAGATAGTTTCTCGGTATCTTCAGGTCTCCGTCATACTGTAGCATCCCACAAAAATAAATGTCCGGTAACGAGCCACGTTCAAAGCCGGTAAATGTTTCATCTTCCAGCGCTCGGCAAATCTCGATGGCACGGTCTCCACGGAAGTTGAATAGTACAATGCTGTCACCATCCTCAATTTTCCCGACCGGGCCGTGATCATCAATGACCACGAACGGGGCAAGATACTGATCCGATAATGTACTGTCCGCCTGGTATTGTCGGCTGATCTCGGCCAGGACATCGGTCACCGAGCGACCAAACCCGGTAACTTCACCGATTACATGGGTCTTGTACCCCCGTTCCACCATGTCCCAGTCCGCCTCGTACCGATCCATGGTAATACTCATCCGGCCTCCGCCGCTGGCAATCCGATAATCAAAATCCCCGGCGCTGTTGATGGAGTCGAGTTTGTCCTGCAATTTCCCGACATAGAGTGGCGCTGACCGGGGTTCTACATCCCGGCCGTCGAGCAGAATATGTATCCGCACTGCAATAATTCCGCATTGCCGGCAGCGGTCGATCAGACAAAACAGGTGATCCAGATGGGAATGCACATTGCCATCTGACAACAGGCCGAGAAAGTGTACACTGCCTTTTGCACCCCGCTGTTCAACCTGTTGCCAGGCTTCGCTCCTGAAAATCCGGCCGCTTTCGAATGCCGAGTTGACCAGCTTTGCGCCCTGATCGAATATTCTGCCACCACCCAGCGTATTATGTCCCACCTCACTGTTTCCCATATCGCTGTCCGAGGGTAAGCCGACATGAGTGCCATGGGCATGTAGCCGGGTACTCATCGGGGAAGCCAGCAATTCATCTATTACCGGAGTACGGGCTAATGACAAGGCATTTGCCGGGCCTGCCTCGGCCAAGCCAACACCATCCGCCACGACCAGCAGAACGGGTCCCGACCTTCCTTCAAAACCAGATAATTTTCGCAGATGCATCCGTGGGTTCCAATAGTAAACTATAAACGATGACAGGAATATTACACCAAACGCGCCATCAGTTTTTGCAATGCCTGACCGCGGTGGCTGATTCTGTTCTTGGTATCCGCGTCCATCTCAGCGGAAGTGCAATTCATTTCCGGTACATAAAAAACCGGATCATATCCGAACCCATTCTGTCCACAAGGCGATTCCGTTATCCGCCCCGGCCAGATGCCCTGGCAGACAATCGGGTTCGGGTCATCGGCGCTCATCACCATGGCCATAGTGCAGTGGAATTGTGCAGTGCGATCAATTACCGGCGCTCCTCTCAACTGCACCAGCAGTTTGTCGATATTTTGTTGGTCTGTAGCGCCATCTCCGGCATAGCGAGCGGAATAAATGCCGGGCGCTCCATCGAGTAGGTCAACACACAACCCGGAATCATCCGCGAGCGCCGGTAGGGCACTGTGCTTGCTGGCATGCCGTGCCTTGATCAATGCGTTCGCCTCGAAAGAATCTCCGTCTTCGATTGCATCATGAATGCCAAATTCAGTCTGGCTGACAATTTCATGATCCGCGCATTCCAGCAATTTCCGTATTTCCCGGAGCTTTCCCGGATTACTGCTGGCCAGCACAATTTTCATGATCATTCCCCCTCAAGGAGAGACACACTCCGCAAAGCTTGCCCCCGGCTTGATCGGGGATCAAGGGCAAGCTCTACGCATCGGTAATTGCAGATTCCGAATGGTTGTGGATTCCCGTTTTCACGGGAAAGACGGTTGGTTGTGTCGAATCGCCGCTCTCGCCGGCTCCGCATTTTAGGATTTCCTGCCCAGGCTCTCCCTTTGTTTTTCAATCAGCGAATCGCATCCCTGGGTCGCGTAATCCAGCATCTGGTCCAGCATTTCCCGGCTGAAAGGAGCGCCTTCCGCAGTACCCTGGATTTCGACGAAGCCGCCCTGGTCATCCATCACGACATTCATATCGGTGCCAGCGTTGCTGTCTTCCTGATAGTCCAGATCAGTAACCACCTGGTCATCCACTATGCCGACTGAAACCGAGGCGACAGCGCGGTAAACCGGATTTTCCGGGAGCTTGTTCGCGTCAAGCAGACCATTGACCGCGTCCATCAGCGCAACCCAGGCGCCTGTTATCGAGGCCGTGCGAGTGCCGCCGTCCGCCTGCAATACGTCACAGTCAATGGTAATGGTTCTCTCTCCGAGTTTTCTGGTGTCGATGGCGGCGCGTAATGAGCGTCCGATCAGCCTCTGGATTTCCAGTGTGCGCCCGGACTGTTTCCCGCGAGCGGCTTCACGCGCTGTGCGTTCATTGGTGGCGCGTGGCAACATACTGTATTCCGCCGTCACCCAGCCACGCCCGGAGTTCCTGATGAAGTGGGGGACACGGTTCTCCACCGAAGCGTTGCACAACACTTTGGTATCGCCGAAGCAGATCAGTACAGAGCCTTCCGCATGCTTGGTGAAATGGCGAGTGATGGTGACGGGCCTGATCTCGTCCGGTCTGCGATTGTCTGGTCGTGTCATTAACGGCGCCGTGGAATAGGTGAGGTCGGATTATACTTTAATTGACCATGTGGTTGCCTTGTGCCGGGCCTGGATATCATCGAAGATTCCGCCGGAGGCGCTGCTGGCTGGAAACGGATTTTCAGAACTTCTTCTGATAAATCCCGGTGTCGTGGAACTTGCCGAACTTTTTCCCGACCTCGTCCAGCGTTCCGGCCAGTTGGAAGCCGAGTTTCTCATGAAGCCTGATGGAAGGCTCGTTGGGGAGGGCGATCACCGCGTAAGCGCGATGAAAACGCTGTTGCCCGACCCGACCCAGCAAGGCCCGGTAAAGCGCTTCGCCACGGCCTCCCAGAGTCATCCGGGGCGCGATATACACTGTGGTTTCGGTTGAGCTGTCATAGCCTGTCTTGGGCTTGTATCGTGTATTGCAGGCAAAACCGACGACCCGTTCATCCTGTATGCTGACCAGCAGATGATACGGTGAGTCGGCTTGGCAGAACCGGGCGACCCATTCAGTCCGTTTCTGGATGGGCCAGGGCTCGGTCTCGAAGTTGGCGATGGTGTTTTCGATGTACCAGTTGGCGATATGATTGATTGATCCGGCGTCCCCGATGGTTGCGGCGCGGATGATTTCGGTCATGGCAAAGCGGTTTTGATGAGACGGGCTATTGGCCTGATTGTCGGTGAGACACGATCAGGTTTACCATTTCAAACGCAATCGTAGCGGCGGCCAGCGCGGTGATTTCCGCATGGTCATAGGCGGGCGCCACTTCAACGATATCCGCCGCGACCAGATTCAACCCCTGGAGTCCGCGAATGATGTTGAGCAGCTCCCGGCTGGATAACCCCGCGACTTCCGGAGTGCCGGTCCCCGGCGCGTGAGCGGGATCCAGCACATCAATGTCGATTGACAGGTATAGCGGGTGATCGCCGACCCGGTCCCGAATGCGTTTGACGATATGGTCGATACCCTGGCTCTCAAGTTCATCGCAGTGGATGACTCTGAACCCAAGCTCTTCATCATTCTTCAAATCATCCTTGCTGTACAAAGGCCCGCGGATACCAACGTGCATCGAGGCGTCATCGTTGAACAGTCCTTCTTCCGAGGCTCTGCGAAAGGGCGTTCCATGGGTATACGGGGCGCCGAAATAGGTATCCCAGGTATCGAGATGGGCGTCGAAGTGGACCAGCGCCACCGGCCCGGTCTGTTTATTGACGGCCCGCAGCAGTGGGACCGCGATCGTGTGGTCGCCGCCCAGACTGACAATCGAATCAGCCTCGGCAAACAGGTTAGTGGCTGCTGTTTCGATCTGCTGAATGGCCTCTTCTATATTGTATGGATTGCACCCCACATCGCCCGCGTCCGCAACCTGGATCGATTTGAACGGCTCGACCCCATAAGCCGGATGGAAATTGGTACGCAGGTTCCTGGAGGCCTGGCGAATGGCCTGCGGGCCGAATCGAGCGCCGGGCCGATAGCTGGTCCCGGAATCGAAGGGAATGCCGAGTATGGCGACGTCACAATACGGTACGTCACGCAATTCCGGCAACCGGCAAAATGTGGATGGCCCCGCGTAGCGCGGTATCACTGTCCCGCTAACGGGTTCTATCGGGGGGGATTTTTCAGGCATATCGCTAATGACCGGTCAGGTTAGTGAACAGGATTGGTTGGCAATGGCGAACACCACCGCGCCGGAGTATATCCAATCCTGTTTTGCTGGTATACAATGTATTGTACCAATCCGGTATCGACTGTCCAGTTGCGATCTGACTGTCAGCGGTGATTTCCATCAATTAGTTAATCAGGAACCCAAAATGAGAATAGAAACGAAGGCCTTGCATACGGGCTTTAAACATGACCCGACCACTCACTCTGTTGCAGTGCCCATTTATCAAACCACGGCTTATGCATTCGACAGTACCCAGCACGGGGCGAATTTATTCAACCTCGCGGAACTGGGCAATATTTACACCCGGATCATGAATCCGACCAACGATGTACTGGAACAGAGAGTGGCCGATATGGAAGGAGGCGTTGCCGGATTGGCGCTCGCCTCAGGACAGGCGGCGACGACCTATTCGCTGCTGACCATTGCCGAGGCCGGAGACAATTTTGTCAGTATGTCCACCCTGTATGGCGGCACCTACAATCTGTTCGCGCATACTTTCCCGCAGCTGGGCATCGAACCCCGCTTTGCAGACCCGGAAAATCTCGACTCGCTCGCCAGTCTGTTTGACGACAAAACCAAGGCGGTGTTCTGCGAATCAATCGGAAACCCGGCAGGCAATGTAATTGATCTGCAAAAGGTCTCGGACATTGCCCATGCACATGGTATTCCAGTCATCGTCGACAATACCGTAGCAACGCCTTACCTGTGTCGGCCATTCGAGTGGGGTTGTGACATCGTTGTCCATTCCCTGACCAAATATATCGGCGGACATGGCACCATTGTCGCCGGTATGATTGTCGATTCCAACCAATTCGATTGGGTCGCGAACAAGGAACGCTTCAGACGCTTGAACGAGCCGGATGTTTCCTATCATGGCGTGGTATACACGGAAACCGGGTTGCCGCCCTATATCCTGCGGGCCAGAGTGGTTCCGTTGAGAAACATCGGGGCTGCCCTGGCTCCGCTCAATTCATTCCTGGCCATGCAGGGCCTCGAAACCCTGACCTTGAGAATGGACAGAATCTGTGACAACACGCTCACTGTAGCCAAACATCTGAAAGGCCATGAACGTGTTGAGTGGGTTCGTTACTGCGGCCTGGATGACAGTCCACACAAATCCCTGCTGGATAAATACATGGGCGGAAAAGGTTCCGGCGTAATGAGTTTCGGCATCAAGGGCGGTGTTGAGGCCGGCGCTCGGTTTATCGACGCGCTTCAGATGGTGCTGCGGCTGGTTAACATCGGCGATGCCAAATCCCTCGCCTGTCATCCGGCGTCAACCACCCACCGTCAACTTTCAGACGAGGAACTGGCTTCATCGGGAGTTACCCCGGACCTGGTCCGATTGTCTATCGGCATCGAAAATGTGGCGGATATAATCGAAGACATTGATCAGGCATTAGCCGCATCCGCAGGGTAGGGGCAACCCTCCCACCAATCACTCTCCTTCCAATCACTCCCCCCTTGCGGGGGGAGTGATTTTCTCGTCCCAACCATCCGTCATTCCCGCATTTGCGGGAACCCACAACAATATGGATGCCGCGCCTGGAGGCATCGTAGGGGCGCTCCTCTGTGGGTGCCCGCTACCGTTGATACCCGTCTCCAACGATAACGGCCGGAAATCATTCCACCATTCGCGGGCGGGCACAAGACCCGCCCGCAATTTAGATTATTTATCACAGCAGTTGCTCGAGAGCGTTGCGCTGCATTGCATGTTTGACAGGGTTGGTTGTCTTCAGGTTCTCAAGGTTTAGTAGCTTCCAGCGTACCGATGGTAATTCCACGGCCTCAGGCAACCCAATTAATCCGAAGTCTGGCTGGGCGTCGTGGAGTGAGAGCAAAAAGTCTGCAACCCTGCCTGCCAACCGTGCTCGGATGTCACTATGCAGATACCGTCCCGTCTCAAGGAGCGCTTCTGATGAAACCGGATTCCGGGTCATGCCTGTAAACTCGGTTTCATACCGGTCGCCCCAGCATGGCAAAACAGGCGCTAGTAGCTCGTGCATTGGTCTTCGAGAACCAGAAACATATACCAGGAATGTGCGGAAAAGTTTATCGGTAAGCCCCTCATTTTCATAAAGTAGCTTGACATCAAACAGGTCGCGCGGATGCTGGCGGTCAAGAGCGGCAACGAGTTTACCGGCATACAGATCCTCGAAAGCGAGCACGTGTGATTCCACGAATCCAAACTGCTCCATGACAGACTCGGATGCCTCCATCTGCTTTGGCGGGAACACGGTGCCCCTTGCCACTGGTGAAGTCTCGATCTTAATTTGCACGCGGTCGCGCCTCACCAATATTTTAGTGTCATTATTTCCACCACCCATCGGGCGAATTACCGTAATCCGAGGTTTGTTCCGGTTGGTTGAGGTAACGATGCGGTTAAGAGCGCTATCAATCTCCCTGAGTGAAGCTGTGCGATCGGCGACCGGGAGCCAGGTCAGGTCAATGTCGACCGATAGTCTTGGCAGGTTACGGTAGAACAGATTGATGGCAGTGCCGCCCTTGAGCGCGAAATCGGATTCCGCTGCAACCTCGGGTAGCATGTCCACCAACAGACGTACCTGCGCGACGTATCGATCAAGCACCGCCAGTCGCGTCCATCTGTCTCACGGGGATGAGGAATTCGGGAACGGAGATACGGTAGGTTGGGTGGAACCTGCCGTCCCGAACCAGAGACCGCGGTCCGTTTCCGAGGTCAACCCGTCTGGGTTCCACGTGTTTTAGCCAGCCGTGTCCGTGTCTTTCCGCGAATACGAAAAACAGCCGCCGAACCTTGATGCTGCGACAGGCCGCCAAGAGCTCCATGAGTAGTCTGGGACGCAAACCTGTCAGGCCCTCAAATATCCGGTCAACGTGCTCAAAACTTGCTTTGTTCGGCAGTTCACCAATCGCTTCCAGGATAGCACGTTCGGGGCACGATAGCCTCATGGGCCAGCGCCAGACATGCGCGACCCACTCGTCCTCCCCATCCCGACCATCGGTCTCTTCAATCCCTGTCAGATCCCCACTGAAAAGAACGGGGCGGTGCAGCGCTATCCGTCTCGTAGTTGGCAGGCGCTTAATCCACGAAGGTGTGTTTCCGTAAAGATGAACAGGTCCCATCACTCCCAGTTCCAAATAGTGAACATGGCCCTCGAATTCCAGCGCACTTTCCCCTCCCAGATGCACATCGTGGCCCATGAGTTGTTGCAGTGAGATAAGGACCACCTGCCAGGACAAGTCGTCAGCCCGTGCACCGTTTGGTGGTGGACGGCGGTATACGCCTCGGGTCACACGCTTGATCCATCCGCGCGCGACGTAATCATGGATGGATTTTGAGTCGATACCCCGAGCCTTCAGCCATGTCGTATCTACGATTAATCCTGGGGGGAACGCCTCAAGCAGTGGTTTTAATCTTGGTGTTCTTGGTTGGTTCATAACCATGAAACTAACACAAAATCAAAATAAATTTAAGGAAAATCTGAATATTACAGGTTTGTCTACGCCAATAGGACCTTCATGCCAAAGTGCCGTGGGTTGCCCTTGCGCGTTTTCTTACTGTATTTACCAAACCTAATCGCGGAAAATGTACTCCGGCGAATCATAAGAAATCTCCCGCCATTAAAGAATTAAAAATCATTATACAATAGAGAGTAAATTAATCAGAGATTCCTTAAACGATTCCTTAAACGAATGATAGTAAAGTGACGGGATGTGTTGCGTAAACAGAAATAAAGCGAGCTAGCGGATGACCTCAAAGAAAAGCTTATCAGAACGCGATATTTGCTCGAAATTCATTAGTCCGGCTCTGGAGAAAGCGGGCTGGGATATGCAGACGCAAATCCGCGAAGAAGTGTCATTTACGGATGGAAGAATCTACGTAAAGGGCAATTTGACTACCAGAGGCAAGAGGAAACGAGCGGACTACATTCTCTATTATAAGCCCAATATTCCTATTGCAATCATTGAAGCCAAAGACAACAAACACTCCATCAATGCTGGAATTCAACAAGGGCTGAATTACGCTAGAATTCTTGACATCCCAACTGTTTACAGCAGCAATGGCGATGCTTTCTACGAGCATGACCGAACATGTAGTGACGGAAACATCGAAAGGGAGTTAGCGCTCGACAACTTCCCATCACCACAGGAACTCTGGCAACGCTATAAAAAATACAAAGGCATTCAAACAGAAGAACAAGAAAGAATTAGTGCCCAAGACTACTTTTTCGATGGTTCGGGGAGAACCCCGCGTTACTACCAGCAAATTGCTGTCAACAGAACCGTTGAAGCAATTGCCAAAGGTCAGTCTCGAATTTTACTGACCATGGCGACGGGTACTGGAAAGACCTACACGGCATTCCAGGTTATCCATCGTCTGTGGAAGAGCGGAACAAAAAAGCGAATTCTGTTCCTTGCTGATAGAAATGCTCTCATTGACCAAACCAGGCGCGGTGACTTCCGTCATTTCAAGAACAAAATGACGGTCGTAAAGCATAAACAAATAGACAAGTCCTACGAGATTTATCTGGCGCTTTATCAAGGTCTCACGGACTACAACGAAGACAAAGATGCCTATCGGGAATTCAGTCCAGAATTTTTTGACATGATTATTATTGACGAGTGCCACCGGGGCAGCGCGGTGGAAGACAGCGCTTGGCGCGAAATCTTGAACTACTTCAATAGTGCGACGCATATTGGCCTTACTGCCACACCCAGAGAAACAGAAACGGTTTCCAGTACCGGGTATTTTGGCGAGCCGCTATATACGTACTCCCTCAAGCAGGGAATACAAGACGGTTTCCTTGCTCCCTACAAAGTGCTTCGGGTCGGATTGAATGTTGATCTGGAGGGCTGGAGGCCAGAGTTAGGGAAGACAGACAAGCAGGGGCTTGTGGTCGAGGATCGTATCTACAACCGAAAAGACTTCGACAAAAATCTCGTCATAGATGAGCGTACACAAACGGTCGCTGACAAGGTGACGGAGTTCTTGAAGAAGACCAACCGCTCCGACAAAACGATTATTTTCTGTGCTGATATTGACCATGCACAAAGAATGCGCTCCGCAATCGCGAATGCAAACAGCGACCTCATGGCTAGCAATAGCAAGTATGTCATGCAGATTACTGGGGATAATCAAGAAGGCAAGCGTGAGTTGGATAACTTCATCAACCCGGAAGAAGACTATCCTGTTATCGCAACGACCTCCAAGCTGATGACCACCGGAGTCGATGCACAGACTTGCAAGTTGATCGTCCTGGATAGCAACATCGGTTCAATGACCGAATTCAAACAAATTATCGGTCGTGGAACCCGCATAAATGAAGAATATGGCAAGAAATTTTTCACGATTATGGACTTCCGCAATGTTACCGATCTATTCGCTGATACTGATTTTGATGGTGATCCCGTACGGATCAAAGAACTCGAAGAATCTGATGAGTTCGACACATACGAAGAAGAGATCGAAGAAGCTGAAGACGTGGTTGATGAAGATGGTGATGCCGTAATTTTCGATCCAATACCACAGGAGCCGGAGATAACCGCGGGCGGAGAGAGCATCGGCGAGCCGAGACCTAAATACTACGTAAATGGCATCAATGTCGCCATTCTCAACGAGCGCGTTCAGTACCTGAATGGTAATGGCAAACTAATCACTGGAAGCCTGAGAGATTACACCAGACAAAAAGTCAGAGAACATTTTGCGTCTTTGGACGACTTCCTGAATAAGTGGCATTCAGCAGAGAGAAAGCAAGCCATCATCGACGAGCTAACCGAGCAGGGGCTCGTCTTTGAAAATCTAAAAGAGACAATCAGTAAGGAAATGGATATCTTTGATTTGATCTGTCATACTGCTTTTGACCAGCCACCGCTCACGAGAGCCGAGAGAGCGAACAACGTGAAGAAGCGTGACTATTTCACAAAGTACGGTGAGCAGGCCAGACAAGTGCTTGAAGCGTTATTGGATAAGTACGCTGATGAAGGTATCGAGAATATCGAAGACATCAAGATACTGACGGTGAATCCATTTGATGAAATTGGCACCCCGATAGAAATTGTCAGTTTATTCGGCGGCAAGAATCAATACAGGATGGCCGTAACCAATCTTGAGCAGGCAATCTACAACGCTGCATGAACAGGAAACATTGAATGAATTTTGAACAGCCCAAGCCGGACTCGAAGAAATACTCTGATCTCATTAATGAGATACAGAAAGGAATAATCAAAATTCCGAAGTTTCAGCGCGAGTTCGTTTGGAGTATCGATAAGACGGCCAAGCTGTTAGATAGTATTTTGAAGGGCTATCCGATTGGCACATTCATTCTTTGGCAGACCGATGAGCGTATTAATGATATCAAGAATGTTGGAAATCTTGAGATACCGGAAACGCCGGAAGGAACAAAGGTTCAATATGTCCTCGATGGCCAGCAGCGAATAACGTCACTATTTGCCGCTTACCGCGGTGCACAGATTCAAAAGACAGGCGAAAAGAAAATAACGGACTATAGCGGTATTGTCGTGAACCTCGACAAGAACCTTGGTGAAAATGACGATCAAGTCATTACAGCCAAACCGAGCGGAGAGAAGTATATCTCTTTGTCTGATGTCTTGAACTTCAGTTACAGCAAGGCAAGAGAACTTTCCGAAGAATTCAGTGGAGACGAATTGGAGTTGATAGACGCATATTCCACCGCTTTTAAGACCTATACGTTTTCGACTGTTGTCCTACTTAAAGAGGACATTGATTCTGCAATTGAAGTATTTACGCGCATCAATACGGGCGGCCAGACGCTAACGCTCTTTGAGATTATGTCTGCGAAGACTTATGACGAAGAGCAGAAGTTCGACATGCAGGCAAAATGGGAAGCCTTCATAAAGGAGCTGGAGGCGATTAAGTATGAGGGCGTATACAGCACGGTAATTCTGAGTTTGCTTTCTCTGGTGCTGAGTCGAACCAAAGAATGTAAGCGCAAGACAATTTTGGCACTCGACAAGCAGGCGATTATTGACAAATGGGAAGATGCTATCTCCGCCCTCAAAGACAGTATTGACTATTTTCGCACGACATATCGAATTCCCGTCTCGCAGCTTCTTCCGTATGACTCGCTTTTGGTGCCTTTTGCTTACTTCTTTTTCCTGAACAAGGAAAAGCCGGAGTCCGACCAACGGAAGTATTTGGAAGAATATTTCTGGAGGATGTCGCTATCGTATCGCTATTCAAGCTCAACGGAGTCTCGGTTAGCGCAGGATATCAAACGAATTGACCTGATATTAAAGAACCAGCGTCCCGACTATAGTGACATTAAGGTTGACCTTGATTCACCTAAAGCGCTCATTGAGACCAATTTCAGTGCGGGAAACAGCTACTGCAAAGCAGTTCTTTGCCTTTTGGCATATCAGGAGCCAAAGGATTTCCAGGATAACGGGAGGGTCATTCTTGACAATTCGTGGTTAAAAATCGCCAGCAGCAAAAACTACCACCACTTCTTTCCAAAGAAGTATCTTGAAAACAAAGAAGTTGCAAACAGCAATAGCCTCGTCAACATCACTTTTGTCGGTGACCGCCTGAACAAACGCGCTATTCGGGCGAGACCACCTTCCAGCTATATCGGTGATTTCAGTGATGAAAACTCCGCTATCAATAAGGCGTTAAATTCTCATTTCATTGATATCAATGGCTTTGGTATTGAGAGTGATGACTACGACACGTTCCTGAAGGCGCGCGCTAAGCTTATCTTCGACGAATTGAAAGTGCGTATCGAGCTCAGCCACAAGGAGCCTGCCAACGAAGAGGTTCAGGAATTAGTAACGGCTGGTGAAAGTGACAGGGTCGAATTCAAATCCACGCTTCGTTATGACTTGCGGACGGAATCCGTAAACAAAAAGCTCGAATACGTTATAGCAAAAACGATTGCTGCATTCCTTAACAGTGAAGGCGGAGATTTGTTTATCGGTATTGACGATGAACAGAATGCTCTCGGTCTCACGGATGACATTGAGACGCTTAGCAAGAAGAACATTGATGGGTTTGAGCTGCATCTTGTTGAAATCATCAAGAAATACATCGGCGGAGGCTACAGCACACACATAAAGGTGACTTTTCCTGTTTATGACGATGTTCAAATATGCCGCATTCGTGTTGCCAAGAGCGGTAAGCCGGTATTCGTAACCTTCGAAGGCGAAGAAGGCTTCTTCGTCCGAACAGGCTGTTCATCGCAGCCATTGAGCCGTGAAGATCAAAGCGCCTACGAAAAAGAGCATTGGGGAGCCTGACGCATGAGCAATATTCCAGGAATAGTCAAATCAGTGCGAAAAATCATGTGGCAGGATACGGGGACTGGAAGTGACGAGCTGCGCATTCTCCAGTTGGGCTGGATGCTATTCCTCAAGATTTTCAGTGATAAGGACAAAGAGCTGGAATTGCTGGATGACGATTACACCTCGCCAATACCTCAGGGGCTTCATTGGGATGAGTGGGCAGGTGATGATGAGGGAATGACAGGGGACGAACTGCTGCATTTTGTAGATCGTAAGCTATTCCCAACCCTATCGAATATCGACCTCTCAACCGGAAATAAACGCGCTTTCTTGGTGCATGAAGTCTTCGACAATAACTATAACTACATGAAGTCTGGCATCCATCTTCGGCAGGTTATCAACAAGCTCAATGAGGTCGACTTCAATAATAGTAAAGACAAGCACGTTTTTGGGCAGATATATGAAACATTCCTGAGTGAACTGCAAAGCGCGGGGACGTTAGGGGAATTTTATACGCCGCGTGCTTTGACAGAGTTGATGACTGAATTAGTCGATCCGCAACATGGGGAAACAATACTTGATCCATCGTGTGGTACGGGCGGTTTTTTGACCGCAACTATCGAGCACCTTAAGCAGACGGCAAAGAACGTCGCCGAGCGTAAGGCTATCGGCAAGAATGTTAGAGGCTGGGAATACAAACCACTTCCATACTTGCTCGCAAATACCAACCTCATATTACATGACATAACCACTCCCTCGATCCGCTATGGTGATTCACTGGAGCGACCCTTAACCGAATACACACGGAAAGATCGTGTAGATGTTATTTTGGCAAACCCACCGTTCGGCGGAGTTGTTTCCAACAACAACGAAAATAACTTCCCGCTGACTTATCGGACGAAGGAATCGGCAGACCTATTTCTGATCTTGATGATTCATCTACTCAAAAAGGGTGCTCGTGCAGCCATTGTTTTGCCGGATGGGTCGCTTACGGGTGATGGTGTAAAACAATGTATTCGAAAAACTACTTGAAGATTGCAACTTACACACGATTGTGCGCTTACCCAACTCGGTATTTCAGCCCTATGCGGCGGTAGCGACTAACTTGCTTTTTTTCAGCAAGGGTGAGCAGACAAAGACGATTTGGTATTACCAGCACAAGCTGCCTGAAGGATACAAGGCATACTCAAAGACAAAACCTATTCAGGGTGTAGAGTTCGATGGATTGAAACATTGGTGGGTTAACAGAGAAGAGAGCGAAGCAGCATGGCAGGTAGACTTTGAAACGATCAAAGCCAGTGGTTACAACCTCGATCTTAAGAATCCTCACCAGCCTGAAGAAGAGCAACAGCACAGCAGCGCAGAATTGCTCGATATGCTGCACCAGTCATTTTTGAAAGGCGATGAATTGCTTGGGAAATTGCGAAAGGAGTTGGGTTGATGTCAAACATGATGTTGCCCATCGGTACGCTTTTTGATCTTGAAAAAGGAAGCCTGCAAAGTACTAAGTGCTTGGCTGGTGAGTTCGATTTCATTACAGCGGCAGAAGAATGGAAGACTCATACTGAGTATTCCCATGAATGTGAAGCGCTTGTTTTTGCCGGATCCGCTTCGGGATCACTCGGGCGCACGCATTATGTGGATGGAAAATTCACGAGTAGTGATCTGTGTTTTATCCTTACGCCAAAGGACGACAACAAGTACCCCCTGAATCTTAGTTTCTATCACTTTGTATTCAACTCCCTGAGGCCAGTCTTGGTTTCAGCAACGAAGTCAGGTACTTCGAAAGAGTCTATAAATCAGAAGAATTTCAAGAAGTATAAAATTCCATATCTCGATATCGATCAACAAGAATTCTGGATTGGAAAGCTCAAGAGCACTCTAAGAATTAAGGATTTACTTGACTGCGAGCTAGTTCATCAGCGGGGATTGCTAAAAGAACTTCGCCAACAAATATTGCAGGAGGCCATCGAAGGCAAACTCACAACAGACTGGCGCGCTACCAGCCAAAAAGTAGAGCCTGTCAGCAAACTGCTGGAAGACATCGCTGCTGAAAAAGCCGACTTGATAAAAGTTAAGAAAATGAAAAAGCAAAAGCCTCTACTAGCTATCAGTGATGAAGAAAAACCGTTTGAATTGCCGAAGAGTTGGAAATGGTGCCGATTAGGTGAGTTACTGTATGAAAATCCTAGAAACGGATACTCGCCGAAGACAGTAGACTTTGAAACGCAAACGAAAACACTGAAGTTAGGAGCGACTACGAGTGGAAGTTTTGATTGTTCTCAGATCAAGTATATAGATGAGGATATTCCTGAAGACTCTCACTTGTGGTTGGAAAGGGGTGACATCCTTATACAAAGAAGTAACTCGTTAGAGCACGTGGGGGTGTCCGCCATATACACGGGTGAAGATTACGAATTTATTTACCCCGATCTAATGATGAAGTTGAGATTTGCAAAGCAACTGTCTCTCAAGTACCTGCATTACGTTCTTACAAGCCCATTCTCTCGTAAGTACTTCCGCTCTAATGCAACCGGAGCGCAGAAGAGCATGCCAAAAATCAATCAAGGGATTGTGGCAAACGCACTGATTCCTTTGCCTCCACGAATTGACCAAGATGAGATTGTAAGCAAGCTAGAGAGCCAGTTGGATATTTGTAAAGCACTTTCAACGGAAATTGTTGAGAATAGTCGCAGGACATCAACACTAATAGGAACTTTATCTTGGGAGACTTTTAGTAATTCCATACCAATTGCGGCTGGCAGAGGAAATGAGCATGTCTGATATCAATCTCAATTTCGTTCCGCTTAAAAGGCAAGATCGCAGTGTGACGATCTACCGGAAGCTTGTTGAAGATAGTTCCCTACCCAAAGCGGACGGCGATTTTCGTGTAAATCTTCCTGCGCATGAGGGCGGTGACGAGTGGCGACTATTTGATGTTTCAAAATCCGAGAAAGAAAACTATGAGTCGTACAGCTATCGGTTCAGCAAGAATTCTGTTTTAACCGTCCATCTGATTTACTCGGATTTGCTTGACCATATTGTGGGGTCGACTGAAGCGGAGATAGAATATTACACACCAAAAAAAGCGATACCCCTGAAAGAAGTTCGGTTCGTCACAGAAAGGTACGAAGATGGCGCAACGGAGATCGTCGTCAAGCCCTATTACTTGAAAGAGAAAGAGCTGTTCGGATTCCTTTTGGAGCACAAGTACTCTCTCAACGAAGGAGAGCCGTTCAATAGACAAACGCAAATTCGCAGCTTGTCGTTGGACAATTCAGGCAAGCCGAATATTTATTTCTACAAAGACAAGAAATCAGTAATCGAATCATTCTCATGTGATGTACTTGCACCGTTGATGTCCTCTTCACCTCTTGAGATTGAAACAGAATTCGAAAGCCTTCCTGCGAAACATCTCGATGTAAAAACCTATCTGGTTGGCAAGGGAAGTAAAGCCAAATCTCAGTTCATGGGTATCAAGGCGAATGGCCCGTATCGCCCGATGGAAGATGACGTTAGATATCTATTCCTTTTCACAGAAAGAACGAGATCATTGGCGAGAGATGTATATCTTGGAGTGCTGGGTAAACTTTTTCCCGGACAGTTCTCGGGTCTTCAGAATATGTTTTCAGTGCCGATTCACAAGGACATAATTGATCATCACCTTGTAGAAGCCTTCGACGCGAACGCAATAGAGGCTGTTGAATCGAAGATTCAAGAGTTGAAAGCGTCGTATACAAACGACAAGATAATGCTCGTAGCGGTTCTTCTTTTGGTATTGAGCTTGGATTTAATAGTGGTCGTGAATGGGAGGCAACCAAGTTCGATGCTAACGAGAACACTGATGTAGGTATGTATCTCTATAAACTCCACGGATCAATCGACTGGGAACGAGAGGAAGCGAACGGCAATATCTTGAAGCTCTGCGATAATCCCCAACCGAACCCAGAGTTGATTTTTGGTACAGCAGAAAAATTGAGTTCAATTGATCCGTACCTGTTCTATGTTCATGAGCTTCGGAAATATTCGTTGAACGAAGCACTGAGATTTATTGTGGTAATTGGATACAGTTTTAGCGACGACTATGTAAATGGCCTTATTGGACAAGCCGTAACGCGGAGCGAATACCTAAAGGTATTAGTTGTCGCGCCTGTTTTCGAGGACAAAGCAGACTTGGTTTCTGATCGTATTTCTCAGAAAAAAGACCGAATAGCTTCGCTCTTAAACATTCCAGCCGAGCGGATTGAGTATGAAAACCAGACGGCAAAGCAATTCTTCGAGGAGCGAATGGAGCTTTCCTATTTCACTGAGTTATCTGGCGCGGGTGATAACGATCCATTCTGAGTACTGTTTGGTTTGAGGGTGTCGCACTCTTGAGCCAGCGCGTTTCGACATTTGTGGACAGGTACAGCGATGACGGTTGTTCCCCCCATCACACCCGCTTCGCGCGATGTGATTCCCCCTCAAGGGGGGAATGATTGTGCCGTCCCACAATGTCGGAACAGGTATCCACCATTCGCGGGCGGGCACAAGACCCGCCCCTACGATCACGGGTTGGTAATCGTTCCGGAGAACGGGAATGCAGTGGCTAAATCCTGGCCGGGGGTTCAGTATTTTCTGGCTCCGGCCTCGGAGGCTACGCGTGGCACCAGCGCCTTGATCAGGCGGGTCATGTCCAGAGTGCCGACCGGGCCGTCGTCTCCCATCACGATATATGCGTGTGACGTGTCGCCACCGGAGCGGGCGATGACGCTTTCCAGTGTATCGTTGTAGCCCACTTCGCCATGAGCGTCGGGTGGCACAGCATCGCCTTCGAGTGGAATCATGATTGAGCGGACACGCAGTACGCGAGCGCGGTTGATGTCGCTTACGAAGTCTTCAATGTAAGGATCGTTCGGATTTAGCAGGATGTGTTGCGGCTCGCCCTGCTGCACGATGAAACCATCCTTGAGAATCACGAGGTGATCAGCGATCTTGAGCGCTTCATCCAGATCATGGGTGATGAAGACGATGGTCTTGTGAAGCTCAGTCTGTAACTCCAGCAGCAGGTCCTGCATGTCGGTGCGAATCAGAGGATCCAGCGCCGAGAATGCTTCATCCATCAGCATGATGGGAGAATTGGAGGTCAACGCGCGGGCGATACCGACGCGCTGCTGCATGCCGCCGGAAAGCTGGTGCGGGTAACGATTGTCGTATCCGGCCAGACCCACGCGATCCAGCCACTTTTGCGCTTCGGCCAGATACTCGCTCTTGCCAATACCGCGCACCTTTAGCGAGGTAGCGGCGTTCTCGATTACCGTGCGGTGGGGTAACAGAGCAAATCGCTGAAAGACCATCGACATCATGGAACGTCGAAGGTTACGCAGGTCTTCTTCACCATAACCCAGCACATTTTCACCATCCACCTCAACCTGTCCGGCCGTAGGTTCGATCAGGCGATTAAAGTGGCGAATCAGTGTTGACTTGCCGGAGCCGGAAAGCCCCATGATGACGGTAACCTCACCATCACGCATATCTACATTGATGTCTCGCAGCCCCAGTACGTGATGATGCTTTTCCAGCAGTTCAGTCTTGTCCATTCCCGCCATGACGCGCTCAAGAGCAGCTTGTGGCTCGGGGCCGAATACCTTGTACAGGTTACGGATTGATATTTTGACAGGTTCGTCCATGCAGTCTCCCGCGCTCAATGCTTTTGCGATTCGTTGACGCGGTCAAGGGCGGCTTTTGTGACGCGGTCAAGAATAATAGCCAGGAGAACGATGCCAAGACCGGATATCAGGCCGACTCCCAACTCGAGATTGCGGATGCCGCGAAGCACCAGAACACCCAGTCCCGGCGCTGAAACCAGCGAGGCGATGACGACCATGGCAAGGCTCATCATAATGGTCTGGTTGACTCCGGCCATAATGTTCGGGAGCGCCAACGGAATCTGCACGCCAAAAAGTTTTTGGCGATCTGTCATGCCAAAGGCATTGGCCGCCTCAATCACGTCCTGGTCAACCAGCCGGATACCGAGATCAGTCAGACGAATCACCGGAACAATGGCGTACAGGATAATGGCAATGCCGTAGAGTTTCGGCTCTGTCACCGAAAACAGGAAGATAAGCGGAATCAGATAGACGAATGGCGGCAGAGTCTGCAACATATCCAGTATGGGTATGGTCATGCGTTGCAGCGTATTGCTGCGCGACATGGCAATACCGATCGGCACGCCTAAAAGAACGCATAAAAAAGCGCAGACGAAGATAATCGCCAGCGTCTGCATGGCGAATTCGTAGTGGTCAATCCCGGCCAGAAAAGCCAGACAAGCCGCTACAAAGACAGCAATACGGACAGATTTCGACGCCAGATAGACGATCAGGATGAGGACCGGAAGCATGATCCACCAGGGTGTCCACTCGAAGGTCGCAAGCGCGAATTCGAGTATCCAGCTGAGCGGTTGAGTCATCGGGTCCAGCACAAAGCGCAAGGCATCCTTGATCGCCAGAAACCCCTGCTCGACCCCCTTCGTCAGATCTCTGGACTGAATGATTCTCGCGCAGGAGTCATTCAGCGCATCCAGAGACGGGAAGGGGAGCTCCCATAGCGAGGTGTCTTTCGCGCCTCCTCCGCTTTGTGCGAGCAGGTCGGCCATCGACATCGGAGCGTCTCCAGCGCCGCCGGAGTCGCACCAGTCTCGCAGTCCGAGACCATCGAAAACAAATTCATACGTTGCCAATCTGGTTCACCTTGCCGAATACCCGGGAGCCAAGCAGAAGCCCCCGGACATCCTGTTGCGTGATAACGGTTGGCGCGACCAGTAAAAAAGGCCGCGCCACGATAACCGCTCGCTTACTGGATCAGGGCGGACAGTTTCTCACGGGCCGCGTCATTTACCCACTGCGCCCAAACATCGGACTGTGTAGAGAGGAAATACACCGCCGTTTCTTCGGCTGAAGCTCCGTTTTGTTCCTGCCAGGCGAGCAGGGAACTCATCAGGGCTACATCAAAGCTCACATTGCCCATGAGTTCGGCGATCTCCGGTTTCTGCGCGGCCAGGTCGGCCGTGGCGACAGTCAATACCGGAGCAGGCGGAAAGTCGGAAACTCCGGGTGACGGATTGTCCTTGTTCTGATTGCCTGTATGAATTTCAGTATCAATATCACCGAGGGATACCTTGGTCATCTTGTATTGACCCAGCACAGAGGTCGGTCCCCAGTAATAACCGAACCACGGTTCTTCGTTTTCATAGGCGGCGGCAATTGAGGTGGCCAGCGTCTCGCCCGAACCATGGTCAAAAACCTCGATTCCGGCGCCTTTTATATCGAGCGCCTTGATCAGGTTGTCGTTGACAATGCGACAACCCCAGCCGTCGGGACAGTTATTGAAACGTCCGCCAACCAGATCAGGGTTCGCCATGACTCCTTCGATGGTAGCCAGGGCTGGATTGGCTTTCGCAAGATACTCAGGAACCCACCAGCCTTCCAGGCCACCCGGCGCAATGACATCAGCCAGACGGGATACCTTGCCATCCGCTTCCAGCTTCGCATAGACATCGCCAGTCGAGTTCAACCACAATTCGGTAACAATGTCCGGTTCTCCGTTCTCGGCCAGGGATGCGACCGACGTGGTGGTTGCCGACGGCACCTTCTCAATGGTGCAGCCGTATCCCTGCTCCATCAGAAACTTGGAGACTTCCGTGATGATCTGTGATGAAGCCCAGTTCATCTCGGTAATGGATACTTCACCGCAATCGGCAGCGTGAGAAGGCCCAGCCATGGTCAGCATGGCAGCCGCTGCGATACCCGTGAATCCGGTGGCAATTTTATGCGTAAATTTCAAATACATTGATTTTCCTCTATTGGATGATTATTTTGACATTTATTATTGTGACATACTTGCGGACATTATCACACTGTTAACGTTAGTTCCGCTTCATTTTATGGTAGATTGCAATGCCGATTGATGAGTGGCGAATAGTAGCGAAGATTGCACCGGATGAATTATTCAGGTATTCCATTAATCCAGGACGATAGCCCGACGATTGAATTGGGAGTGGCGGCTATGGAGCGTTCTCTTCCGGTATTGAGCAATGCGGGACTGGAAGGTATTTATCAGGCGCCCTCCCGCAATCAGTATGGTGAAGACCGGGAAATCAATATTGTCGGCGAGTTGCCTCTTACCATAAAAGTGGACGGTCGGGAGCTGGTCACCCTGATGACACTCGGAACCCACCCGGAACTGTTGACGTTGGGATATTTGCGCAATCAGACCCTGTTTGAAAGCCCGCTGGATATCCAGTCCATAGAGGTTGACTGGGAACGTGAGCTGGCAACCGTCACTACCATGGACGGGCACGGTATACGTGGACTCGATACGTCCCGAAGAACGGTCACCAGTGGTTGCGGACAGGGTACGATACTGAGCTGTACTCTGGACAAACTGTATCGACACAGGTTGCCGGATGTCGAGATCAGGCAGTCCGATATTTACCGGGTATTGAAACAGGTTGCCGGGTTCAACAAGGCGTATCGGGCAGCGGGCTCGGTGCATGGCTGCGGACTGTGCAAGGATGGCGAGGTGCTGATCTTTATTGAAGATGTCGGCCGTCATAACGCGATGGATGCGATTTCCGGGGAAATGTGGCTGAAGGGAATACCCGGTAACGACAAGATATTCTATACCACAGGCCGACTGACTTCTGAGATTGTGATGAAGGCCGCCCTGATGGGTATTCCGGTACTGGTTTCCCGTAACGGCACCACCAATATGGGTTATGACCTTGCGGTCGATCTGGGCGTAACCCTGATCGCCAGGGCGAAAAGCCGGCACTTTACGGCGCTGAACGCCGCTAATCTGATATTTGACGCCAGACCGGAGAAAAGCGGATAACCCGGCTGCGCCTGTTTTCCGATCAGGCCATCCGCTGTCCTGAACCGGCCCTGAACGCTGAACCGTTCTAAACGCTGAGCAACAGGTGCTCTCTTTCCCAGGCGCTGATGACGTTCAGGAAGATATTGTACTCGTGATGCTTGACACTGCTGTACAATCGGACAAATTTCCCGCCGAGCATTTCATGCAACTCTTCGCATTTGAGCAATTCATCGACCGCCTCTCTCAAGGTATGGGGCAGGGTGGTTGTTACCTCTCCGGCATCCCCCGAAACCGGCTGTTTCGGATCAATCCGGCGCTTCATTCCAAGGTAGCCGCAGGCCAGGGACGCCGCAATGGCCAGATACGGGTTGACATCCGCGCCCGCGATCCGGTTCTCCACCCGGCGCGCCTGGGGATTTGAAACCGGGACACGCAATCCCGCGGTGCGGTTGTCGTAGCCCCATTCGATATTGATCGGGGTGCCGAATTTGTCAGGCGCCAGTCGGCGGTAGGAATTGACGTTGGGCGCGATGAGGGCCATAGCGGCTGGAAGATATTGCTGCAGTCCGCCGATATACCATCTGAACAGTTCGCTTTCCCGTCCATCCCGGCCCGTGAAAATATTCGAGCCTGCGCCGTCAACCAGGCTCTGATGCAGGTGCATGGCGCTGCCTGGCTGATTTTCCATTGGCGCGGCCATGAAGGTGGCATACATTTCATGGCGCAAGGCCACTTCTCGCATCCCCCGCTTGAAAAGAAAAACCTGATCAGCCAGTTCAAGCGCGTCACCGTGCAGAAGGTTGATTTCCATCTGGGTGACTCCTGACTCATGGATCAGGGTCTCGATTCCGATGTCCTGGGTTTCACAATAGTCATACAGGTCCTCGAACAACGGGTCGAACTCATTGACTGCGTCAATGCTGAAGGACTGTCTCCCGGCTTCCGGACGACCGGACCGCCCGACCGGCGGCTCCAAAGGGTAATCCGCGTCCGTATTCCGCTTGACCAGGTAAAATTCCACTTCGGGAGCGACCACTGGCGTCCAGTCATGCTCCTGATAGAAATTTAAAACCCTTCTCAATACCTGTCTTGGAGAAACCTCCACCGGTTTTCCATCAAAATGATAACAGTCGTGAATGATCACCGCGGTGGGGTCGCCGGCAAACGGAACCGGCCGCACCGTGGATGGGTCCGGTTTCAGAAACATATCGCCATCTGACTCATCCAGCACATCCCATTCATCGGGGTAATCACCATTCACGGTTTGTCCGAAAATGCTCTCCGGCAATCGCAGTCCGACATCTTCCTGGTATTTTCCGGCAGGCAGGATTTTCCCTTTCGCCGCGCCGGTCATATCCGGAACGACCGCTTCAATCTCTTCTATGTAATTGCTGTTGAGCCAGTTTCGAAGATCAGCCGGGAGCTTGCCCCTGGCCTTGTTTTCTACAGGAGTATCTGGTGACATTTTCAATATGAATTTAAGGATACGGGCGTATTGTACTACTGGTCACCACCATATACACTGTCCCGGATAATCTCGACAACCAACAGACACGATCATGAATGATCAGAAAACAACCTGCCTGGCCGCCGCTCTGGTCATACTGACACTCGCGGCGGCGTTGTTCGCGCCGGATGCAAGCGCGCTTGAGCGCCGCATTTTAGAACGAGAGGTGACGATCCCGAAAGAGCAGACCATTGATGACACGCTGATCGCCGCCGGGGAGACCGTGGTGATTGAAGGCGTGATCACGAGGGATCTGTTCGCGTTCGCGCGTCGGGTTGTTGTTCGCGGCAGTATCGGCGGCAATCTCATTGCTTTCGCGGAAGAGGTTACGGTCCAGGGGCAGGTTGGAGGAATGATACTGGGTTCCGGAGCGTCCATGGACCTCATCAGCGCGACCGTTTCCGGCGATCTTTGGGGCGCCGGTGAAAGCCTCCGTATCGATCCCGCGACACAAATCGCCGGAAATGCCATGATCGCCGCAAGACGGGCGGGGATTGCCGGTCAAATCGGGCACGATGCCCTGGCGTTCGCCGAGAAGCTGGAAGTCAGCGGAATGGTCGGTCGGGACCTGGATGTGTTTGCCCGTCGTGTCCACTTGTTGAACGATGCCCGGATTGGCGGCGATCTCTCAGTGCGAACCGACCGCGATAACGCCTTGCGGCAATCCGCGGCTGCAACGGTTGGTGGCGAGGTCAATGTTCATTCCAGCAAGACTGACCACGAATCGCGCGGCGAGCGCTCACAAAGCAGCTACTACGCAGAGGGCGGCTACTACCTGTTGCAGTTGTTTCGTCTGGCCAGCGCCTTCGTTGCAGGGCTGGTTCTGTTATGGTGCGTGCCCTGTCTTCGCAGGCTCGACATCAGTAATGCGGCTGAAGGGTTCAAGGCGCTCGGTATCGGTCTGCTGACAGCGGTGGCGCTGCCGGTTTTCATGCTGGTCAGCGCCGTGACCCTGGTCGGCCTGCCTTTTACCGTAATCGGCTTTTTCCTGTTATTGCTGGTGGCTTACTTTGCCAAGATCCTACTGGCTTCATTTATCGGCCGATTGTTGCCCGGACCGTTCAAACGCATGGACAATTATCCGTTGACCCTGCTATCGGGGCTTGTGGTCATCCTGTTTGTTGTCAACATCCCGTGGGTCGGCGGTTTCATCAACCTCGCGCTAACTCTGGTCGGCATCGGACTGATCGCGCAACAGACACGCCATTTCGTCGGCCATTTTAAAAATCAGATCAAATAACGCTTTGGCATGGTCGCTCCCCCAATACCGAATGATGTCAGAATAATCGGTCCCGGTGAGCAGGGTCAGAGGGTGGATAATTTCCTGATCAGGCATTTGAAGGGGGTGCCGAAAAGCCGGATATACAAGGCCGTGCGCAGCGGTGAAGTCCGGGTCAATGGCTCCCGGATCAGGGTGTCGCGCAAGCTGGCTGCGGGTGACCGGGTCAGAGTCCCGCCATTGCGGATAAGTTCGGACAAGGGCAGAGTCGTGATTCCTCCCAGGCTGCTGGAGAGTATCCCGGTTCTGTTCGAGGACGAGCATCTGATGGTGATTGACAAGCCTTCCGGTCTGGCTGTGCACGGTGGTTCAGGTTTGCCGTTCGGATTGATCGAGGCGGTGCGTCAACTCCGACCCGGACTGCCCTTTATCGAGCTCGCGCATCGACTGGACCGGGAAACATCGGGTTGTCTGATGCTGGCCAAATCCAGAAAGGCCCTGTTGGCGATACAATCGCAATTCAGCGCTGAACATCCGGCGGAAAAAACCTATCTGGCCCTGGTGAAAGGAAATTGGCAGGCAACCGATCAGCGAATTGACCTTCCCCTGTCAAGAATGACAACCGACGACATGAAAAAAATCAGGGTGGACCGGAATGGTCAGAGAGCGGCCAGTGTGGTCTCCACCGTTGCCTGCTATGCGAGGGAAACCCTGGTGCGTCTTGGGCTTGAAACCGGAAGGATGCATCAGGCGCGGGTACACTGCGCCGCGGCGGGCCATCCTGTCGCCGGTGACCGCGCTTATGGCGACCGTGATTTCAACCGGACAATGAGGAAAGCGGGGCTAGGCCGTTTGTTTCTGCATGCCCGCGCCCTTGCTGTCGCGCACCCGGATTCGGGCAGGCTGATGAATTTCGACGCGCCTTTACCGGAGCAGTTGAACGCGGTACTGAAAAGACTCCATCCCGGAGAACATACTTGATGCTAGAATCCGGTCTGATTCAATCAGATTGATTGCCCGGTGAACAAAACCAGAAAGAAAATCCTGAAAGCTCTGAAAACCGGCCCGGGTTTTCCAAAAAGCCTCCGGCCCATGCTGCGGGAAGCCGGGATAATCTCTGTTATCGCGCTGTTTGGATATTTGTTCATTTCCCTGTTCACCTGGTCTCCCGTTGATCCCGGGCCTACGCATACAGGCAGCGCAAAGGAAATCATCAATACCGGGGGCAAGGTGGGCGCCTGGATTTCCGACCTGCTGTACACCGTGTTCGGGCGAATGTCCTGGCTGTTCCTGATTCTTCTGTGTGTCACGGTATGGCGCAGGTATCGGGAACGGTTTTTGGACAAGGCGACGGATTTCAGATATTTCCTGACGATTTTCGGATTTGTAGCCGCGATGACCGGCGCCTGCGTTCTGGAACATATCTATTTCCCGATTCACGACGCGGCAATCAATTTCAACGCAGGAGGAATTATCGGTCAATACGGAGCCCGGCCGCTGCAGTTGAATTTTGGAACCGTTGGCGCCACGGTGATTCTGCTCGGCCTGCTGATCACCGGGATTACGCTGGTCGGGCACTTTTCATGGTTGACCCTGATGGACCGTACCGGCTATCTGGCTTTCGTTGCCGCAGGCTGGGTCAGAAGGAAAATCGAAGCCCTGCTCGTTGACAGGAAGCGTAAAAAGCCCGGCAAGGTGAAAAAGCCCCCGGTCAAAAAGTCCAGGCCAGAGCCGCCTTCGAGCCAGTCGCCGAAGATAGAACCCCTGATTCAGGACGCCGGGCGGGACGAGCCTGAAAAGCCGGAAAGCCCGCCCGTTTCGCCGGAACCGAAAAGCGGAGGCGCATTACCCGAATTGTCGCTGCTCGACCCGGTGGTTGCGGACGGCAGGGGTTATTCCACGGAAGTTCTGGAGACGATGTCCCGATTGCTGATCCAGAAGCTGAAGGACTTCAATGTCTATATCACCGTGGAAGCGGTCTGCCCAGGACCGGTCATCACGCGTTTCGAGATAGAACCCGCAGCTGGCGTCAAGGCGAGCCAGATTGTGGGTTTGTCCCGTGACCTGGCGCGTTCCCTGTCGGTTGCCAGTGTCCGGGTGGTCGAAAACATTCCGGGTAAATCGACCGTTGGCATCGAGGTCCCGAACAAGCACAGGGAAATCGTGCGGCTGATAGAAGGCCTGTCGTCGAACGAATATGAAAGCAGCGACTCGCCGTTGACGCTGGTGCTGGGCAAGGATATCGCAGGCAATCCGGTGATTTCCGATCTCTCTGCAATGCCGCATCTGTTGATTGCGGGAACCACCGGGTCGGGGAAATCTGTTTGCGTCAACGCCCTGATTCTGAGCCTGATTTATAAGTCCACTCCCGAACAGGTGCGAATGATCATGGTGGACCCGAAGTTTCTTGAACTGTCTGTCTATGACGGCATTCCTCATTTGCTGACGCCGGTCGTGACCGACATGAACAAGGCGGCGAACGCGCTGCGCTGGTGCATTGTCGAGATGGATCGCCGATTCCGGTTGATGGCGGAAGTTTCCGTGCGCAATATCACGGGCTTCAACCGCAAGGTGGAAACCGCGGCCAACGCCGGCAGTCCATTGGTCAACCCCCTCCCGGACGCGGAGGAAAATGAAAATGCCGAACCGGAGATACTCACGGCATTACCCTATATTGTTGTTATCGTGGATGAATTGGCTGACCTGATGATGGTAGCGGGTAAGAAAATCGAGGAAATAATCATACGCATCGCGCAGCGCGCCAGGGCCGCGGGCATCCATCTGGTACTTGCGACCCAACGGCCTTCGGTGGATGTGGTGACGGGCTTGATCAAGGCGAATGTGCCTGCCAGAATGGCGTTTCAGGTCTCATCGCGCGTTGATTCCAGAACTGTGTTGGACCAGATGGGCGCCGAGCAACTCCTGGGGCAGGGCGATATGTTGTTTCTTCCTCCCGGCGTCGGTTTTACCCAGCGGGTGCATGGCTCTTTTGTCTCGGATGAAGAGGTCGCGAAGATTGTCGCTGATCTAAAAAAACTGGGGCAGCCCGTCTACGATGAGGAAATCACCGAAAGCGCCCTGGACAATGGCTCTCCAGGCGCGGCTGCGGACGGAGAAGGGGAGGAGGACCCGTTGTATGACGAGGCTGTCCGTTTTGTCACCCAAAGCGGGAAAGCCTCCATTTCTTCCGTGCAGCGTGTCTTGCGGGTGGGTTACAATCGGGCGGCCAGAATGATCGAAACCATGGAGCGGACCGGGGTGGTATCGCCTTCGGTCAACGGCAAACGGGAGGTGCTCGCTCCCGGACCGCCTGAAGTCGAGTGAATCGGAAAACCATGAAAAAACCGTTACTGAACCTGCTGCCGAGCGTTGCCTTGTCCGTGCTGCTGACGACCAGCGCCGCCGCCGGCCCCGGCGCCGATGCGTTGAATTATTTTTTCGACGAAATCCTGTCGTTCAAGGCCCGGTTCGGCCAGGTGGTTCTGGATGAATCGTTGACCGAAATCAATGACGGCCAGGGTACGGTGTGGGTCCGCAGGCCCGGACTGTTTCGATGGAACTATGAGCTTCCCGAAGCCCAGGAAATCGTCGGCGACGGTGAAAATGTGTGGGTGTATGACATTGAGCTGGAGCAGGTCACAGTGCAGAGCCAGACCCAGGCATTGGGAACCTCTCCGGCCTTGCTGCTGTCCGAGTCGGGAGATATTGAAAAAAGCCATGTTATTGAAGAGATTGGCGCTCAGGGACGGTTTGACTGGGTCAATCTGATCCCGAAAGATCCGGAAAGCGAATTTCGGGAAATACGGATCGGATTCGAGGACAATCGGTTGAGACTGATGGAATTGCTGGACAATCTGGGCCAGAGAACCCGGATCAGCTTTGTTGACCTGAAGGAAAACGAACCCATTTCGGAAAGTGTGTTCAATTTTGTTCCTCCAGACGGGGTGGACATCATCGACAACACCGAATAGTCGATGAACTGGCTGTTAATCGCCCTGGGAGGCGCCCTCGGTTCTGTTCTTCGTTTCTGGCTGTCGGTGACTGTCCAGCATCGGTTCTTGTCGTCGGGTTTTCCAATTGGCACCTTGTCCGTCAATATTCTGGGTTCTCTGCTGGTCGGGTTCTGCTATGCGGTGATCCACCAGCGTTTTGCGGACAACGAGCTTCTCCGGGCGTTTATTATTTTCGGCATACTCGGCGGTTTCACCACATTTTCGACTTTTTCACTCGAGACCGTTAATCTTGTCCAGTCGGGCTTTTGGTTAAAGGCATTGTTGAATATAATCGCCAGTGTATTGACATGTGTCGTGGCCGCCGCCGCAGGATTGCAGATCGGGCGGTTTTTTGCCGCGTCCTGAATCTCGTTTGTTCTTTTAAGGCTTGAACTGATCGTGTTGGACCCACAGTTACTGAAGCGGAACATTGACCACCTGGCGGAAAAGCTGCAGGCCAGGGGATATACTCTGGATACCGGTTATTACCAGAGTCTTGAGAACCAGCGCAAATCGCTGCAAAGTGAAATCGAAAGTCTGCAGGAGCAAAGGAACCGGGTATCGAAGCAAATCGGGACGGCAAAAGCCGAAGGCCGGGATATTCAGCCAATTCTCGATTCTGTGGACGATCTTGGTGGACAACTGAAGGACAAAAAGGCCGGGCTTGGCGACATCCAGCAAAAACTGTCGGCGCTGCTCAGTGAAATTCCGAATGTGGCGGACGAAAGTGTGCCTGTGGGCCGCGATGAACAGGACAATATCGAAGTTCGGCGATGGGGCGCCCCCCGGTCATTCGATTTTCCGGTCCAGGATCATGTCGCCCTGGGTGAAGGCCTGGATCAGATGGATTATGAGACCGCGTCGAAACTGGCCGGGTCGAGATTTGTCGTGATGACCAGCGGTCTGGCCAGGCTGCACCGGGCGCTGGCGCAATTCATGCTGGATTTTCACGTTCGCGAACACGGTTATATCGAAGTCAACGTTCCGTTGCTGGTCAATCAACAGACCCTGTTCGGAACCGGGCAGTTACCCAAGTTTGAAGAGGATCAGTTTCGCACAGCCGACAGCCCGGCGTATTATCTGATACCGACCGCTGAAGTACCGTTGACCAATCTTGTGGCCGGCCGGATTCTGGACGCTGATTCGCTGCCGCTCCGGTTTGTCGCCCATACTCCCTGCTTTCGAAGAGAAGCCGGTTCCTATGGCAGGGATACCCGGGGCATGATTCGACAGCACCAGTTTGAAAAAGTCGAAATGGTGCATATTGCCAGACCCGACCAATCCTGGCTGGCTCTGGACCAGATGACCGGCCATGCCGAAGCCATCCTGCAGGCGCTGGAACTGCCTTACCGCGTGATCACCCTGTGTACCGGAGATATGGGTTTCGCGGCCGCCAAGACCTTTGACCTGGAAGTATGGATTCCAAGCCAGAATCAATACCGCGAAATATCCTCGTGCAGTAATGTCGAAGGATTCCAGGCTCGCAGGATGAAGGCGCGCTGGCGCAATCCGGCTACCGGGAAACCCGAGCCGGTGCATACCCTGAACGGATCCGGTGTGGCGGTGGGCCGCGCTCTGGTCGCCGTGATGGAGAACTGCCAGAATGCCGATGGCAGCATTTCTGTTCCGGATGCCCTGATACCCTGGATGGGCGGCCTCGACAGGATCACCCAAGCGGTATGCGGACAGCCCTGACGGGTGACGCAGACAGTATGATAGAGGTATAACTGGTAAAATGCTGAAAATTGTCCTGTCCGGGGCGGCCGGTCGAATGGGGTCGGCGATTGCACGTGAACTGTACCCGGTGGATGGCCTGACCGTTGTTGGCGCGCTTGAGAGGGCGGGCAGTGATATGGTTGGTCGGCGCATCGGGGAAGTGGCCGGGTTGCCGGAACCGGGGGTCCGGATCACCGACACGATTGAAAATCCCGATTTTGATGTAATGATTGATTTTTCGAGTCCGGCCGCGGTGGCGGACCACCTCGATATCTGCCAGTCATGTAACGCGGCGATCCTGATCGGTACGACCGGACTTGATCCGGCGCACAATCAACAGGTTGTAGATGCGGCTGATTCAATCCCGACGCTGTTGGCCGCCAATACCAGTGTCGGCATCAACCTGTGTGTGGCGCTGGTCGAAATGGCCAGTAAGGCGCTCGGTGATGTTGTCGATATTGAAGTGGTAGAAGCCCATCACCGCCACAAGGCAGACGCGCCATCGGGAACCGCGCTGTTGCTTGGCGGGGCGGCGGCGGATGCGCTGGGCCGGGACTTTCCGGGTTGCGGCACATTTGCCCGCCACGGCCAGACCGGTGAGCGCGAATCCGGCGCCATCGGGTTTTCCACGATCCGCGGCGGCGATATCGCGGGCGAGCATACCGTCCTGTTTATCGGTGACAGCGAACGTATCGAGATCACCCATCGCGCAACCGACCGCAAGATTTTCGCGCGTGGAGCGGTGCGTGCCGCAGTCTGGCTGGCGCAACAGGAAAAGGGCTTCTACAGCATGCGGGATGTGCTCAATCTTGATTGATTGAAACTCGCTCAGCAGGTAGAATATGGGGTTCATTGACCCGATGGAACAGGGGGAAACCGCCCGGTTTTCCCCTTTTTTTAGGCGCGTTTTTCGGGTCCGGGATGTTTGAGGCTTGACTGGAGGTTTTATTGAACACACTTGCTCTGCTGGTTCTTGAAGACGGCAGTTCGTTCCATGGTAAATCAATCGGCGCCAACGGCCTGAGCGCCGGGGAAGTTGTTTTCAACACTTCCATGACCGGGTATCAGGAAATCCTGACAGACCCTTCATACTCCAGACAACTGGTCACGCTGACCTATCCTCATATCGGTAATGTAGGCGTCAACTCCGAAGATGTGGAATCCGACAGGATATTCTGCTCCGGGTTGATCGTGAGAAATGTGCCCGGCCGGTACAGCAACTGGCGCTCCGGGGAGTCTCTGCCTGATTACCTGCAACGCCGGGGCGTGGTGGCGATCAGCGAAATCGACACCCGTAAATTGACCCGTATCCTGCGTGACAAGGGCGCTCAACGCGGCTGTATCAGCGCACAGGAATCCCCGGACGAGGCCAGCGCGCTGGCTGCCGCCCGGTCGTTTCCCGGCCTGGCCGGCATGGACCTGGCGTCGGTCGTGACGACAGACCGGGTTTATCAATGGAATGGCGGAGTATGGGACCTGGAATCGGGCTATCAGGCGGCGGGGCAATCCATATACTCGGTAGTCGCTTTCGATTTTGGCGTCAAGCATAACATCATGCGGTTACTGGCCGGGCGGGGATGTACGGTCACGGTGGTTCCGGCAACCACCACGGCCGAGGAGGTATTGGCCATGAACCCCGACGGCGTGTTTCTGTCCAATGGGCCGGGAGACCCCGAACCCTGTGATTACGCAATCAACGCGATCAGTCAAATCCTGAAAGCCGGTATTCCCGTCTTCGGCATCTGCCTGGGGCATCAACTGCTGTGCCTGGCGAGCGGCGCGAAAACCGGGAAAATGAAATTCGGCCACCACGGAGCCAATCATCCGGTACAGGACCTCGATACCGGGCAAGTCCTGATTACCAGCCAGAACCATGGATTTACCGTGCAACCGGAATCACTGGATGATCATATCCGGGTCACCCATCGCTCCCTGTTCGATGACACGATACAGGGGATCGAACGTCTTGATGTTCCCGCATTTTCATTTCAGGGACATCCCGAAGCCAGCCCCGGACCGAAGGATATTGATTATTTGTTCGACCGTTTCATCCGGATGATGGAAACAGACCAGACGCGAAAGTCCAATGCCTAAAAGGGAAGACATTCAATCCATTCTTATTATCGGCGCCGGACCGATTATTATCGGCCAGGCCTGTGAATTCGATTATTCCGGGGTTCAGGCGTGCAGGGCGCTCAAGCGGGAGGGCTACCGGGTCATACTGGTCAACTCGAATCCCGCCACCATTATGACGGACCCGGGTTTTGCCGACGCCACCTATATAGAACCGATCCGATGGCAAACCGTGGCTAAAATCATCGAGGCGGAAAGGCCGGACGCGATACTGCCGACCATGGGCGGACAAACCGGGCTGAACTGCGCCCTGGACCTGAATCGGCATGGCGTGCTGGAACAGTTCGATGTTGAAATGATCGGCGCGACCCGTGAGGCGATAGACAAGGCGGAAGACCGGGAGCGGTTCCGTCAGGCCATGACGGCGATCAATCTGGATACCGCAAACGGTGACCTGGCGCATTCTCTGGAGGATGCCCACAGGATTGTCGGGGAAATCGGATTCCCGGTAATTATCAGACCTTCATTTACCCTGGGCGGCAGTGGCGGCGGGATTGCTTATAACATGGATGAGTTTGATGAAATCTGCAACCGGGGCCTGGACGCTTCGCCGACCAATGAGCTTTTGATCGAGGAAAGCATCATCGGTTGGAAAGAGTATGAAATGGAAGTGGTTCGGGACAGGAACGACAACTGCATTATTGTTTGCGCGATTGAGAATCTGGACCCGATGGGGGTGCATACCGGTGACTCCATCACGGTCGCGCCGGCGCAGACACTGACCGACAAGGAATACCAGATCATGCGCGACGCCAGTATCGCCGTGTTGCGGGAGATCGGAGTGGATACGGGAGGCTCGAATGTCCAGTTCGCGATCAACCCCGACAATGGCCGGATGATCATCATTGAAATGAATCCCAGGGTGTCACGGTCTTCGGCGCTGGCCTCCAAGGCCACCGGCTTCCCCATCGCCAAGGTGGCGGCTCGGCTCGCGGTCGGATTGACCCTGGATGAATTGAGGAACGAAATTACCAATGGCGCGACCCCGGCCTCGTTCGAGCCGAGCATCGACTATGTCGTGACCAAGATTCCCCGATTCGATTTCGAGAAATTCCCGCAGGCGGACGCGACCCTGACCACACAAATGAAGTCGGTGGGTGAAGTCATGGCAATGGGAAGAACCTTCCAGGAATCATTCCAGAAGGCGTTGCGGGGGCTTGAGATCGGCAGCAGCGGGCTGGATGACCAGACTGTGCCTGATAACGGCAATAGCCGTGATTATCTGACCTCGAAGCTGCGAATTCCAGGCGTCAGGAGGCCCTGGTATCTTGCCGAGGCTTTCCGGTCCGGAATGAGCATCGACACGATCTATCAGACCTGCAGGATCGACTACTGGTTCCTGGCCCAGATACAGGAGCTGGTGGAAACCGAGCGAGAGATTGCCGGATCGGAATTGACCGGCCTTTCCCCCGTCATCATGAGAGGCTGGAAGGCCAAAGGGTTTTCGGATTGCCGGATTGCCAGATTGATGAAACTCGATGAACAGCGGGTCAGGGACTACCGCTACCGTAACGCGATTCATCCGGTATTCAAACGGGTCGATTCCTGCGCCGCCGAATTTGATACCGCTACGGCGTATCTGTACTCGACTTATGAAGAGGAGTGTGAAGCCAATCCGACCGATAAGAAGAAAATCATCGTGCTGGGCGGCGGACCCAACCGGATTGGTCAGGGGATCGAGTTCGACTATTGCTGCGTGCATGCCTCAATGGCGTTAAGCGAGGATGGCTACGAAACGATCATGGTGAATTGCAACCCGGAAACCGTATCCACCGACTACGACACGTCTGACCGGTTGTATTTCGAATCGCTGACTCTGGAAGACGTGCTTGAGATTGTGCGGATAGAAAAGCCGCTTGGGGTTATTGTCCAGTTTGGTGGTCAAACCCCGCTCAAGCTGGCTCGCGATCTTGAAAAAGCGGGCGCTCCGATTATCGGCACGACGCCGACCTCGATTCATCAGGCGGAGGATCGGGCGTTCTTTCAGAAACTGCTGGCTGACCTGGACTTGCTGCAGCCGCCAAATCGGACCGCGACCAGTCAGCGGGAAGCGCTTGGCCTGGCGGATGAAATCGGTTATCCGCTGGTGGTGCGCCCGTCTTATGTGCTGGGTGGGCGAGGCATGGAGATTGTCTACAACCCGCAGGATCTCGATACCTACCTGCATTCCACCACGGGCGCCTCGTTCGATTCGCCGATTTTGTTGGACCGGTTCCTGAATGACGCGGTCGAGGTGGATGTGGACGCGGTCAGCGACGGCGAACAGGTCGTCATTGGCGGCATCATGGAGCATATCGAAGAGGCGGGAGTCCATTCGGGTGATTCCGCCTGCTCATTGCCGCCGTACAGCCTGCCTCATTCCTTGCAGGAGGAACTGAAGGCGCAGACCCGGGCGCTGGCGCTGGCATTGAATGTGGTCGGCCTGATGAATGTGCAGTTTGCGGTTAAAGATGATCAGATTTACGTTCTTGAAGTCAATCCCAGAGCCTCGAGAACAGTGCCGTTCGTCTCCAAGGCGACCGCCAGACCCCTGGCCCGGATTGCTTCGCGCTGCATGGCCGGGCAATCCCTGGCTGAACAGGGTATCGTGAGTGAGCGGGCGCCGAACTTCTACTCGGTCAAGGAGGCGGTATTCCCGTTTATCAAATTTCCCGGAGTGGACACGGTGCTGGGTCCGGAAATGAAAAGCACCGGTGAGGTGATGGGCATTGGTGACAGTTTTGGCGAGGCCTTCGAGAAATCCCAGAGCGCGGCGGGATACACCATTCCCAAATCCGGCAGGATCATGTTCAGCCTGCGTAAGGATGACCAGCGCGAAGCCGTGCCGATTGTCCGGTATTTCTACAACGCCGGGTTTGAAATCCTGGCGACTGAAGGGACTGGCAGCGTAATTCGGCAAGCGGGCATTCCGGTCCAACTGGTCAACAAGGTCATTGGAGGCCGACCTCATGTTGTCGATATGATCAAGAATCATGAGTTTGATATGATCGTCAATACCACATCCGGCAAGCAGAGCCTCAAAGATTCCTATACAATTCGTCGACAGGCGCTACTGCACAAGGTGACCTATTACACGACCCTGGCGGCGGCCAGAGCCTCTGCCGAAGCTCATCGGTACGCTGGCACGGTTACTGTCAACCAGTTGCAGGCGCTGCATGAACAGCTTGTTCAGTCTCCGTCGGCAGAACCCGGCCAGAAAAACCAGGGGCTGTGATCGGAGGCTGACCCCGGTCATCACAAAGAAGTCGCGACGACGGGCTGGATATCGAGAGACAGACAGATATGAGTGAAAGAGTAGTGTTGACCCTCAAGGGGGCCGAGGCCTTGCGTGAGGAACTGAAAAAACTAAAAAGTGTTGATCGGCCGAAAATCATAGCCGCTATCGCGGAAGCCCGTTCTCATGGCGATCTTTCTGAAAACGCCGAATATGACGCCGCGAAAGAGCAACAGGGTTTTATCGAAGGCCGGATTGCCGAACTCGAATCCAGCCTTTCCATCGCAGAGGTCATCGACCCGGTCAAGATCGGGCGCGAGGGTCGGGTGGTATTTGGCGCGTATGTGGATCTTTACGATGTTGATGAAGGCCAGTCCGTCACCTACCAGTTGGTCGGGAATCTCGAAGCCGACCTGAGCCAGGGCAGAATTTCGATCAGCTCGCCAATCGGCAAGTCATTGCTGGGCAAGAATACCGGCGACGAGATCGAGGTCGCTGCGCCCGGCGGCAAAAGAATTTACGAAATTCTCGGAGTCAGTTACCAGTAGGAGGTGGGGCGCATGGGAAATACGACCGCCCTGGAGGCAATCGAACGACTGAAGGAAGGGAACCGGCGTTTCGTCTCCGGCCGGCGGCGGAGCGGCGCGATCAGTTTGCGGCGGCGGGCGCAGCTTGCTGACAGCCAGGCCCCGTTCGCCGTCATCCTGGGTTGTTCCGATTCACGGGCGCCGGTGGAGTTGGTGTTCGATCAGGGGCTTGGCGATCTCTTCGTCATTCGCGTGGCGGGCAATGTGGCGGCGCCGTCCCAGGTGGGCAGCGTGGAGTTCGCTGTCGGCAGATTTGGCGTCAAGCTGGTGGTGGTGCTGGGACACGCCCGGTGCGGCGCTATTGAGGCAGCGCTGAAAGAACCGGACCCTTCTCCCGAAAACAGTTCTGAAAACCTGGACGCCATTCTGAACCGCATCCGCCCGACCGTGCAGTCGCTGCTGGACACCGCTGTGCATACTGATCGCGACAGGCTCATTCGCCAAGCGGGGAGGGCTAATGTCCGGGCCCAGGTGACTGCTCTTACCCAGGGCTCGGAGTTGCTCGGGCGGCTCGTCGAATCGGGCAGGCTCATGCTGGTAGGCGCTGAATACGACCTCGTCACCGGCGAAGTGGACTTCCTTGATTATGAAACTTGATCGCTTTACCTCTCTCTGGGAACGGTGTGCAGTAGCAGATGACTTTGACTGCGGTGAAGTCTTCCATGCGCTGAAAGCGCGATACGGTGAATCTCATCGCGTCTACCATAACGGTGATCACATCCGCTATTGCCTGGCAGAATTTGATTCGATCAATACCGCTCTTACGCAAACCAGCAAGGACATTATCGAATTGTCGATCTGGTTTCATGACGCCATTTATGAAATTTCGGCCGGCGATAATGAGGCCCGAAGCGCCCAGTGGTTTTCCTCCCTGGCGTCCGGGAGGATGAATCCGGATATCACCCACGCGGTCAACCGTTGCATTTTATATACCACCCACCTGGATGTGCCGGCCGATCCTTGTTCCCTGTATATGGTGGATGTGGATTTGAGCGGTCTCGGCCAGGACTGGGAAGGATTCGCCGCGGACGGGCGAAAGATCAGGGAGGAAAACCATCATCTGGATGACGAGGCATTTATTGGCGGGCAGGTTGAATTCTTGAACCGGCTGTTGAGCCGGGGGCGCATTTTTTATACAGAATATTTCAATGCCCGCCTGGGAAACCGGGCAAGGCAGAATATAATCCGCCAACTGGAGATTTATCGCCAGGGTTTCTGTCCTTGAGTCAGACCCAGACCCGCGCCCGGAGACCCTGTTGGAAATTATCTCGATCCTGTTCCCTGTAGTTATCATCGTATTGCTCGGATTCCTGTATGCTTACAAGTTCGAGCCCGATATGGGAGTGGCGAACGGGCTTGTTTTACGAGTGTTTTTGCCAGCGTTGATATTTGACGTCGTGGCGGGCGGGGAGTTCGCTATTATCACTTACCGCTGGCTGATTGTCGGCGGCATCCTGGTTATTGTCGGGTCGGGCCTGATCGCCTGGCCGATAGGACGGATTCTGAAATATCCCAACCGCGCGTTCGTGACGAGTATGATGTTCAATAACTGCGGGAATCTGGGGCTGCCGGTGGCCGTCCTGGCGTTTGGCGAGCAGGGACTGGAAGCCGCGATCATATTGTTTCTGGTCAGCAATCTGGGGCATTTCACGTTTGGCGTTTATCTTTTCGGAGGAGCGGTGTCGTGGAAGAGCCTGCTTGGCAACGCGGTCAATATCGCGACCATACTGGCGCTCGTGTTCAATTTTACGGAGACCAGACTTCCTGAGGTTATCCAGTTCCCGATCACCATGCTCGGTCAGGTCGGGATTCCGCTGATGCTTTTTTCCCTGGGCGTTCGTATGCGAAGGACGCAGATGGAACACTGGAAGATCGGAGTCGTGTCCGGTCTGGTCTGCCCGTTGTCGGGGCTTCTGTTCGCGGCTATCGCGGTCTGGATATTGCCCCTGACCGCATTTCAGATAGGGATTCTGGTCCTTTTTTCGGCGTTACCGCCCGCGGTTCTGAATTTCCTGTTTTCGGAACAATACAACCAGCAGCCGGAAGTGGTGGCATCCATTGTCCTGATTTCAAACACGATGTCCGTTGGCATACTGTCGGTTGTGCTTTGGTGGTTGTTGTGACGGTTACAGAGTTCCCGGCGCCTGTTTGATTGACCGGCGCTTGTCGTGTTGCGTTATCCCGCAGGGCAGGTCGCTTCCAGGGGCAGGTCGGACAACAACTTCGGGCCGTCCGCCTTGATCCAGATCGGCTGTTCCAGCTTGACTCCTTCTCGCCCTCCAGTCTCTCCGACATAACATTCGATGCAGACCACCATATTCTCTTCAAATACGCCATCATAAGCGCCCCATTGCTCGTCCTCCCGATACCAGATCAGGGGGTACTCCACGCCTAGGCCGCAACCGTGAGCGACATCTGCATAGCGGTTGGGCAGACAGTTATCAGGTAGCTGATACGCCTTGTCCGAGTATTCCAGGAATCCCATTCCGGGGGTGAGCAGGGCGGTATTGTGCTGTAGTTGCGCATGCGCGATTTCATACGCTTTTCTCTGTTTGTCGGTCGGTTTTTTATCACCCACTACCCAGCTTCTGGAGATGTCATTATAAAAGCCCAACGGGCCGATCATGTCGGTATCGAATGCGATCAGGTCTCCGTTGTTGATGACACGGCTCGATGTTTCCTGGAACCAGGGGTTGGTTCTTGGGCCACTGGTGAGCAGTCGAGTCTCGGGGTATTCTCCACCTCGCTCCACGCAACCTTTAATCAGAAGCGCCAGCGCCTCTGATTCTGTCATTCCGGGTTCAAGCCGGTTCCTCAGATCACGAACGCTGTCCTCGCAGGTACTCAGCGACCATTTGAGCGCCTTTATTTCCTCAACGGATTTGATCGCTCTTGCTCTTTCCATGACCGGCTTGCCGTCTTTTAACCGTATACCCGCTTTCTGGCAGGCCAGGCACAACGGTAAATCAGCCCGGTCAATGGCGATATTCTCTCGCTGTATACCGGATTCGTGTAATACTGATTTCAACTCGGCGGTCCATCTGGCCGCCATTTCATCGGAGCGTTCTCCCACAATCATATAGTCGGTGGAGATGGCGGGTCTGCGCTCTGATAGGTGATTCAGGTTCTGTGCCAAGTGCATGGAGCTCGGCAGATCAAACAGAATAACCCCGCCAGATTCCAGAATGAGCGCATATCGGCAGAAATTATGCATGGTCCAGACCTGCATATTGCGGCTCCCGGTCGCATAGCGGATGTTGACCGGATCAAAAAGCACAACTCCGGCACAGTCATGTTGCCGTAGCCGTAGCCGAATTTGCTGGAGGCGATGAGCTTGTATTTTCTGCTGTGTCTCTTTATCTATCATCTCTACCATCGCGCTTTGGTGGTTGTGTAAATTCGTGTTGCGTGTAGAAGTCCCGTCCTTGATATGTAGTGCAATTTGCACCACATATATTGTATAGGTTTTGTCCAGATACATCCAAAAGCAAAACCTGATTTGAGCCGTCGAGAACATCAACAGGCGGCTCGCGATTGGCAGAAAGGACTTTTCTGTACGGGGCAGGGAAAAATGGATGATGATGTGTATAATCCCCGGAAGTCGCATACCACGCGAAGATTATTTATTCACAATCAGATGAGGCGTTTTCCATGACCATAAAAATCGGGGATCGGATTCCCAATATATCACTTTCCACGATGACCGCCGACGGGCCGAAAGACATCACGACCGATGAGATATTCGCCGAGAAAAAAGTGGTTCTGTTCGCGCTGCCTGGCGCGTTTACGCCGACCTGCAACGCGGCCCACTTGCCGGGGTATGTGGTTCACCACGACGCGATCAAGGCGAAAGGCGTGGATACGGTCGCCTGTTTGTCTATGAATGATGTCTTTGTGATGGACGCGTGGGGTAAGTCGCAAAACGTCGAGGACCACATTTTGATGCTGGCGGATGGAAGTGGGTCGTTTACGGAAGCGCTGGGTCTTGAACTGGATCTCACTGCACGCAACTTCGGTATTCGCTCGCAACGCTATGCGCTGATTGCTGAAGACGGGGTGGTCACTCATTTGAATGTCGAGTCATCCGGCCCGGAGCTTGAAGTGAGTGACGCCGAAACCATCATGGCGTTGCTGTAACCGGGAACGGAAACAGATCCGGCTGATCAGCGTTTGAGCAGGTAGTTGTCCAGCATCCGGTCGGTCAGGATACGTTTCAGTACCGCCAGTACTTTCGTCGGTGTCGTTACCCGATAGCGGATTCTGGGACGGCGGCTTTCCAGCGCCTGGATGGTGGCTTCCAACACCGCTTCGGGCGGCAGCGTGTAACGGGTCGGCTGGTCGCTCTTCAGGCGTTTTTCGAGTTCCTGGTATTCTGCCTGGTAGGCGCTGCGGCTTCGATCAATGTGTTCGATAAACTTTTGCAGGGAATTGACCCTGAATTCACTGGTGATCGGACCGGGTTCAATCAAGCTCAATTCGATCCCGGATCCGGCCAGTTCCAGGCGCATGGTGTCGGTCAATCCTTCCAGGGCATACTTGCTGGCATTGTAGGCGCCGCGGTATTTCAGGCAGACAAAGCCGAGGATCGAGCTGATCTGTATGATTCTGCCGGTATTCTCCCGTCGCATGACCGGGATTACTCGGTTGGTGAGTTCCTGGGTCCCGAAAACATTGGTTTCAAACTGGTCCCGCAAACTGGTCCGGGTCAGGTCCTCAACCGCGCCTGGTTGTCCATAAGCGCCGTTATTGATTAATCCGAACAGCTTGCCGTCCGTCAGTTCGAGGGTCCTGGCGAGGCCGCTTTCGATGGAGTCGGAATCATCCAGGTCGAGTATAACCGCGTCCAGTCCGGATTCAGCCAGATCAGGCAGGTCATCCGGGTTGCGGCAACTGGCTATGACATGGTAGCCCCGGGCCTGCAAGCCCAAAGCCAGACAACGGCCAATGCCGGTCGAACAGCCGGTAATCAGAACCGGATTGTTTTTATTCATTTGTTTT
The DNA here is from genome assembly GCA_965214205.1 of Candidatus Poriferihabitaceae bacterium. Classification (GTDB taxonomy): domain Bacteria; phylum Pseudomonadota; class Gammaproteobacteria; order Arenicellales; family Poriferihabitantaceae. The sequence continues at coordinate 1,977,039 of OZ243941.1, read as the reverse complement.
CTGCGTAAAATCAGGCATTCCCGCTATTTCTACCATATATAACTGAACTGTCAAATTGAATACTAACAGGAAGATCAGGGTCGCGGTGATCGGAGTAGGGTATCTGGGTCGAATCCATGCCAGAATTTATCAGGGAATGGATCATGTAGACCTCATTGCGGTGGTGGATACCGATGCGACCGTGGCACGGTCTGTCGCGCAGGATTGTGACTGTCAGGCGTTGACTGACGCTGCGGAGGTTCTGGGGCGGATTGACGCGGTCAGCATTGTAGTTCCGACCAGCGCCCACTTGCCGGTCGCGCGTCCTTTCCTCGAAGCCGGCATCCATACCCTGCTCGAAAAGCCGGTCGCTCCGACTGTGGAGGAAAGCGCCCGGATTGTCCGGATGGCGGAAGCGTCCGGGGGTATATTGCAGATCGGCCATCTGGAGCGCTTCAACGCAGGGGTCATGAAAATAGCGGAACTGGCGCAACAACCCCGGTTTATCGAAGTCCATCGGCTGGGGGAATTCAGTGAACGCGCAACCGATGTCGATGTGGTTACCGACCTGATGATCCACGATATTGATATTGTGTTGTCGTTGATCCAGTCGGGATTGAAATCCGTTTCAGCCACCGGCACGCCGGTTGTGACCGATCATGTCGATATCGCCAACGCGCGTCTGGAATTTGAAAACGGAGCGGTTGCCAATGTCACTTCCAGCCGGGTATCGACTCAGCGATTTCGCCGGATTCGGATGTTTTCCGAGGATCGCTATCTGGGATTGAATTTTCTGACCCAGCAGTTATCCGAAGTCAGGACGGGAAGGAAAAAGAAAGGCAGTAGCTTCCCGGAACTGGTGCGCCGTGATATTCCGGTCTCTCCCCAACAACCCCTGAATGTCGAGTTGGCTCACTTCATTGATTGTGTCAACCATGATCGACGCCCTCTGGTCAGCGGCGAAGACGGCCTGATCGCGGTCGAGGTGGCGGAGATGGTGAGAACGAGAATTTCCCAGTCCGTGTAACAGTCTGCCGGCGGTGGGAGAGGAGGTCACGCTTTCACTGGATTGGGAGCGGCGCTATCGCCTGATGAGAATGCACAGTTGCATACACATGCTGTGCGTGACGGTTCCGGCTCCGGTCACTCAAAGGGTATCTCGCGACTTTTTTCCCCGGTCTGCGCCGGCCCCGGCGTGGATTCTGGCTGAAACGGCGAGTAATTGTTCCGGGGTGTTGATGTTTTCGAACATGTCCGGATGGTCGGAAAAATCGACCGTACAAAAACCATGCCGTTGATACCAGCGGTCGATTTTTCTTTCCTCTGAGCGCAGGCAGGCAGCCAGGCTGTCCGTAAGGGAACGGTGAAGCAGCGCGTATACCGGCTGGATTCGGTCCTGCAGCCGGGCTACCGCGATTTTGCGGTCTCCCTGGGTCGCCGCCGCCATCATCCTCCGGCAATAGTCCGCCGCCAGAATCGGTCCGTCGCACGGTATCGTAATCATCCAGTCAGTCGTGATATGGCTCAGGCCTGAATACATTCCCGCCAGCGGCCCCTGGAAATCCGGATGCTGATCCGGAACCACGGCATAGCCGTATTGCCGATATTCGGGAAGATTCCGATTGGCATTGATCAGGATGTTTTCACATTGAGGCGTTAATTGTGTGAGGATCAGTCCGATCATGGTCTGATCGCCCAGCATCAGCAAGCCTTTGTCCCGGCCCTGCATTCTCCTGGCCCGGCCACCAGCCAGAATGAGCGCCGTCAGATGATCCGGCCGCTCAGCCGGAATTTGATTTGACACTGTTATCCCGGTGAATGGGGGTCACATTCCCGCTGTAGTCAAGGTCTTCAGCGTTGGTTAATCTGCCATCCGATAAAACCAGGCGCTGATCGACATGTTCGTTAAAAAACTGGAAATTGTGGCTGCTGATCACGATACCTGTGCCGGCTTCTTTCAGACGTTGCAAAAGCTCAAGCGTCCGCAGCGCGGAGGGGAGGTCCATATTGGCCACCGGTTCGTCCAGCAACAGGAACGGGGATTGTCGAAGCCAGGCGCGGGCCAGCGCGACCCGTTGCTGCTGGCCGCCGGAAAGGGATTTCGCCGGCGCCGATTTGTGTTTCGACAGCATGGCCCATTGCAATGCGTCGTTGATATTCCGCTCCCCATGCCCTGAAGCCCGGAAAGGTTTGAGGGCGACAGACAGATTTCTGGATACACTGCCCTCGAACATATAAGGAGTCTGGTGCATGTACATGAGATAGCGCAACAATTCCTTTCTGCCTTGCCTGATTGACTTGCTGTGAAATCCGAAATCCACCAAGCCGTGATCTGGAGTGAGCAATCCGGAAAGTATCTTCAGCAATGTGGTCTTGCCCGCCCCATTTTCGCCAGACAGCAGGTAAATTCGGCCGCCGTGAATCGTGACCGTGACATCAGTCAGGATTTTCGCGCGGGAAAACGCTTTCGATATTTTCGTGAAGTGTATTATTGGATGATCAATCATATCGACAGTTTACCCCGGCCCTGAAAATAATGCAGGAGCAAATTCAATAAAAAGGCCAGTACCACCAGAACGATGCCCAGCGCTATGCCCTGGGAAAAATTGCCTTTGGTGGTTTCAAGCGCGATCGCGGTTGGAATGTTGCGGGTATGATGCAGGATGTTGCCGCCGACCATCATGGAGGCGCCCACTTCCGCTATGATTCGCCCGAACCCGGCGAGCATTGCGGCCAGCAATCCAAACTTGGCTTCATTGGAAACGAGAATAAATGATACCAATGGTTTACATCCCATAGTTCGAGCTGTTTCCCAAGCTCTGACATCAATCGCCTGAAAGGCTGAATGACTCATTGAAATCAGTATCGGCAAACAAAGGATGATTTGCGCCAGTACCATCGCCGTTTGCGTAAACAGCAATTTCCAATCTCCGAGGGGCCCTTGTCTTGAAAGCAGAAGGTATAGAACCAGACCAACCACGACGGCGGGGAATGCGAGGAAAGTGTTGGACAGTGATATAATCAGCCGTCGTCCGGGGAAGGTGAAATAGGCAAGGGCAAAGGCGACGAACAATGCAAACGGACAAGCAATCACGATGGCGGTACCGGATACGCGAAATGAGATCCCGATAATCTCCCACAGCTCCCGGTCACCGCTCAACAGCAGTGAGAATGCTTCCAGTGTCGCGCCAGACAGGGATTCCACTTTAATGTTTCTCCTGGATTTTGTCGTTTAATCGGAGTCGGGACGGTAATCGTCCGGTATTTGATATTTTATCCGAGGTCTACGGTAAAATACCCGGTTCGATTGACGAATGACAAGTTTCATCCGCGGGCAATCCGCCCGACCTGATGACCAGACTTCCCGAAACCCTGTCAACCCGAATCAATGTGACGCAGTGATGCCTGAACCGATTTCCCATAATTACGATCCCGCCCGTATTCGGAACTTTTCGATTATCGCCCATGTAGATCACGGCAAGTCGACTCTGGCTGACCGTTTCATCCAGTTTTGCGGCGGCCTGGAAAAACGTGAGATGAAGGAACAGGTGCTGGATTCTATGGATCTGGAGCGAGAGCGGGGGATTACCATAAAGGCGCAAAGTGTCACCCTGGATTATATCGCCCGTGATGGTCATCGGTATCAGTTGAATCTGATCGACACTCCGGGCCATGTTGATTTTTCCTATGAAGTGTCCCGTTCGCTGAACGCTTGCGAAGGGGCGTTGCTGGTGGTGGATGCCGCTCAGGGCGTGGAGGCGCAAACCGTGGCAAACTGCTACGCCGCGGTTGATCTCGGGCTGACAGTCATTCCCGTGCTCAATAAAATTGACCTGCCATCTGCGGAGCCGGACCGGGTGATTCAGGAAATTGAAGATGTCATCGGCATCGACAGCAGCGGCGCCTTGTCGGTCAGCGCGAAAACCGGACAGGGGGTTGAGGAGATACTCGAGCGGGTTGTGTTGTCGCTGCCCCCTCCCGCGGGTTCTGTGGATGCTCCGCTCAGCGCCCTCATTCTCGACTCCTGGTTCGACAATTATCTCGGCGTGGTGGTCTTGATACGGATCATGCAGGGGCGGATGGCGACCGGCAAAAACAAGATCAGAATGATGTCGTCCGGACGCGAGTTCCAGGTTGAAAACATCGGGGTGTTCACCCCGAAACCGGTTCATGTTGAATCTCTAAGTGTCGGTAATGTTGGCTATCTGACCGCCGGCCTGAAGGAAATCCGGTCAGCCAGGGTCGGCGATACCATCACGTTGGGCAACCGGCCGGCGAAATCCCCCTTACCGGGTTTCAAGGAGGTCCAGCCAACCGTGTTCGCGGGACTGTATCCGGTCAACGGCGCCGATTTCGAGGCTTTCCGGGTGGCCCTGAACAAACTCAGCCTGAATGATGCCTCCCTGTCTTTCGAGCCGGAATCCTCACAAGCGCTCGGATTTGGTTTCCGATGTGGTTTCCTGGGTATGTTGCACATGGAGATCGTCCAGGAGCGTCTCGAACGGGAGTATCGACTGGATCTGATCACCACCGCGCCGACCGTGGTTTATGAGGTGTTGAAAAAAAACGGGGAAACCATATTGATTGACAATCCGGCTGATCTGCCGGATCCATCCTTTATTGAAACAGTGCGGGAACCATTCATTATTGCCCGGATACTGGCGCCGCACGATTATGTCGGCGCGGTCATCACGCTGTGTGTAGAAAAACGGGGAATACAGAAAAACATTCAATATCACGGGCGTCAGGTGATGATCGAATTCGAGATGCCCTTGACCGAAATCGTCATGGACTTTTTTGATCGGCTGAAATCGGTGAGCCGGGGTTACGGTTCGCTGGATTATGAGTTTGTCGACAGTCGGCCCGCTGATATGGTGAAAGTGGATATCCTGATCAATAGCGAGAAAGTGGGGCCGCTGGCGGTTCTTGTGCACAGGGACCAAAGCCAATACCGCGCCCGCGAACTGGTCAAACGCCTGCGCGGACTGATTCCGAGGCAAATGTTCGATGTGGCGATCCAGGCGTCGATCGGTACTCGCATCATCGCCCGGGAAACCGTAAAGGCCCTGAGAAAGAATGTCACCGCAAAATGCTATGGTGGCGACGTGACGCGCAAGAGAAAGTTGCTGGAAAAACAAAAGGCGGGGAAGAAGCGGATGAAGCAGATCGGCTCGGTTGAAATCCCACAGGAGGCTTTTCTTTCCGTACTGAAAGTCAGTCGGGACTGATATGGGGTAGAATCGTCCCCATTTAATCCAGGTTCTAATTCAAATTTAAACTCAAAGGGGTTGTATGGATTTTTCGCTCGTACTGTTTATCGCGTTGTTGGTTACCGGGGGCGTTCTGTTGCTTGCAAAATTACTGAGCCGCAAGCGAAGGAAGTCGATTATAGTGGAATATGCCAGGGCGCTGTTCCCGGTTATCCTGTTTGTTTTCGTCTTGCGCTCATTTGTGATCGAGCCGTTCCGGATTCCGTCAGGCTCCATGCTGCCCGGCCTGCATATCGGGGATTTCATTCTGGTCAACAAGTTCAAATATGGAATCCGCCTGCCAGTAGTCAATATGAAAGTCATTCCGATTGACAGCCCGGATCGTGGAGACGTGATCGTGTTTCGATACCCTCAGAACCCGAAATTGAATTTTATCAAGCGGGTGGTTGGCATACCGGGCGACACGCTCTCCTATATAGACAAGAGACTGACCATTAACGGCGAGCCAGTGGATACACGCGATGATGGTCGCTACGCTTATGTACAGGACAAGTTGAAAGGCACATCGGCGGGTCAACTGGTGGAAACGATTGACGGCGATGAGCACCTCATCATACTGGATGATCAGGGTTTTACGCGCAATCTTGAAGAGGTCAATGTCCCTGCCGGGCATTATTTCGTGATGGGGGATAACCGGGACCACAGCAATGACAGCCGGTATTGGGGTTTTGTGCCGGAAGAGAATGTGGTCGGTGAGGCCTTTTTCATCTGGTTCAGTTGGAAAAGCGCCAGCGGAGGCGGCGTGGAGTGGAGCCGCATCGGCGACACAATCGAATAAACCCATTCGACGCGGGTGGATCGTTTGACTACCAACGGGATTGACATCGACGAGGTGGAACAGGCGCTCGACTATCGCTTCCGTGATCGAGACCTGCTTTATCTGGCCTTGTCGCACCGCAGCAACATGGGGCTGCCGAACAATCAGCGCCTGGAATATCTTGGTGACAGCATTCTCGGGTTCTTTATATCGCAATCACTGTACCGGCTTTTCCCGCGGTCGAATGAAGGTGACCTGACCGCGATGAGGGCGCGGCTGGTCCGCAATACCACATTGGCTTCCCTGGCGCGGGAATTGAGCCTGGATCGTTATTTGATCATGGCCAGCGGAGAGCTGAAAAACAAAGGGCGCAACCGAGTTTCCGCCCTGGCGGACGCTTTCGAGGCGGTCGTCGGCGCTATTTATCTGGATGGAGGCATGGAACCGGTCAATCAGTTCCTTAATGGAATGTACCAAACATTGCTGAAGGACATTCAACCGCATGATCTCAAGGACAGCAAAACCCGATTGCAAGAGAGGTTGCAGAAGGATGAGAGCCCGTTGCCTGTCTACCAGGTTCTCGGGCAAGACGGTGAGGCGCATAAATTGACCTTCGAGGTTTCCTGTACAGTACCCGGAATCGAGCGCATGTTCATTGCTCGTGCCAGAAGTCGCAAAGCCGCAGAACAGGCCGCAGCCGAGCAGGCGCTGGCTGTGCTGAACAACCCCGGTTGTGATGACTGATAACCACAAATTCGGTTTTGCCGCGTTGATTGGCCCGCCCAACGCCGGGAAATCAACCTTGCTGAATCACATTGTCGGACAGAAAATCTCGATTATCTCCCGCCGCCCGCAAACCACATGGCACCGGATTCTCGGTATCACAACCACCCCGGATTACCAAATCGCTTTTGTCGATACGCCCGGACTGCACGATAGCCAGCATAAAAATCTCAACAGGCAGATCAACCGGGTCGCAATAAGCGCCGTGGAGGATGTCGATCTCATACTTTTCATGATTGATTATCGCGGCTGGAGTCAGGAGTTGCTCAGAGTTTTTGAGCCAGTAAAGTCCGGTAATACTCCGGTTATTCTGATCATCAATAAAATCGACCGGCTGAAGGATAAATCCCGATTGTTGCCGATCATGCGCGAATCCGGGCAAATTCATGACTTCCGGGAAATTATCCCCTTGTCCGCATTGAGACTGGATGACAAGGACGCTTTTCTGGCATTGGTTGCCCGCCACTTGCCCGATGGCCCCTGCGGCTTCCCGGAAAACCAGGTCACTGATTGTTCTGACCGTTTCATAGCTGCGGAACTGATCCGGGAGCAGATTTTTATCCAGCTGAGAGAGGAGTTGCCTTATGAGGTGGTCATAGAAGTGGCCCGATTCGACATTAATGAGCGCGACATTCTCTGTATAGACGCAGTGATACGAGTCGGGAAGAACAGCCAGAAATCTATCATTATCGGCAAGGGAGGCAATCAGTTGAAGCAGATAGGCACAGATGCGAGATTCCAGATTGAAAAGAAATTTTCCCGTCGCGTGTTTTTGAACTTGTGGGTCAGAGCCGGGAAGGAGTCCAGAATCAGTCAATTATGAGCCGCAAGAAGGTGGATCATCAGGCCGGTTTCATTCTGCATCGGCGATCATACAGTGAAAGCAGTCTGCTGGTGGAAGTGTTTACTCGTGAATACGGGCGGTTGACGCTGATTGCCAAGGGTTGCAGAAAGAAAAAAACGCAGCCCCAGGGGTTATTTCAGCCGTTCAAACCGTTGTTAATCAGTTGGACCGGAAAAGGGGAGTTGCCCATCCTGACCGGGATTGAGCAACCCCGGTTTACGCCGCCCTTATCGGGGACGGGAATCGGGTGCGGATACTATATCAACGAATTGATCCTGAAGCTGTTGCACCGCCATGATGCCCATGAGACACTGTTTGAGAAATATCAGGAGCAGATACTGGCCCTGGCAGACCAGCAGGACCCGTTTGTCGTATTACGGATTTTCGAGAAACATCTGCTGCGCGAGATTGGCTTCGGTTTGATTCTGGATCGAGACGTTGAAACCGGGGAGGCGGTCAGACAGGACATGGATTACCGCTATCTTCCTGAGAAGGGCCCGGTACTGGCGACTGGTGGCGAAAACGACGTGATCAGTGGCGCTACATTGATCGCATTGGACACAGAGCAATTCCCCACATGGGAAAATCAGCGACAAGCCAACCGGCTGACCCGGTATCTGATTGACCTGCAACTAAACGGAAAACCCCTGCGTACCCGCCGGGTAATCCGTGAAATGAAACGCCTGATCGAGGCACGGGCACACCGGATACTGAGTGAATTGGAGGTTTGAATAATGACTAAACTGACTGACTATAATCCCTTCGATCATTTGCTGATCGAGGACGAGCTGCCTCAATACCTGACAGAGGCTTACGAAGATGAGGACCCTGCTGTCTTTGTCGTAGCTCTGGGCCATGCCATCAAGCGCCGGGGGGTCGCTCAGGTTGCCGAAGCGACCGGGCTGAACCGGGAAAGTCTCTACAAGGTGATCAATGGTCAGGTGCAACCCAGATGGCATACCATCCATCGGCTGATGCACGCATTGGGCGTGCGCTTGTCAATTGCGGCATAGCAACTCTTGATCTTGACACGGATACTGGTCAGATGACTACTATTAACGCATCCGACTTCAAGGCGCGATGTCTTGCCATCCTTGACCGGGTCCATGAGACCGGAGAGCGCGTGGTAATTCTGAAGCGCGGGCGACCCGTTGCAGAACTCACGCGCACAACCAGTGAGGGCAAGCGCTACCCCCAGACCGAGCTGGAAGGAACAGTTACCATCGTTGGCGATGTTGTTGAACCAGTGTTCCCGGAGAAACACTGGGATAGCCTGTTGCCGTGAGAGTACTACTTGACAAGTAATAATGCCTTACAGCAGACTTACACCCTCAATATCCGGAAAAAACCAAGCTAACGCAATGAAAAAAATAGAAATAAATTCGATTAAGTCCTTGATTTATGGTATAATTGACCGGATTACCGGATTACCGGATTACCGGATTACCGGATTACCGGATTACCGGATTACCGGATTACCGGATTACCGGATTACCGGATTACCGGATTACCGGATTACCGGATTACCGGATTACCGGATTGACCAGCCTGCGCCTGTCTTATCGAACCCTGACCGTTTAACCTCCCCGCCCGTCTTTCCCGTGGAAGCGGGAATCCACAACCATACCGAGGTTGCGGTTACCCGTCATCGTAGGGGCGCCCCTTGTGGGCGCCCGCTATCGTTGATTCCTGTTCCGATCACTCGCGGGAGGGTACAAGACCCTCCCCTACGACATCGTTTCGATCCATGTATCCACCTCACCCGCCGTCTGCGGTGCGGCCTATTTTCGGCCCTGCTCGCCCTGCCTTTGTTGCTGGGCTTGACTGCCGGGGCGCAGGCGCAAGCCCCGGGCGTAACCTCGATCGAGCGCCAGTCGCCGACCGCGCAATACACCAATGCCGACAGCCTGACCTGGCGGGTGACCTTCAGCGAGCCGGTGCGCAATGTGAATGCGATGGATTTTTCCAACACCCCCTCTGAGTTCTCCGGAACCACCTCCCTGGCCGTCTCGTCGGTCTCGACCAGCGTCTACGACATCACCGCCTCCGGCAGCGCGATTGAGAATGCCAACAACACCATCCAACTGGTCTTTGCGAGCGGCCACGACATTGAAGACCTGTCCGGCAACGCACTGCCCGCATCGCCCACGGTCAGCGGCACGAATGACAACTTCTTCCAACTCGACAACACAGCCCCAACCGTGGTCTCAATCGAGCGCCAGTCACCGACCACCGCCATGACCGATGCCGACAGTCTAACCTGGCGGGTGACATTCGATGACCCTAGCGGCGGATTTGTAATCAACGTGGATGCAGCCGACTTCCATGTTTCCGGCACCACCGCCACGATTACCCCGGTATCGGAACACGCGACCAGTATCTTCGACGTCACCGCCTCCGGCGGTAACCTGAAGAGCCTCACCGGCCCAGTGACACTGACTATCCGGAACGATCACGACATCATGGACGATTCTGGCAATGAACTCGCCAGCACCATACCCACGGGCAACAACAACAACAGATTCAATTTGGCCAACGCCCCGGAACTGGTCTCGATCAAGAAGCATGCGCAAGAAGTCAGGAATCTGGGCACGAGTCTGGTCTGGCGGGTGGAGTTCGACAAGCATCTGCCCGGTGTGTACGCGTCGGACTTCACGCTCACCGGCACCACCGCCGGGCTGGATGTGCGCCATGATCTGAGCAATTACGATCCCAAAACCTACAAGACTGTGGTTTTCGTGTATGCCCAGGGCGGTGATCTGGACACCGTCTCCGGCGACGTGAGACTGAGCTTCGCCAGCAATCACAACATCCGTGATTTCGAAGGCAGAAGACTGGCCAGTACCACCCCCACCGGCGCCAACCAGCATACCTTCACCCTGAATCCCAACCAGACGCTGGTCTACCTCACGCAAGAGGAGGTCTACGTCAATGAGGGTGATGAAGCGGTCCTGACGGTAAAACTGTCGCGCCTGCGCGATACAGCCACGACGATCAACCTCTCCTCCACCCCGCTCACCGCCACCGGCAACGGGGTTGACTATCATGGCCAGACCTACACCGCCACCATCCCCGCCTACCGGGCCAGTGGCACGGCCAGGATCCGCACGACCGACGATTCCCTGACGGAAGACGAAGAAACCTTCCGAATAGACCCTCACGGTTTCGCTCTTCCCGCCGACGTAATGGTGGCGAATGTCCCCGGCAGTACGACTAACTACACCTACGTCAATATCCGCGACGAAGACACCGCCACCGCCAATGCGAACAAGGAACCCGGCCTGGTGTTCGATAAAGCCCACCTGACCTGGAACGAGGCCAAGGGCTGTGGCACCACCGGACCGACCTATAACGTCAAGCTGAAGACGGAGCCGCTGGGCCCGGTTGAGGTCTTCATCAAGGATCCCGACGACAACAATCGCAATGGCCAAAACGCCTTTGTCACCAATGGCCGTCTCTATGTCGACAACAGCCCGGGCCATCCGACAAGAACCGTGCTGCATTTCACGCCGGACAACTGGGACAAGTTCCAACTGGTCAACGTCAAGGTGAGATGTGCGGACCATTACACCGCGCCGATTCCCATCAGGCATCGCATTTCCGCCGGTTACATTGACAAGTTCACACCCAGTCCCGTCTACCCCGGCTACTTCGGCATCATCGACAAGGGCTGGACGGTGCATGTCAATGTCCTCGAGTCCGACCCGCCGATCGTCGTCAAGCACCTCCCCGCGCCGGGCCAGACGGTCGATGTGAAGGAAGGCAGCCACCTGGACTTCGAGATCACCCTGAGTGAAGCGGCATTCAAGCATGACAGCACGCTCACGGTTTATCTGTCGGCCCGCGGCGGCAAGGCGGCGGGGGTCAAGCGGCGGGACGGCAGGGCCCAGTCCTGTGGCGGCCCGCTGGATGACTGTCTGATCTTCACACCGTCGAACCGCACGCAGTGGGTGCGCCTGTTCGCCATCGGCCCCGGCCGTGATGAACTCAAGGTGGAGATTCCCCAACTCCGCTGGGGCGGTCTGGAACATGTGCGCGACTGGGAGATGAGATGGCTGGTCAAGGTCATACAAGCCGGCCAGAGCTCGCCCCAGCAGGCCGAGGCCGAGCGGGCCGGGCTTACGCAGGACGAGACCCCGTCCTGCGTCTCCGACGCCCTGCTGGCCGACGCCCAGCTGGCTGCGACCGAGACCTGGCGGACTTCGGGCCATGTCGAGCGCTGGAGCCGGGTGCTGGCCGCCTTCGGGGAGAGCAACGCCTGGAGCAGCAACCCGATGACCATCGCCGAGGCGCAGGCGCAGGCGGATCGCGGCCTCAAGCGCTGGGCGCCGGTGGCGCCGGCGCTGGAATGCCTGGCGAACCCGCCGCAGGAGGAACAGCCGGAACAGGCTGAGGTCCAGCCGGTAACACCCGCCACGCCCGACCTCAGTCTATCGGCGGGCTCCGCCGTGGACGAGGGCGGCAATGCCACCTTCACCGTCACGGCCGACCCGGTCCCGGCCACCGACCTGACGATTGCCTGGACCGTCGCCCAGAGCGGCGAGTATCTGGCGGCGCCGGGCGCCGGCAGCCGGACGGTGACGCTGACAGCAGGGACAACCAGCACCGACCTCTCGGTGGCCACGATGGACGATGCAGCGGACGAGGCCGACGGCTCGGTGTCCGTCACCCTCGGCACGGGCACGGGCTATACCGTGGCTACGGGCAAGGGCAGCGCCGCGGTGGCGGTGCGCGACAATGACGAGCCGACAGTCAGCATCGCCGCCGGCAGCGGGGTGACGGAAGGCAGTTCGGCCTCGTTCACGGTCTCGGCGAGCCCGGTGCCGGCGGCACCGCTTGATGTGACCTTGAGCGTTGCCCAGAGCGGCGACTTCGCCGCCTCGGGCGAGACCGGATCACGGACGGTCACCGTCCCGGTCACGGGTAGCTTGACCTTCGAGGTCGCCACGGTGGACGACGGCGCGGACGAGCCGGACGGCTCCATCACCGCCACCATAGATACCGGCACGGGTTACCTGGTGGCAGCGCCACCGGATGATAGCGCTCTGGTGGCGGTATCTGACAATGATGCGGCGGCCTCGGGACCGACGCTCTCGATTGCCGATGCCACCATGAAGGAGAACCAGCGCAACGGGTATTTCAAGGTGACGCTGAGCGAGAAGGTGGCCTGGCCGGTCCATGTCTACTATGCGACACGGGATTCGACCCCGGTCTCGGCCGTGGCGGGCCAGGACTATCTGGCGTGGCAGCGGTCCTGGCAACTGCGGGCCCGGTTCCAACCGGGCCAGACCGAGACGCAGATCCATGTCCCCCTATACAACGACAGCCATGACGAGGATCCGGAGACCTTCGAGATGGTGCTGTTCGATGCCGGCGTGAACGGCCCGCCCGGTGTGTCGGTGTCGATTGCGGACGGGGTTGCGGTGGGCACCATTACCAACTCGGACCCGATGCCGGCGGCGTGGCTCAGCCGATTCGGTCGCACGATTGCCCAACAAGCCATTGATGGACTCTCTGACCGCATCGCAGACCGCCGTGCCGCCGGAATGCAAGGCACAGTAGCCGGACAAGCCTTTACGCTGGGTAGCGGTCCATCAGAATCTATCCGCTCCCATACCCGTACCCATTCGTTTGATTACGACTCCGGTCCCTCCACCGAACAGGTACATGACCGGCATCACTTCGGCGGCACACAGAGCCAGTCTTATGATATGACAGTACGAGAAGCCTTACTGAACAGCTCCTTTACGGCAACCAGTGAGAAAGACGCGCAAGGCGGCAGTGTCTCCTTCTGGGGACGAGCCACGCAAGGTCACTTCGATGGACGAGAAGGCGCCTTCTCACTGGACGGAGAGACCACCACTGCATTACTCGGCACAGACTACGCCAAAGACAACTGGCTGGTTGGACTGACCCTGATACAAAGTGATGGAGAAGGCAGCTATACCGATACCGATACCAGCAACCGGGTTCCTGAACAAATGTGTGATCAGGCGATGCCTGCACAGGCCAGACAAGTGCTGTGTAATGGTGCGGTACGCGAAGGCGATGGAGAAGTAGAAGCCTCCCTGACCGCGATTACACCGTATGCCTCCCTGCAAGCATCGGATCGTATCCAGCTATGGGGCACACTCGGACAGGGCAGTGGAGAAGTGACCCTACAACCGGAACTGGGCGATGCCATCTCTTCTGACATTTCCTGGAGTATGGCGGCTATGGGATTGCGTGGAGATTTGTTACCTGCCAGAGAGAGCGGACTCAGTCTGGCGCTGACTGCAGATGCCTTATGGTCTCGTACCGAGTCAGACAAGACCCATGAACTGGCGGCCTCCAGTGCCAGCACGACCCGTATTCGGGCTGGACTGGAGAGTAGCTGGAAGAAGGATCTGGAAAACGGTCAACTTACGCCCCGTCTGGAAGTCGGTATAAGGCAGGATGGCGGCGATGCAGAGACCGGAACGGGTATAGAGGTCGGGGGTGGTATTGCATGGAATGATACAAGTCTCGGGTTATCTCTTGATCTGTCGGGACGTACCCTGGTCTCGCATGATTCAGATGATCTCAAAGATCGGGGATATGGGGCATCGTTTGTGTTTGATCCACAACCCGACAGCCAACGGGGACTGTCTCTGACCATTGGTCAGGATTGGGGCGGACAGTCAACCGGCGGACTCGATGCCTTGTTTGCGGAACAATCCATCAGTGAACGTACGGGCAGTGAATCCGAGAGTCGCTGGCATGCACAAGCGGCGTATGGTTTCTCTATGTTATCGGGAAGATTCACGGGCAGTCCGTATCTGGACATGGGGATCACGGATAGTACGCATGAATATACGCTTGGCTGGCGACTGCAACCGGTGTATACCACCGGTCAGGCATTGAACTTCACGCTGGATGTTCAGGCCACGCACCGGGAGACCGATGAGAATGAACCGACACAGTTTGTTGGAGTAGAGGTGGGGATTCGGTGGTGAGGGGTGATTGGGGGTGGTGATTTTATTTCTTTGGTATGTACAAATCGGTGATCGTTCCTTCGAATGCTTCGGCGGCAAAACCGAGGGTCTCGGCCAGGGTGGGGTGGGGATGGATGGATAACCCGATGTCACGGGCATCGGCGTTCATTTCTATCGCGAGCACTGCTTCGGCAATCAAATCCCCGGCGTTGCTGCCGGTAATACCCGCGCCAATGATATGTTCCGTCGTCTTGTCAAATAACAGTTTGGTCAATCCTTCGCTGCGCCCCTGAGACAGGGAACGGCCACTGGCGGCCCAGGGGAAAACACCTTTGCCATATTCCAGCCCGTTGGCTTTTGCCTCGGATTCCGTGACTCCGGCCCAGGCAACCTCCGGGTCCGTGTAGGCGACGCACGGAATAACACGAGCGTCAAACCCGCTTTTCATGCCAGCCGCAACCTCAGCCGCGACCTTGCCTTCGTGAACCGCCTTGTGGGCCAGCATCGGTTGTCCAACGACATCGCCAATCGCAAAGATATGGGGAACCGAGGTTCGTTGTTGTCGGTCCACCGGGATGAACCCGTGTTGGTCAACCGTTATGCCAGACGATTGTGCGTTGATCCGGTTGCCATTGGGGGTGCGCCCCACTGCAACCAGGACCCGGTCGAACATCCTGTTCTTTGGGGCATCTTTTCCCTCTAAATGAACCTTGATTCCATTTTTGAGTGGCGCAAGGCGGGTAACCCGGGTATTCAGCCAGATATGCTCGTACTGTTTCCTGATTCTTTTCAGCAACGGCCTGACCAGGTCCGCATCGGCGCCAGCCATTAATCCATCTGTCATTTCAACAATACTGACTCGGCTGCCGAGTGAGTGGTAGACTGTCGCCATCTCAAGCCCGATGATGCCACCGCCGATGACCAGCAGTTTTTGCGGGATGTCGGCAAGCTCCAGGGCGTCGGTTGAATCCATCACCCGTTCATCTTCGACCGGGAACCCCGGAATTTCGATCGCTTGTGAACCGACTGCAATAATCGCCTGATCAAATGATATGGATTCGGTCTTGCCGTTGGATTCGACTTCCACCTTGTTCGGCCCGGTAAATTTCCCGATGCCCTGTACGATGGTGACCGCACGCTTTTTGGCCAGTCCCGCCAACCCCTGAGTCAGTTGGCGGACGATGCCGTTTTTCCACTGGAGTGTTTGTTGCAGATCAATCTCTGGAGGCGGATAAGTCAGCCCGACCGCGCTCGCCTCCGAGGCCTCCGAGATGACTTTCGCGACATGCAACAGCGCCTTGGAAGGGATGCAGCCAACGTTCAGGCAGACTCCGCCCAGACACGGATAGCGTTCGATTAACAGAACCTCCAGTCCGAGGTCTGCCGCCCGAAATGCGGCGGTGTAGCCGCCCGGCCCTGAGCCGAGTACAAGCAGTTGAGTGTGACGCTCTGCCGACATATTATCCGTTACAGAGACAGGCGCCGGACATCGGCAAATGATTGAGTCAGGCAAGCGACGAACCGTGCCGCTTCGGCGCCGTCCACTACCCGATGGTCATACGACAGGCTCAGTGGCAACAGCAGTCTGGGAACAAATTCCTGACCCTCCCAGACAGGCATCGTTCTGGCGCGAGAGATTCCCAGAATGGCTACTTCCGGCGCATTGACGATGGGAGTAAACGCGATACCGCCAATCCCTCCCAGGCTCGAGATACTGATACATCCGCCTTTCAGATCATCCGCTCGGAGCCTGTTATTGCGCGCCCGTTCGCTCAAGTCCGCAAGCTCCTGCGCCAGATCAAAAATGCTTTTCCGGTCTGCATTGCGAATGACCGGAACCACCAATCCATCCGGCGTATCTATCGCGATGCCAACATTGAAATATCGCTTCAATATCAACTGTTCCCTGTCGGGCGCCAGTGAAGCATTGAAGTTCGGGTATTCTTTCAAGGCTCCGACCAGGGCCTTGATAACGAACGAAAGCAGGGTGACGCGGAATCCTTTGCTTTCAGCTTCCGCTTTCAGCGATTGTCGGAACACCTCCAACTCGGTAATGTCAGCTTCGTCATGGTGGGTGACATGGGGTATATTCAGCCACGCTCGTTGCAGGTGGGGTCCGGATAATTTCTTGATGCGGGTCAAGTGGACGGTTTCGACCTCGCCAAATTCAGAAAAATCAATTTCCGGTATTGCTGGAATGTCGCCCCCTGTCTGTTGTTCCGTTGGTCGGGGACTCGCCAGTTGTTGCTTGATCCAGGTTTTCACATCTTCCTTCAGAATCCTGCCTTTCGGTCCGCTGCCAGCGACCCGGGTTAAGTCGGCTCCCAGTTCGCGGGCGAAGCGTCGAATACCGGGGCTGGCATGGGGGAGGGGGGAGGGATTGGACTCCCCCTCAAGGGGGGAGGGATTGGATTTGGCGGGGGGAGTGACTGGGTCGGGTTGTGGATCTGTGGATTCCCGCTCGCTATGGTTTGATGGATCGGCGGTCTGCGCCTGCGTGATCTCCGCTACCAGCGCTCCTTCACGGACCCGGTCGCCGATTGCAACCTCGATACTCTTCACCACGCCTCCAACCGGACTCGGAATCTCCATCGTAGCCTTGTCGCTTTCCAGCGTGATGACCGGGTCTTCAACGGCGATTGTGTCACCGACACCAATCAGCACCTCTATGACCTCGACTTCATCGAAATCACCAATATCGGGGATTGTGACCTGCGTCATTTTCGTCATACCGTAATCGGGTTCGGTTTGTCTGTGTCTATGCCCAGCTTCTGACGCGCTTTTTCCAGCTCTTCCAGCGGGAACGACTCCATATCAGATAACGCCTTCAACGCCGTATGCGTGATATGTCTGCGGTCTACCTCGAAGAATTCGCGTAGCTTCTCCCGGGTATCACTGCGACCATACCCATCGGTGCCCAGCACATGATAATGGTTGGGGACAAACGCCCTGATCTGTTCGGCATACAGTCGAATGTAGTCGGTGGCCGCGATAACCGGTCCTTCGGTATTGCCCAGACATATCTCCACATAGCTCTGTCGCGGCGTATCGGTCGTGCGCAATCGGTTTTGTCGCTGCACATCGTGTCCGTCCCGGGCTAACTCGTTAAAACTGGTCACACTCCAGATATCGGCGCTAATGCCATACTCCTCGTCCAGCAATACAGCCGCCGCCTCAATCTCCCGCACGATGGCGCCGCCGCCCAACAACTGTACCTTGTGCACATTGTCCTTGCTTCCAGTGCGTTTGAGCAGATACATTCCCTTCAAAATGCCTTCTTCGGCGTTTTCGGGCATTGCAGGATGAGAGTAATTTTCATTCATCACTGTAATGTAATAATAAACACTTTCCTGCTTTTGATACATTCGACGCAGTCCGTCATAGATGATCACGGCCAGTTCATAGCAGTAGGCGGGGTCGTAGGAAACACAGTTCGGAACCGTGGATGCCAGAATCAGGCTGTGTCCGTCCTGGTGCTGTAGCCCCTCGCCAGCCAGCGTAGTTCTGCCAGCAGTACCCCCCATGATGAACCCGCGCGCGCGACTGTCTCCAGCGGCCCAGCACAGATCGCCAATGCGCTGGAATCCGAACATCGAGTAGAGAATATAAAATGGAATGGTGAACAGGTCATGATTGCTGTAGGAGGTGCCAGCGGCAATCCATGACGACATCGCGCCCGCTTCATTGATGCCTTCCTGGAGCACCTGGCCGGTCTTGTCTTCACGGTAGAACATCAATTGATCGGAATCAACCGGCTCATACAACTGTCCTTCCGGGGAGTAGATGCCGAGTTGCCTGAACATACCCTCCATGCCGAATGTGCGGGATTCATCCGGGATGATCGGTACGATGTAATCCTTCAGTTCCTTGTCTCTGACCAATGCGGACAGGATTCTGACAAAAGCCATGGTGGTCGAAATCTTACGCTCGCCCGTGCCGGCAAACTGGGACTCGAAAATGTCTGCCTTCGGGAACTTGAACGCAGGAACGCATACACTTCTGCGGGCTGGCAGGAAGCCGCCCAGTTGTTGCCTGCGTTCCAGAATATAGCGCACCTCCGGGGAATCTCTTTCAGGACGATAAAAAGGCGCTTTGGCGACCTCCTCGTCAGTCAACGGAATATTGAATCGATCCCGGAACGCCAGCAGCGCCTCCTCTCCCATCTTCTTCTGCTGATGCGTGGTATTCTGGCCCTCTCCCGCTTCACCCATGCCATAACCTTTTACGGTTTTCGCCAGTATCACCGTGGGTTGGCCAGTATGATGAGTGGCTGCATGGTAGGCCGCATAGATTTTGTGCGGGTCGTGACCGCCCCGATTCAAGCGCCAGATATCCTCGTCGGTCATGTTGGCGACCATGGCTTTTAACTCCGGGTTTTTGCCGAAGAACTTTTCCCGGACATACGCTCCGTCATTGGCCTTGAATGCCTGGTATTCACCATCCACAGCCTCTTCCATACGCTGTTTCAGCAATCCCTTGTCATCGCGCCTCAGCAGTTTGTCCCAGTATCCGCCCCAGATCAGTTTGATGACATTCCAGCCTGAACCGCGGAAATCGCCTTCCAGTTCCTGAATGATCTTGCCGTTTCCCCGCACCGGGCCATCCAGTCTTTGCAGATTGCAATTTACCACGAAGATTAGATTATCCAGTTTTTCACGGCCTGCGATAGCCAGCGCTCCCATTGATTCGGGTTCATCCATTTCCCCATCCCCCAGAAACACCCAGATTTTCCGGTCACCGGCATCAATCAAACCGCGATTATGCAGGTATTTCATGAATCTGGCCTGATAAATCGCCATGATCGGCCCGAGTCCCATAGAAACCGTGGGGAATTGCCAGAAATCAGGCATCAGCCACGGGTGAGGGTAAGAGGACAGTCCACAACCATCGACCTCCTGGCGAAACAACCGGAGATCCTCCTTGTTCAGGCGTCCTTCGAGATAGGCTCTTGCATAAATTCCGGGAGCGGAATGTCCCTGAATGAAGATCATGTCACCCAGCTGCTCAGGAGTACTGGCACGCCAGAAGTGATTGAAACCGACATCGTACAGGGTTGCCGCAGATGCGAAACTGGCAATATGACCACCCAGCTCAGTGGAGATTCGATTGGCCCGGATGACCATAGCCATCGCATTCCAGCGAATCAACGCCCGGATTCGTCTCTCCAGTCCATGGTCGCCCGGACTCGGTTGCTCCTGATCCGCGGGGATGGTGTTCAGGTAAGCGGTATTGGCTCGATAGGGAATATGGATTCCCGTTCTCCTGGCATGGTCTATCAGGGATTCGATCAGGAAATGCGCGCGCTCATGACCGTCCGCCTGGATAACAGAGTTCAGGGCATCCAGCCATTCGTTGGTCTCGATGGCATCAATATCCGGTTTATGGTCAGAGTCAGGCATATCGGTCGTACCGTTTATATTGAATTCATTTTAGCATGATGCGAAATACGAATGTTGCTGACGTACCGGCAAGATAAATCCTTGTTAAGCGGACTTTGTTTCTATACAATCCACGCCACAAATTTCTTTCAACTCCTTTCTTCACTTCTGACGAAACGCGGATTCGATCCGGATTCCAGGGGGAGGATACACCCACAGGGAGAATATATGCGACATTATGAAATCGTTTTCCTGGTTCACCCGGACCAGAGCGAGCAGGTGCCGGCGATGATTGACCGTTTCAAGGATATGGTCACGTCCGGAGACGGCAAAATCCACCGTGTTGAAGATTGGGGGCGTCGGCGTCTGGCCTATATGATCAATGACGTCCACAAGGCGCATTACGTCATGCTCAATATCGAATGCGGACTGGATGTGTTGCGGGATATCGAGCGGAATTTCAAATTCAACGACTCGGTTCTTCGCCACCTGGTGATACGCCGGAAGCGCGCCATTACCGAAGAGTCCAATATGGCTAAAGCCAAGACGCGGGAAGACGCGGCGGACGCGGCGAAAGAGGCCGGTTCGGCCAGGGCTTCAGGCGGGCATGGAACCGCAGCCGGGGAAAAAGCCCCGAAATCAGAAGCTGCCTCAGAAACTTCCCCAAAAACGGAAACGCCCCCGGATGCTCCCGGAGATAAGCCGGAACCTGAAAAAACAACCGAATCCGTCGATGACGACAAAATCAAGGAGGCAGTCTGATGGCCAGATTTCAACGAAGACCCCGGTTTTGTAAATTTACTGCAGAGGGAATCGAGTCCATTGATTACAAGGACCTCGATATCCTGATCGCGAATACAAGCGACACGGGCAAGATCCTGCCGCGCAGAAGCACCGGAACGAAAACGCATTTTCAGCGGCAGTTGTCAACCGCGGTCAAACGCGCCCGCTTTCTCGCGCTGATTCAATATACGGACCAACACGAAAACTAGGAGGCATCATGGAAGTCATTCTACTGGAGAAAATACCGAATACCGGAGATGTTGGCGATCTGGTCAATGTCCGTAACGGACACGCCAGGAATTTCCTGATTCCACAGAAAAAAGCCATGCGGGCAACGCCGGAAGCCAAGGCTCTGGCAGAGGAAAAACGCCTGCAGATTGCCGCGGATCAGGCCAGCCGACTGCAGAAGGCGCAGATGCGCGCGGAACAGGCGGTTCGGGAAATCCTGTTGTCACGGCTTTGCGGCGAAGAAGGCCAGCTCTATGGCTCGGTATCGCCTGCCGATATCGCGGAAGAGATGAACCGGGTTGGAACGGATATTGATAAATCTGAAATCCATCAGCCCGACGGGCCGATAAAACAGATCGGCGAGTTTGAGGCGGAGGTAGTTCTCCACCCGGAAGTGCGCTTCGCCGTCCGCGTCCATGTCGAGGCCGGAGAACCTGGAAGCTCAGTATGATATGATCAGCTGATGGCGGTTTCACCTAAGCTTCCTCCCCAGGCGCTGGAGGCCGAACAATCTCTCCTCGGGGGATTGTTGCTGGATAACAGGAAATGGGACGAAGTCATTGAGCAGGTGGGCGACCGGGATTTTTATAACCAGAACCATCGTTTGATTTTTCAGGCCATTGGCGGGTTGCAGGCTGCCGGACAACCGGCGGACGCGGTCACCGCTTCGCAATGGCTGTCTTCACAAGGCAAACTGGAATCCGTGGGCGGCCTGACCTATATCGGGACTCTGGCGAACAATACGCCGAGCGCGGCGAACATCCTCACTTATGCCAGGATTGTCAGGGATCAGGCTATTCTGCGGTCTCTGATATCGGCCGCCAATGAGATAGCCGACTCAGCCTACAATCCCGAAGGAAGAATCCCGCGGCAAATACTGGACCACGCGGAAAATCTGGTCTTCGATATTTCGGAGCGCGATGGAGCGCGACAGCGGGGGTTCACCGAGTTGCATGAACTGGTCAGGCAGTCGATCAATCGAATCGAATTGTTGTCCGAATCGAAGGAAGCGATTACCGGAATCCCGACCGGTTTTTCAGATGTCGATAGCCAGACCTCCGGGCTACAGCAGGGCGATCTGGTCATCATCGCAGGTCGGCCGTCGATGGGCAAAACATCATTCGCGATGAATATCGCTGAATATGTCGCCGTGGAGAAAAAACTGCCGGTCGCGATTTTCAGTATGGAAATGCCAGGTGAACAGTTGGCGATGCGCATGTTGTCTTCGCTCGGCCAGATCAACTCCAACAAGGTGCGAACCGGACGTTTGAGCGATGATGACTGGCCTCGGCTGACGTCCGCGGTCAGTATACTGGACAAGGCGCCGATCTTTATTGATGATTCCGCCGGATTGAACACATTGGATCTGCAATCCAGGGCGCGGAGACTGAAGCGCGAGAACCCGGAGCTGGGGTTGATTATTATCGATTACCTGCAGTTGATGAATTCCCCGGACAGCAATGAAAACCGCGCCACCGAGATTTCCGGCATTACACGGGCGCTGAAAATCCTGGCCAAGGAGTTGCATCTTCCTGTGGTCGCGCTCTCGCAGTTGAACCGGAGTCTGGAGCAAAGACCCAACAAGCGCCCCGTGATGTCGGATTTGAGGGAATCCGGCGCCATCGAGCAGGATGCGGATGTGATCTTCTTCATCTACCGGGATGAGGTCTACAACGACGATACCAATGACAAAGGGGTGGCTGAACTGATTATCGGCAAACAGAGAAATGGGCCGATCGGCACCACCAGACTCACCTTCAGGGGAGAGTTTACCCGCTTCGAGAATTTCGCGGCGCCCTATATGGGCAATCCGTAACCCGGGTCCCGATCATCATGCGGAGGTCAAATTGCCCCTGACCGCGACCCGTTCATCACAAGACAATGGACTTCTGCGCGCCTGGGCCGTGATTGATTTACAGGCGTTGCACCATAATATTTCCATTGTACGGAAGCTCGCTCCTCATTCCCGAATCATCGCGGTCATCAAGGCGGACGCTTACGGGCATGGCTTGCCCGCCATTACTGAATCAATCTGCCGACAGGTGGACGGGTTCGCTGTGGCGACCTTGTCTGAAGGCATCCTGTGCCGTCAGGTCCAGGATTGCAGACCGATTGTCGTGCTGTCTGAATTCTGGCGCGCGTCTCAACTGGCGGATTTCGAAAGATATGATATGCAGCCGGTGATCCATGGCCGCCAGCAAGCTGGTTGGCTGCAAGCCTGGTCGGGGAAGCCGCTGACTGTCTGGGTCAAATGCGATACGGGCATGAATCGACTGGGGATTCCCGGCCGGCAACTGGCGAAAATCTGCGCCTCACTACAAGCGCTTGAATCCATCCAGACGGTCAGGGTCATGTCTCATCTAGCCAATGCCGATATTCCGGATGACCGGTACACGGACAGACAACTGGAAACCTTTGAATCCGCCTGTTCGTCATTGCGGTATGAAAAGAGTCTGGCAAATTCGGCCGGGATCATGCGGTGGAAGGACACGCGCAAGGACTGGATTCGCCCCGGTTTGATGCTGTACGGCGTTTCGCCATTCATGGATTGGGAAACAGACAATGTGGACCTGCGCCCGGTCATGCAGCTCAAGGCCAGGCTGATCTCGGTCAAGCCCGTCGATGAGAATCAGCCAATCGGTTATGGCGGCTTCTACCGTACCCGGCGCCCGTCGCGTATCGGCATTGCCGCGCTGGGTTATGGGGATGGCTACCCACGGAATGTCGATGCGGGGGGCTGTGTCCTGATTCACGGCAGGAGAGCGCCGGTGGCGGGCCGGGTTTCGATGGATATGATTGCGGTGGATGTGACAGACCATGAAACTGCCGAGGTCGGCGATGAAGTGACATTATGGGGGGATGGCCTGCCAGTGGAAGAGGTGGCCGGGTGGGCGCAAACCATCCCTTATGAATTATTAAGCAAGGTGACGCCCCGGATTCCCCGGATTGTGACCGGGGACACGCAACATGGTTAAATCATCATCGAAAACGGTTTTTCTGTGTTCCGACTGCGGCGCCGAAAACCTGAAATGGTCCGGACAATGCGGGGATTGCGGCGCCTGGAATACATTGGTGGAGCAACAGATTGAAAAAACCCCCGCGGCGGTGGATCGTTTTTCCGGATTCGCCCCGAAAGCGCAGCCCCGGAAACTGGGCGATATTCAGGTTAACCAAACAGAAAGACTGTCGTGCGGGAGCGCTGAATTCGACCGGGTGCTGGGGGGCGGGCTGGTGGCCGGTTCCGTGGCGCTGATCGGCGGCGCGCCGGGAATCGGCAAATCCACCCTGCTGTTGCAAAACCTGTGTTGCATCAGCCGTCATTCAAGGGCGCTCTATGTGACCGGAGAGGAGTCCGTTGAACAGATCGCGCTGCGCTCGCAACGGCTTGGCCTGGACTCGGACAGATTGAGTGTAATGGCCGAAAACAGGCTCGAAAACCTGCTTGAGGTCGTGCGCGCGGAATCCCCCGAGGTTCTGGTGGCGGACTCGATCCAGACTTTTTACAGCGATGCCCTAAGCGCGGCGCCCGGCAGTGTTTCCCAGGTCCGGGAATGCGCGGCCAGACTGGTCAGATACGCGAAACACAGTGACTGCCGTCTGATCCTGGTGGGTCATGTGACCAAGGAAGGGGGGCTGGCTGGCCCCCGTGTCCTCGAACACATGGTGGACAGTGTTCTGTATTTCGAGGGTGACAGCTCACACAGTTTCCGTGTGATCCGGGCTATCAAGAATCGTTTCGGAGCCGTCAACGAGATTGGCGTATTCGCAATGACGGAACAGGGATTGAAGGATGTAAGCAATCCTTCCGCGATGTTTGTCAGTAAGTATGGCGCCGAAAAACCGGGAAGCGTGGTTCTGGCCACCCAGGAGGGAACCCGGCCTCTGCTGGTTGAAATTCAGGCGTTGGTGGATGACAGCGTTCTGTCGAATCCCCGGAGACTGTGTGTCGGACTGGAGCATAACCGGCTGGCCATGCTGCTTGCCATCGCTCATCGTCATGCCGGTATCTCGCTGAACAGCTACGATGTATTCGTCAATGCCGCTGGCGGAATGAAGGTGTCTGAAACCGGGTCCGATCTGGCTGTTTTGCTGGCCATCCTGTCGAGCGTCAAAAACCGGGCGGTGGGCAGCGACCTTGCGGTATTCGGTGAGATCGGTCTGTCTGGAGAGTTGCGCCCGGTGCAACGGGGAGTCGAACGCCTGCGGGAAGCCCAGAGGTCCGGGTTCAGGCGCGCGTTGATTCCCGCGGCGAACAAACCGAAGTCCTCTGTAGACGATCTGGAAATCATCGCCCCCCGGAGAATAGAAGACGCGATTCAAATGCTGGACATCTGAGCTTTCCGGTATAATCCGCGTTCCCGCCCTGGCCAGAACAGGCCGCAACAGAAAATAACGAGGAATAAAATGTTCAAAAAATTTCAGGCTGCGGCTTCCGCGGCCATCCTGCTTCTCCCGGCTTACGCATCGGCGCAAGAGGAGTTCGAACTGGACACGGATCAAAAGACATACAGCTATGCGATCGGCCTGAAACTCGGAGAAAGGCTGCTGACGCAGTTCAACCCCGAAACCGGTTTTGAAATGCAGGCGTTGCTTGAGGGTCTGGCCGCGTCCGTATCCGGCAAAGACCGGTTATTGAGTGACGATGAAGCCGACTTGGCTATTCAAAAGCGAGAACAGGAAATAGCCGTCATCGCCAATCAGCAGGCCATGGAAAAACTGGAAGCCGCCAAGGCGTTTCTGGAGCGGAATAGGACCAACGAAGGAGTGACTGAAACGGAAAGCGGTCTCCAGTATTCGACGCTTGTCGAAGGAGAGGGCGACAGCCCGTCCCTGGTGGATACGGTGCTGGTTCATTATCACGGCACACTCACGGACGGCACGGTGTTTGACAGCAGCTATGATCGGGGGCAGCCTGCTTCGTTTGTATTGCAGTCGATCATTCCCGGCTGGCAGGAAGCGCTACAACTGATGAAACCGGGCGGCAAATGGCGGGTGGTATTACCGCCGCATCTGGCTTACGGCGAGCGCGGCGCGGGACCGGACATTGGCCCGCATGAAGTATTGCTGTTTGATATCGAGTTGCTGGAAGTCGAGAAACCGGAAAATTAAACGACTCCAGCCAGTTCGGCAGTAGCCCGGCGGTTTCTGGCGTCAATCAATCAGGCTGACCAGTTTTTCCAGGCCCTGCTGGATGCGGGAAGTTCTGATGGAAGAAAAGCCGAGTCTGAAAAAATTCCTGGGAGGGTCGGGTTGGTGAAAAAAAACATCCCCCGCCTCAAACAGGATTCCGGATTGGGCGGCCTTTTGCGCCAGTTGTCTGGCGTCCAGATTGTCAGGTCCTTCCACCCAGAACGCGGAGCCGCCGAAAGTGGGGGGGCTGTTTCCGGGGAAGTGCCGTTCCAGCATATTTCCCAGCAAGGACCAGCGTTCATGCAGTGTCTGGCTGAGCTTTGTGATTAACGCGTCGTGGTACCCGCGTTTCAGGAATTCGGCGATGATGAACTGGTTGTTGCCCGGCGGGTGGCGCAGCATCAACCTGCGTAACGCCCGGGCCTCTTGAATGAATTTGCGCGGCGCAACCAGATAACCCAGACGGATACCGGGCGCCAGCGTTTTCGACAAACTCCCGATATAGATCACCCGGCCGTCCGTATCCAGGCTCTTCAATGCGCGGGTGGGGTCGCCGATGTAATTGAATTCGGATTCATAGTCATCCTCGATGATAATGACATCATGCTTGTGGGCCTGTTCCATCAATTCATTGCGCCGTTCCCTTGGCATCGTCACCGTAGTCGGATAATGGTGGCTTGGAGTGGTGTAGATGCAATGGCATTGCGCGAATCGTTCGTCTGGAATCAGCCCGGAATTATCAACGTCAAGAGGCTGAATGTCCGGCGTGAAGACGGCAAACGTGTTTTCCGCGTCCACATAACCCGGATTCTCGAAGCCGACAGCGCTGTCGCGGTTGAGTAGAAGTTGCGCGGTGATATACAAACCCTGCTGGGCGCCTACGGTTACCAGTATTTCGTCTTCTTCCGCCCAGACACCGCGCCGGGGGAGTATTTTCTTATGGATCTGGTCAATCAGTTCCGGATGATCCCGATCAATCAGGTCCTTTGCCCAATTATGGATCGCATTGACGGTCATCGCTTCCCGGGCGCACTCCCTCCAGTCGGCGATCGGGAAAATATTCCGGTCATATTGACCACAAATAAACGGATACGGGTACTGATTCCAGTTGATCGGCTTCAGGTTCTGGCGGAAAACATCTGGTTCAACGGTCAGTTTCTCACCCCAGTCCACCGTGCTGTCAAAGAGACGGGATTGTTTGGGCGTATTGATCCGGCCTTTCAGTATTTCGGTATTTACGTAAAACCCGCTTCTTTCCCTTGAAATCAGGAATCCCTCATCCACCAGATGCTGGTAGGCGTGGACAACCGTATTGCGCGCAACGGATAATTGCCGGGCCAGCTTCCTGGTCGAGGGCAGTGGCGAGTCCAGAGCCAGATGCCCTCCCAGAATGGAATTGACCATCATTTCCTGGATCTGGGAGCGCAGGGTCCCTTTCCTGTCGGATGAAAGTTGAAATAGGTATTCAGCCACAATATTCGGATTTTAGTGTGATTACAGGCTGTTTTACAGCGAATCCGATCAATATTTGTTCAATTATTTAATAACTGGCAGGTGGACATCTGCATCGAAGCTATATATGATTAGGCGCTGGATTGCGATGCAGTTGTTCAGGCCGCATCTCGAATGACAGTTACTCCCTTAATACACGCCCCTGATTGATTCAGTGATGAATTCCGAATATCGGGCGGGCGCCGACCATCATATTACACATTCCCTTTCATGCCCATTAATATTCGCGACTTAAAATTAAAAACTCCCACAGAACTTGCCGATTTGGCCCGCTCTCTCAATCTTGACAACATTGGTCGGATGCGCAAGCAGGACCAGATTTTCGCAATCCTCAAAGCCCAGGCCAGACAAGGTGAAAGAATAGTTGGAGAAGGCGTGGTGGAGATATTGCAGGACGGATTCGGATTCCTGAGATCCGCCACCTCATCCTATCTGGCTGGTCCGGATGACATCTATATGTCTCCGAGCCAGATCAGAAGATTCAGCCTGCGAACCGGTGACACGGTAGCCGGACAAATCCGCCCGCCCAAGGATTCCGAACGTTACTTCGCCCTGCTGAAGGTCGAGGAGATTAATTTTCAATCCCCGGAAGACGCCAGGAAGAAGATTCTTTTTGAAAACCTCACCCCGATCCATCCCGAGACCAGGATGCGCCTTGAGCGCCAAAACGGATCTGCGGCAGACTTGACCGGACGCATTATTGATTTGATTGCGCCGATCGGCAAGGGGCAAAGGGGGCTGATTGTTTCCGCCCCGAAAACCGGGAAGACGGTGATGCTGCAGCAGATTGCCCAGTCGATCGCCACGGTCAATCCGGAAATCGTGGTCATGGTGCTGTTGATTGATGAGCGGCCGGAGGAGGTTACCGACATGCAGCGTACCGTGCGCGGCGAGGTGGTTTCGTCCACATTTGATGAACCCGCGTCCCGCCATGTGCAGGTGGCGGAAATGGTGATCGAGAAAGCCAAGCGGCTGGTTGAGCACAAGAAGGATGTCGTTATCCTGCTGGATTCCATCACCCGGCTGGCGCGGGCCTACAATACGGTCGCCCCGGCGTCCGGCAAGGTCCTGACCGGCGGGGTCGACTCCAACGCGCTGCAGAGGCCGAAGCGGTTTTTCGGCGCCGCCCGTAATATCGAGGAGGGGGGCAGTCTCACCATCCTGGCGACAGCGCTGATTGATACCGGATCGAAAATGGATGACATCATTTACGAGGAGTTCAAGGGTACCGGCAATATGGAGATTCATCTGGACCGCAGAATCGCGGAGAAACGGGTTTATCCGGCCATGGTGATCAATCGTTCCAGCACCCGCAGAGAGGAGTTGTTGACCGACCCGCTCGAGCTGCAGAAAATCTGGTTGCTGAGAAAGCTGATTCACCCGATGGACGATTTGCAGGCGATGGAGTTTTTGATTGATAAAATGAAAATCACCAAAACCAACGAAGAGTTCATTAAATCAATGAATCGCTAGGAATCCATATCGTCAGGCGCCGGTAACGGAATTGAACGAAAGCGGCATAAAACTTGAATTAACTGTTCAATTCTCATATTATCGCCGCCCGGTTTGATTCGCATAACCGAACCGAAAAAACCAATACATGAAACACTTGAAAATCATCATGAAACCTGAAATACATCCCCAATACGCTGATATAAAGGTGGTTTGCGCGTGCGGCAACAGCTTTGAGACCAAATCCACGATGGCGAATGATCTCCATGTGGAAATCTGTTCTGAATGCCACCCGTTCTATACCGGCAAGCAGAAAATCATTGATACCGCCGGTCGTGTCAGCAAGTTCCAGAACCGGTACCAGCGAGCATGATCGGATGACAGATTGCTGGTTCCGATGCTCGTGGTGGATAACTAAAGGCGCTTCTTCCGGGCGCCTTTTCTTTTTTCAGGGGTTGAATAAATGACAACGAATTCAGCGCTTTTTTCTGAGGCCAGAGACTTCATGCCCGGAGGGGTCAACTCTCCGGTCAGGGCTTTCAAGTCCGTCGGCGGAGACCCGGTGTTCATCCGGCAGGCAAAGGGCGCCATGATTTATGCGGAAGATGGCCGCGAATATATTGATTACGTGGGATCCTGGGGGCCGATGATTCTGGGTCACGCGGACCAGGATGTGATCGACGCGGTCAAGAATCAATGTGATTCGGGCCTGAGTTTTGGAGCGCCCACGACCCTTGAAACCAAACTCGCGAAGCTGATTTGTCAGCAGATGCCGTGGATTGACAAACTGAGAATGGTCAATTCAGGCACTGAAGCCACCATGTCCGCGATTCGCCTGGCGCGCGGTTTCACCGGACGTGACAAGATACTGAAGTTCGAGGGCTGTTACCACGGCCACGCCGACAGCCTGCTGGTGAAAGCCGGGTCCGGAGCCTTGACTTTCGGAGTCCCCACCTCTCCGGGAGTGCCGGCGGCAATGGCTGAGCATACCCTGACCGCGACCTACAATGATCCAGATTCAGTCCACTCGATTTTTGAGCGGGTTGGCGACCAGATTGCGGCGGTCATTCTGGAACCGGTTGCCGGCAACATGAACTGCGTGCCTCCTGTAGAAGGGTTTCTACAGGGATTACGTGATATCTGCGACCGTTATGACAGCGTATTGATCATGGATGAGGTGATGACGGGCTTTCGGGTGGGTCCCGCGGGGGCGCAAGAGCTGTATGGTGTCCGCGGTGACCTGACGACTCTGGGAAAGGTCATTGGCGGGGGGTTGCCGGTTGGCGCGTTCGGCGGCAGGGCAGACATTATGGCCTGTCTGGCTCCGGATGGCCCGGTTTATCAGGCGGGCACCCTTTCCGGCAACCCGATAGCGATGGCCGCCGGCCTGGCGACCCTTGCAAAAGTCTGCGCGGATGGATTCTTCGAAAATCTTTCCGCGAAAACCGACCGGTTGGTCAACGGCCTGTCAGACTCGGCTGAACGACATGGAGTGGAGTTGACGTTCAACCAGGTTGGCGGCATGTTCGGACTGTTTTTCACGGACCGCCAATCTGTCCGTTGTTTCCAGGATGTAATGGCTTGCGATCAGGCGCGATTCAATCAGTTTTTCCACGCCATGCTGGAGTTGGGCGTCTATTTTGCGCCTTCCGCTTTTGAAGCGGGATTCGTCTCTTGCGCCCATGCTGAAGAACTGATTGACCACACAATCGACTGTGCTGACCGGGTTTTCCGGAAAACAGGGTAGACTTGAATATACCTGTGGCGTATTATCCCAATACAATCATGACGAGGAAATTTGACTATGACAACTAAAACATTACGCGCTAATCGACGAAAATTTCTTAAACACGCAGTAGCGGGAGCCGCCACTGTAACCACCGCAAGCCTCCTTCCCACCCGGGTATTTGCCCAGAACAAGACCCTGACCGTGGGCATGAACATTCCGATGACGGGCGATTATGCGCCGTGGGGGCTGCCTGGACTGTACGGCTGCGAAATTATCGCCAATAACATCAATGCCGCGGGCGGCGTCACCATTGGCGGCGAAACCTGGGATATCAACGTTGCATCCTATGATCATGGCTACGATACAGAAAAGGCCGTGCAGGGATTCAAGAAACTGGTCAATGAAGACGACGCCAAAATGGTGATGATGCTGGGCGGGTCCACGGTAGCTGCCGTGTTGCCGTGGGCAACGCGCAAAAAAGTGCTGACCACAACTCTCCTGCCAAGCGATATTACACCGGAGTCCGAATACCTGGTGGCGACCTGCGAGTCCCATCCGCTGTATAATGTGACCGGGGTTGAATGGTTGGCGAAAAACTATCCCGATGCCAAGACTGCTTCGATCATCACCAACAACGACGTCGAATATGGCTTGCAGTCCGCCGCAACCTACAGCGCCGCTTTCGAAGTAGCTGGTATCGAGGTGATTGATACCAACTTGCACGGATTTGACATCACCGACTTTGCGCCGGTTGTCAGCTCCCTGCTTGCCAAGAATCCGGACATTATCTGTATGGCTACCAGCTTCTATGTCACACCGATCATGGAGCAGTTGTTCCATCAGGGCTATGAGGGATTGATTATTTCCTGCACGCTGGATTACTATGAGGAAATTATCGCAAAGACGAGTGAAGAATTCGTCAATGGCACGATCTACCAGTTCCCGGATTTTGATGACCCGAAATTGCAGGAAGAGGGCGTGAACTTCCCGGATCCGGCCGGCTTTGACGCCGCGTTCAGAAAGGATCATCCGAACGACTGGTCCGCCGTTGCCTGGGAATATCCGGCAATCCTGCTTAACTGGATCGAAGCCGCGAAGGCTGCCGGCAGTGTTGAAACCGAAGCTGTTGCCGCGACTATGCTCGGCAATAAACAGGATTTCGTGTTTGGCGGCGGTGACTGGTGGGGCAGCCAGTTATGGGGCCTTGACAATGCACTGGTTGGACGCTGGCCCGTGGTCAGAATCGTAGACGGCAAGGCACGCATTCAGGAATATGGCGATGTGGCCGGCTGGCTCGCGAACAACAAGGATGTGCTGGTCAAGCACATGAAAGCGCTGGGATTACGCACTGTCTGATCTTTAGCGAGAGCAGGGGAGGGGAGACCCTCCCCGCGCAAGGAGCGATAATTTGGAACTGTTGTTTCAGTCCATCGTTTATGGCGTTATCCAAAGCGGTTTTTTTGCGCTAGCGGCGGTTGGGCTTGTTTTGATATTCGGTGTGATGGGCGTGGTCAATTTCGCCCACGGCGAACTGGTCATGGTCGGAGCCTATACTGTCTGGCTGCTGCATGCCCAGAACAACGTCCCATTCCTGCTGACCATTGTCATCGCCATTATTCTGGTGTCGGCTATCGGCCTGCTAATGGAGCGATTCCTGTTTCGCCGGACGCGCGGAGACCCGCTGGCCGGACTGATTTGCTCTATCGGAGCGCTGTTCATACTCCAGGTGATTGCGACTCTGGTGGGCGGCGACGGACCATCGAAACAAGTGCCTCCTCCCTTCGAAGGCACCATGACCCTGTTTGGGTTCCTGCACATACCGAACCAGCGTGTGTTCAGTATTTCCATCTCGGTAATCGCGCTAACCCTGCTCTGGTATTTCCTGACGCGGTCGAAACTGGGCTGGTCCCTGCGCGCGGTTTCCGAAGACCGGGAAGCCGCCGAACTGCAAGGCATCAACAGTAACCGGATTTCAATGATTGCGATTGGCATTGGCGCGGCCATGGCGGGACTGGCCGGCGCCCTGATGGCGCCGTTGACCAACATCAATCCGCACATGGGTCACAATATCATTATCACCGCGTTCATCGTCACCATCGTGGGCGGGGTTGGCAGCCTGTCAGGCGCGGTCATTGCCTCCCTGCTGTACGCGTTGTTCCATACTTTGGTTACCACTTACTTCAGCGGCACTATCGCCACCATCTCCGGCCTGCTCATCATGGTACTGATGCTGATTATCCGGCCTTCGGGGATCATGGGCCGGAGGGTGAGCGAATAGCATGACCGCCGCCCGCTTCATCAAAACATGGGGAATAATTGCCGGAATACTGGTCATTCTGGTCATCCTGCCGCATTTCCTGAAATACCATCATCAGGATTTCCTGATTTTTCTGGTGATCAATGTTCTGGTGGTGGTGAGTTATCGGCTGGTTACCCTGACCGGGGAATGGTCTCTCATTCATGCCGTGATGATGGGGGTCGGCGCTTATTCCAGCGCTCTGGCAACCAAAAACCTGGGGGTTTCGGTTTGGCTTGGCATGCCGATCGCAGGCGCCACCGCCGCAGTGATTGCCGCGCTCCTGTGTTTCCCCCTGTTCCGGATGACCCAGTTCTACTTTCTGATCGGTTCGTTTGCCGCCGGGGAGGCCATTCGACTTTGCTGGATCCACTTCATCAAACCCTTTGGCGGAACCGGGGGGATCACCGGTGTCCCATCACCGGAACTGATGAACATTGATTTCCTGGAACCCATCCCGTATTTTTATCTGACGCTGATTATCGTCTCCCTGTGCCTGTTGATACTGTACCGTATCGAAATATCCCGAATCGGCCTGATCCTGAACGCCGTTCACTGGAAAGCTCCGCTGGCAGAGTCAGTGGGTGTCAATACCTGGAACTATCGTTCCCTGGCTTTTATTATCGGTTCCTTGTTCGTCGGCATCGCTGGGGCGCTCAAAGTCCACTATATCGGTACTGTATCGCCCAAGCAGTTTGATATCGGTTTTATGGTGTTTATCCTGATCTGGGTTATCGTAGGCGGGTACAGAACCTTTTACGGCGCCATTCTGGGCGCGGTTGTGTTATCCGTTCTGGATGAGGTGTTCAGGGAGTTTGATCAACTCCGCCCGGCGATTTATGGTGGATTGCTGATTGTCTCCATCCTGTTCCTGCCCGCGGGCCTTGAAAGCCTGCCGCAAAAAGCCAGGAGCATTTTCAGACAGGGGAACCGGCAACCCGGAAAATCCTGATGCCGATTCTCGAAATCAGAAACCTGACCAAAAGATTTGGCGGTCTGACCGCGTTGAACCAGGTCAGCTTCACGGTGGAGGCGAACCATATACATGGCCTCATCGGACCCAATGGAGCTGGCAAGAGCACCCTGTTCAAGAACATCGCCGGATTTTATGCCCCGACTGACGGGGATATCCTGTTCAACGGGATCAGCGTCAAGGGGCGCAAGCCTTCGGACATTTCAAAACTGGGGGTTGTGCGCACCTTCCAGGAGGCCACCCTGTTTCAGGAACTCAGTGTTTTTGACAATGTTCTGGTCGGCTCCCATAATAGTATGAAGATCAACGTTTTTTCCGCCATATTGGGTCTGGATCGGGAGCAGCGCAGCGAGGCCGCCCGATCCGCCATGCAGATGCTTGATTTCATGGGGCTTGCCGAGCGCAAGGGTCAACTGGCGTCCGAACTGCCGTTCGGTTCCCAGCGCGCTCTGGCGATCGCCATCGCGCTGGTGTCAAAACCCCGCCTGCTGCTGATGGATGAACCCTTCGCCGGGATGAATCCGGAAGAAACCAGCCGTATGATGGAACTGACCCGCAAGGTGCGTGAATCCGGTGTTACCATTGTACTGGTTGAACATGACATGAAAGCTGTTATGGGGCTGTGCGACCAACTGACCGTATTGAATTTTGGCTCCCTGCTGGCCCAGGGAACCCCGGAACAGGTAAGGAGCAACCCCGATGTGGTCAGCGCCTATCTTGGGAGCGGGTGAGACTGGATGAAATTGTCCATACAGGACCTGGAGGTCAAATACAACAATGTGGCCGCGCTCAAGGGGATTGATTTTGAAGTCGATGATGGCGCATTCGTCACCTTGATCGGGTCCAACGGCGCGGGCAAAAGTACCATACTAAGAGCGATATCCGGCCTGGTCAAACCAAGCAACGGAACGATCAGACTGAACGACGAACGGATTGAACGGATGGGCGTGGATACGATTGTGCGAAGGGGAGTCGCCCATGTTCCGGAAGGGCGTCGTATTTTCAAGGACTTGAGCGTTCTTGAAAACCTGTATCTGGGCGCTTATATCCATCAGGACAAATCCGCAATCAACCAGGAACTGGAAAAAGTCTTTTCCCGTTTCCCGCGGCTGGTTGAGCGTCAAGACCAGCATGCCCGCACCCTGAGCGGGGGCGAACAGCAAATGCTGTCTATCGGCCGCGCGCTGATGTCGAGGCCCCGGGTTTTGCTGCTGGATGAACCATCGCTCGGTCTGGCGCCCATTATTGTTCAGGAGATAGGGGAATTCCTGAGAGAAATCAATCAGCGGGGCGTGACCGTGATACTAGTGGAGCAGAACGCCGATCTTGCCCTTAAACTGGCCGATTATGGTTACGTGCTCGAAATGGGTGAGATTTCCCTGGAAGGTTCGGCATCCTTCCTCTCGGACAATGAACACGTTAAAAAGGCTTATCTTGGAATCTGAATGAAACACCGTATCATCCCGAATACCGTAGTCACTGCAACAGGGAAACGTTGCATCCAGATGCAATCCGAACGTTGAAACCCAAGTCCAGTTCGAAATGGGTGGTCATAGCGGCCATGATTGGGAATGGCTTGATTGCCATTACCAAAATAGTCGCCACCGCGATTACCGGCAGCTCCGCAATGCTGAGCGAAGCCGTGCACTCCATTGTAGACACCGGCAATCAGGCTCTG
Organism: Candidatus Poriferihabitaceae bacterium; assembly: GCA_965214205.1. Classification (GTDB taxonomy): domain Bacteria; phylum Pseudomonadota; class Gammaproteobacteria; order Arenicellales; family Poriferihabitantaceae. Next base: position 1,941,294 of record OZ243941.1, on the reverse strand, counting down.
CTGCTCTGGGGCATCCGCAGGTCATCCAGGCCCGCCGATGAGCGTCACCCGTTTGGCTATGGAATGGAATTGTATTTCTGGACTTTCGTGGTCGCAATCCTGATTTTTGCCATTGGCGCCGGAGTTTCACTATATGAAGGGATTAGCAAGCTCAATCAGCCCAAAGAGGTGAAATATATATATATCAACTATATAGTGCTGGGATTTGCCATGGTGTTTGAAGGGTTCGCATGGACTGTCGCGTTCAGGGAGTTTCGCAAAAGAAAAGGAAAGCTCGGATACCTGAAAGCCGTGCAAGTCAGCAAAGACCCAACAGTTTTCACCGTATTGTTTGAAGACAGCGCCGCGATGCTGGGCCTGATAGCCGCTTTTGTTGGTCTGTTGCTGACCCAATGGAGCGGCGACCCGGTCTATGACGCATTGGCATCCATCGTGATCGGGTTGATCTTGAGCCTCACCGCCATGTTACTGGCATACGAAAGCAAGGGGTTGCTGATTGGCGAAGCAGCCAGCCGTGAAGTGATTTCCAGTATTCAGGAGATTGTAAGACGACGTCCAGAGGTCTTGAGCATCAACGAAATCCTGACCATGCACATGGGGCCGGAAGATGTCCTGTTAAACATCAGTCTGGATTTCCATGACTACGACTATATCAACGCCAGTGTAGTGGAGAGAATCATCACTCAGCTGGAGATCGAGATCAAGCAGAAACACCCGGAAATGGCTCGTATATTTATCGAAGCGCAAAACCGCATCGCACACTTGAGGAATATGGAGAACGACAAGAACGATCAATAGCTGATTCTCGATATGACTTTTACTATAAGCCATAAGATTTTGTATTAATTATATAAAACTGATTAAAGCATGACTTTCTGCCCGGCGTCTTCCTGAAATAACAAGACTTCGCATAATGTATGTTATGTAAAGTTATGGATAAATACAGCACAAGCTATCCATATTTGCCTGGGGCCGTAAAGTCGGTATTGACCAGGTTCGTGTCTGGAACCCCATTGTGGTAAGCACGCTTCTTGCCACAGTCGGACTGTCCCCTTCTATACTGATTTTCTGCCTGGTTTGCGTTTTCCTCGGTGGCTATCTCAAGGGATTTACCGGATTCGGCGCTTCCATGTTCTGGATGACCAGTCTTTCTCTCGTACTTCCTCCGCTGCAACTGGTGCCGATGGTGCTGATGTTTGAGGTCGCCTCCAGCATTTACCTTCTGCCCGGAATCTGGAAAAAGATTGAATGGCGCTCCATCGGGTTATTACTTGCGGGCACCTGGATTGCGACCCCGGTCGGAATTTACCTCCTCACCACATTACCGGCTGCGCCCGTACGGCTCGCCCTGGCTCTGGTCGTCCTGTACTCGGCAATCATGATCCTGCGTGGCTTCTCACTCGCGAAAGTCCCCGGCAAGACCGCTACGGTCGGTGTCGGCATGACAGCAGGCGTATTGAATGGCAGCATGGGAATCATAGGCCCTCCGGTCGTGCTTTTCTACTTCTCGTCACCAGTCGGCATAACCGTAGGCCGCGCCTCGATTATTGCCTATTTCCTCGGTACCGACAGCGTAGCTACACTCCTGTTCGCGTCACAGAGCCTGATTGACCCGATGATATACTGGCGAACCGCCCTGTTCCTGCCATTTCTTTTCATCGGTTCAGCGCTCGGAGCCGCCGGATTCCTGAAAACCGATGCCGATAAATTCAGGAAAATCTCCCTCTATGTCCTGTTGGTTCTGTCGGTGATTCTGCTGGTTCGCACTCTGGTTGGGGATTAGAGGCATCACCCGGACCTACAGCAGTGCAATCTCGTAATGATCAGGTAATTCAAACAGGTCATCACCCAGATAATCGCGAACCCTGCCGTGATTTTTGACCGTTAGCAACGACTGTGATCGATCAAATAATGCAACGAGTTGTTGTCTGGGGTCATGTCGTGATGGATAGAGAATGCCGTTCGCGCAGTCAGGGTGTTCATAGAATGCTTGTGACCAGGACTGGGAGGTAGCATAGCTGCTGGTTGCCAATCGAGCATCAAGTCCCATCTTCACAAGACCGCGACCAGCAAGGTCAACCAGTTTCAAGCTCCAGGAGCGCTCTCTGTTTGCGGATTCAGGCAGACAAGAGCCATACACTCCAGCATGACAGTTCCCGCCAAAAAGGCGGTCATTCCACCCACATCGTGTGGCGGGCTTACTGTATTTACATCCACGGCCACCAGGTTCAGGCCTGCCAAGCCTTGCAGCAGGGATAATCCCTCGCGAGCGCTGGCGCCGCCCCATGTGGGAGTGCATACACCCGGGGCACAGGATGGATCGAAGAAATCCATGTCGAAACAAAGGTAAACCTGCCTGCCGTTCAGGCGGTCATGGATATGCGCGATAACATCTTTGAATCCGCGGCTGTACAATTCATAACCGTCTATGAGCTCGTAGCCGTATTTGCGGGTATGTTCGAACACATCGGGCTGCGAGAGTGTGCCCCGGGGTCCCAGATGAATTGAATTTTCAGTGTCAATGATTCCCTCTTCGGCGGCGCGGGTAAAAGTGGTTGCCGTGTTGTACCGGTGATGGGGCGCATCACCATCGCCCGGGAAGGTATCCGTGTGGGCATCAATGTGCAGAACGACCAGATCCGGGTAGTGTGCGTGCAGTGCACGCAGCTGCGGCAGGGTTACGGCGCCATCCCCTCCCATGGTGATGGGGACGGCCCCTGCCCCGGCAATTTCTGACACCGCGCTCTCAATCCGTTCGAAAGATTCTCCGACTACGCTGGATATGACGTTCACATTGCCGCAATCAACCACCTGAAGTTTTTCCAGCGGATTGAAATCGGCGTGCGGCGGCTGCCAGGGACGCACCAGAGCCGATTGTTCCCGAATGGCGTTCGGGCCGTACCGCGCCCCAATCCGGACCGGGTGAGTGCCACAGTCAAATGGAATGCCCAGGACCGCGGCTCCGCTTTGACTCGTATCGGTTGAGGAAGGGACCCCCATAAAAGTGGATGGACAGTGAAACAAACCACTTCCCGATATGTTTTCCTTGTTCTGTTTCATTCTAATATGTCTCTCTTAACTTTCGGAATCCTGTCGACACCGTGTGCGGTGGCACATCCATACGCTGCCGGCGCACTCCGCCGGCCACCAACTACCTGACTCGCGCGAAAGCTACGAGTGCGGCGTTCGCCCCGCGGCCGGTTGCGATGACGACGAACTGCCGTCCAGACCGGGCGCGGTAAGTCATCGGGTTCCCAAAGGTCTTGAATGGCGCCGCGCCGCGCCAGAGTTCGGCGCCCGTCGCCTTGTCGAAAGCATAGAGGTAAGGCGCCCCGCCGCCGACGAAGACAAGGCCTCCCGCGGTCACTATCGGGCCGGAATTACCGCGCACGCCGAGCCGTGCGGGCAGCTCGATGCCGTTCAGCAAAAGATGCGCGCGCAGTTCCGGGCTGCCCTCGCCGAACGGAACCTTCCATACGATCTCGCCCACATTGAGGTCAATCGCCACCAAATGCGCCCAGGGCGGCTTAATGAGTGGGATCGGGCCAAGCCTGCTCTCCGGAGTGTCGGCGGCGCCCGGCCCGTCGGGCTCGTGGAACATGAGCAGCGACGCCCCGAAAGGACAATTGTTGCTGTATTCGACATCAACCTCCGGGTCGTCGCCCTTGTTCACGCACACCTGGTTCGTGTCCGCGTCCTCCGATGTCCGTACGAACAGGAGCCCGCTCCCGGGGTCGAAGGCCGCTCCGCCCCAGTTCGCGCCTCCGCTGGCGCCCGGGCGCTGGAGGGTGCCGCGCAGGCTGGGAGGCGTGAACAGCGGGCCGATCCGAAAGCGCTTCATCTCCGCCACCGCGAGCGCATGAATCTCCGGCGTCAGGTCGTTCGCGTCCTCCAGCGATACGCCCTGCTTGGCGAATGGTGGCGGCTTGGTCGGGAAGGGCTGCGTCGGATAGAGCGCTTCGCCCGGCACGTCCGTTGCCGTGTCCACTGCGCGTTCCTCGATAGGCCATACCGGCTTGCCCGTCACCCGATCGAACACATAGGTGAAGCCGTGCTTGGAGACCTGCGCCACCGCGTCGATCTCGCGCCCGTCCACATTTATCGTCACGAGATTCGGCGCGGCGGCGAGGTCGTAGTCCCACACGCCGTGATGCACCGTCTGGAAGTGCCATTTCCGCTCGCCGGTGCGTGCATCGAGGCACACAAGCGATTCGGCGAAGAGGTTGGCGCCGGGTCGGCGGCCGCCCCAATAGTCGCTGCTTGGCGTGCTTGTCGGCGCGTAGAGAAGCCCGCGTTCGGCGTCGAGCGACATCAGCCCCCACACATTGGCGTGGCCTGTGAAGCGCCAGGACTCGTTCTTCCAGCTGTCCGCGCCAAAGTCTCCGGCCGATTGCGGGACGGTGAAGAACACCCAGCGGCGCTCACCGGTGCGCGTGTCGAACGCCTGTACGGTGCCCGGCGGATCGAACTTGCGCTGCAGGCGGTCAGGAATGCGGCTGCCCACGATTACCAGATCCTCGAACACGACCGGTGGCGAGGTCTGGTCGAACTCGTGGCGGGTTACCGGGTGGGCGAAGGCATCGGTCAGCAGGACGCTCCCGCCCTCGCCGAAACCCGCGTCCAGCTTCCCGGTCGCGGCATCGATGGCGTAGAGCCGGTCGCGGCTGTTGAGAAATATGCGGTTCTCGTTCCCGTCGCTCCACCAGGCAACGCCGCGATGTTTGAACCCTGTCGGCCCCGCGCCCTTGGGTCCTCCCTCATAGACCTTCGGATCGAAGCTCCACAGCTCGACGCCCGTCTCCGCATCGAGAGCGACGACCCGCGTGTACATGGTCGAGAGGTAGAGCACATTGTCGACCATGATCGGCGTTGCCTGGAACGGACCCGGCCGGGTGCCGTATCGCTCGAGCGGCGTCTCGTTTGGCCGCCATTGCCAGACGATCTCCACTTCGTCGATATTGGCGGCCGTGATTTCTCTGGCCGTGGAGTACTTGGTCTGCGCCTGTCCCGAGCCGACGAAGGGCCACTCGATCATGTCGCCCGGTTCGCGAGCGCTCGCGCATAATGTAGATGAAAGAACGGCGGCTACGAGGACGGCGGGCGCAACGAATCTATTCATGGACGGGAATTCGCGGCAGGCGATCCGTTCGCACCCTAGAACTGCGTTCCGAGGCGGAGGCTGACGGTGTAGCCGCTGTCGTCCGATCCCAGGTCGGAGGCGGAAACCTCTCCGCCCAGCGACCACCGGTCCCAGCGGCGCTCCGCGCCCAGGCCCAGCATGCCCCGGGTGCGGTCGGCTTCCGAGCCGAGGCGCTCGCCCGAGATGTCCACCGCTGTCTCCGCATCCCCCAGAACCCGCTCCACACCCAGACGCCCGCGCAGGGCAAGCGTCCGTTCGCTGCCGTCCCACGAGTATGCGGATTCCGTGACGATGCCGAGACCGACGATGGAGCGACCCGCCTGGCCGACCGAAACTCGCGACCCGACGGCATCCCGGAAACCGTTAATCGAAGCGTCCGAGCGGCTCCACCACGCCTGGGGCATCACCGACAGATCGTCGGCGATCGAGAAACGCCGGCCCGCCTCGACCCCGACGCTGTGCACCGTTACATCGGCTCCCTCCTTCAGCAGACCCCGCCCGCCCGCGCGCAGGTCCGCCCCGTAGTGGGTCACCGAGACGCGTCCGCTCGCACGGTAGCCGGCAGGATTCTCCCACGAGGTCCCGAACGACGCGCCGAAGCCCGTAGCTTCAATCTTACCCCCGCCCGTCGGCGCGGACACGTCCGCAGAGCCCCGCACATGGCGCAGCGAGGCCCAGCCGGTCAGGCCCTTCTCCGGGGAGAGCGCAAAATCGACCCCCGTCTCAGCCTCGAAGTGGTCGAAATCATAGATCGCGCCGACCTGCGAGCGCTTCGGAGTGTAGGAACCCTGGCCGCCCGCGACCCTGACCCACGCGGGCGAACCGGGTTTGCGCAGCCGCTTGCCCACTGTCCCCCGGCTGTCCAGCTGCAACATGAACCCGGGCAACGCCTCGTAGACCGCCGCGCGCGGCGCATAGGGCCCAGTCACGAAATCTGTCGGCAGGAATGCCCGCCCCGCAATGGTCTCCGAGGCCGTGAGGGATACGTCGCGCGCCCCGTTCGGCGCCGTCGCACCCGTCGCACCCGTCATGCCGTCGTGCAGGACCACGCCGTTGACAACGACAGTCGTCCGGCCATCGTCGTTTCTGATCTCGCCCGCGATGGCATCGTTCGCCCGGCGGTCGTCCAGCTGCGCCTCGACATGCAACGCGGGCTCGGTTCCCTCGGGCCCCTCGGCCCGCACGGCAACGCCCGAGGCCGCGCCGACGCTGCCACGGGGGCCGATCTCGACCCGGCCGCCGCCGTAAAGCCGGACCCCCGCCCCGATACCCGAGCCGCCCCGCACGCGCCCGTTCACGACGACATTCTGTGCGGCTGTCGTTCCGCGCGTGTTGTCGCTGGCGTTCACGGTGACGTTCCGAAGGCCGGGAGCCGCGATCGGCTCAGGCCTGTCGTCGAACAACCGGCCGGTGAGGCCGACCAGAATGCCAGAACTGCCCTCGCCCTCCGCCGTAATCGTTCCGCCTTCGACACCAATGTCGATGCCGCCTTCGCCCGTGAAGTTGAACGCACGGATACCGGCGACGCTCTCTCCCGTCGCCACGACGGTCGAATCGCGAACGTCGATGGAGATATCGCCCGTGCCCTCGTGGCGCTGGCCGCCGCCAATGCCCACGGAACGGTTGCCCTCGACCCGGATGTCGACGTCGCGTGCGGCGATGTCGATGTCGCCCTTCCGGTCATGTATGAAGGACATGCCACCGGAGTCCGCACCCTTCACCACGATATCGGCACGTCGGACATCCACGTGAATGTCGCCTTCTTCACCCCAGTATCCGCCCCAGATGCCATCGAAATACCTTCCTCCTTCCTCGTTGTCGCGCATGTGATAGATGCCGAGGCTGCTGGAGACCTCAATGTCGACGTCCTGGACATCGAAGGAGAGGTCGCCGCCCTCTCCCCGCGCATAGAGAAAGGCTATGCCGTTTGAGTCGACTGCCCCCGCTTCCTCGGTCTTGACAGCGATGGCGCTGTCCCGAACGGTGATGTCGGTCTTGCCGCTGCCGAGATGGTAGCCCAGGATTCCGTCAATCGTGGTCGGGCCGGCAATGTCAATGTCAACACTCCGGACATCGATGTCGACGTCTCCGCTGCCGCGATGGGAGGCGAACACGCCAGTGGCCCAAAGGGAATCGACCCTGATGTCGGAGTCCCGCACGGCGACATTCAGGTCTCCCTCGACGCGTTGGGATCCAAGGACGCCGCTCCATCCCCCGTTCAGATCAATGTCGACGTCGCGGACGATGAGATCGTGGTCGCCACTGAACTCGTCGTTCGTGTCGTACTCGTCGCCACGATAGCTGTGGATGGCGAAGGCGCGCAGCCAGTCGCTTTCGATCGAGAACGAGCCACCGGCGACTTCCGTGCGCAGCGCGCCCGACCTCCCGTAGTGGCCGACCGAAATCCCTCTCGCGTTCGACGATATGTCGGCGGAAGAGAAGAGCGAGATGTCGCCCGTATGGTCCGCGCCGGTCTCGATCCTGACGGCGCTGTAGAGGGGGTCTCCATCGCCAGGCAGAACCAGCTGGTCGTCGTCGGGGTCGTCACGGTCGTAACGTATCGAGAGGTCATCGGCGAAGCGGATGGTGAAACCGTCCCCGTTCGTCTCGCCGGGGCGGTACACGATGTTGCCGTCCGTGGCCGCATCGTAGTTCGAGGGCGAGCAGATGACCGGAGTTCCGGCTTCGGGCAGACCGCATTCGTTCTCGGCCCGCAACTCGCCCGCGCCACCAAACGAGATGCCTAGCACGATGACGGCGAGGCCGAATGGAAGCCCGGCGCTCGCGTACCGCGCGGGAGCCGGACAGGTTGCGTGGCCGACGCCCGGTTGAATCGACAGGGTCACGGGTTTCTTCACTAGGTACCTCCAAACGATCAGGGACATTTTAAGGAACATTCTACCAGTTCCCTCTCCCTAACCTCAACATCTGACCCGCATCTGGCCCAAATCCCGCGATAGAGATTCAGGAATGTGTTTTGATGTAGTATTCTGATTGACAATGACCGGGGGATCTCATGCCCATCCCACTGAATAGCGAAGTTCTTGGCCCAGAAAACGATAAAACGATCCTGATTCTCCACGGACTGTTTGGTTCAATCGCCAACTGGCGAAACATAGCCAGGCGCTTTGCGGACAATTACCGGGTGATCAGTCTTGATCTCCGAAATCACGGTCGGTCTCCGTGGCGCGAAAACATGCGATATGTTGACCTGGCCGGAGATGTCGCGGCCTTTGTAGAGTCAAATTCGATACAGAAGCCTCATGTAATTGGTCATAGTATGGGCGGGAAAACACTGATGACTCTTTTACAACGTTTCAATATCGAGACTGACCTCACTTTCGTGATTGATATAGCGCCTGTTCAATACAATCATGATCATAATGCCTTGCTCGGAGCCATGGAGGCAGTGGATCTGGTCAATCTGAAGACCAGAAAAGAGATTGACTCGCAACTCGCCAAATCCATTGCTGAAACCACATTGAGGCAGTATCTGATGCAGAATCTAATCAGAAATAAAGACCGATATGAGTGGAAAATAAACTTAAAGTCAATCCGTAATAATATCTGTCATCTGATTGATTATAAAGAAAATAGAGTATCAGATTCCAGAATCATATTCGTCCGGGGTGAACAATCCGAATATGTTCTGCCGGAGCATCACGATCAAATTCACAGCCTGTTCCCGAACGCGCAAATCCGGTCAATCACGGATTGCGGGCATTGGTTGCATGTGGAAAAACCGGGGGAATTGGTTGAGATTATTGAATCCTGTTTGTAACCGACCGGCCATTTCTCCATTCATTCCGAAGAATTCACACTCCCCTGCTTTCGATCAAATCATCCACCACCGCAGGGTCGGCCAGGGTGCTGGTATCTCCCAGATCGTCAAATTCCTGAGCGGCAATTTTCCTTAATATACGGCGCATGATTTTACCGGATCGTGTTTTCGGCAGGCCGGGCGCCCACTGGATGACATCGGGCTTTGCAATCGGCCCGATCTCCTTTTTGACCAGGGCAGACAACTCGGCCTGCAGTTCGTCCGAAGGTTCCGTCCCCACCATCAGGGTGACGTAGGCATAAATGCCCTGCCCCTTGATATCGTGGGGGTATCCGACGACCGCGGCTTCGGCCACTTCTTCATGTAGAACCAGGGCGCTCTCGACTTCGGCGGTCCCCATTCGATGCCCCGACACGTTGATGACATCGTCCACCCGGCCGGTAATCCACCAGTACCCATCTTCATCCCGCCGCGCGCCGTCTCCGGTGAAATAGTTGCCGGGCCAGGTTTTGAAATACGTGTCTATAAAGCGTTGGTGGTCGCCGTATACCGTGCGCATCTGTCCGGGCCAGGATTGCTTGATTACCAGATCTCCAGAAGCGGCGCCTTCCTGTTCCACGCCATCCGGACCCATCAGGGCCGGCTGGATACCGAAGAAGGGACGGGTGGCCGAACCGGGTTTCAGACGTGTCGCGCCGGGCAGCGGGGTGATCAGGATGCCTCCAGTTTCCGTTTGCCACCAGGTATCAGCAATCGGACATTTGCCCTCCCCGACTACATGGTAATACCACTCCCATGCCTCAGGGTTGATCGGTTCGCCGACAGTGCCCAATATCCGCAGGCTGCTTCGACTCGACCGCTTGACCCAACTGTCCCCTTGCGCCATCAGCGCTCTCAGGGCGGTGGGCGCGGTGTAGAAAATATTGACCTTGTGCTTGTCGACGATTTGCCAGAATCGTCCCGCGTCCGGATAAACCGGCACCCCTTCGAACATCATGGTGATCGCGCCATTGGCCAGGGGGCCATAGATGATATAGCTGTGCCCCGTCACCCAGCCGACATCGGCGGTACACCAGTAGACATCGCCATCATGGTAGTCGAACACGTATTTATGAGTGATGGCGGCATAAAGCTGGTAGCCGCCGGTGGTATGCAGAACCCCCTTGGGTTTGCCGGTGGAACCCGAGGTGTACAGAATGAACAATGGGTCTTCCGCGTCCATCCGCTCCGGCGGACACTCGGCGGAAGCGTCATTCATGGCTTCATGGTACCACACGTCCCGTCCGGGACTGGCTGTGACCGGGTTGCCGGTTCGCCGCACGACAATGGTGGTATGCACATTCGGGCAGCCTTCCAGCGCCTTTTCAACATTTTCCTTGAGCGGCACGTTTTTGCCACCGCGCGGGCCCTCGTCCGCGGTGATGACCACCTGGCAATCCGAGTCCAGGATGCGGTCACGCAGCGCGTCCGGGGAGAAGCCGCCGAAAACAATCGAGTGGATGGCGCCGATTCTCGCACAGGCCAGCATCGCTACTGCGGCTTCCGGGATCATCGGCATATAGATTGAAACCCGGTCCCCTTTTTGCACACCGCGGGATTTCAGGACGTTGGAGAACTTGCAGACCAGCTCGAATAGATGATTGTAAGTAATTGACAAGTCAACATTCGGGTCATCTCCTTCCCAGATAATCGCAATCTGGTCGCCGCGGCTGGGCAAGTGCCGGTCCACGCAGTTATAGCAGGCGTTGAGCCTGGCGCCGGTGAACCATTGGATGTCCGCCTTGTGATAATCGACCGACATCACCTGGTCCCAGGGACTGAACCAGTCCACAAAGTTCTCCGCCTGTTCCGCCCAGAAACCCTCCGGGTCGTCGATGGATTGTTGATACATTTCCAGATATTGCGCGTCTGTCACATGAGCTTTGGCGGCAATATCACTGTTTACCTCATAGATTTTATCTTCGGACATGGTTGGACTCTTGTTTTGTATGATTCCGATTTGACTTTACGAATAATTGCGGGATTTGGCAACCGTCGGGACACAGATCGCAATTCCGGCTATCCCGCAATCTGGTCCGCGGCTATGGCCTGTCCCTCCAGCATGACCGGAATCCCCCGCTCGACGCGGTAGATGGTTTGATTGTTTCTGGTGATCAGGGCTTCTGTCAGGGGTTGGCTGACGGGTTGACCGCCCAGGGTTTCGATTGCGCCTTCACTGATCAGATGATTCAGTTTTTCCAGCCGGTTCGAATCCAGCATGGAAACAGGCAGTTTTGTAGCGGGGCAGACCAGCGCCTTGAGTAGTTCCGGATGAATCGGCATTCTCTGTCGTATCTATGAGTTCCTGAACGGCTGGCTGATCAGTTTGTCCAGCCGGGCCTCTTCGGGCGTGTTGAATACTTCCAGGCCGATGACCATAGCCTGGTGCCCGTCTTCGGGCTGGGGGGTATAACTGCGGAACAGCCGATCCCAGACAGACAGACAGAACCCGAAATTATGACTGTATTCCTTTTTATGAATGGAGTGGTGCACCCGGTGCATATCGGGGGTGACAATCACCCAGCGAACGACCCGGTCCAGCCATAGCGGTATGCGGATGTTGCTGTGATTAAACATGGCGGCGCCGTTCAATATGATTTCAAAGAGAATGACCGCCAGCACGGGGGCGCCAAGCAGGATGATCACGCCTGCTTTCAGCAATATCGACACGAATATTTCGATTGGATGAAAACGCAGGGCCGTGGTGATGTCAAAGGCGGTATCGGTATGGTGCATACGATGCACCCGCCACAATATGTGAAACCGGTGAAATAGCCGGTGTTGCCAGTAGACCAGCAGGTCCAGCGCGATCAGGCAGAAAATGACTTTCGGCCAGAACGGGGCCTCCATCTGGAAAAACAGGCCGAATTTGTATTCTATCGAGACCAGGGCGGCGGAGATCGCGGAGACCGGCAACGCCACCAGCATGGCCACGTCAATCAGGAAAATCCCGAAATTGGACGGCCATCTGAGCCGGCGCCCGGACCCTGCCCTCCTGGGGAAGATCAATTCCCAGACTACCAGCAAGGTCAGGATCGCGATGAACGGGATCAGCCTCAGCAGGGTCTCGAAATCCAGATACTCAAGCATAGGCCGCCACCCTTGTTGGGCGCTGGTCAACCATCTGACCGTTTTCCGCTGAATCCTCCACCTGTTTCAACGCCTGTTGAATCACTTCAAGACCGGCATTTTTTCCGGGACCGTGCGTGGACAGATGCCGCCGCCAGGTCCTGGCGCCGGGTTGACCGTGGTAAAGCCCCAGTATATGCCGGGTGATATGCCACAGACAAGCGCCTTTGGCGAGCTGATCTTCAATGTAGGGGAAGAATGCGCGAATCAGGTCGCCGCGCGTCCGGAATTCGTCCGGTTTTGAGGCTGCCCCGCCCTGGTTGCCAGCCTCGCTTTGACTGCCGAAGAAACGCTGGTCGATCTCTCGCAATATCCAGGGGTTCCGGTACGCCTCCCGGCCCATCATGACGCCATCCGTGTATTGTAAATGGGTCGCGATCTGGTCTGCGTTGCAGATGCCGCCGTTGATGATGATATTCAGTTCCGGATACTCTGTTTTCAGTCTGTACACTGTCTCGTAATCCAGGGGCGGGATCGTCCGGTTCTCTTTCGGACTCAATCCTTTCAACCAGGCTTTGCGGGCGTGAATGATAAAGGTTTGGCCGCCGCCGTCCGCCACCTGGCTGACAAAATTCGACAGGTTCCGGTAGCTGTCCATGTCATCAATGCCAATCCGGGTTTTCACTGTGACCGGGATGGATACGGCGTTGATCATGGATTTCACGCATTGCGCGACCAGTTCGGGCTTCGCCATCAGGCAGGCTCCGAATTGCGCGTTCTGTACCCGGTCACTCGGGCAACCGACATTGAGGTTGATTTCGTCATAGCCCCATTGTTCGGCCACTCCTGCACAAAATGCGAGTTCATCCGGGTTGCAACCTCCGATCTGCAGCGCCAGGGGATGCTCCGCGCTGTCAAATTCGAGAAATCGGCCTCGATCTCCGTAAATAATCGAACCCGCCACTTTCATTTCTGTATACAATCTGAAATTTCGTGAAAAGAGGCGCAAGAATGAACGGCAGTGCCGATCCGTCATGTCGAGCATGGGCGCAACCGCGAAAGTTTTTCGTGGGAGTGAGGGCGAGGTAATCATGGTATTCCCGATTTTACCATGCCGTCACGGATTCAGACTCTGTCATAGTCCCAACTTGAATTGCCATCAACAGTAAGAAAAACGCCAAGTGACTACAATAATAGAAAAGACTCTCGATTCTCTGGTATCCCGGTCCATCGACCAACATTTGAAACATCTGCAAAGGGGGCTGGAAAAGGAGAGCTTGCGCGTGGCTGTGGACGGAACGCTGGCGCAAACCCGCCATCCCCGGGCCATTGGCTCCAGCCTTACCCATCCTTCGATCACGACAGATTATTCCGAATCCCTGCTGGAATTCGTCACCGGCGTACATGACAATATTGACGCCCTGTTGAAGGAACTCTACGACATCCACCATTTCACCTATCAGCATATCGGCGAAGAAAAGCTGTGGGTCAACAGTATGCCCTGTATCGTGCAGAGCGAGGAGAAAATCCCGATCGCCCGGTACGGAAGTTCCAACGTCGCCAGGATGAAGGAGGTCTACCGGCAGGGATTGAGCCATCGGTACGGTTCGTTGATGCAGACTGTTTCCGGGATTCATTTCAACTTTTCCATGCCCGACCTATTCTGGAAGGATTATCTGGGTCTGGATGACGGACAGCCGCTTCAGGACGCCACGTCGGGCAAGTATTTTGACCTGATCCGGAATTTTCACCGGAATTCCTGGATCGCGACCTATCTGTTCGGCGCCTCCCCGGCCGTATGCCGGTCCTTTCTGAGAGGCCGGGAACACCAGCTTCAGGAGATGGAGGGGCACAGTTTTTACGCGCCCGACGCCACGTCACTGCGATTGAGCGGGCTGGGATACAGTAACGAGGCGCAGGCCGACATTCAAATCAGTTATAACAGTGTCCAGGATTTCGTGGAATCGCTGCGCCATGCCATCCTGACCCCTCATTCCGAGTACCAGAAGATCGGGGTGAAGACCGTGGATGGTTATCAGCAGTTGAACGCGAATCTCCTGCAGATTGAAAATGAGTTCTATTCTTCCATCCGGCCCAAGCGGGTCACTTCCTCTGGACAAAGCCCGTCCCGGATATTGAACAGCCAGGGGGTGCAATATGTTGAAGTTCGAAGCATTGACCTGAATCCGTTTGAACCCATTGGAATTCATGGTGATTGTGTCCGGTTTTTTGACCTGTTCCTGTTGTATTGCCTGTTCGAGGACAGTCCGCGGATGACCCCGGAAGAGTTTTCCATGACCCGGAAAAACCAGCAAACGATGGTCATGTATGGTCGCGACCGACAGTCCACCATTAAGCTGCCTGGGGGGGAGGTCAACGCCCGCGAACAAATGAACACGCTGCTGGACAGGATTTCTCCGATTGCCCGGTTGCTGGATCAGGTGAACGGCCACAATGATTACTCGGCCACCCTCGAAAAACAATTCGCCAAGGTAGCCGATTCCAACGCCACCCCTTCCGCCAGAATCATCAACCGGATGTTTGATCAGGAGTTGAGCTTCTATGAGTTTTCGATGCAGGCTTCTGAAATATCGGAAAGCAAGTTCAAGCGGGAGTCGCTGTCGGAGGAGATCAATCAGAAATACGTCTCGCTGGCCCGGCAATCGCATGTTGATCGCCAGAAAATTGAAGAGAGTGACACGTTGTCTTTCGATGACTTTCTGGAGGACTATTTTTATCGGCAGAACCAGGATTGACCTTTTTGGCCAGGGCATATCTCTGATTGAATATCCCTTGAACAAGATGCACGGGTCGGGAATCAGGTGATAGAATCGCCGCTTTACCGCCCACGATTATTACCATCCACGATTACCCCTAACATATTCAGGAAGCGCTATGAGTGACGACAGACAACCCGATTTCAAAACCCGAGAAGTGCACGCCGGCGTAAGTCCGGACCCGGTTACCGGCGCCATACTGACACCGATCTACCAGTCAACCACGTATGTACAGGAATCGGTGGACACGTATATGGAAAAGGGCTATTCGTACAGTCGGTCGGGGAATCCGACGGTGGTCGCCCTGGAGAATCGGATCACCGCCCTTGAAGGCGGCTTTGGCAGCGCCTGTTTCGCCACCGGCATGGCGGCGACCAGTTGTACCCTGATGGGACTTTTAAATGCGGGGGATCACGTCATTCTGTCCGATGTGGTTTATGGCGGCACTCACCGGGTAACGACCAAGGTGCTCAACCGGTTCAACCTGCAAGCCAGCTTCGTGGATACCTCGGAACCGGCCAACGTCAAGGAGGCGATTCGCGACAATACCCGGCTGATTTTCACCGAAACCCCGGCCAACCCCACCTTGAAGCTGACCGACATCGCCGCGATTTCTGAAATCGCCAGGGCGAATGGCATCCCCCATGTGGTGGACAACACATTCCTCACTCCCTACTACCAGCGGCCTTTGGAATTGGGCGCGGATATTACGCTCCACAGCACGACCAAATTCATGGAAGGACACAATATCAGTGTCGGCGGCTCCATTACCGCGGAAAGCGAAGCCCATCTGGAGGACATCAAGTTCGTCAGAAATTGCCTCGGCTCCAATATGTCCCCGATGGTTGCGTTTTATACCCTGCAAGGATGTAAAACCATGAGCACACGGCTCGAAGCGCAATCGGCCAATGCGCTTGCAATCGCCACATTCCTGGAAACCCATCCGATGGTCGAGCGCGTCGCCTACCCCGGACTGGATTCCTTCCCGCAAAAGGAACTGGCCGACAGACAGGCGAGTGGTCACGGCTCCATGCTCTGGTTCGAGGTAAAAGGCGGAGTCGCATCCGGCAAGAAGCTGATGGACACACTCCAACTATGGAGCCTGGCCGAGAATCTCGGTTCAGTCGAATCCCTGGTCACTCACTCGGTGACCATGACTCATGCAGACATGCCCCGCGAGGAGCGTATGGCGGCAGGAATCACCGACGGACTGGTACGACTCTCCGCCGGCCTTGAATCGTCTGATGATCTGATCATTGACCTGAAACAAGCTCTGGACGGGTTGTGAAAACGAGGTTTTGATCGAGTTGCTGGAGTCCTGTAATACCTCTCTCGCCACCGCCTTGATTGGACTCAATACTAATATTATTGTATCAGTATTATCAATTTATTGTATAATACTGATACAATGGAATCACTTATCACTCTATCCAGAGCGCAACAACAGCTTACAATCCACCTGAGAGCAAGGCGCTTGCAGCAGGGCTTGACACAGGAAGGTCTGGCTAAAAGATCCGGAGTAAGTCTGCCAACATTACGCAAGTTTGAGCAGAAAGGCCTGATTTCCCTGGAGTCCTTTCTCAAGCTCCTGATGGTACTGGATGGGCTTGAGGAAATCGTATCGGCGCTGGAACCGAAAAACAGGGATTTTCAGTCCATTGACGAGGTATTGCACCCCAGCCCGGTAAAAAAACGTAAAAAGGGATGGCGTACGTGAGCTTTGACCCCATCAATCTGATTAAGGTCGCCCTCTCGTTTGATGACACGGCAATCGCTGTAGGCAAGCTGGCGAGTCGAGAGCATCGGATTTATTTTGAGTACGATGCCTCATTCCTTGATCGCGGAATGGAAATTTCACCAATCAGATGCCCACTGAAGCCAGGTATACAAACATTCGACCCTTTTTTGTTTGGAGGTCTTCCGGGTGTCTTCAGCGATAGTCTGCCAGATGGCTGGGGGCGATTGTTGCTGGACCGTAGTGTACGTTTGGACGGCATTACGCCTAACCAACTCTCGCCGCTGGACCGTCTGGCTCATGTCGGAAACACGGGCATGGGAGCGTTGGTCTATGAACCTTGTCATACCGGGAATACATCTCCGGGAAATATTAATCTGGATACACTGGCTACCCATGCCGAACAGGTTCTCGAAGGTGAAGCAACCAACATATTGAGAGAGCTTTTAATGCTCAACGGCTCATCTGCCGGTGCGCGCCCCAAGGCTATGATTGGTGTCAGTCATAATCGGGAACGGGTCATTCATGGTATTTACGGACTTCAATCCGGGTATGATCCATGGCTGGTCAAATTTCCAACGGTGAACGATGGACTCGATGCTGGCGCTATCGAGTACGTCTATGCACTGATGGCGAAAGATGCCGGTTTGCAGATGGAACCCGTCCATCTGTTCCCATCCGATGAAGGGCCGGGTTATTTTGCGACAAGGAGATTTGATCGGTATGACGGCAAACGGTTACATAGTCACACCGCAGGCGGGCTGCTCCATTCCGATTTCAGGACACCGTCTCTTGATTATGAAGACCTGATCGCATTGACCATGATTCTGACCAGAGATATACGAGAAGTGGAAAAGATGTATCGCCTGGCCGTATTCAACGTGTTGGCGCATAACCGGGATGACCATGCCAAAAACTTCAGTTTCCTGATGGGCCGGGATGGCGGCTGGAGCCTTTCTCCGGCTTATGATCTGACTTTTTCCTGGGGGCCTCGTGGCGAACAAAGTACCACGGTCATGGGTGAAGGAAAAAATCCAGAAAAAGCGAATCTTGTCCAGCTGGGTCTGGAAGCCAAATTACCCCGCAAGATCATTGATGAAGCGATTGATCAAACAAAATCAGCAATCGGACGCTGGCGTGAACTGGCAACCGCGCACGGTGTCGGAAGCGAGAATATCGAGTTCATAGCATCCAGAATCATTTGATGTATGAATGTCTGCAATTAGGCATGACAAGTATGGCGGAGAGAGAGGGATTCGAACCCTCGATACGCTATTAACGTATACTCCCTTAGCAGGGGAGCGCCTTCAGCCGCTCGGCCATCTCTCCGTTGTTGATGGACGCAACCATCTCGCATGCCGCCTTGCTCGGCAGCGGCCGGGTTGCTGGATTAGAACCGGTCAGACGTTGTGCGGGTCACCGCCATCATCATCATCGTACTCATGATGATAATTCCCGTCATCATCAATGTCCTCAACACCGTCTTGCTCATGCTTGATGCGGTAATAAATCTCTTCCCGGTGGACCGGAACTTCTTTTGGCGCGTTAATTCCGATTCGAACTTGTGTTCCACGCACGCCCAGTACGGTTAAACGAACATCATCACCAATATATACGGATTCGCCGATTCGGCGGGTAAGGATCAACATTTTGTCATGCTCCCGTTTTAAATTACAGTTTAACTGATATTCATACTTCGTCAAACTTTGGTCTGCCTTTGACACCCTAATACCAGTTTCCAACACAAAAATCTGTACTCAGGTCTACCTCACAACATCTATTTGTAGATTTGATCAAGTTCGAACGCATTATGCAACGCCCGAACCGCCAATTCTGCATATTCCCTGTCGATAGTAACAGAAATCTTGATTTCGGATGTGGAGATCATCTGAATATTGATTCCTTTCTCCGACAGGGCATGAAACATCCGGGTTGCAATGCCTGCATGTGAGCGCATACCGACTCCGACTACTGAAATTTTGGCGAGATTGGTGTCTCCGGCCAAGGTCTCGGCGCCCAGTGATTTCACAATCGGTTCCAGCAGGTCAATGCTCCTTTGCAGGTCGTCCCGGTTGACGGTAAACGTGAAATCCGTCAAGCCGTCCAGTCCGATATTCTGGACGATCATATCCACAATAATCTGGGCGTCGGAGATTGGCCCCAACAGGCTGTAGGCAATCCCTGGTTTGTCCGGCACCCCGCGAATGGTGATCTTGGCTTCATTATCCGCCGAAGTAATGCCTGAAATCAAAGGTTTTTCCACATTTTTGTCCTCATAACTGATCAATGTTCCCGGACCCGGCTCGAAGGAGGAAAGCACTTTCAACGGGACATTGTATTTGCTCGCAAATTCCACGGACCGAATCTGCATGACCTTCGCTCCGGAGCCTGATAATTCCAGCATTTCCTCAAACGTAATCCGATCCAGTCTGTGCGCATTCTCCACTACTCGCGGGTCGGCGGTGTAAACGCCGTCCACGTCGGTGAATATCCTGCATTCATCGGCTTGCAGCGCCGCGGCCATGGCGACAGCCGTGGTGTCAGTGCCCCCTCTGCCCAGGGTGGTGATATTGTTAGCGCCGCTGATTCCCTGAAAACCGGCCACGACGACTACCCGCCCCTGCTCCAGATCGCGGAGTATTTTTTCCGTGTTGATATTTTCTATTCTGGCCTTGCCATGGAAACCGTCGGTCAGAATCGGAATCTGGAAGCCGGTGTAGGAGCAGGCCGATACTCCAAGTTCCTGCAACGTCATCGACAATAGCGCAATAGTCACCTGCTCGCCTGTAGTCACCAGGGTATCCATTTCCCGGGGGGACGGATTATCGGAAATCTGGTTGGCTAACGCAATCAGGCGATTGGTTTCCCCGCTCATCGCGGATACGACCACGACCAGCTTGTCGTTATTTTCCACGCTTTTGAGAATATTTTCGGCCACCGCCTTGATCCGTTCCAGGGACCCGACCGATGTACCGCCATATTTTTCGACGATGAGCGCCAATTTATTGCTATTGATTGTTCTGCTTCAATTCATGCCAGCCGTGCTTGATTCCACCCATTTGCAGGCGGCCTCAATCGCCGGTTCGATATTTTCAATGTTGGGCCCGCCTCCCTGGGCCAGGTCGGGGCGCCCTCCTCCCTTACCGTCTACAATCGGGGAAATGGCCTGAATCAACTGGTTGGCCTTGAGCTCTCCGGTCAAATCCTGGCTCACTCCGGCGATCAGCGCCACCTTGTCGTCACTTGCCGACGCCACCAGCACGACCCCGCTCTCCCCCCTGCTGCGCCATTGGTCAATCATCATACGCATGGATTTCACGTCGGCGCCGTCCTGGCGGATGGTGACAAACCTGACGCCATTGATTTCCCTGATATCCTCCGGATTGCCCGAGCCGGTGGCCAGTTTTGTCTGTAAGGATTGAATCTGCCTTTGCTGTCGCTTCTGGATTTCCAGCATCCCGCTGACTCGTTCAAGCGCTTGGTCCGGCGAGGTTTTCAGTGAAGCCACCAGTTGCTCCAACAGTGATAGCTGGTCACTGACATATTGCTCGGCAGCGCCGGCGGTCACCGCCTCGATTCGCCTGACTCCGGCTGCAATACCGGTTTCAGAGAGAATCCGGAACATCCCGATATCGCCGGTGCGCGATACATGAGTGCCGCCACACAATTCGCAGGAAAAACCCCCCATCCGGATTACCCGGACCGGGTCTTCATACTTTTCTCCGAATAAGGCGACTGCGCCCTGGGATTTCGCTTCTTCCAGCTTCATGACATTGACCTGGACCGCATGGTTGGCCCGGATTTCCAGATTGACCAGGGATTCGATTTCCCTTAGCCGCTCATCGGTGACCGGTTCGAAATGGGAGAAATCAAACCGCAACCGGGCAGGGTCAACCAGAGAACCTTTCTGTTCGATATGCTCTCCCAGTACGTTCTTCAGGGCCGCGTGCAGCAGGTGGGTCGCGGAGTGATTGTTCGCGCTGTTGTAACGCGAATCCGCTTTGACACGGGCGGCGCCCTCGTCCCCGACTCCAACCTGGCCGGACACAACTGTGCCGAAGAGTCCAATCACCTGGTTGGCCAGATATTGGGTATCTGAAACGGCAAACTCACCCTGATCAAGGAGAATTTGCCCTTTATCCCCGACCTGCCCTCCGCTCTCGGCGTAAAACGGAGATTCGGAAAGAATCACCATGCCCGTCTGCCCCTGCCGCAGTTGTTCGACAGGCCGCTCATCTTCCAGAACGGCCAGTATCTGTATGGGGCGCTCAAGATTCCGGTACCCGACGAAGGGCGTTTTTTCCATGCCCTCAATCCGCATCCGGGCGCTGTCCACGAACCGGTTTGCGGAACGCGCGCGCTTGCGCTGGGCTTCCATTTGAACTTCAAATCCTTCGCTGTCGATGGTCAGGCCGCGTTCTCTGGCGATATCGGCTGTCAAATCCGCCGGGAACCCATAGGTGTCATAAAGTTTGAAAACACTTTCCCCGGTAATTACAGAGCCGTCAAGACCGGAAATCTCCTGATCAAGAATTTTCAATCCCTGATCCAGGGTTTCATTGAATTTTTCATTTTCCAGTTGCAACGCCCGCGCTACGCGTTCACGGGCGTCGACCAGCTCGGGGAAAACATCCCCCATTTCCAGAATCAACGGCTCCACCAGCAGGTGCATGAACGGCGCCTTGCGGCCTAACTGGTAGCCGTGCCGGATGGCGCGGCGGATGATCCGGCGCAAGACATAGCCACGGCCTTCATTGGAGGGGATCACGCCATCGACAATCAGGAACGAGGTGGACCGGATGTGGTCGGCGATCACGCGCAATGATTTGTTATCCAGATCCTGGATATCCAGAATCCGGGCAATGGCGGTGATCAGGTTGTCGAACAGGTCGGTTTCGTAATTGCTGTGCACCCCTTGCAAGACCGTCGCCATTCGTTCCAGTCCCATTCCGGTATCGACTGAAGGTTTCGGCAGCGGCGTCAACTGTCCGTCGGCGCTGCGATTGAATTGCATGAATACCAGATTCCAGATTTCCACAAAACGGTCGCCATCCTCGTCCGGGGAGCCTGGAGGGCCGCCTTCGATTTCCGGTCCATGGTCGTAGAAAATCTCGGAACAGGGCCCGCATGGGCCGGTGTCCCCCATCTGCCAGAAATTGTCCTTTGCGCCAATCCGGGTAACGCGGTCCTTCGGCACTCCAATGTCGTTGACCCAGATGGATTCCGATTCATCGTCTTCTTCGAATATCGTCACCCATAGCCGATCCGGAGGCAGACCGAATTCAACGGTCAGCAATTCCCAGGCGTAGCGGATCGCGTCTTCCTTGAAGTAGTCGCCAAAGCTGAAATTTCCGAGCATCTCGAAGAAAGTATGATGTCTCGCGGTATAACCGACATTCTCAAGATCATTATGTTTGCCACCGGCCCGGACGCAGCGCTGGGAAGTGACCGCCCGCTGGTAATCTCTTCTTTCCTCTCCGAGAAACAAATCCTTGAATTGAACCATTCCGGAGTTGGTAAACAGCAATGTCGGGTCATTGCCCGGAACCAGGGAACTGCTGGGTACCTCCTGATGACCCTTATTCTTAAAATAGGCGATAAACCTTTGACGAATTTCAGTTATTTTCATGGTTCAGAACTATTTTCCGCTAGTCTTCATACCGTCCAAAGTGGTTGATCGAAAACCCGCGTTGTTGCAGGAATCGCGCCTGTCTGCTCCACTCGCGCAAGCTCGTCGGCGCCGCGTCGCCGAATTTTTTCGACCTCACCCGATCCGCGAGCTCCGTCCAGCGATCCTCGTATTCCAGCATGGTGGCGGAAATGATTTCGTCGTCGATCCGGTGCTCCTTGAGTTCATGCAATAACCGGACAGGCCCCTTGCCGCTGTTGAACCGTGACCGGCACAGCATTTCAGCGAATCGGGTATCGGACTGTTCGCCGCACTCCCGCAGTTGATCGATAACCCGCTCCACGGCGCTGGACGGCCCGTGATTTTCCAGCTTTCTGGCAAGTTCCCGGGCGCTGTGTTCGCGTCTGACCAGATACCCCAGAGCACGGTCCGTCAACGATTTGATCGCCGCTTCGTCGCCAGACTGCTCGCGGTTGCAATTATCTTTTTTTATCAATGAATTATATCTTACTCTTTACCGTCGTCGTCGAGACCTTTCTTGCCCTTGATGATACGCTCGATCTGATCGGCGGTATCCGGATTTTCCTTCAGGTAGGCGCGTACGTTGTCTCTCCCCTGCCCGATCCGGTCCGCTCCGTAACTGTACCAGGCGCCGGATTTTTCAATCGCGCCCACCTCTACTCCGAGGTCAATCAATTCGCCGTGTTTCGAGACTCCCTCGTTATAGAGAATATCGAATTCGGTCTGTTTGAACGGTGGGGCGACCTTGTTCTTGACCACTTTCACGCGGGTCTGGTTACCGAGTATTTCGTCGCCTTTCTTGATCGCGCCGATCCGCCGTATATCCAGCCTGACCGAAGCGTAGAACTTCAGCGCGTTACCGCCGGTTGTGGTTTCGGGGTTGCCGAACATCACGCCGATTTTCATCCGGATCTGGTTAATGAAAATAACCATGGTGTTGGAACGTTTGATGTTGGCGGTCAGCTTGCGCAACGCCTGGGACATCAACCGGGCTTGCAGTCCGACATGATGATCCCCCATTTCGCCTTCTATCTCGGCCTTGGGGGTCAGCGCGGCGACCGAGTCAATGACGACTACATCCACCGCGGCGGAACGAACCAGCATATCGGCAATTTCCAGCGCTTGTTCGCCGGTGTCCGGCTGGGAAACCAGAAGATCGTCGATATTGACGCCAAGCCTTTCCGCATAACCCGGATCCAGCGCGTGTTCCGCGTCGATAAAGGCTGCGGTGCCTCCGAGTTTCTGCGCCTGGGCGATGACCGACAGGGTCAATGTCGTTTTACCAGAGGATTCGGGGCCATAAACCTCGATGATCCGGCCCCGCGGCAATCCACCAATGCCCAGAGCGATATCCAATCCCAGCGAGCCGGTGGAATAAGACTGGATATCCTGGGCGACATCGGAATCACCCAGACGCATCACTGATCCTTTACCGAACTGCCGATCTATCTGACCCAGCGCAGCTTCCAGAGCCTTGCGTTTATTGTCATCCATTTGAATTTCCTGTATGGGTTAAGTGTGGGTTGACCCGATTGCGCGGGTGCAAATAAAAGGTCACCCTGAAGGTGCAATCCAGGCTGAGAGCGACCGCGCGATTATCTTGCAAACCTTACATCAGGTCAAGTTATGTTGCGTTGGTCAGGGCCGCCGGAAATCAATCAGTACGGGGTTGGTCAAATCCTCGTCATCAAAGCCAATGACCGCGCAGGCGGCGGTAGTCATCAGTTTGCCGCTGGCGCTCAGCTCGAGTTGTGGGCAAAACCGCATCACAAGCATGTCCATCCCCGGATTGTGACCCACCACCATCAAGGCGCCGCAGTAACTGAATGCGGTCGCTATCCGGTCTGTGAGGAACGATTCCCCGGCATGGTACAGGTCATCTGACACATCGGTCGGAATGTCTTTCCATTCACTGCCGTGGCCCTCACTGCCCTGAATTACCAGACTCAATGTCTGTCGGGTTCGCTCGGCGCCGGAACATAATATATGCTCCGGCCGGTAACCATTTTCGCCAAGCCATTGGCCGACCCGTGGAGCGTCCCGGCAACCGCGGTCATTCAATGGGCGGTCATAGTCAGAGGTGGCGCCGCTGTACCAGTCGGATTTAGCATGCCGTAGTACTACAAGTTGTTTGTTCGCCATAATTGATTCGCCAACAAAATGGAACTTCGATGGTATATTGTAACTGACCAAACCCCATTCCCGCACATATCCGGTTTGAAAATGTCCCCGAAAAAACGAACGATGGCCAGTGTCGCTGACCGCTATGAGTATTATGAAAAAGCGGTTCAATGCGTGGAGCCGGAGATCACGTTTGTCGAGCAGAGTTTTTTGGCGTTACGGGGCCGCAACGCGGAAATTCTGAGAGAGGATTTTTGCGGAACCGCCAAACTCTGCTGTGAGTGGGTCCACAGAAACATTGAAAATCGGGCAATCGGTCTCGATTTGAGTCAGGAGGCGCTCGATTGGGCAACCCGGCATAACCTGTCCCGCCTGAACGCGCATCAGAGAAACCGGATTGAATTAGTTCATGTCGATGTATTGGACTATTCCGGGCAGAAGGCGGATATGATTCTGGGGATGAATTTCAGCTATCAGGTCTTCAAAACCCGCCAGACTCTCGGCCAGTATTTTAAAAAAGCGCGGCAGGGCCTGACCGAGGGTGGCGTCCTGTTCATTGACGCTTACGGTGGCCACGAGTCCTGGCGCGAAATAAAGGAGAAAACCAGCCACGAGGGCTTCAAATATTACTGGCATCAGGCTCGCTTCGACCCCATCACCGGCCATATCCTTTGTCATATACACTTCAAATTCGAGGATGGTTCGAAAATGAAAAGAGCGTTTACCTACGACTGGAGAATGTGGACATTGCCCGAATTGCGGGAATTGATGATTGAGGCGGGTTTCAGCAAGGTCACGGTTTACTGGGAAGGAACCGATGAGGCAACCGGCGAGGGAAACGGTGAATATACTCCCACCGAACACGGTCAGGATGACCCGTGCTGGATTGTTTATCTGGCGGCTGAGAAATAAATTTACAATCCTGGTTGATCATGGTAAACCGCAGGGCTGTTTTTCAAATTCACGGCGAGGCGAACTGTTTATGAATAAAAAAGGTATGCAGACTATTGCGATTCATGGCGGCGAGGCCGCAGACCCGCAGACCGGGGCGTCGGCTCCCAACATTGTCATGTCCAGCGCCTTCGTCGTCGGAGAGCCAATCAGCTTTTCGGTAAACAATATGGATGAGAACAGTCCATTCGTTTATACACGCTGGTCGAACCCCACTGTGCGTCAACTGGAAATCAAGCTGGCCCTGCTCGAAAACGCGGAACAATGTATCGCCTTTGCCTCGGGTATGGCGGCGTCGTCCGGGGTTTTATTCAGCCTGTTGAAAAGCGGGGACCATCTGATTATCAGCAACACGAATTATCCGGGCACCGCGGAAATCGCCAGAGACCTGTTGCCGGCGAATGGCGTTGAAACGACACCTGTAGACACATCCGAGCCGGACAATATTGCCGCGGCTATCCGGGACAATACCCGAATGATCTGGATTGAAACCCCTTCCAATCCCCTGCTTCGGATAACTGATATCAGGAAGGCGGCCAGGATTGCTCACGCAAACAACGCGATTCTGGTGGTCGATTCCACTTTTGCCGGCCCGGTCGCGACGCGACCGCTGGACCTGGGCGCGGACTTGGTGGTGCATTCCCTGACCAAATATATTTCGGGACACGGCGATACGCTGGGCGGGGCGGCCCTGGGCAGCGCCGCGCTGATTACGCAAATGCGCGAATCCGGGGTGATGCACTACGGCGGTATAATCAGCCCGTTCAACGCCTGGCTGACCATGCGCGGCGCCGCCACCCTGCCGTTACGAATGCGGGAGCATCAGAAAAACGCCCTGGCCATTGCGGACTTCCTCCATCAGCATCCGAGTGTCGAACTTATGCTGTATCCGGGGCATGAGTCCCATCCCCAGCATGACCTGGCGAGCAAACAGATGGATAATTTTTCGGGCATGATCGCTTTTCGGGTCAGGCGCGCGGAAACCGTTGCCCTGAAAATGATGGAGGAACTCCAGACCATTCACTATGCGGTTTCCCTGGGCCATCATCGTAGCCTGATTTTCCTGATGGGCACCGATGACCTGATCGAATCCTCTTTCCGGCTGACCGGCGTCGAACTGGAAAAATACCGGGACGTGGCTGGCGACGGATTGTTCAGATTGTCCGTTGGCCTGGAAGACAGCCAGGATTTGATCGACGACCTTGCGCGGATCCTCGAACCTTCCGGGTAAAATGTATGACCGCCGCAGCCCCCCCAAACCCGACCAATGAACTGGGCCTGACCATCGGTTTTGAAGTCAATGACTGGCAGGACGCCGGGTCCCCGGACAGTAGAATTCTTGAGGGGCGATATTGCCGATGTGAACCTCTTGACCTCGACAAACACAGTGAACAGTTGTTCGACGCCTGCCTGCGGGATGCGGAAAACCGGATCTGGGTTTATCTGCCTTACGGGCCATTTGAAACCCTTGGGGACTATCAGCGGTGGATGAACCAGGAGTGTTTTAACGGAGACCCCTTTTTCTATGCGATTATGGATAATCAGACCGGCCTGGCGTCGGGCATCGCCAGTTACCTGCGAATCAAGCCGGAGTCCGGCTCAATCGAGGTGGGGCATATCAACTATTCCCCGGTCTTGCAAAGTACCTGCGCGGCGACCGAAGCCATGTATCTGATGATGAAGAACGCCTTCGACATGGGTTACCGGCGCTATGAATGGAAATGCAACGCCCTGAATCGGAAATCCTGCGACGCGGCCAAACGACTGGGGTTTACCTTCGAAGGCGTTTTCCGCCAGGCCACAATCAGCAAGGGCCGCAATCGGGATACGGCCTGGTTTTCGATCCTCGACCGGGAATGGCCGGCGGTCAACGCGGCCTATCAGGCCTGGCTGTCCGCGGATAACTTTGATCATAATAACGTACAGAGGCAGTCTCTCTCGGCCCTGACCCGAATGGCGCTCAACCCGGAAATCTGAAAGTGCCCGCTCACCCGTCATGGACCGTTACCCGTCTGGCAGGTTCGCTGGGCGCCGAAATTCGCGGCCCGGACCTGAACGAAGTCACGCCTGAAGATATTGAAAAAATCAAAGCCCTGTTATTGCAGCATCTGGCGCTGTTCTTCCCCGGACAGTTCCTCGATGTCGAGGCTCACGTCCGGTTTGGCCGCCACTTCGGGACCCTCGAATCCCATCCTAATCTGAACAGTCCGTTCACCAGACATCCTGAAATATTTGAATTGGCGGCAAGTCACGGTGGCGTGGCGGACGAATGGCACAGTGACATCAGTTTTCAGGCCCAACCTTCGATCATGTCCGTCCTGAATATGATCGAATGCCCGGATGCGGGCGGCGATACGCTTTGGGCAAATACATACTCCGCCTATGAAGCGTTGTCGGAGCCGTTGCGCGACCTCTGTGATGGGTTGACGGCGCTGCATGACGCGGCGCCGCATGGCAAGCCGGAGGTTTGCGCGGTTCATCCCGTTGTCAGGACACATCCGGTAACCCGGCGAAAGGTACTGTTCGTGAATGAACATTTTACGCGCCGTATCGTTGAATTAAGCGCTGTTGAGAGCGACCTGCTGCTCGGTTATCTAACCCGCTGGATTTCAAGCCCCCGCTTTACGGTGCGGTATCACTGGACTGACGGCGCTATTGCAATGTGGGATAATCGCTGTACACAGCATTTCGTGTTAAACGATTTTGACGGGCAACGCATTATTCAGCGTGTGACGATCACCGGAGACATGCCGGAATCGGAAACTGCCCCGCGTTGGCGCCCCTTCGTCCGCACTGAAAATGCCGGCGCGACCAGCCGCTATGACCAACAGTTGAATGATTATATCGGGCGTCAGGTTGTCAGTCTCGATTCCAATAAAAAGGAATAGGCCGTCACTTTTTGAGAGCTGGCCCTGTCAGGAAGTGAACTGACACATAATTCATGGATATAACTTTGGGGAGATTCTAATGAATCCGTTGGTAAACGTAGGAATCAAGGCGGCGCGCAACGCCGGGAATATCATAATCCGGTATATGGATCAGGTGGACCGGCTCGCCGTGGAGAAGAAAGGAAGAAATGATTTTGTCTCTGAAGTGGATCAGGCGGCGGAGGATGAGATCATCGAGGTCATCCAGCGCGCGTACCCGCATCATCGAATCATCGCGGAAGAAAGCGGCAGCGCGCGCACATCCGCCGAAGCCCTGACCAGCAAGGATGACGTGGAGTGGATTATCGACCCGCTGGACGGCACCACCAATTTCCTGCATGGCCACCCGGATTACGTGGTGTCGATTGGCATCCGCTGCAAGGGCCGGATGGAACACGGCATCATATTCAATCCATTACGCAACGAACTGTTTACCGCTTCCCGCGGACAAGGCGCTCAACTCGACAACAGAAGAATCCGGGTCAGTGGCCAGACACAACTGGAGAACAGTCTAGTGACGGTGGGCTACCCGGCGCCGGATTTGCCACATTTCGATGTCTGGCTCAAATGCATGGATGAAGTAGTCAAGAAGTCAGCCGGTATCCGCCACACCGGTTCCACCGCGCTTGATCTGGCATACATCGCCTGCGGGCGCACGGATGCTTTTTGGCAGCCGCGACTCAAAATCTGGGATATAGCCGCCGGAAGCCTGATCGTGCGTGAAGCGCGTGGTCTGGTCGCGGATTTCGAAGGCAAACAGGACTTTCTGGAAAACGGCAACATAATCTGTGCAAATCCGAAAATATTCAACGAGTTGCTGTTCCTGATCAAACCCGTTCTGGGCGATGTTTTATGACCTCATCCGGTCCGTTCTCGGCGCATACCCCGATGATGCGCCAGTATCTCAAGATCAAGGCGGACTATCCGGATATCCTGCTGTTCTATCGGATGGGTGATTTCTACGAGCTCTTTTATGACGACGCAGAAAAAGCGGCCAGGCTGCTCGACATCACATTGACCGCCAGGGGGAAATCGGACGGCTCCCCCATCCCGATGGCCGGCGTGCCCTGGCACAGCGCCGATCAGTATCTTGCCAGACTGTTAAAGCAACAGGTATCGGTGGCAATCTGTGAGCAAATCGGTGACCCGGCTACATCAAAAGGCCCGGTGGAGAGGAAGGTCGTGCGGGTGATCACTCCGGGAACCCTGACCGAAGAAACCCTGCTGGCTGACCGGGAGGAGAACATTACCGCAGCGCTGTTCGAGAATAACGGCAGAACCGGGATCGCCACACTGGAAATTTCCAGCGGACGGTTCAAGGGTTATGAAATCGAGTCTCGGGAACAGTTGGACAGCGAGTTGATGCGCTTCAATGCCGCGGAAATATTGGTCGGAGAGAATCAGGTGAACTTGTTCAACCTGGGCAATGAGACCACGATCCCGGACTGGTATTTCGACACGGCCCGCGCCACACATATTCTGTGTGATCTTTTCTCGACACGAACGCTGGAGCCTTTTGACTGTCACCGTCATCCGCTGGCAACCCGCTCCGCGGGCGCCCTGATTCATTACATCAGGGACCTGCGCGAACAGACGATACCGCATATCCGGGAAATCGAATTTGAAAGCCCGGACAGCGCGATAGTGATTGACGCGGTCACCCGCGCCAACCTCGAAATAGAAAAATCCCAAAGCGGACAGAACGCCCTTTCGCTGGTTGGCCTGTTTGACCGGTGCGCCACACCGATGGGCGGCCGGATGCTGCGGCGCTGGTTCAATGGCCCCACGCGGAATGTCGATGAGCTCCGGAAACGGCATGACGGGGTTGAATGGTTGCTGGACAACCAGCGTTACACGGAGTTGAAACCGCTTCTGAAACAGGTTGGTGACATTGAACGGATTCTTGCCCGTGTAGCCATGAAATCGGCGCGGCCCAGGGACCTGGTTCGATTGAAAATCGCGTTGGGGGTATTGCCGGCGCTGAACAAACTGATCGACGATACCCCGTCGGCGCTGATTGATTCCCTGAAAAAGCGGTTGCGGCCCAGGCCGAAGATCTGGAAGTTGCTGGATAGCGCGGTAAAAGAGGACTGCCCGGCCATGATACGCGATGGCGGCGTATTGCGGGACGATTATGATCCGGAACTGGGTCAGCTACGCCACCTGCAGCGAGATTCGGGGGATTTCCTGATTGATCTCGAGGGCCGGGAAAAACAACGCACCGGAATCGGAAATCTGAGAGTGCGCTACAACCGGGTGCATGGCTATTACATTGAAATCCCCCGTTCGCAATCCGAACAGGCGCCGAAGGAATATATTCGCAGACAGACCATCAAGAACGCGGAGAGATATATCACCACGGAGTTGAAGGAGTTTGAAGATAAGATACTGAGCGCGAAAAGCAAGGCGCTGGCCAGGGAAAAATGGCTGTATGACCAGTTGCTTGAAACACTGATTCCCGAAGCGCCGGAGTTGTTGCAATGCGCCAATAACCTGGCCACCATGGACTGTCTCGGCAATTTTGCAGAATGCGCCGCGGTGTTGCAACTGACCCGTCCCGAGTTGGTGGATTACACTTCACTCTCTATCCGGGAGGGGCGGCACCCGGTTATCGAGCAGGTACTCGAGAACCGATTTATCACCAATTCCATCGACCTGGACGAGCAATCCCGAATGCAGATCATTACCGGCCCCAATATGGGCGGCAAGAGCACTTACATGCGTCAGGTGGCGATCATCACCCTGCTGGCCCACACCGGCTGCTTTGTCCCGGCCGGATCAGCCCGGATCGGACCGATTGACCGTATCTACACCCGGATAGGTTCTGCGGATGATCTGGCCGGAGGTCGCTCGACCTTCATGGTCGAAATGACCGAAATGGCGCATATTCTGAGGAACGCGACCCGGAACAGCCTGGTTCTGGTAGACGAAATAGGCCGCGGAACCAGCACTTATGACGGCCTCTCCCTGGCCTGGGCCTGCGCCAGATACCTGGCGAACCGGGTCCGTTCATTCACACTGTTTTCGACTCACTACTTCGAGTTGACGGCGTTGGCGGATCATCTGCCGGGAGTGGACAATTTCCATCTGGACGCGGTCGAACACGGTCAGGACATTGTTTTCCTGTACAGCGTGAAAGAGGGCCCGGCCAGCCAGAGTTACGGCCTGCAGGTCGCCAGACTGGCAGGTATCCCCGACGAGGTTATTGAGGAGTCCCGGACCCGGATGCAAGCGCTCGAAGAACGCTACGTGGGCGGCGCGGAATCGGAAGATGTCGATACCGACCGGCAAACCAGCCTGTTTTCGGGAAACCGGTTTAATGAGGAACAGGGGGCCGAAGAGCAGGCGGTGATTGCCCGGTTACGGGAATTTCCCACAGATGAGACCTCTCCACTGGAGGCGTTGAATATGCTGTACGAATTACATCGATTACTGGAAAAAAAAGGCGGATAACCTGGTTATACATCTGTCATTCAGTTACCAGAAATCTTACAATATCACCCGGAATCAATTTTCCCCGTTGCTTGTGGAGCCTGGACAAATGACCTATGTGGTAGTCGAATCCTGTATTCGTTGCAAACTGACAGACTGTGTTGAAGTGTGCCCTGTGGACTGTTTTCACGAGGGGCCCAATTTCCTGGTGATTGACCCCGAAGAATGTATCGACTGTAGCCTGTGTGAACCGGAATGTCCGGTCAACGCGATTTACTCCGAAGATGAATTGCCGGAGGATCAGCGGCATTTTCTGGACCTGAACACCGAATTAAGCCAGCAATGGCCGGTCATCACAGAAGTGAAGCCGCCGCTCCCCGACTCGGACAAATGGCGGGATGTAAAGGACAAACTGAAATATCTTGAAAGATAGGGATACTGTGTCGGAACCCGAACTTCCTGTCACTATCCGGAGAGAGGATTACCGCGAGCCTGATTACCTGATCACATCGTCAGACCTCGATATTCAGCTCGATTTTGAAGCCTGCCAGGTAGAGGCCGTACACAAGGTCAGCCGGAATGCCCCGGACGCGGCGGCGCTGAAACTCGATTGCGAGTTCATGGAGGTAAATTCGGTCTGCATGGACGGCCGGGCGCTGGAAATCGGTCAATATGAAATTTCCGATCATCATTTGACGGTTTTCGACGCGCCGGATCAGTTCGAACTGAAAATCCGCAACACCATCAATCCTTCGAAGAACACCGCGTTGATGGGCCTCTACAAGTCCGGGGACATGCTTTGTACCCAGTGTGAAGCCGAGGGCTATCGCAGGATTACTCCGGGTATCGACCGCCCGGATAACCTGGCCCGATACCGGGTCCGGCTGAGCGCGGACAAAGCCCGGTTTCCGGTTTTGTTGTGCAACGGCAACCTGATTGATCAGGGTGAGCTGGAGGGCGGTCGGCGCTTCGCCGTCTGGGACGATCCTTTTTTGAAACCGACCTATCTGTTCGCTATCGTCGCCGGACGGTTGAGCTGTCTTGAAGATCAGTTCCGGACGATGGACGGCCGGGATGTCACCTTGCGGTTTTTTGCCAGAGGCGATGACATCGACAAGTGCGGCCACGCGATGCAATCTCTTAAAAATTCCATGAAATGGGATGAGCGGGTCTATGGGCGGATTTATGATCTGGACTTGTTCAATGTGGTCGCGGTGGATGATTTCAACATGGGCGCAATGGAAAACAAGAGCCTGAACATCTTTAATACAAAACTGGCGCTGGCCGACATGAGGATGGCTACGGACGACGATTTCCAGAGTGTGGAGTCCGTTATCGGTCATGAGTATTTCCACAACTGGTCGGGCAACCGGGTCACTTGCAGGGACTGGTTCCAGTTGAGTCTGAAGGAAGGCTTCACGGTGTTCAGGGAGCAGGAGTTCAGCGCCGATATGGGATCCAGGGCCGCGAAACGCATTGCAGACGTCAATGTGATGAGGTCCCATCAGTTCAAGGAGGACGCTGGCCCGATGGCGCATCCCGTGCGGCCTGATTCCTACCAGACGATCAATAATTTCTATACTGCGACGGTCTATGAGAAAGGGGCTGAAGTAGTCAGGATGATACATACGTTACTTGGGGCGGAATTGTTCCGTAAGGGAACCGATCATTATTTCGAGACCTGGGACGGCCAGGCGGTGACCATTGAACAGTTTGTTTCATCCATGGAGACAGCCAGTGGCCGGGACTTGACGCAGTTCAAAAACTGGTACGACCAGGCGGGCACGCCGGTTGTCTCGGCAACATCCCGCTATCATGCCGACCGCAGGGAATTTGAGCTGGTTCTCTCGCAAAGATGCCCGGACACGCCGGGCCAATCCGACAAACAGCCCTTCGTGATCCCGGTCAGGACCGCGCTGTTCAGTGAGTTCGGAGAAAAACTGGACCTCGGCCACGGTGAAAGGGAGCGGCTACTGTGTCTTGACAAATCCGAACAGTCTTGGCGATTCCCGAATATCGAAAGCCGCCCTGTGCCTTCGATCCTGCGTGGATTCAGCGCTCCGGTTGAACTGGAACCGAATCTGTCCGACCAGGAACTGAAAGTATTACTGGACCATGACGACGACCCATTCAATCGTTGGGATGCAGGCCAGAGATTTTATCTCAAGGACCTGCTGGCTAACCTTGAGAGGCATCACAATGGCGAAGACCCGCAATTCAATCCTGAATTGAACGGACTGTTCGACGCGGCCCTGACCAATCACGATCCGGACCCTGCGTTTACTGCCCTGCTGCTGACTTTGCCCACAATCTCATACCTGAGCGAACAGGTCTCTCCGATAGACCCCCAGGCGATTCACAAGGTTCACCGGGAAATGAGAATCTTCCTGGCAACCCGGTCGGAAGCCGCGTTGACCGGGGTTTATCATCAATGTCAGAAGCTGAATCATGGAAACCCGCGGGCGGATGAGGCCAAGGCGCGTGACCTGAGAGGCCTGTGTCTGGACTATCTCGTTACGCTGGACACGGAACAGGCCTATGCCTTGTGCATGGATCAACTGGACAACGCGAAGTGTATGACCGATTCAGCGCAGGCATTGGCGCTCATTTGCCGGTCAAGCTGTCCGCAAAAGGAGCTGATACTGGATGATTTCTACCAACAGTGGAAAGACGAACCACTGGTTGTGGACAACTGGTTGAGGGCGCAGGCCAGAGCGGCTGATTCCGGTACGCTGGAGCGAGTCCGAGTGTTGACCCGGCATCCGGGGTTTGATTATCTGAATCCGAACAAGGCCTACTCCCTGTTACTGGGTTTTACCCACGGCAATCCCGTCTGTTTCCATGCGGAAGACGGCAGCGGATATGATTTTCTGCTGGAATGGGTTGAAACACTTGACCCCGTCAATCCCCAAGTATGCGCCCGCCTGGCATCGGCGTTGAATAACTGGAGGAAATACAAACCGGCGTTGCGGGACAGAATGCGCGAAACGCTCGACCGGATTCTGGGGATGGATGGCCTTTCGACCGATGTCCGTGAGATCGTCACCCGCAGTCTGGAGTGATCTCCGGGATGATCATTGCGTCATGAAGACGCTGTCCTCGGCGTGCGGTGAAGTAGCCGGATTCAGTTGAGGTTGTCCAGCTTTTCAACTATCCGGTCTTTGATGCCGGACACCGACAATCCGATTTCCTCCAGTTGCTGCTGCTGAGAACCGTGCTCCACGTGCCGGTCCGGGACACCCAGATTCAGTACTGCGGTCTGTCGGCCATTTTCGACCAGGCATTCATTCACCGCCGAACCGGCGCCCCCCATCAGGACATTTTCCTCGACCGTGACCAGCAGGGTATGACTGTCCGCCAGGACCAGGACCAGTTCCTCGTCCAGCGGCTTCACGAACCGCATGTTGACCACCTTGCAGTCCAGTTCATTACCGACCTCGATCGCTGGATAAACCATGGTTCCAAACGCCAGAATCGCGACCTTCCCGCTGTCCGATTCTCTCCGGACTTCCGCCTTGCCGATGGGCAACGCGACCATTTCAGCCTCTTCGGCGGCGCCGGGACCGCCGCCTCTGGGATAACGCACCGAGGCCGGACCGACATGGATATGCCCGGTATATAACATATTGCGGCACTCCGCTTCATCGGCCGGCGCCATGATGACCATTCCCGGGATGCATCTCAAATAGGAGTAATCATAAACTCCAGCATGGGTCGCGCCGTCCGCGCCCACCAGGCCAGCCCGGTCTATCGCAAACAATACATCCAGATTCTGGATTGAAATGTCATGGATAAACTGATCATAAGCGCGTTGCAGGAAGGTCGAATAAATTGCCACTACCGGCTTGAGTCCTTCACAGGCCAGCCCGGCGGCGAATGTCAGGGAATGCTGTTCCGCAATCCCTACATCGAAATACCGGTCAGGATATTCCTTTTCAAATCGAACCAAACCCGAACCCTCACGCATGGCCGGAGTAATACCGATCAGGGAGGGGTCTTTGGCCGCCATATCACAGAGCCAGTCGCTGAATACATGGGTATATGACCTCACTTTCTTGCCGACTTCGAGTTTGCCGGTATTCCGGTCAAATGGAGAAACCCCGTGATAGGTGGTTGGCGCCCCTTCAGCGGGTTCAAACCCGTGGCCTTTCTGGGTAACGATATGAAGAAGCCTCGGTCCTTTCATTTTCTTCAGGTTTTCCAATGTGATGACCAGGTTGTCCACATCGTGTCCATCAATCGGGCCGATGTAGTAGAAGCCGAGTTCTTCAAAGAGTGTGCTCGGCATCACCATGCCTTTCATGTGTTCTTCCAGGCGCCGCGCGTACTTTTTGAGTCGGGGC
The DNA here is from genome assembly GCA_965214205.1 of Candidatus Poriferihabitaceae bacterium. Classification (GTDB taxonomy): domain Bacteria; phylum Pseudomonadota; class Gammaproteobacteria; order Arenicellales; family Poriferihabitantaceae. The sequence goes on along the minus strand of OZ243941.1, from coordinate 1,905,329 downwards.
GGCAGGGTGGTCAATACGGTTCTTCCCTCCCGGATCGTTGAATAGGCGCGGCCCGACATCAGTCTGGCCAGATAATTGGAGACCGCGCCCACGTTCGGAGAAATCGACATCTCGTTATCGTTCAGCACCACCAGCAGATCGACATCGAGGTCACCGGCGTTGTTCAGGGCTTCAAACGCCATCCCGCCGGTCAAGCCCCCGTCGCCAATCACCGCGACTACTTCACGGTCCATTTTCATGTGTTTTGACGCGACCGCCATGCCGAGCGCAGCGCTGATCGAGGTACTGGCATGCCCTGCGCCAAAGGTATCATACTCACTCTCGGATCGTTTAAGAAACCCTGATAACCCTTTGTATTTGCGAATAGTATCGAATCTATCCCGGCGCCCGGTCAGAATCTTGTGCGGATACGCCTGATGACCGATATCCCAGACCAGCCGGTCATCTGGAGTGTTTAAAACATAATGCAGCGCAATGGTCAGTTCCACCGTACCCAGGCCGGGGGCAAAATGCCCGCCTGTCCGGGACAGGACTTCGATCAGAAAATTTCGTAATTCATCGACAAGCTGTCCGAGTTGTTTCTTCGTCAGTGTGCGCAACTGGGCGGGGTCGTCTATTTTGGACAACAACGGGTAACGGGAATCGGATTCAGACATCAGTAGCTCCTGGTCACAACAAAATTCACGAGTTGTTCAAGAAAAGCTCGGCTTTCCCCCGGCCCTTGAATCGCTTGTATGGCTTTTTCTGACAGCCTGCCGGCTTCGGCTCTGGCGGCATCCAGGCCAAGTATTGATACATAGGTTGATTTATTCATAATCTGGTCTGCGCCACTGATCTTGCCCAGAGTCTGACTATTCGAAGTAGCGTCCAGTATATCATCCATGACCTGAAACGCGAGACCAATGCAGGAACCATAAGTCTGTATATCGAACAACAGTTCCTCACTGACGTTTTCCGCGGCCAGACAACCGATTATAGCTGAAGATTGAATCAGGCTGCCGGTTTTGAGGCTGTGAATCAGCGCCAGGTCGGAGTAGTCAACGGATTGCCCCGTGGCTTCCATATCCAGGGCTTGCCCGCCTGCCATGCCAACCGACCCGGAGCCTTTGGCAAGTTGTTCGATCATCGCCACCCGGTTTTCAACCGCTATGCCATTCCAGTTGGGAGAGGCGAGAATTTCAAAGGCCCGGCTCTGCAGGGCGTCCCCGGCCAGAATGGCCAACGCCTCGCCAAACGCGATGTGGCAGGTCGCCCTGCCCCGTCGAAGTTCATCATCATCCATAGCCGGCAAATCATCATGGATCAGGGAATAGGCGTGGATCATTTCCACAGCGCAGGCAGGAGTATCGAGTTGCTCCAAGGCGGCCCCGGCAACCTGCCCGCAGGCGTAGACCAGCATGGCCCGGAAACGCTTGCCGCCGCCAAGGCAGCTATAGGTCATTGCCTGATGCAGTCTCTCGGGAACCACCGAGCCTTCAATCAACCGGGCTTCCAGGGCCTGCTCGGTCCGTTTGCTGTAACGCTCCCATACAGACTGGAATTCGCTCATTTACTGCCCTCTTCATTATGGGGCTGGTTGTTCGTATCCGTGGTTGAGGCATCGTCGAAAACTTCCAGCCGGTAGTCACCATGCTTTTTAACCAGCATCTCCACCTTTTGCTGGGCCTCATTCAGCCCTTTTCGGCACAGTTCGGACAACGCCATTCCGCGTTCGAAATCCCGGAGCGTATCGTCCAGTGATTGATCTCCCTGCTCCATCCGCCTTACAATTTTTTCCAGTTCAGCCAGGGATTTTTCAAAATCCGCTATCGGTTTTTTCTTCGAGGCTGCCATAATACGCGATAATCGGGTTTGCAATCATCTCAAGTATAATAATTATGAGCAGTCGTTACAACGCATCCGCCATTGAAGTCTTGACCGGGCTTGAACCGGTCCGCAAACGGCCGGGGATGTACACCGAGACAGACCGCCCCAACCATCTGGCCCACGAAGCAATCGACAACAGCGTGGATGAGGCGATTGCCGGATATGCGGACCGGATAGAGGTCCACCTGCACCAGGACGGATCACTCACCGTATCGGATAATGGGCGCGGTATGCCGGTGGATGTCCATCAGGAAGAAGGCATCAGCGGAGTGGAGCTGATTCTCACCCGCTTGCATACGGGTGGAAAATTTTCGGGTGAACATTATCAGTACTCAGGCGGGCTGCATGGCGTCGGAGTCGCGGTCGTCAACGCCCTGTCGAGAAAAATGGAAGTATGGATCCGGCGGAACGGGAGGCAATACCAGATCAGCTTCGCCCATGGTGAGAAAAAAACAGACCTCAGGGCTACCGGCAAATCCGCCCGCTCCGATACTGGAACGAAAATCCGTTTCCACCCCGACCCCGCCTACTTCGACTCGCCTGAATTTCATGTCGCCAGCCTGAAAGGAATCCTGAAGGCAAAAGCGGTTTTGTGCCCGGGGCTGCATGTCCATTTTTTTGACGAGAAAACCCCGGAGAATACGGAATCGTGGTACTACGACGATGGGTTGCTGGAATATCTTGCCGGCGCGCTGGTAGACGCGGAGCTGATTCCGTCATCGCCCTATATCGGCAAATTCCGGGGCGAATCCGGAGAACTGGATTGGGCCATGGCGTGGGTTACGGACGGCGGCGGAGTTCTGACCGAAAGTTATGTGAATCTGGTGCCCACTCCGAGAGGAGGCACTCATGTTAGCGGTTTTCGCAGCGGCTTGACCGACGCGATCCGGGAGTTTTGCGAATTCCGGGATATGTTTCCCCGCGGCATCCGGATTTCCGCGGACGATGTCGTTGGCAATTGCGCCTGGGTTTTGTCTGTGCGGGTTCAGGAGCCTCAGTTCAGTGGCCAGACCAAGGACAGGTTATCATCCAGAGAAACAGCCGTGATGGTTCAGGGCGCGGTCAAGGACGCGTTCGGCTTCTGGCTGAACCACAACATTGCAGATGCGGAAAGTATTGCCCGCATTGCTATCGAAAATGCCCAGCGCAGTTTGCAAGCGGGCAAACGGGTACAACGCAAGAAGATAAGCAGCGGCCCTGCCCTGCCCGGCAAACTGGCCGACTGCATCAGCGATAACCTGGAAGAGACCGAGTTATTTTTGGTAGAAGGAGATTCTGCCGGTGGCTCGGCCAAGCAGGCCAGGCAACGCAACTTCCAGGCCGTGATGCCACTTCGCGGAAAAATCCTGAATACCTGGGAGGTTGATTCCACTGAAGTGCTCGCCTCCCAGGAAGTCCACGACATTGCCGTGGCGCTGGGCGTGGATCCGGGATCCGACGACCTGTCCGGGTTGCGCTATGGCCGGGTTTGCGTGCTAGCGGACGCCGACTTCGACGGCGCGCACATCGCGACCCTGTTATGCGCCCTGTTTCTGCGCCACTTCCCGGCGCTGGTGGCTGAAGGCCGGGTTTGTGTGGCGATGCCGCCGCTGTATCGGATTGATGTGGCCAAAAAGGTTTTCTACGCGCTGGACGAAGAAGATAAGGACAATATACTGAAACGGTTGGAATCCGAGAAAATCAGAAGCAAGGTCAATATCCAGCGATTCAAGGGACTGGGTGAAATGAACCCCCTGCAGCTCAGGGAAACCACTATGGCTCCGGTAACCCGAAGCCTGCAACAACTCGAAGTCGTGGACGGGGATGAAACGCATTCACTACTGGACATGCTTTTAGCCAAAAAACGGGCATCCGACCGTAAATCATGGCTAAGCGACAAGGGCGATCAGATTGAATTGATATAAGCCGCCGGGCTTTCATACTCTACGGGTCCAGTATCTGTAAATCCCAGGTAACGGGTATCTACGGCGACAACCTCGTTATTTTCCATCGCCCCTGGTCCCGGAGGTAGACGATGCGGTCGTGCAGACGGTGGCTTCTGCCTTGCCAGAACTCGAATCGGTTCGGTTTGATCCTGTAACCTCCCCAAAACGGGGGCAATGGAATTTCCCGGTCCTGGAATTTTCTTTCCATGCCGCGGAATTGTTCCTCCAGCAGCGAACGTGAAGCGATGGCTTCGCTTTGATGCGAGGCCCAGGCGCCCACCTGGCTGGCGCGGGGGCGTGAATTGAAGTACGCGCGGGACTGGTCGTCGTGGATCCGTGATACTTCCCCTTCAATATTGATCTGACGATGCAATTCGTACCACGGAAAGAGCATCGAAACCTGATTGTTTTCCATTATCTGGCGCGCTTTTCTACTGCCATGGTTGGTATAGAAAACAAATCCGGCATTGTCATACGATTTCATCAGGACGGTGCGCTGGGAGGGTCTGCTCCCGGCGGAGACGGTACACAGGGAAAATCCATTCGGCTCGGCAATGCCTGAATCGACCGCCTGCGCGTACCAGAGCGCAAATTGAACGACCGGGTCGGGATCAGTGTCGCCCTGGTCAACCCCGGTATCCGAATACTCCTGTTTAAGCTGCTTCAGGTCTTTCATCTACCCGGACGGCAACCGCGGCGATCCGCCCTCAGAACGGAATGTCGTCATCAAAATCGTCTGGCGCCGCAGTGGCGGGGGCCGAAGCGCGATTGGCGGCCGGAGTCGGTTTTGAAGGCGGTCGGGCCTGATTATAGTCGGTCGGCGGCGCTCCCGCTCCCTGGCTGCGGCTGCCCAGCATCTGCATATCATTGGCCACGATCTCGGTGGTATAACGGTCCTGTCCGCTTTGATCCTGCCATTTACGAGTCTGCAATCGCCCCTCGATGTAAACCTGCGAGCCTTTCCTCAGATACTCACCGACAATTTCCGCGAGACGACTGAAAAAAACGACCCGGTGCCATTCTGTCCTTTCCTGCTGTTCCCCGCTCTGTTTGTCCTTCCATGAATCACTGGTCGCGACCGTGACGTTGGCGATTGCCAGACCGCTCGGAGTATAACGAATTTCAGGGTCCTGCCCCAGATTCCCGACCAGTATAACTTTATTGATACCTCTCGACATATTGATCTCCTTGGATATTGATTGGTTTTTTGAACCTGAAAAAAATACAACTGGCCAGTAGCCAGATTGTAATCATCCCACCGCAAAAAATAAATACTCCGAGGCTGCCATACTCCCCATATATCCAGCCTCCCGCGACTCCTCCGGCGAAAACTCCGGAAAACTGAAAGGTATTGTAAATGGCCAGCGCTGTTCCCTTGCCGTCTACGGGCGCGATCTGGGAAACCATCGAGGGCAACAGCGATTCGAGCGCGTTGAAGGCGCTGAAAAATACCACAGTTCCACCCAGCAACCACAAGATCGGGCGGGTTTCGCTGAATACCAGTATCACAAAAGAGAACAGTAAAAGCAGGATCGCCGCCCGATAAGCATGAGGAACCAGCCGCTCTTTGGAACCGGCCATGATGAATGGGGCCATTCCTGGCGCCGATAGCAGTAATATCGGGACATAGACTTTCCAGTGGGCCGCCAGAGGATAATTACCGCGGGAAATCAGCAACGCGGGCAGAACCAGAAACAGCGCGGTTAAAACCGCGTGCGACAAAAAGATGCCCAGATTCAATTGCATCAGTTGAAAATCCGCAGCTGATCTTCTGATTTTCGAGCTGGCCGGCGCCATGTCTTCACGACAGGGGCTGGATTCTGTATCCGGGACAACCCGCAATACGGCAAATATGGCGATAACCGAGAAACCCGCGGTTAACCAGAATAGTCCGGGAACCCCGATCCAGTGTTGCATCGGGGGCGCTATAACCAGCGCCAGCATGAACGAGGCGCCAATGCAGATACCGATTACAGCCATGGCCCTGGTGCGCTGACTGTTTCGCGTCAGATCCGCGGTCAGGGCCAGCGTGGCCGCCGAAATCGCGCCGCAGCCCTGAATGCTTCTGCCGATGATCAAACCATAGATTGAATCCGACAATCCGGCGACCACACTGCCAAAGGCGAATATGACGAGCCCGAACGCGATCACATGCTTGCGATTGATCCGGTCCGACGCCAGTCCGAAAGGAATCTGGAACAGGGCCTGGGTCAAGCCGTAGGAGCCGAGCGCCAGCCCGATCAATACTGGCGTGGTATGGGTCAGGTCACCGGCATAGACAGACAAGACCGGTAACAGCATGAACAGCCCGAACATTCGCAGCGAAAAAACGCCCGCGAGGGAAATGACCGCTCGCCGTTCCGCCGGGGTCATCGCAGTATCGGATGGCGCCATATCTTTGGGGTTGTTCAGGAGATGAAAGAGCGCGTATAGTATCAGGTTTATTTTATGAAAATCACCTTCAGTGTCCGTTCAAAACATCCTCATCCGCGGCGCGCGCGCGCATAATTTGAAATCCATTGATCTCGACTTGCCGCGAGACCAGTTGATTGTCATTACCGGCTTGTCGGGCTCCGGGAAATCGTCTCTGGCCTTCGATACCATTTACGCTGAAGGACAACGACGCTATGTGGAATCGCTATCGACTTATGCCCGACAGTTTTTGTCACTCATGGAAAAACCCGACGTCGATATGATCGAGGGGCTTTCGCCCGCGATCAGCATCGAGCAGAAGTCATCTTCCCACAATCCCCGCTCCACGGTCGGCACGGTCACTGAAATCTACGATTACATGAGGCTCCTGTTCGCCAGAATCGGTGACCCGAAATGCCCGGATCACCAGGTGACGTTGGAAGCCCAGACGGTCAGCCAGATGGTCGATCTGGTGATGCGGCAGCCGGAAGGCGCCGCGGCTATGCTGCTCGCCCCGGTCGTCACAGACCGCAAGGGGGAATTTCAGCAATTGCTCGGTGAGCTTCATTCCCAGGGTTATATCCGCGCCATCATTGACGGCTACACATTCGAACTGGATGATCCGCCCAAACTGGACAAACGCTACAAACATCATATTGATGTCATTGTGGACCGCCTGATCATCCGGGAGGACAATAAGCAACGTCTGGCGGAGTCTTTTGAAACCGCGCTCCAACTCACTGCCGGCACAGCGAAAGTGGCATTTCTGGATGATCAGAGAAATATCCGGGAGACGCAATTATTCTCTAATCGTTTCGGCTGCCCGTACTGCGGCTACAGTCTGGACGAACTGGAACCGAGACTGTTTTCATTCAACAACCCCGCAGGCGCCTGCGAGGAGTGCGACGGCCTGGGGATACGCCGTTTTTTCGACCCGGACCGTATAGTTCAGGACGCCGAATTGCCCCTGTCCGCCGGCGCCATTCCGGGCTGGGAGAGGCGCAGTGGCTACTACTATGCCCAGTTGTCCTGTGTCGCCCGACATTACCACTTTGACATGGAGACACCGTTCGCAGACCTGTCGAAGGAACATCAGGACATTGTGTTGTATGGCAGCGGCAAGGAGAAGATCAATTTCGTCTATTCCAGGCCGGGCCGCAAGTATCAGAAAAAACATGTGTTCGAAGGCATCATCAACAATTACGAACGGCGATACCGGGAAACCGATTCCTCCCTCGCCCGGGAATATCTCAGTCGGTATATGAGTTCAAAGATGTGCTCGAGCTGCGATGGCAGCCGCCTGCGTGTCCAGGCCCGCCATGTCTTTATCCAGGGTCAGGCCATCCATCAACTGACCGCGTTTCCGATTGGCAGGGCTCTCGCGTTTTTCGAGAACCTGAAACTGCAGGGGAGACGCGCGGAAATCGCGGCAAAAATCATTCAGGAGATTCGCAACAGACTGGGATTCCTGATCAATGTCGGATTGAACTACCTGACTCTTTCCCGCGCGGCGGAGACATTGTCCGGCGGCGAAGCCCAGCGTATACGGCTGGCCTCCCAGATAGGTTCCGGCCTGGTTGGTGTCATGTATGTACTGGACGAGCCATCCATCGGGCTGCATCAACGGGATAATGAGCGCTTATTGAAAACGCTGTTCCATTTACGTGACCTGGGCAATACGGTGATCGTGGTTGAACATGATCAGGAAGCCATTACAAGCGCGGATTATGTGGTCGACATCGGGCCGGGCGCTGGCAAGAATGGAGGTCAAGTCGTGGTAGAAGGCCCTCCCGATGCGATCAGAAACAGCCACCATTCAATGACTGGCCGCTATCTGAGTGGTACAGAGAAAATAGAAATCCCGGTAAAGAGAACCCCGATTAACCCACACCGGGTTTTACGAGTGAATAACGCGACCGGCAATAACCTCAAGAGTGTTTGCGTGAAAATACCCGTAGGCCTGTTTACCTGTGTCACCGGAGTATCCGGTTCCGGCAAGTCCACTCTGGTCAACGGCACCCTGTACCCCGCTGTTGCCGAGAAACTACACCTGATTCGAACCAAACCACAACCCTGTCAGTCGATTGACGGTCTCGATCATTTTGACAAAATCATCTCCATAGACCAGAGCCCGATCGGACGCACTCCGCGCTCGAACCCGGCTACCTACACCGGATTATTTACCGCCATACGCCAGATATTCACCAACCTGCAGGAAGCCAGAGCCAGAGGTTACAAACCCGGGCGATTCTCGTTCAATGTCAAGGGCGGACGCTGCGAAGCCTGCAAGGGCGACGGCCTTATTCGTGTGGAAATGCACTTTTTACCGGATATTTATGTCCCCTGTGATACCTGCAAGGGCAAGCGGTATAACCGGGAAACCCTGGAAATTTATTTCAAGGGTAAAAATATTGCCGAGATACTGGCCATGACCGTGGAGGAAGCGGCGGAATTCTTCGACGCCATTCCATCCATCAAACGCCAACTGGGTACATTGCTCAACGTCGGCTTGGGCTATATCACGCTCGGCCAGAGCGCCACCACGCTGTCCGGCGGCGAAGCCCAGCGGGTCAAATTGTCCCGTGAATTATCGAAAAGGGATACTGGGCGGACTCTTTACGTGCTGGATGAACCGACCACCGGGCTGCATTTCCACGACATCAAACAACTTCTCTCGGTGCTTCACCGACTACGCGACCAGGGCAATACCGTAATCGTTATTGAACACAATCTGGATGTGATCAAAACCGCGGACTGGATTGTCGATCTGGGTCCTGAAGGCGGAGATGAAGGCGGAGAGGTGGTCGCGTCAGGCCCCCCGGAACAAGTGGCCGGGGAAAACAGGTCTTATACTGGCCGCTATCTTGAACCCCTGCTCGCGGAGCAACGGCCATGCCGGCTAGCACCTAATACCCGATTCGACGAATACTGAACACATTGCGGATTCCTGAAAGCCGGGTAATCAAGTGTCCGGGGCGTATATCATTGGCAATTTCGAGCCGGACACTGAAGCGGGTAACCTGCCCGGCATCCGTTTCCATGTTCACTTTCAGGACATCGGCCTTGTTCGATTTCAGAACTTCGGTAATATCATGCAGTAATCCACTGTGATGACTAGCGGCGATTTCCAGGCCCAGTATGTAGCGGGAATCCGTTTCAGGCCCCCACTCCACCTCAATCAGACGCGCCCGCAACTCGCCCTTGATGCCGGAGACATTGTTACAGCCCTTCCTGTGTATCGTGACCCCCCTGCCCGCGGTAATGAAGCCGATAATGTCATCACCAGGAACGGGAGTGCAGCATTTCGCCATGTGGGTCAGCAGATTGTCCACCCCTGAAACGGTAAAACTGCCTTTTGCCCGATTGCCCGAACCAGTTTTCGATTTAATCGGGATACTATCCGGGTGATAGCCTTCGCTCTTCCGGAACGGGTACAACAATTTCGATATCTTGTAATCATTGGAACCGATTGACGCCAGAAGGTCATCGACTTTCTGGAAATAGGTATGTTGATTGAGTTTTTCAAAACTCAGGTCGCTTAAGCCCAGCCGCTGCAACTCACGATCCAGCATGGCCCGGCCTTCAGAGACATTCTGATCGTATTCGGCGCGTTTATACCACTGGCTGATCCGGTTTCTGGCGCGGCTGGTTCTGACATAACCCAGGTCTGCCCGCAACCAATCCCGGCTGGGACCTCCGGTTTTCACCGTTTGAATACTGACCTGATCTCCGGTTTGCAGCAGATAATTCAGGGAAACCATTTTGCCATTGACTCTGGCGCCACGGGTCCGGTGCCCGACCTCACTATGAATCGAGTATGCGAAATCAATCGGGGTCGCTCCTTCGGGAAGGACAACAATTTTGCCTTTGGGCGTAAACACATAAACCTGCCGGCTGTTTTGCCTGCGACCGGGAATCCGATTCCCGGTTTTGACGGCGCCTGAATCCTTTGTCGAATTACTGTCCGGATCAACTTGCGTTGAGGAGGCCAGCGCTTCATTTTTCCATTCCAGCAACTGTCTCAGCCAGATCAGCTTCTGGTCGAAATTGCTGTCATATCCGGCGGTTTCCTTGTACCGCCAGTGGGCGGCAAAACCCAGCTCACTTTCTTCGTGCATGTCGAATGTCCGGATCTGTACCTCCACCGCCCGGTCATCGGGGCCGGATATAACCGTATGGATGGACTGGTAGCCATTCGCTTTCGGCCGGTTGATATAGTCGCTGAACTCATGCCGGTCGTGATGCCATCTTTCGTGTATAACGCTGAGCGCTGAGTAGCAGTCCTCAACGCTGCCGACCAGTATGCGAACAGCCAGAATATCTTTCAGTTGGCTGAATTCCAGGCCCTTACTTTGCATTTTCCGCCAGATGCTGTAGATATGCTTGGCCCGCCCCTGAACGCGTGATTCAATTTGCCGGACATCCAGCAAGCTCATAATCCGGTCGGTCAAATCAACGACATATTGCTCCCGGACCTGTCTTTTTTCTTCCAGCGTTCGCGCCAGCGCCTGGTAGGTTTGAGGGTTGAGACAGCGAAAGGCGCAATCCTCCAGTTCCCATTTCAACTGCCCGATTCCGAGCCGGTTGGCTAACGGCGCGTAAAGGTCCAGAGCTAGCCTGGCGTGATGTTCATGCAGTTCACCGGGCTGGCCCTTCATACTTCTCAAGCGCGGCAACTGGCTCGCCAGGAAGATCACGACAACGCGCACGTCATCGACCATGATGATCAGCATTTTCCGTAGATTCTCTTCATTTCCCGTAGTGGAATTTCCGGGATTGAGATAGCCGGGGGCGAGCGTATCCGACAGTTGCGCCATGCGGTTGACCGCCTGATACAGTTGCATGGTCTCCGCATCCATGGTGGATTCGGCTCGGCGCAGTTCGTCTTCGCCCAGCGCTCCCAAAGCGTGCAGGTATCCGGCTGACTGGCCACACTTGTCCACGCCGAGTCGGGACAACATGTCCACAATCTGTTCGGCGCGCGCCCGGTCCTGCTCGTTTCCCGACACGCGGATCGACTGAACCCGAGCCGGCAACGCGGTCTCGATTGATTCGTCTTTGGGGTTTTGTCCGAAGGACACTGTAAATCCGCCTTATGGTTCTGAAGCCCTAACCTCTGGGATGATGCCGTTGATGGATATTTTTCAGTCGTGTCGTGGTGACCAGTGTGTAAATTTGTGTCGTGGATAAACTCGAATGTCCGAGGAACATCTGGACACTGCGCAGGTCGGCCCCATTATCCAACAAATGAGTGGCAAAGGCATGTCTTAATGTATGCGGAGAAATGGCGCCGGTCAAGCCGCTTGACAAGGCGTAACGCCTCAGATTCTGCCAGAATCCCTGACGACTCATCGCCTTCCCCCGGCTGCTCAGGAACAGGGCCGGGTCCTGCCTGTCCCCCAGGATTGCCCCTCTCGATTCGTTCAGGTATCTGGAAACCCAGTTATTCGCATGATCTCCCAGAGGGACCAGCCGCTCCTTGTTGCCCTTTCCTGTCACCCGGCAGACACCGACTGTAAAATCAACCTGATTCATCAGTAATCCGGTCAACTCCGATACCCGCATGCCGGTGGCGTACATGGTTTCGATCATGGCCCGATCCCGCAAGCCATAGCGAGTGGCCACGTCCGGCGCGTTGATCAATAGTTCGACCGCCTCCTGGGAAATAGGCTTCGGCAATGATTTTGTAACTGCCGGGGCAATCACATTGGTGCAAGGATCATAGTTAATCAGTGAATTATTAATCAAATACTTATAGAAACTTCTTAAAGTCGATAGCGAGCGAACGGCGCTGCGATTGGAGGTCTGCCCGGCTCGAAAATCCAGGTAATCTGTAATGCCTTCGGGTCCCGGGTTTTCCGGAGACAGCCGCCTTGCCGCCAGCCATTCAAAAAACAACAACAGGTCGGTGCGATACGCGCTCAGTGTATTGTCACTCAATCCGGATTCCATCCAGGTGGTATCCAGGAATTGCGTCGCCAGAGTCTGCCAGGCAGAATCCGGCGGTTCCCGCTCCGCAGGCGATGCCCGTAAATCCTTATTGCGCGACTTCAACGGCATCCGGTCTGGATTCCAGCAACCAGATTTGCTGGAGCTTCTGTTTCAGGGGCGCCCGGCGTTTTTCATCGGCGGCGCGCGCCAGCAGATCTTCAAATAATACCCTGGCGTCGGAAACCAGGTTTGCGGACTGTAGTGATTCGGCTGCCTGATAACGAGCCGCTATTCCCCATTGATCCCAGCCGTTGCTTTTTTGCATCGCAGAGAACAGGTAATAATCCGCGGCGCGAACAAATTGCCGCATAGCCTGAAAGGAGTCCGCCTTCCAGTACGCGATTTCCCGTATATGTTTGCGGCTTACCGCCCGGTTGCTGATTTCATCCAGCAATTCCAGCGCCAGGGTATGCTGATTGACTTTCTGTAAATCAAAGACAGGCTGCAATACCTGATCCACCTGTTCCGCGGTCAAATGGTCGTGAGCGTCAATCCATTCCATCAATTCCCGCGTCCCCCGCTCATAATGACCGGCAATAATGGAAATCCGCGCGGCATGTAACAGCCACTGCAAACGCTCCATACTATGGGGAATCACCGAGATACTGTTGTTGATTCGCGCGGTCAGATCAATGTCGCCCATTTCAAGAGCGCGGTTGGAAAGATCCAGTCCGACATCCCCGCTCAGGTCCAGCCTGTCGAAAGGTTTGTCTTCGCCGTACAGATAGGGAATCATTCCTGATTGACCCGATTCCATTAACGCGGTGACAAACAGGTTGTTCAATTGCCGTTTTATCGACGCTCCGTTTATACCCTGCAGCAGATATCCGAAAATGGCTTTACGGACGGATTGCGACTCTGGCGGCAGTTGCAGGGCGTGAATCATCAGATCTGTTGATTCCCCCAGCAGCAGGCCCAGGCGATTGTTTTCGTCCAACGCGACCCTGCGATAGGCGTTCAACAGGTCCACCACCCCGAAAGCCGGATAAGCGCGGTCAATCCGGGTCAGCGACTGTCCGGCCTCAACCAGATATTGTTCAAGATGGGCCAGGGCCGATTGCGGATTATCGCTGAGCAGTCCGGCGTAGGCCCGTACAGACAGAGTCTGCCAACGCGGCAACGGGTCCTGCCCCGAAGCCTCTATGTCCTGATCCAGCCGGTTGAGTTTTTCGATCGCCTGGGCCGGGGTCATGGTCTTGTTCTGCAACCGGGCGTAGATACGCAACAACCGGGCCGCGGGTTGATCCAGCGGAGCCAGAATGTTCACGGCGCTATCCGGGTCATTCAGTTGCAGATGAATGCCAGCGCTCAACAGGAGCCAGTCCTGTTCCCTGGAACGAAAATCGGATTGATAATGTCGCATCGCGACATGCGCTTCAGCCAGATAATCATCGGCCAGATAACTTTCAATCAACAATTTCCGGAGCTTCCGGCTATCCCGGTGGTCGGTATCGGTTGACAACAGGCGTTTCCGCAGCAGAATTCTCGCCGCTGTCCCCTGACCCAGTTCAATGCGCGCGCGGACAGCCTGAATGTCCGCCTGGTAAAGAATCCGGTCCGGGAATGTTGCGGGAACCTGTCGGGTCCTTTCCAGTAGTTGCTCCCAGCGACCAGTGGTTCGATAAACAGCCCACAGTTGACGCTCCCAGTTCAGCCAGGCCCAGGTCGGCCGCACAGGCGGCCCCTCGGTTTCCAGTACGGAGCGGGCCAGCTCCAGCACATTGGCCTGGATCAGGATACGTACCCGATCCAGACCGTCGTCCGTGATTTCGTCACCACTGCCTCTGTCAGTCGGGTTCGGCGGTCGGGCCGTAGCCGACTCGACCGTAAACAGGCTGAGACAGCAGATTAATAACGGAACAACCAGCCCCCTGGGCAAAAAACCAGCAAATGCGGAACCGGTTGTGATCACGACTATCCGGCGTCGGCCCCGGTCAACGCCTGACTTTTTCCTTGATCCGGGCTGATTTGCCCGAACGCTCGCGCAGATAATAGAGTTTGGCGCGTCTCACATCGCCACGGCGAATGACCTGAATGTCAGCAATCAACGGACTGTGGGTCTGAAAAACCCGTTCCACCCCTTCCCCGCTCGCCACCTTGCGCACGGTAAACGAGGAATTCAGCCCCCGGTTTCTCTTCGCGATCACCACGCCCTCATAAGCCTGCAGCCGTTCCCGGTTGCCTTCCTTGACGCGAACCTGGACCTTGACCCGGTCTCCGGCGCCAAAATGCGGAATCCCCTCCTTCAGTTGTTCGGATTCGAGTTGATCAATAATATTACTCATCTTCTTGCTCCAATTGGTAAGCATTCAACAATTCAACCTGCTCATCATTCAACCGGAATTGATCCGGGTCGAGATTCGCAATCAAATCCGGGCGGCGTTCACCCGTTCTGACGAGCGCCTGAGTCAGGCGCCACTGCCGTATTTTCTCATGGTCGCCGCCCAAAAGCGCCGGCGGCACATCCCGGCCTTCAAAACGCTCAGGCCTGGTAAAATGCGGACAATCAAGAAGTCCGCTGGAAAAGGAATCCTGCTCCGCGGACATCCGGTTGCCCAATACCCCCGGCAGCAACCGGGCAATCGCTTCGACAATGGCCATGGCCGCCAGTTCCCCGCCCGCCAGGACATAATCCCCGATTGAAATCTCGCGTTCCACACGGCTTTCCACAATTCTCTCATCAATTCCTTCATAACGGCCAGCCAGCAAAATCAACCCCGGCAACGCCGCTAATTCTTCCACCAGGGACTGGTTCAACAACTCGCCCTGAGGCGACAGATACACCACCGGCCCCGGCCCGGACATCCTCGCCGCGTCTATACAGGCCGCCAATGGCCCTGGCTTCATCACCATGCCCGGTCCACCGCCATACGGCCGGTCATCAACCGCCCGGCGCGGCCCCGTGGTATATACGCGGGGATCAAGCGAGTCAAATTTCAACGCGCCCGCCGAAACCGCCTGGCGGATGATCCCGTACCCGGCAATCGAGTTGCACATATCCGGGAATATGGTAATTACACTTATTTCCAATGCGTCAGCCACCCGGCCTCAAAAACTCTCGTCCCAGTCCACGGTGACTATCCCGGCTTCAAGATCAACCTTGCGGATCACCCGCGGCGCCCAGGGCAGCAGCCTTTCGGCACGGTCACTGGAAGTCACAACCGCGATATCGTTGGCGCCGGTTTCCAGCATGCCCGTCAACTCGCCCAGTTCGACATTCTGCTGATTGATCACCCGCAGGCCAATCAGATCCATCCAATAGAACTCTCCGTCTTCCAGAATCTCAAGCCGGGATCGGTCAACCGCAATCTGACAACCAACAAGCTCTTCCGCCGCCTCCCGGTCCGGATAATCCCGCAGTTGCACAACCAGATGCCTGCCGGATTTCCAGAAGGAGCTGACTTCCACCGTTTTCCAGCCGGGGTTTTCAGGCCTGCCGACCTTCCAGACCGGATATTCGAAAATCTGTTCCACCGGCCGGGTATGAGACTGGATTTTCAGTCCGCCTCTGACCCCATGGTGAGCGCCGACCGCCCCCAGGACGACAAGCGGAGAATCCGGTTTACGGTCGGTCATGCCAAACTATCCGATAACCCTCCAGGCAGACCGGTCCGGCGAAAAATCAGGCCGCGGCCTCTGATTCAGCCTCTGGCTTCGCTTCTGATTTCGCCTTCGCATACAGTTGCTTTACGCGGTCACTCATCCGGGCGCCGGTTGCCAGCCAATGCTCAAGCCTTTCCCGGTCAAGATTCAATTTTTCCTCCTGACCGCGCGCGACCGGATTGAAAAAACCGATTCTCTCAATGAATCGTCCACGGGTGGACCGTCTCTGGTCCGCAACCAGAATCGAATAAAAGGGACGTTTCTTCGAACCACCCCGTGCCAAGCGGATTACTACCATAAATATGCCTGTTCTGCGTTGGAATATGCCGTTGTCAAACCGGCTGCCATTCAAGGAGGCGGATTCTATCACAAAACTATTTGCATAAAATACTTTTGCCGGTAAGCTACGGTCATTATTAAAAGAGTGTGATACGTTTGACATCCGACAAGAATCCGCGCCGTAACTGGGCCATCGCCGCGTCGATCATCGCCTTTATCACCTCGGTCGTCATGGTTCGCAATCTTTCGGAAGTGTCGGCATTGCCAGCCGCCATCTCCGGCCCGTTTCAGTTCGCGGAATGGATCAATCAGGCCGAAGACTGGCTACGGCAATACTTCCGCTGGTTTACCCGCGCCATCGCAACCGGAGTTGGGGAATCACTGTATGTGGTGGAAGGTTTTCTGGTCAATGCCCCCTGGCTGTTCATACTGCTGCTGCTGACCCTGCCGGCCTTACATTTTGGCGGACTGCCTTTGGCTCTATTGACGATAGGCGGGGTCATTTTCTGGGCTGGCGTCGACATGTGGGAAGCCTCGATGCAAACCCTGGCCCTGATGGGTATTTCGGTGATTCTTTCCGTAGTGGTCGGAGCGCTCACGGGAATCCTGTGTTCGCAGAGCGACCGCTTCGAGGGTATGCTGAGACCGGTCCTGGACACCATGCAGACCATGCCGGCTTTCGTTTACCTGCTGCCGGCTGTTTTCTTTTTTGGGATCGGCGGTCCTCCCGCAATCATGGCGACCATGATTTACGCCCTGCCACCGGTCATTCGTTTGACCAACCTCGGGATTCGCCAGATTTCCTCCAACACTCTGGAAGCGGCCCACTCGTTCGGGGCGACGCGGATGCAGACCCTGGTCAAGGTGCAGATACCGATGGCCCTGCCAAGCATCATGCTGGGCATCAACCAGACCATCATGATGGCCCTCGCGCTGGTTGTGCTCGCCACTTTCATCGGCGCGGAGGGTCTTGGCAGCGAGGTCTGGAGGGCCATTTACCGACTGCGCGTCGGCTGGTCCCTGGAAGGTGGGCTATGCATCGTATTCATGGCCATCATTCTTGATCGCATGAGTCTGGCATTGAGTCACCCGCGAGACAAACCGGTTGCCGCAGACACAATACCTTTCCGGCTGCTGCCCCAGACCTGGGATATTTATCCCGCGGCGATGACCGTTGAAAGGCTTATCGCTATACCGTGGAATCTGATTTCACGGGCGGCGCGTCTGGCCGTGGATCAACTCGCAATGGCGCTGGGGGCGGCCGCTGGTCTGGTCAGCGCAAGCCGGGAGCGCGGCGCCCGCATCCGCGATATCATCTCCGGCCATGTCTTTCTGACCGCCAGTATCCTGATTCTGGTCGGTGTCCTGTTTATCGCCAATATCTGGAGTGGTTTTGGAAACTACCCGGAGTCATGGGATTTTTCCTTCAGGAAACCGGTTGACGAAGCGATCAGTTGGCTGACGGTTCATCCCGGATTCATCGCGTTCACCAAGGGCCTCAGGACCTTCGTCTACCTCTATCTATTGCATCCGCTTGATCTGTATCTCACCGAGTTGCCCTGGTATATCACAATAACCGCTATAGGCCTGGTCGGCTGGGTTTCAGCCGGCCGCAATTTTGCCCTGGCCATCATTGTCCTGTTGTTCTTTATAGGCGCCTGTGATTTGTGGGCCGAGGCGATGCTCACGCTGTCCTCGACCCTGGTCTCGGTTTTTATCTGCTTCGTGGTTGGCCTGCCCCTCGGTGTGGCGTCAGCCTACAGCCGGAAATTCGACATGGTTCTGCGCCCTGTACTCGATACCATGCAAACGTTGCCGAGCTTTGTCTATCTGATACCGGTGCTGATGTTTTTTGGCGGAAATATCGTATCCGCGGTGATCGCGACTGTAATTTACGCGCTGCCTCCGGTTATTCGCCTGACCAGTCTGGGCATATCCGGAATCCCGAAAACCTATACCGAAGTCTCTTCCTCCTTCGGCGGAACCGGGCTACAGACCCTGAAAAAAGTGAAATTCCCGATGGCCCTGCCCAGTGTCATGCTGGGGTTGAACCAGGCGGTCATGATGGCGTTGGCCATGCAGGTGGTGACGCCGCTGATCGGCGGCGGCGGACTGGGGCGTGAAGTGTTTCACGCGCTGAACATCGCCAACACCGGCAAGGGACTCGCAGCTGGCATCGGCATTGTACTGCTCGCAATCATACTGGACAGGCTGAGTCAGGCCTGGACCCAGGCGCAAAGAAAGGCTCTCGGGGTTTAAATCCCGGAATTGTGTTGACAAATTCCCGGACCACTCCATAGAATCAAGTAGAGAGAACTCACAGGCCGCACAGATAAAATACGGTAGCTCGATATGAAAACCGACCTGCATGTTTTGCCATATATTACAAACCTATAACCAGGATTAAACTTATGAAAAAATCAAAATTAACCGAAAATCTGATTGCCATTGGTTCGGTTGCAATACTGCTGACCACCTCGGCGGTTACGAGCGCGGCGGATAAAAAACTGACCGCCCCGATCGCTGACTGGACAGGCGGAGCGGTCACCTGCAAGGTTCTGGAAGTCATCCTCGAACAGGAAATGGGATATGAGGTCAAACGAATCATGATGCCGTCCGGAGCGCCTGTGTATGAGGCCATGGCGGTTGGAGACCTTGATTTCGGTTGTGAAAGCTGGCCTTCCTATTCGCCTTCCAGAAACCGGTTCATGGCCGAGTTCGGTGGGGATGGAACCGTGTCCTACCTTGGCGAGACCGGAATTGTTGGCACTTCCACCTATTATGTGCCGAGATATTTTGTCGAGGAGACCGCGCCTGATCTCAAGTCCTGGGAACAGTTGAACAAGTACAAATCCCATTTCGCGACCATTGAAACCGGCGACAAGGGGCGGCTGATCGCGTGCCCGACTCCGGCCTGGGAATGTTCCGATCAGGAGAGGCTTGATTTGCTGGGAGTGGATTTTGTCGCAGTTGAGTTGGGTACGGAAACTGCGGCATGGGCAGAAGCCCAGGCGGCCTACTCCAGAAAAGAACCCTTCCTGTTGTATGCCTGGACCCCGCACTGGATTCACGCGGCCCTGGACCTGGTTCCGATTGAATTGCCGCCGCACAGCGTTGAAGAATGGCCCGCGACCGGCTGGGCGGAAGATGTTACCTATAACTATGGCAACCCCGCGTCCATGGCTGCCAACCCGGAAGCGGCCAAACTGATCGGGAACATGGACCTGAGCAATAACGAACAGGCGAAAATGATCCTGGCTATTGACGTGGACGGCAGGGACATTGATGAGGTCGTCATGGAATGGGTGGCGCAGAACGAAGATATCTGGAGCAAGTGGATGCCCTGATTCTTTTTCAAACGGACCACGAAAAGACCTCGTTCATGCGAGGTCTTTTTTTATGCGCCTGTTTCTGATACTTTCTGTCGATGAATTCCTCTGCAAAAATCGCCTGCAACCATATCTGGAAGATATTCGGGCCGAACCCGAAAACCGTCCTGAAGAATCTGGATCATTCCCTGACCCGCGCCGAATTGCAGACCCGGACCAACCATGTGGTCGGTGTGCGGGATATGTCTTTCCGGGTTGAACAGGGTGAGACGTTTGTCGTGATGGGATTGTCGGGCAGCGGGAAATCGACGCTGGTAAGGTGTCTGCACCGACTGATCGAGCCGACCGCCGGGGAAGTATTGATAGACGGCGAGGATGTGATGAAAATGAGCTCCGCTCAACTGATTGATCTGCGCCGCAATAAAATGAGCATGGTGTTTCAGCATTTCGGGTTGTTTCCCCATCGCAAAATTGTGGACAATATCGCGTTCGGCCTTGAAATCCGGGGGGTCTCGGTACAGGAAAGAACCGACAAGGCCATGGAGGTGCTGGAAATGGTGGGTCTGGGCGGATGGGAAAGCCATTATCCCCGGGAATTGTCCGGCGGTATGCAGCAGCGGGTCGGGCTGGCGCGTGCCCTGGCGGTGGATCCCGAGATCATGATTTTTGATGAGCCGTTCAGCGCGCTGGACCCGCTGATCCGCCGGGAAATGCAGGATGAGTTGCTGGACCTCCAGCGAAAGGTGCATAAAACGATGGTTTTCATCACGCATGATTTTCTCGAAGCGATCAAGATGGGCGACCATATCGCGATCATGAAAGACGGGGAAACTTCCCAGATCGGCACCCCGGAAGAACTGGTGGCTGCTCCGGCTGATGATTATGTCCGTGAATTCACCGAGGACGTACCACGATACAAGGTGCTCAGTGTCGGCAAGATCATGGGCAAGGTCTCGACCGTGTCTCTGAATGGCGCCGCTCCGGTGGTGAACGCGGATGCCAAGCTGGATTCGTTGATTGATCTCGCGTCCGAGTCCGAATCCGCGCTGGCCGTAGTCAATGACGACGGGCAGTTGGTCGGCGAATTGAATCAGTCCATGATGTTAAAAGCGATGAACAGTAAATCCTGATGACAGATAACACGACAGGCGCCAGCCCCCGGCCGGAGTCCTGGCGCTCCGGCCCGGACGACAACGGACACTTCGGAATTTTCGGCGGCCGTTTCGTCGCGGAAACCCTGATGCCGCTGGTTCTGGAAGTCGAGGCCGCCTACAACAAGTACCGGAACGATCCTGGTTTCATGGCGGAGCTGGACTACTATGCGCGCGATTATGTGGGCAGACCCAGCCCGCTTTATTTTGCCGAACGCCTGACCAAAGAGCTTGGCGGGGCGAAGATCTACTTCAAACGCGACGAGTTGAACCATACCGGCGCCCACAAGATCAATAACACGCTGGGACAGATATTGCTGGCCAAACGCATGGGGAAGCGGCGTATCATCGCGGAGACCGGAGCCGGGCAGCATGGAGTCGCGACTGCGACCGTATGCGCGTTGTTCGACCTGCCTTGCGTGGTCTATATGGGGGAAACCGATATCGAGAGACAGGCGCCCAATGTTTTTCGCATGAAGCTGCTCGGCGCTGAAATCGTACCGGTGACGAGTGGCACCGCCACATTGAAGGACGCCATGAACGACGCCTTGCGGGACTGGGTCGCCAATGTGGAGGATACCTTCTATATCATCGGCACCGCCGCTGGCCCTCATCCCTACCCGGAAATGGTCCGGGATTTCCAATCGGTCATTGGCCGGGAGGCGCGCCAGCAGATACTGGCCGCGGAAGGCCGGCTGCCGGACACGGTCCTGGCCTGCATTGGAGGAGGTTCCAACGCCATCGGATTATTTCATCCGTTCCTGGATGATGACGCAGTCTCGATCATCGGCGTCGAAGCTGCCGGACACGGCATTGAGACCGGCAAGCACGCGGCATCCTTGAGCGGCGGCAAGCCCGGCGTACTGCATGGCAACCGCACGTATCTGCTGCAGACGGACGATGGCCAGATTTATGACGCTCATTCGATTTCCGCGGGACTGGATTATCCCGGTATCGGCCCGGAGCACTCCTGGCTGCATGAAATGGGCCGGGTCGAATATGTGTCCGTTACCGACCAGGAAGCTCTGGACGCTTTCCAGTTATGCTGCCGGACCGAAGGCATCATTCCTGCGCTCGAACCTGCCCATGCCCTGGCGCATGTGGCAAAAATCGCACCCGACATGTCTACCGACCAACTCCTGATCATGAACCTTTGCGGTCGGGGGGACAAGGATGTTTTCACCGTGGCCAAGGCGCTTGGACACGGTGATATTGTATAGGCGATATCGTATAAATGACGGAAATGAACGAAGCGCCGGGAGGATGGACATGAGCCGACCTGATCGAATCCAGAAAAGATTCGCTAAATTGAAATCCGAAGGCCGCGCCGGGCTGGTGACGTTCATCACGGCCGGTGACCCGGACCAGGAAACAGCCCAGAAAATCCTGAACGGCCTGCCCGCCGCTGGCGCCGACCTGATCGAGCTGGGAATGCCGTTTTCCGACCCGATGGCGGATGGACCAGCCATACAGCTCGCCAACCTGCGGGCGCTTGCGAGCGGCGTCACGTTGGTAAAAACTTTGGGCATGGTGGCCGAATTCCGCAAACAGGATGGTGAGACCCCGATCATACTGATGGGTTATTACAACCCCATACATTGCTACGGCAATCAGCGATTTATCGGCGACGCTATCAACGCGGGAGTGGACGGCCTGATTATCGTGGACCTGCCGCCCGAGGAAGACGACGAGTTATGCCATCCCTGCATGACCGCCGGACTGAACTGGATCAGGCTGACGACCCCGACCTCGGACGCGGCCCGATTGCAGACGATACTGAGAAACAGCTCCGGGTTCGTCTATCATGTTTCGATAGCCGGTATCACCGGCACCCGTTCGGCGGCGCTGACCGATGTCGAGTCCGCCCTTGACCGGATCAGGAACCAGACAAGTCTGCCGGTAGCGGTTGGATTCGGCCTGAAAACACCGGATCAGACTCGGGAAATTGCCTCCGTCGCCGACGCCGCGGTGGTTGGCTCGGCGCTGGTGGACATCGTCAGAAAGGGCCTGGAAACCGGGCAGTCAAAAGACGAAATCGTTTCAGACCTCCACCACCTCGTCAGCAACCTCGCGTCGGGCGTCAGATAAGGCCTGCGGGGGAGTTATGAGTTGTGTTGCCTCTTATGCCGCCTGATCAAACAACCAGGGCGCTTCCGCCTTGTGGCGGGCTTCGTATTCCTGTATCAGGTCCGCCTTTTCCAGAGTCAACGCGATGTCATCCAGGCCGTGGAGCAGGGCATGCTTACGGTCGGAGGCCACCTCGAATCCATGCGTCGTTCCATCCGGCAATTCGATAAGCTGATCCGCCAGATCAACCCGGATGGAAAACTCCGGATTATTTTCTACCAAAACAAACAAGTCTCCAACTATTTTTCCATCCAGAACAACGGGTAATATCCCGTTCTTAAAGCAATTATTGAAGAATATATCGGCGAAGCTCGGCGCGATAATACATCGGAAACCGTAATCCAGCAAAGCCCACGGGGCGTGTTCCCTGGATGAACCGCAGCCGAAATTCTCTCTCGCGAGCAGGATTTCCGCATTCTCGTAGCGAGGAAAGTTCAGGATGAAGTCGGGGTTAATCTTGCGATTGCTGTTGTCCATACCCGGCTCGCCGTGATCCAGATAACGCCATTCGTCGAACAGATTCGGCCCAAACCCGGTCCTTTTGATGGATTTCAGGAATTGCTTCGGAATGATGGCGTCGGTATCCACATTGGAGCGGTCCAACGGCATGACGATTCCGGTCAGGGTGGTAAATTTTTCCATGGTTACAATCTCTCCGGGTCGGTGAAGTGTCCGGCAACGGCCGCCGCCGCCGCCATGGCCGGAGAGACAAGATGGGTGCGACCCCCCTGCCCCTGCCGTCCTTCAAAATTTCTATTGGAAGTCGAGGCGCAGCGCTCGCCGGGCTGCAGACGGTCCGCGTTCATCGCCAGACACATCGAACAACCCGGGTTTCTCCATTCGAACCCGGCATCCATGAAAATCCGGTGCAAGCCTTCTGATTCAGCCTGGGACTTGATCAGGCCGGAACCCGGCACGACCAGGGCCTGCTTAATATTGTTAGCGACCTTGCGGCCGTTGACGATCTGGGCGGCCTCACGCAAATCCTCGATCCGGCTGTTGGTGCAGGACCCGATGAACACCAAGTCCAGGTCTATTTCCGCTATCGGAGTGCCGGCGGACAACCCCATATAGGTGAGCGCGTTTTCCATGCCTTCCTTCCTGACCGGATCGGACTCATCTTGCGGGTCCGGGACCGAGTCATCAATACTGACCACCATCTCCGGTGACGTGCCCCAGGTCACCTGGGGAGGAATCGCGGAAGCGTCGATATGAACTTCCGTATCGAAAACAGCGTCTTCGTCGCTGTGCAGATTCACCCAGCCAGCTACGGCTTGATCCCAGAGATCCCCGGTTGGCGCGAATGGGCGCCCCTTCAGGTAATCAATGGTGGTCTGATCGACCGCGATCATGCCGGAGCGCGCTCCCGCCTCGATCGCCATGTTGCATACAGTCATCCGGCCTTCCATACTCAGTCCGGTGATGGCGTCGCCCGTGAACTCGATGGCGTACCCGGTTCCACCCGCAGCGCCGATCTCACCGATCACGGCCAATACCATATCCTTGGCGGTAACCCCTTTTCGCAGTTTGCCGTTCAGCGATACCTTCATGTTTTTTGATTTCCGGGTGATCAGGCACTGGGTTGCCATCACGTGCTCCACCTCCGATGTGCCGATGCCGAACGCCAGAGCGCCGAAAGCGCCATGCGTCGAGGTATGGGAATCCCCGCAGACAATGGTCATGCCCGGCAGGGTCGCCCCCTGTTCCGGGCTGATCACATGGACGATCCCCTGACGCGGGTCCGACATGTCGAACTCGGTAATGCCGAAATGATTGCAGTTCTGGTCCAGGGTGGCGATCTGAAGCCGGGAAACCGGATCATCCACCTCCTGGCTGTCGGTGGTCGTGGGCACATTGTGATCAGGCACCGCAATCATGGAGCCGGCGCGCCAGGGTTTACGCCCGGACAGATGCAGACCCTCGAATGCCTGTGGGGAGGTCACTTCGTGGACGAGGTGGCGGTCAATATAGATTAACG
This sequence comes from Candidatus Poriferihabitaceae bacterium, assembly GCA_965214205.1. GTDB lineage: Bacteria > Pseudomonadota > Gammaproteobacteria > Arenicellales > Poriferihabitantaceae. The sequence continues at coordinate 1,880,668 of OZ243941.1, read as the reverse complement.
CCGCGCCGCTGTCTTCCGTGTGCACCACATGTTGTTCCCAGAGTTTGTCGTATAGAGTTTGAGGAGTCATTTTATTATCCGTCTGCATATTGGTTGTAAATTATCGAATGTTCTGCGCCCGGTCGCGCAATAAGTGATCCATCAATACCAATGCCAGCATGGCTTCTGCAATCGGAACTGCGCGTATACCGACACAGGGATCATGGCGCCCGGTGGTGACCACATCGACCGACTGATTCGCAAGGTTGATGGTTCGCCCCGGAACCTGGATACTGGAAGTCGGTTTGAACGCAACCCGGACGCGGATGTCCTGCCCGCTGGAAATACCACCAAGCGTACCGCCGGAGTGATTCGACTGAAAGCCGGCGGGCGTAATCGGGTCGCGATGTTCTGATCCGAGCTGGCTGATCGCATCGAAACCCGCCCCGATCTCCACGCCTTTTGATGCGTTGATACTGAGCATCGCTTTGGCTATGTCTGCATCGAGTCTGTCAAAGACCGGCTCTCCCAGCCCAATCGGCATGCCGGTCGCCTCGACATAAATCCCGGCGCCAACCGAGTCTCCGGCTTTGCGGGTTTGGCTGATCAGCCTTTCCAGATCAGCAACCCGATTAGCGTCACCAGCGAAAAAAGGATTGTTTTCCACCTCATCCCAGTTTTTGAGATCAACCTGGATATTCCCGATCTGATAAACACATCCCCGGATTGAGATACCACAGGTTTGTGTCAGATATTTCTTTGCAATTCCTCCGGCGGCAACCCGCATCGTGGTTTCCCTGGCTGAGGATCGTCCGCCCCCACGATAATCACGAAACCCGTATTTACCGGTATAAGTAAAATCGGCATGACCGGGGCGGAAACGATCCTTGATCTTGTCGTAGTCCCGCGAACGCTGATCCTGATTACTAATCAGAAGACCAATCGGTGTACCGGTGGTTTTTCCTTCAAATACTCCAGACAGTATCTCAACCCGGTCGCTTTCCTTTCTCTGGGTTGTAAACTTCGATTTCCCCGGTTTTCTGCGATCCAGGTCCTTTTGCAAATCCTCTTCGGACAAGGCCATACCGGGGGGGCAGCCATCGACGACAGCGCCGAGCGCGACGCCGTGGCTTTCTCCAAATGTGGTCAGGGTAAATAATTTCCCGAAACTGTTTCCAGACACTTTGACTTGGGTATATAAGGGTAGCTATGTGCCGTATTGTAACTGATTCAGGTATTCACGAATGGCTGAATTCAGCGCCTCATAGACCAGATTGGCAATATCGACCTGGTCCTGTGCACGAGTGATCAAATCCTGGCGAATCTCCAGCATGGCCATACTCACCCCCCGGTCGTTGGCATGCACCTGATTGGCGTACCCTCTGGGATCGTTAGCGTGATACGGCTGGTTGTCTCCGATTATCCGATCAGGAAATTTTGCGAAAGCCGCCAGCAGCCGTCTGGCGAGAGCGTCCCCCGGATCATGCAACACTCCGAAATGCCAGGGCCGGTCGAAGCCGTCCATGGAGGGCGTGAAACTGTGCACGGAGATAATGACCGGATCGCGATGCCGCCCGATCATGTCACTGACCAACTCGCCATAGCGCTTGTGGTACGGATAAAAAAATCGGTCGATGCGCTGTTTCCGGTCCGCCTCCCCGAGGTTCCGGTTGCCTGGAACCGGCACATGGTCGGATTGGTCCGCAATCAGAGTCGGATCGTCGAGATGCCGGTTCAGGTCAATCACCAGCCGCGAATACCTGGCCAGAATCAATGGAGCGTCAAACAATCGGGATAACTGTATTGCTACTTGTCTTGCGCCGATATCCAAGGCAATATGCGTATCCAACCAGTGATCGCTCAAACCCAGATTTCCAAGGTATTGCGGAATCCGGTTTCCGGCATGATCGCAGGCGATCAATATCGGCGCTGCCCCCTGGCAATTCCTGACTTCAAACGGGCATGGATCACTTTCAGGAAACATTTTTCAAAAAGCGCCAAGTAACAGTCGGGCCGGATTTTCAGGGAGTTGAGACAAGACACACAGGGTATTTAACAGAGCAATGCCAAATCATATTACAGAGTATGTCTTTTTGCTATTGCTGGCAGTGATCTGGAGCGCTTCATTCTTCCTGATCAAGGTCGGCGTTGAAACGATCCCGCCATTTACCCTGACGGCCTGCCGTCTGACTGTCGCCGCTCTCATTTTCTGTGTTTTTCTGGCAATCAAGCGAGAATGGATTCCGTTGCACCCCCAGGCGCTCCTGCTCTATGTAGTGACCGGCGCTCTTGGGAACAGTCTGCCGTTTGTGCTCATCAGTTGGGGGGAAACCCATATAAGCAGTTCGCTGACCGCCATCTGCATGGGCATCATGCCGATCAGCACTTTTGTCCTGGCTCATCTTTTCATTGCGGAAGAACCGATCACAAAGCGAAAGTCTATCGGTTTGGGGTTTGGGTTTTCAGGCTTGATGACACTGGTCGGGGTATCTGCGCTTTCCGGAATCGGCGAATATCTGATTGCTACGCTGTCTGTATTGGGGGGAGCGCTGTGTTATTCGTTCACCACTGTTTTTGTACGTTTACGCCCCGCGTTTACGCCCTACAAGATGGCGACCGGAACCACCTTGTGCGCGACTCTGTTCAGTATTCCTCTGGCTTTTCTGTTTGAAGACCCATTGCTGGTCCAGCCATCAACCCCCAGCCTTGTCGCAACGCTCATCCTCGCTGTATTTCCGACAGCGATTGCCGCTATTCTGTATTTCCGCATTATCCGGGCGCTGGGCGCAACCGTATTCTCGCAAATCAACTATCTGATACCGGTACTGGGCAGTTTATGGGGCGTATTGTTACTGGCAGAATCCCTGAATCGGGAGATGCTGCTGTCACTGGTTTTGGTCTTGTGCGGGATTTACCTGATCCAGACCAGGCGTCGGTCAATCCAATGAGTTTGAGACTCGAATCAGATCATTCAGCTTGTCCAGTCCGTCACCGTTTGACAGAATCGCGCGCGCCTGTTCCACCCCGTCGAGCATGGAATCTGCCAGGTCCGCGGCATAAATCGTAGCTCCGGCGTTGAGCGCGACTATATCGAAAGTTGGGCCACGCTGCCCACTGAGCGCCTGCTGAATCAGGGTCAGGCTTTGCCCGGAATCTGAAACAGTGATCGCGTCAAGGCTGGATTTTCGTATGCCAAACTGTTCAGGACTGATTTCGTACTCAATGTAAGAACCGTCCCTGAACTCGGTAACCCGGGTGCTGGCGGCAATCGAAATCTCATCAAGCCCATCATCAGAACTGACCACCAGAGTGTGGGTACTACCCAGTTGCGCATAAACTTCCGCCATCGGTCGAATCCAGGATTGGCTAAATACTCCAGCAAGCTGATAGCGGGCATTAGCCGGATTTGTAAGCGGTCCAAGTAAATTGAAAATAGTTCGAATTCCGATCTCCTTGCGTGGGCCGATGGCGAACCGCATCGCTGAATGATGCGTCGGAGCGAACAGGAAGCCGATCCCGCATTGATCAATACACTGACCGACCTGTTCGGGGGAAATAGCGATATTGACGCCAGCCGCCTCCAGCACGTCGGCGCTACCGGAATTGCCGGTAGCGGCCCGGTTTCCATGTTTCGCGACCGTAGCGCCCGCGGCGCAGGCTACCAGAGCGCTCGCGGTGGAAACATTGAACAAGCGAGCGCCGTCTCCTCCTGTGCCGACACTATCGACTATCCTGTCTGACCGGGTGGATACTTTCGCCGACAGATCCCGCATGATAGTCGCGGCCCCTGTAATCTCATCAACGGTTTCACCCTTGATCATCAATGCCGTCAGAAAACAGGCGATTTGCGCGTCTGTAGCCTGGCCCGACATGATCAGGGACATGACCGCGCTCATTTGATCGCGCTCCAGATTCTGTCCGGCGGCCAGCTTACGATTTGCGGATGGCAAGTCCATGATATTGAAATCTCTGTTCAGGCTCAGGTTACTTGAGATAGCTCATCGGATTGACCGGCTGGCCATTCTTGCGCAGCTCGAAATGTAGCATGGTTGTCTGTACTCCGCTACTGCCCATCGTGGCGATTTGCTGATTCGTCTGCACAGACTGCCCTTCCCGCACCAGAATTTCCCGGTTGTGGGCATAGGCGCTCAGAAATTCGGGAGAATGTTTCAGGATGACCAGATTGCCGTACCCTCGCAAGCCCTGACCCGCGTAGACGACCTCTCCGGCCGCGGTAGCCTTGATCGGACTGCCTTCGGCTCCGGCGATCTGGATGCCTTTATTGCCCTTGTCGATAGAATATTTTCCGACCAGCTTGCCCTCGGCCGGCCAGTTCCATTTGGTCGGAGTGTCGGTAAAGGAAACGGATGGCGACGCTTTGGTCGAGGCGGTCAGTTTGGGCGCGGCCTTTTTCTCGGGCAGCTTTTCCGCGACGACAGGCTGGGGCTGCCCGTCGTCTTCCAGGGCGATCACTTTGGCGCCCTCGCGCTTTTGCAGATAGACGACCTGGCCCGGCTTCAGCGTGTAGGGTTTCTTCAGGTTGCTGAACTTGGCGACATCCACGAAATCGACCCCGAACGCCCAGGCGATAGTATAGATCGAATCACCCTGTTTGACTTTGTATGCGTTCGGAATCGTCCGTGACGGGGATTTGTTGATCACCGGGATCGGCTCAGGCAGCGAAGCGCACCCCGCAATCAGCAAAGCCAGGAAACCGCAAAAAATATATTTTCTCATAATAATTCTGCAATCATGAAAACAACCGCCGCCAGCGCCAGCGCCCCCCAACCTACCCACTCGATCCGTTGCTCAATCATGGCAGTCATCGGCGCCCCGCCCCACCGGATTAAAGCGCTGACCAGAAAGAACTGGGATGCCCGCCCGATCAGGGAAGCGAGTATAAACGGGAATAACGCGAGACTTAATACTCCGGCCGTAATTGTGAACAGCTTGTACGGGATCGGAGTGACCCCGGAAACCAGCACCAGCCATATCCCGTATTGATCGAACCAGTCTTTGATTCTTATAAACTCTTCACCCAGATGATAAAACTCCAGAATCGGATTTCCGACCCGCTCAAACAGGAAATAACCGATCAGATAGCCGGCTATGCCGCCCGCCACCGAGGTAATGGTGGTGATGAACGCCAGCCGCCAGGCCCGCTCCGGCCTGGCCAGGGCCATCGGCGCCAGCATCAATGAGGTCGGAATTGGAAAGACTGAGGATTCTACAAAACTCACCCCGCACAGATATTTTTCGGCGTGGTGGGACCGCGACCACTCCATGACCTTGTTATACAGAGGGGTAAAGATTTTCACCGCGTTATTTCCTGCCCTTCAGCATCGGCACGAAACGAACCGGCTCGCGCTGTTGTTCATCAAAACCCGACGCGGCGCGGGTAATGATCCGGAGCCGCTGACTTTCGTCGCCGCCCACCGGAATCACCAGCCTGCCGCCAACCGCGAGCTGGTCAAGCAAGGTCTGTGGGACGACACGCGGCGCGGCAGTGACAATAATCCGGTCAAACGGCTGGTTGCTTTCCCAACCCAGAAAACCGTCGCCGTTCAGATAACTGATATTGTAATAACCCAGTTCCATCAGCCGCTGCCGGGCGCTGACTTGCAGGGACGCGATTCGCTCGATCGTGAATACCCAGTTCGCCAACTGCGACAGGATAGCGGTCTGGTAACCGCATCCGGTGCCGATCTCCAGGATTTTCCTGATCGGAGACGGGCCTTCCATGACCAGTTCCGTCATCAACGCCACGATATAAGGTTGCGAAATCGTCTGCTTTTCCCCGATTGGCAGCGCGGTATCCTCATAAGCCCGGTGGGACAGCGCCTCCTCAATGAAAAGATGGCGGGGCGTATCCATCATGGCCTCGAGTACCTGCTCGTTGCCAACCCCCCGCTCGCGAATGCGGTCTATCAACCGTTTTCTGGTACGCATCGAGGTCATCCCGATGCCTTCACGTTTTCGATCATTCAAGGCTGACATATTGAGAACCGGCGCTGGTTTTCTTGGGTTCTGGGCACAGGCAGCGCCCTTTCCGTGGTTTGTTGAAACGGTCCCCGAGTATATCGCAATCCGCCGGGTACAGAGCCGATTACGTGCGAAACAGGCATTCTTATGATAAAACGCCGTATTGATCCGATACACTGGAAGCTAAAGGTTGATTGACACATTATTCACGTGGTTCGAGAAGTACAGGACACCTTTTCCCGAACACACGCCCACCAAACCGCCGGATACCCTGTTCGGATTCCTCGGCCACTACGCCAAGCCGTTCTGGCAACTGATTATGGTCGGCTCGTTGCTATCCGCCCTGATGGCGCTGATCGAGGTCTGGTTATTTTCCTTTGTCGGCAATCTGGTGGACTGGCTGGCCACTGCCAATCGAGAGACTTTCTGGGAGACTCATCAGGTCGAGATTATCGCCATCAGCGCGGTCATCCTGATCATCATGCCGGTGTTAAAGCTGTTTTACGAAGCCATTATCCATCAGGGCCTGCTGGGGAATTTTGCGATGCGAACCCGCTGGGAAACTCATCGCTATCTACTCAAGCAGAGCGTCAAATTTTTCCAGGATGATTTTGCCGGACGAGTAGCTACCAAGATGATGCAGACATCTCTCGGCGTCCGCGATGTGATCATCAAGATTACCGAGGTTCTGGTTTATGTTTCCGTCTATTTCGTGGGCGCTCTGATCCTGTTTGCGGCCAGCGATATCCGGCTGACTCTGCCAATGATTGCATGGCTGGCCGGATATGTCGTGGTATTGTGGTACTTCATACCGAAGCTGCGACAGTCGTCGATGGATCAGGCTGAAGCGCGCTCTATGGTAACGGGCCGGGTAGTCGACAGTTATACCAATATCACGACGGTCAAGATGTTCGCCCATGCCAACTATGAGGACGAATACGCCAGAGAGGGAATGCAGAAATTCCTGCTTCCGGTGTATGACATGATGCGCCTGTCCGCCCGCCTTTCCGTATACCTGACGGTGTTGAATTCCCTTTTATTATTCGCTGTCGGCGTCAATTCGGTTTGGCTGTGGTATGAAAACGCGGTCTCTCCGGGAGCCATCGCGTTCGCCGTCGGGCTGGTTCTTAGATTGCAGGGTATGTCGCAATGGATACTCTGGGAAATCTGGAGTCTGTTTGAAAATATCGGTGTGGTACAGGATGGAATTGAAACCATTTCAAACGATATTGACATTGTTGATGACAACAGGGCGCAGGAAATTCAGGTTTCCAAAGGCGATATCGAGTACCGTAACATTACATTCAATTACGGAAAAAGTGACGGTGAGAAAGGCGTTATCGAGAATCTGTGCCTGCATATACGAGGCGGAGAAAAGATTGGCGTGGTCGGGCGTTCCGGCGCTGGTAAATCGACTCTGGTCAGCGTATTGTTGCGCTTCTACGACCTGCAGGATGGCCAAATCATGATTGACGGACAGGACATCCATCAGGTGACGCAGGACAGCCTGCGGGCCAATATCGGCATGGTCACCCAGGACACTTCCCTGCTGCATCGCTCGGTATACGAGAACATCCGATATGGTAACGGCTATGCGACCATGGACAGCGTGATTGCCGCAGCCAAACAAGCAAAGGCCCATGAATTTATACCGGACCTCGAAGATATGGCGGGCCGGCGGGGTTATCAGGCGCATGTCGGCGAGCGTGGCGTAAAGCTCTCCGGCGGACAAAGGCAAAGGATATCCATTGCCCGCGTGATTCTGAAAAATGCGCCCATACTGATTCTGGATGAAGCGACCAGCGCCCTTGATTCTGAGGTCGAAGCGGCCATACAGGAAAGTCTGTATCAACTGATGGAAGGTAAAACCGTGATCGCGATTGCTCACCGGCTATCGACTATCGCACAGATGGACCGTCTGGTCATCATGGATGCCGGAAAAATAACCGAGCAAGGCGCCCATGACCAACTGCTGGCGAACAAGGGCTTGTATGCAGAGCTATGGGCCAGACAGTCCGGCGGTTTCCTGGCCAGAGAAGAAGATAATTGATTGTCCCCCGATCACACCCGCTACGCGCGATGTGATTCCCCCTCAAGGGGGGAATGATGTGATGGATGCCAACCCGTTATCGTAGGGGAGGGTCTCTGTGCTGGTCCGCAACCGACAGTGGTTGTGGGTCAAATCATGGAACGCAGGGAACTGATTTCGGTGATTCTGTGGTGGGTGAATTGCGGCCATTGGAATTGGCCGGAGGAATCGAAATGGACAGTCTGGATGCCGGCGTCGAATCCGGCCTGAATGTCATACAGAAAATCCCCGACAATCACCGCCTCCTCCCTGGGAGCGTTCCAGCGATCAAGCAGTAAATGAACCCCGTCGGGATTGGGCTTTGGCGCGCAATCATCGCGGCTGACCACGCTGTCTTTGTCAAAAAATGACGACAAACCGGCTTCGGCCAGGGTGGCATGGGCAATTTCTCTACCGTTTCGGGTCAGTATTCCAAGTTTTTTTCCGGCCTCGCGCAAGCGGGTCAGGATATCCCTCGCTCCGGGCTGCGGCTGCGCCTCGCGGGCCAGCCGCATTTCCAGCAGATGCAGTTCCTGAGTGACTTCAGCGGCGCGGTCGGGCGGCATTTTCTCGATTGACTCCAGAATCGGCGATGTGGACTGGATGCCAAGCCGGGTTCGAATATCCTCAAAATCATGGATCGGCAGGGTCAGGGTTCCATCCATGTCGAAAATCCAGAAATTGAGATGACGAAGCGGCATTTCCGGTTATCGCTGACTGTTACCAGTAACTCAACGCGTCATGATAGATGCTGTTCATGTCGGACAGGTCCGCGATCCTGGGCGCGTTCAGTATGGCCCGCTTCTGTCGAATCGACGAATCCGCCAGCCGCCCGACATCCTCCGCTCGGAAACCGACTCCGGCCAGACCGTTGGGCATCCCGGTTTTTCGCATCAGTTCGACCAGTCTCTGCGCCAGCGCCTCACCAACCTCGTCCGCGCCGACGTCGGTATGACTCGCGCCCAACCATCTGGCCGCATCCAGATGACGTTCCGGCGCCGCGGCGCCGAGATACCGGAATATCGCCGGGGCGCTGACGATCACGCTGATGCCGTGGGGAATGAACGGCGACGGCACGCTGTAGCCCTCGGTCGTGATGTCTTCCATCAGATGGGTAACTCCGTAGGACATGGCATGCGCCAGATGGGTGCCGGAATTGCCGAACGCCATCCCGGCCAGCGACGCGCCCCACATCAGGGCGTCCCGGGCTTCGTGGTCGCTGTTGTCCGCCACGCCCCGTTCTAAATACCGACCGGCGATGCGGAGCGCGCTGCGCGCGGACATGTCACTCCAGGGATTGGCGCCCTGCAGCATCGTTCTGGACAGGGGATCGTCAACGCAGTCCCATCGGGTATAGGCCCTGGCGGTATAGCATTCGAGCGCGTGGCAAAGCAGGTCGAATCCGGTCGACGCCACCGCGTTCGCGGGCAGCGTATCGCAAACCACCGGGTCCACCAGCGCTTCCCGCGGAAGCAGCCAGGGACTCCCCATCACGAATTTCGTGTTCAGGCTGTTGATCCGGATGACCGAGACCGAGGTGCATTCGGAACCAGTGCCGGAAGTCGTCGGGCAGGCCAGATGCGGCAGCAGCGCGCCGGGAACCGGTTTGCCGGCGCCCACCGGCGGACCGAAATAATCATTGAACGAGGCCGGGTACAACGCGTAGACCATAGCCGCCTTGGCGGTGTCCATGACCGAGCCGCCACCCACCGAAACCACGCCATCGAATTTTCCCTGCGACAGGAATTTTGCGGCCCGCGTAATCGTGTCATCATCGGGCTCGATTCGGATGTCGGAAAAAATATCACAGCGCAGCCCCTGCCTCCGGATGGATTCGCGAACCGTTGCCACGTATTCACCGTCTTTCAGGTACGGGTCGGTGAACAACGCAATCCGCTTCATGTTCAGGCTGGCGGCGCGTATCCCCGCTTCGGCCAGGCAACCCCGGCCAAACGTATATTTGGGCATCGCGACCGTGAAACTGTTCGCGCCGCCCTCTACTGGTTCAAAATACTGACAACCCATAGTGATTCCACCTGATTCGGCCGCAATGGACTCGCGTGTTTGATAACGCCCGCATTATAACCATTCAGCCAACCATTGTAAGACCGGGTAACGCGCCCGGTGGGGGCAATCAGAACAGGTGGTCCAGAGCTTCCTCGTAACGGGAAACGAATTTGACCCGGATGCTTTTGGTGATGTAATCGGGGACTTCCTCGAAGTCGCTGCGATTGGCCTGCGGCAGGATCAGATTCCGTATTTTCATCCTTCGGGCGGCAATCACCTTTTCCCGGATGCCGCCGACCGGCAGCGCTTGCCCGGTCAACGATAGTTCGCCGGTCATTGCGAGAGACCTCCTGATCTCCTTGCCGCGGGCCAGGGAAATCAATGCGGAGACCATCGTGATGCCGGCGCTCGGCCCGTCCTTTGGCGTGGCGCCTGCCGGCACATGCAGATGAATCATCGACTTTTCAAAGAAATCCTGACTCACCCCCAGCCGCTCCGCGTTACTCATGACATAACTGTATGCAATCTCCGCCGACTCCTTCATCACATCACCGAGTTGCCCAGTGAGTTTGAAGCCTCGGCTGAAGCTGTGGCTGCGGGCGGCCTCAATATCAAGCGTAGCGCCGCCCATCGCGGTCCAGGCCAGGCCGGTGGCGATACCTTTTCCGGTAATCCGATTCTGATCGTCAAAAGTCGGTTTACCCAGGTATTCCTCGAGGTTCGCAGTGGTGACATGAATCGGCTGTTTTTCCTGTTTCAGGATATACATGACCGCCTTTCTGACAATCGTACCCAGCATTTTCTCCAGCTTTCGAACCCCGGCCTCACGCGCGTATCCATCGACGATCTTCCGGATCGCGGACGTGTCGATGCGAAGCTGGCCCCGCTTCTTCAATCCCGCCCTGGCGATTTGTCTGGGCAGCAGGTACTTTCTCGCTATGGCGGTTTTCTCCGCGGCCAGATAACCCGACAACCGGATTTCCTCCATCCGGTCAAGCAGCGGCGCCGGAATGGTATCGCGCTGATTGGCGGTGCAGATAAACAGGACCTTGGATAAATCGACGCCCAGGTCTAGATAATGATCCAGGAAATTCCGGTTCTGCTCCGGGTCCAGAACTTCCAGAAGGGCCGACGCCGGGTCCCCCCGAAAGGAGGCTCCCACCTTGTCGATCTCGTCCAGCATGATCAGCGGATTGACGGTTTTGCATTCCTTCAGCGCCTGGACGAATTTTCCCGGCATGGCGCCAATATAGGTCCGTCGATGGCCCTTGATTTCCGCTTCATCGCGCATACCTCCCAGGGAAAAACGAAAAAACTCCCGGCCCAGCGCGCTCGCCACCGATTTCCCCAGCGAGGTTTTACCGACTCCCGGCGGCCCGATCAGCAATATAATCGAGCCCGCCACCTCGCCTTTCATCTTGCCCACTCCGATGAATTCCAGTATGCGTTCCTTGACCTCCTCCAGGCCCTCGTGATCCCGGTCCAGAATGGCCGCGGCCCGCTCCAGATCGAGGGAGTCCTCGCTGAACCGGCCCCAGGGTATCTGGGTCAGCCATTCGAGATAATTGCGGGTTACGGTATATTCGGGAGAGCCTCTTTCCAGGGCCGAGATTTTGTCCAGCTCTTCGTCAATTCGCGCCTGAGCGTGTTCAGGAACCACGCATTCTTTCAGCCGGTCGCGGAAAGTCTCCACTTCGGATTCCCGGTCATCTTTCGAGATGCCGAGCTCTTTCCGGATGAACTTGAGTTGTTCACGCAGAAACATTTCCCTTTGGCGCTGGTTGATTTCCCCTTCGATGTGTTCGCGAATATCGGTCTGGGCACGCGCTATTTCGACCTCCTTCCGTAGCAGTACCAGGGTTTTTTCCATTCTCGGCGTCAGTTCAATCGTCTCGAGAATTTCCTGGAGTTCCGCCGCGCTCGCGGTCGTCAGACTGGCCCCGAAATCAGCCAGCCGCGAAGGCTCGCCGGTACCGAAGTAGTTCAGGAACATTTTCAACTCTTCGCCATACATCGGGTTGAGCGGCAGCAACTCCTTGATGGTATTGACGATGGCGGTGACATACGCCTTGATCTGGACGGTTTCGCGTGGGTTCAGTTCCGGGAAGTAACTTGCCTGTACGGTGAACGGACGCTTCTTCGAGACCCAGCGCATAATTTCAAAGCGCTGTATGCCCGCAAGCACTACATGAAACAAGTCTTCATGCCGCTCGATCTGATGAATCTTGCAGACCGTCCCGACCGACCGGAAATCCCCGGACTCGGCTTTTTCGGCCTTCACCCCGTCTGAAAATACCACGCCGACATTGCCGTGACCGGCTTCCTGGATGGAGTTGATAGTATCGCCCCACCTTTCGGCGTCAAATATGATCGGCAGTATCTGACCCGGAAAGAATGGTTTTTTCTCGAGCGGCAGGACATGCAAAACTTCGGGCAACACGTCTTCCGGCCGGGCTATGCCGGTGACGACTTCCGCTTCGATGTCTTCACTCTCACTCATTGTCTGGACTCCGGTATTTCAAGATACTGATCGGGTTGTGGAGACCAATATGGGGATATGATTCAATTTCCCAAGGGTTTGAGCGAGCGGTCTTCGATCTGGTAGGTCGTGTCCATTTTCTGCGCCAGCGACAGGTCGTGGGTGGCGATCACCAGGCTGGTGCCGATTTCCTGATTCATTTCCAGCAGCATCCGGTGAATTGATTCGGCATTGTCCGAGTCGAGATTGCCGGTCGGTTCATCCGCCAGGATACAGGCCGGACGGGTGACCAAAGCTCTGGCGATCGCGGTGCGTTGACGCTCGCCGCCGGACAGTTCCGCCGGTTTATGGTCGAGGCGATTGCCGAGGCCGACCCGGTCGAGGGTCTGACGGGCCGCTTCGAACGCCTCGACCTCACCGGACTTGCGAATCAGCAACGGCATCGCGACGTTTTCCAGAGCGGTGAATTCCGGCAGCAAATGGTGGAACTGGTAGACAAATCCCAATGCCCGGTTTCGCAATTCCCCCCGCGCCTTGCGGGACAGGCCGCTGATATCCTGCCCTCCGACCTGTACGCTCCCGGTTGTCGGTTCAGCCAGCCCGCCGAGGATGTGCAGCAAGGTGCTTTTACCGGAACCGGAAGCGCCTACTATCGCAATCTGTTCGCCCACTCCCACCTGAAAGTCGATTCCCCGCAACACTTCCACATCGAACGGGCCTTCATCGAAGACTTTCGCCACCTGTCGGCATTCGATCACCGGATTATGGCCCCGGTTGTTCATGGCATCATTCATGGCTATGCACGGTTATTCATGGCGCAACGCTTCGGCGGGCTTGACCGCGGAAGCGCGCTGGGCCGGATAAATCGTCGCCAGGAAACTCATCAACAGGGACGCGCCGGTAATCCGGCCAACATCCGTCCAGCGCATCTGGGCCGGGAATTCACTGATGATATAGACATCGCCCGGAAACAACTCGGTATTAAAGAGATTCTCGATGGCGGGAACCAGAGTCTCTATATTGAGCGCAGTGAGTACACCCAGAACTGCGCCGATTACGGTACCGGTAACCCCCAGAAACACCCCCTGAACCATGAATACCCGCATCACGCCGCCGGGACTCATGCCGAGTGTTCTCAATATCGCGACATCCGCCCGTTTATCGGTCACCACCATGACCAGTGTTGAAACGATGTTGAACGCCGCCACCGCGATAATCAGCAGAAGCACGATGAAAACCACCCGCTTTTCAATTTCAAGCGCACGGAAAAAATTGACGTGCTCCTGGGTCCAGTCGCGCACGCGGTATTGCCCGCCCAACACACCGGAAAGCTCATGACGGACTCTGCGCGCCTGCTCGACATCATCGAGCTTGAGACGCAGCCCGCTGATCTCACCTTTCGCGCTCAGTAGCCTGGCCGCATCGTCGATATGGATCAGCGCAATGCCGCTATCATATTCATACATATCTATCTCAAACAATCCGACCACGGTAAAACGTTTCAGGCGTGGAATCAGGCCAGCCGGAGTGATCTTGCCCTTGGGCACGATCAGGGTGACTTTTTCACCGACTCCGACACCGAGCGATTGCGCCAGATATTTACCCAGAATGATGCCAAAGGAGCCGGATTGAAGCTCGTCCGCGTCCCCTTCGATAATATGCTTCATGACTTCCGACACGTCCCCCTCCCGCTCCGGGTCGATCCCCCGGACCAGCGAGCCGGACACATTTGCGCCTTTGGTCAGCATCCCCTGTACCAGAACGAATGGCGCCTGCGCCTGCACGTTCGGATAATCGGCCAGAACCTCTGACAGTGGTTGCCAATCGCCCAGATACCCGCCGTGAGCGCTGATCGTAACGTGCGGCGTTACGAACAGAATCCGGCTCTGCAAATCCTTGTGAAACCCGGTAATAATCGCCATCACCGTAATCAGCGCCCACACGCCGAGCGCAATTCCCAGCATGGAGGTCGTCGAGATAAACGAAATAAAGTGGTTGCGCCGTTTGGCTCGGATATACCGCAGGCCAATCATTAACTCCAGTGGCTTGATCACAACGCGCCCGCCAGCCTGGTAAACATTCAGGTTTCGTCCCGCATATGCGGAAACAGCACCACGTCCCGGATCGAAGGGCTGTCAGTCAGAATCATGACCAGCCGGTCAATGCCGATCCCTTCTCCGGCCGTCGGCGGCAGGCCGTATTCCAGGGCACGGATGTAATCGGCGTCATAGTGCATCGCCTCCTGGTCCCCGGCCTCCATTTCCTCTACCTGCCGCCGGAAACGCTCCGCCTGGTCTTCCGCGTCATTCAGCTCGGAAAAACCATTCGCGATCTCCTTGCCGGCGACAAAGAACTCGAAACGGTCGCTCAACTCCGGCCGCTCGTCGTTTCTCCTCGACAACGGCGACACTTCGACCGGGTAGGCGGTGATGAATGTCGGATTAACCAGTTTTTCCTCGACTCGTTTCTCGAATATCTCCATCTGTATGCGACCGATGCCGTAGCCGGGTTTGATCTCGATATTCATGCTCCTCGCCAGCCGGGTTGCCGCGTCCAGGTCGGTCAACTGCCCGGTGGATATGTCCGGGTTGAAATGCGTGATGGATTCCAGCAATGTGAAGCGTCGAAACGGTTGCGAAAAATCCACCCGCGCCCCCTGGTATTCGACGGCGGTATCTCCGGTCACGGTCTGGCAGACCCGACGCATCAGGGTTTCCGTCATCCCGATCAGGTCCTGATAATCCGCATACGCCTGGTAAAGCTCCATCATCGTGAATTCGGGATTATGCTTGGTGGACATGCCTTCGTTGCGAAAATTCCGGTTGATTTCAAACACCCGCTCAAACCCGCCGACCACCAGCCGTTTCAGATAAAGCTCCGGGGCGATCCGCAGATAAAAATCCTTGTCCAGCGCATTGTGATGGGTCCGGAAAGGTCGCGCCACCGCTCCTCCGGGAATCGGATGCATCATCGGCGTTTCGACTTCCAGGAATGATCGCTCGACCATGAACTCCCGGATGCACTGGATGACCGCGGCCCGCGTTCTAAAAACCGAACGGGTCTGCTGGTTCATGATCAGGTCCACATAACGCTGCCGGTAGCGAAGTTCGGCGTCGGTCAGGCCATGAAATTTTTCCGGGAGCGGGCGCAGCGCCTTGGTCAGCAATCGAATCCGGCCCACCCGGACGGTCAGCTCGCCGGTCCGGGTATGGAACAATTCCCCTTCCGCCGCCATGATGTCGCCAATGTCGTACTTTTTGAATTCTTCGTTATAAACGTTCTCCGGCAGATTGTCCCGCTGCAGGAATAATTGCAGTCGGCCGCTGGTATCCTCGATATGCGCGAAAGCCGCCTTGCCCATCACGCGTCGGGACATCAGGCGGCCAGCCACTTTTACACGAACCGTTCGCTCCTGCAAACCCTCGATATCATCGGCGTACTGGTCCAGCAGGTTCCTGGCCAGCGCGTCCCGGCGAAAATCGTTCGGGAAGGCGTTCCCCCTTTCTCTCAATGCGGTCAGCTTTTCCCGGCGCTGCCGGATTTGCAGGGTTTCTTCTATCATACGATCACTATTTCGGGTACGTTACAGGCCAGCTTTCAGGCTGGCTTCGATAAATGGATTCAACGCCCCGTCCAGCACCGCCTGGGTATTGCCGGTTTCGACATGGGTTCGCAAATCCTTGATGCGGGACTGGTCCAGAACGTAGGAGCGAATCTGACTGCCCCAGCCAATGTCTGATTTGTTGTCTTCTTCGGCTTGTTGCTGCTGGCGGCGTTCCTGCATCCGCGCTTCATACAGGCGCGCTCTTAACATTTTGAGCGCTTCCTCCTTGTTCCGGTGCTGGGAACGGTCATTCTGGCACTGTACCACGATTCCGGTCGGCAGGTGCGTCAGGCGGACCGCGGAGTCGGTTTTGTTGACATGCTGCCCGCCGGCGCCGCTGGAACGATAGGTATCGACCCGCAGATCCCCCGGATTCACTTCGATTTCAAAACTGTCGTCTATTTCCGGGTAGGTGTAAACAGAAGCGAATGAAGTGTGCCTGCGATTGCCGGAATCAAACGGGCTTTTTCTGACCAGCCGGTGGACTCCGGTCTCGGTTCTCAAACAGCCGTAAGCATACTCACCGGTGAATTTGACGGTCGCGCTCTTGATTCCGGCCACATCCCCCGGAGAGCGTTCCACCACTTCCAGCTTGTATCCCTCGCTTTCCCCCCAGCGCAGGTACATCCTCAACAACATGGCGGCCCAGTCCTGGGCTTCGGTGCCGCCGGAACCGGCCTGGATGTCGATAAAGGCGTTGTTCGGGTCGGCCTCGCCGCTGAACATTCGCTGGAATTCCATTTTTTCGAGCCGGGATTCAATGTCATGCGCCTCCTTCGCGACCTCGTCCAGCGTTTGCGCGTCTTCCTCAAGCGCGGCCAATTCCAGCAGTTCGAGCGAATCGGAAATATCGGTCTGTAGCTGGTCCAGACCATGCACCAGCCGTTCCAGCCGGGCCCGCTCCTGTCCCAGTTTTTGAGCCTGCTCCGGCTGCTCCCAGATCGCGGGATTCTCCAGTATCAGGTCAACTTCCTCGAGCCGTTCCTTGTTGCCGGCATAGTCAAAGATACCTCCCCAGCGAGTCGGTACGCTCACTCGAGCGGGTCAGGGACTCCCTGATTTCATTGATGGTAGCCATATTTCCGATCACTGTTTTTTCGGGGCGCCAAGTATATAATTTCAGGAAGCATTTCGCCATAAAATTCCGGGCGAAATCGGGGTTGATTCGGGGCCGATTCAGTTTGACAACCACGCCGACAATCGGTACAGTCCGCCCTTGTCTGGCCGAGGTGGCGGAATTGGTAGACGCGCTAGCTTCAGGTGCTAGTGGGCATTAGCCCGTGAAGGTTCAAGTCCTTTCCTCGGCACCATTTACGGGCAGGCGCCATTTCTGGATTTTATTGATACAACCTTCCATATCATCCCGCACCTCATACACCCAGAAACGGATTACATCCCAGCCGAGTTCAAACATGCGCTGATTCCTGATCTGGTCGCGCCTGCACAACTCTCCGCTCCAGTTTCGGTGGTATCGCTCACCATCCACTTCAATATTCAACCTGCGCTCCCCTTCAAAAACAGCAAAATCCAGGATGTATTTTTCCTCCCTGTATTGAGGAAGCGTTTTCACCCCTGCTTTATACAGGGCTTCGTAGAGCCGCTTTTCCCAATCGGACACTTGCTCCGGGTTGGATACGATGGGGTAACTTTCCCCAAGGTCTTCCATGCGCACCCTGCCCCCGGAAGCGCTTGCGTTCTTCAACCTGACTGCATATTTCGCAAAATTGGACAGATAATCAATCCCGCATTCATCGCATTCATCAATATCCCCGACCACGATCAACTGGGCCCTGGCCCTGGTAATCGCCACATTGAACAAATTGCCATTACCTTCTAGAAATCGTATAGCGCCCGGAGAAACGCCAGCAGAAACAACCGGCGAAAAAATAATGATGTCTCTCTCATCCCCCTGGAAACTATGCACGGTATCCACCAGGAAATCGCTGTCTTCAAGGGAAGAACCCAGATCCGGCTGTTTTTCTATCGCCACCCGAATTGCATTGGCTTGAGCGCGAAACGGTGAAACAACGCCAATACTTCCCTGATACTTTCTCTCCATTACAAGATGGCGTACAACCCTTGCAATCGCCTTTACCTCTTGAGAATTCAAGGCGCCCCCGTTAGCGGGTCGCACCACATTGCCGCTTACATGCTCCCACCTGACACCGGGTTCATTTTCGTAAACGCGCTTCAGGGAGTCATAATTTGTTGCGACCCGTAATTGATTTTCATAGAACTGCTCGTTTGAAAACCCGATCACATCCGAATGAGACCTGTGATGGTCCAGCAGGCTCCTCACCTGATCGCCGCTGACAAGCCCGACTGCGAGATCATATAAAGAGTTGGTCGAATAGCTCCAATGAGGATAATCGGAAACCAGACCAAATCTGGAAAGCAACTGCTGGTCCTGCCCGCGCTGTAAACCGCTGATGTGAGAAAGCTGCTTGGGGTCGCCAATTACAATCACCTTTTTCGCTCTGAACAGGAGTGGCAATACCGAAGCGATATCACATTGACTGGCTTCATCAAAAACGACAATATCAAAAAAAGCACCCTCGAAAGGGACCTTACCCTTGATTGATAAAGCAGTTACGGCCAGACATGGCAGAAGGTGGGATGCTTTTGAAAATAGCGTCGAATACTGACGATAAACGTCTCTGGAAAATTTGGTTTTTGGCCTGGCATCCATGACCATTTTCAATAATGCCGTGTAACGACTGAGTAGCTGACGGTCGTCACGGGAAAGCCGCCTGGGTTGCAATTTTAACCAGTACTGCCATAGCCGCTCTGAATTGGACGCCATCTCCTCCAGGACCTCCAGTTTCTGAAGGCTTAGCTCAGGCAATTGTCTGCTTTTCTGTAATTCTCTCAGGCGAATCAGATATTCGTTCAGCTTCCCGGACAGCTCAAGCTTTCTGCCTACAGCCAGTGAGAAATCGACCCAATCGCTCAGATTGAGGTCATCCGCAAAATCGTGTGGCGCTGACAGCCCGGACCATTGCCCCAATTTAGCAATTTGAGGAATCCTTTGATTTACGGCTGCAAAATACCTTTTTCCGGCGCTTTTCCAAAAAAGCTTCCTGAAGAACCCATGGTGATCCCTGTCCGCCGCATATAACGCCTTTCTGAACGAGTCCAGCAGGGTTACAAACTGTGAAATACCCACGGCTTCAAGACGGTCCAGCATGTCATCAGGCAACTCAGCTCTTGTGCTTTCAGATTCTTTCTCCAACCTGTCGACCTGGTTCCGTAAATTGATCAGGTTCGCCGTCTCTTCATCCAACTGTTTCAGCGTGTTTTGTAATTGCTGATATATATCTTTTGCTTCCTGATAGTTTTCCGCATCCTCTCGTGTTGCAGTGGCTGACAATAATGCGATCAGATATTCAGCCAGCTTTGTCTGGTAAGCCTGCGCCCCCAGCCTGATCAGTATCGGGCGCGGCCCCAGGTTGTTCACAAGGGTTTCCACCACATCAACCGCCTTGTTATTCTTGCTGGCGAATAAAACCTTTTGCCCGCGCCATGCGGCATTGACCAGTATATTGGTGACTACCTGGGATTTTCCGGTCCCAGGGGGGCCAGTGACAATAGTGAGAGGGCTGGCAAGCGCGGATGAAACCGCCTGCCTTTGTTCCAGATTCATTGGCAGTACTTCGATCAGGTCATCATCCGGCGCCACTTCATTTGCAGCCGGAATGGATTCCGATATCCAACGCCCGAGAGCGGTGCTCGAGTACTTGTTTTCAGGCAGTTTCGCCAATAGTTTCAACTCGGCTTCCAGCCCCACAGTGAATGGTGAACGCTGTGCCATGATCACCACGGCCCGATTGAAAATACCCTCCTCCCGAATCCGGTCCAACGGGGGTTCCACGACCAGATTATCCGGGTCCGCCTTTCCCCGCCAGGGCCATTCAGGCCTGATTGATTGCAGCTTGAGCGCCAACTCATCCAACCCAACCACTTCATCCGCATCTCCAATACCCAGTTCCTCCCCAAGCTGTACACACGCTTCCATCAAGGACTCTTTTTCCACTGAAGAGTACGCCTGAAGCGCCTTCTGGTTGATTATCGGATAGTCAAGATCAAGATGAGCTTCTTTAGTGGTTGAATCAATATCAATAGGGAAAAGAAGCACTGGCTCAACCATATAGCTTTGCCAGTTCAACCTTCTCGACTTGAGGGAAGTCGGGTAACCAAGATAAAGCGCCCATGGCCCACGCTCTCCGCGAACCTTGTTGAGAAGCCTCCCGGCGCCTTCCTGTGAAAAAAGAACCCGGGTGTTTACAGGTATCCCGGAAAGTGAGTGGTAGTCAGGGTCGCCGTCCTTGCTGCAGGCAGACACAGACGCTTTAACTTCATCCTGCTCCATACAGGCCAGGTAATATCTGCAAAGTCTGGCAAGGTCCGTACTCTGGTATTTCGACATACCCTCTAGTGGATCGCTTTCTCGTGCTGCAGCAACCAGCTCTTGCGGTCAAACCCGCTCACGTAACCCCGCCGCCATTCTTCCTAATCGGGCCAGGGCAGATGGTCAAGTCAAGCTGCACCATCAGATCTCACTGTCGGCATAAAGCGGGAATCGACCACAAAGCTCGATGACCTGATTGCGGACTTCCTCTTCCACCGACTCATCGCTCAGGTTATCCAGCACATCACAAATCCAGCCCGCTATCTGTCTGGCCTCGCCGACCGTGAATCCGCGTGTGGTCATGGCCGGTGTACCGATACGAAGCCCACTGGTGACGAAAGGTGACTGCGGATCATTCGGCACCGCATTCTTGTTGACCGTGATATTGGCTCTACCCAGCGCGGCGTCAGCGTCTTTTCCGGTTATACCCTTGCCGATCAGATTGAGCAGGAACAAATGACTGTCGGTGCCACCGGAAACGATATCAAAGCCGCGCTCCAGGAATACCTCGACCATAGCCCGGGCATTGTCGAGAACCTGCTGCTGATAGGCTTTGAAAGACGGCTCCAGCGCCTCCTGGAATGCCATAGCCTTGCCCGCGATTGCGTGCAGCAACGGCCCACCCTGAGTGCCGGGAAAAACCAGTGAATTGAGCTTTTTGGTAACCTCGTCATTCGCTCGCGCCATGATCATACCGCCTCGGGCGCCGCGCAGTGTCTTATGGGTTGTGGTCGTAGTAACATCCGCGATACCGACCGGACTGGGATACAGACCGACTGCCACCAGTCCAGCGACATGAGCCATATCGACAAAAAGATACGCCCCGACCTGATCGGCTATATCTCGGAATCGCTGCCAGTCCATGATCCGGGAATAAGCGGAGAAACCGGCCACAATCATTTTTGGTTTGTGTTCTTTAGCCAGGGATTCTACCTCATCATAATCAACCTCCCCGGTATCCGCATTCAGGCCATACTGGACGGCATTGTAGAGCTTCCCGGAAAAGTTGACCGACGCCCCATGAGTCAGGTGGCCGCCATGCGCCAGGCTCATACCGAGCACCGTATCACCGGAATCACACAGAGCCATGTAGACCGCCGCATTAGCCGATGAACCCGAATGTGGCTGCACATTGACGTAATCTGCGTTGAAAAGCTGTTTGGCCCGCTCAATCGCCAATGATTCGACGATATCGACATATTCACAACCACCGTAATAACGCTTGCCGGGATAACCTTCGGCATATTTGTTGGTCAGCACGCTGCCCTGTACCTGAAGCACCCGTGGACTGACAAAATTCTCCGAGGCGATCAGCTCAATATGCTCCTCCTGTCGCTTTTCCTCCTGTTTGATCGCATTCCACAACGCAGGATCGTATTGTGCGATAGACTTTCTCTTGTCAAACATTATTTACTCCGCATAACAGTTCCAAAACAGCAATTTACCAATGTCAGAATCAGGTAATTCCGACACAGCCGATTGTATAGAAGGTATGCTCGTATTTACACCAGAATTTTCTCAATTATCCCATCCCACGCATCAACCCGACAATCATTCCCCCCTTGAGGGGGAATGGTTCCCTCCCGTTATCGTTGGATCAGCCTTCGAATGACTGGTGGAACTGGTCGAATTCATCGGCTTCGATGGCCAGTCGAATTCGGCTCATCAGATCCTGATAATAATGGATATTGTGCAGCGAACATAGCCGGGCGCCGAGGATTTCATTCTGCCGATGCAGATGTTGCAGGTAGGACCTTGAATAGCGCTGGCAGGTATAACATCCACAGGACTCGTCAAGCGGGCGGGTATCCAGCCTGAATCGGCTATTGCGGATTTTAACCACGCCGTTTCGGGTATACAGCCAGCCGTTTCTGGCATTGCGGGTCGGCAATACGCAATCAAACATATCAACTCCCATGGCGACGCCGTTCACCAGGTCTGCGGGCGTACCGACTCCCATCAGATAGCGCGGCTTGTCCGGGGGCATTCGGTGAGCCAGAAACGCGAGGATGCGCTGCATATCCTGTTTCGGTTCGCCGACCGACAGGCCGCCGATGGCATAACCATCAAACCCGGTATCCACCAACCGCTCCAGCGAATCCAGCCGCAAATCCTCAAACATGCCGCCCTGAACAATCCCGAACAAGGCCCCGCTTCCCGCATAACTGTCCTTGCATCGGGTAGCCCACCGGCTCGACAGCAGCATGGATTCTGCCGTATCCTGCCGACTGGAGGGCCAGTGAGTGCATTCATCGAACGCCATGACGATATCCGAGCCGAGAGCGGTCTGGATGGACATGGATTGTTCCGGCCCCAGAAACACCTTGTCGCCATCCACCGGCGAGCGGAAGGTGACGCCTTTTTCTTCCAGCTTTCTCAATCCCTGCAAGCTCCAGACCTGGAAACCTCCCGAATCAGTCAGAATCGGCCCATGCCAGTTCATGAAGTCATGCAATGTTCCATGCGCCTGGATGACTTCCATCCCTGGACGCAGCATCAAATGGAATGTGTTTCCGAGAATGATCTGCGCCCCGGTGGACGCTACTTCCTCCGGGGTCAGCGATTTAACCGTGCCGCGGGTGCCCACTGGCATGAACGCGGGAGTGTCGATGATACCTCTGGGAAATTCGATTTGCCCCCGCCTGGCCAGAGACCGGGTTGCGAGTACTGAAAATTTCATTTCGCCCTCTGGATAAACATCGCGTCTCCATAGCTGAAAAAACGATACCCGTTCCCAACCGCTTCACGGTAGGTCGCCATGATTTTCTGATGGCCGCAGAACGCGCTGACCATCATCAACAGTGTGGAACCGGGCAGGTGAAAATTGGTGATCAGGGCATCCACGATTTTGAATTCGTATCCGGGCAGAATGAACAATCCGGTATCCGTTGACAACGGGCGCAACTCCCCCGACTGCCCGGCGCTTTCCAATGTCCTGACCACCGTAGTCCCGACCGCGACGACCCGACCGCCTCGCGACCGGGCCCGCGTCACCGCTTCGCACACGCTTTGTGACACCTCGATTTTCTCCTCGTGCATCTTGTGGCCACGCGCATCCTTGACTCGCACAGGGCGGAAGGTTCCGGCGCCCACATGAAGAGTGACCGATGCCCATTCGATGCCTTTATCCGTGATCCGGTCTATCAGGGGTTGGTCGAAATGCAGCCCGGCAGTGGGCGCCGCTACGGCGCCTGGATGTCTGCCCCAGAGTGTTTGATAGCGTTCCCTGTCCGACTCCTCCACCTCCCGCCTGATATACGGAGGGAGCGGCGTCGAACCATAATCACTGAAAAACCCGGTCACCGTCCATTCGCGAGGCATCGCGATTTTATAAAATGGCTCCCGCCTGTCGATGATTTTCAGTTCATGACCGTCAACCAGAATGATCTGGCCGGTTCTGATCGACTTGCCCGAGCCGACCTGAACCAGCGCGGTATCTTCGGTGAGCATTCTTTCCAGCATGATTTCCACTGCGCCGCCGGTAGGTTTTCTGCCGCGAATCCGGGCCGGGACAACCCGTGTGTCATTGACTACCAGCAGATCGTCCGGCCTCAGGAAATCAATAATCCGATCAAATCGGGTATGAGTCCAATTCCCCTGCCCCTGCCCGACCACCATAAGCCGTGATGCGGAACGGGGTTGCGCCGGATATTGGGCAATCAGGGATTCAGGCAACGGGTAATCGAACTGGTCGGGATCCATGCGTCTTGCAAAAGAGAGCGTGAAACCGGGATTTTATGAAAATATGGCTCCGATCGGGAAATAAATTGAGTGGATTCCCACTTACCAAAGGAATGGTGGGAGAGAAGGGAATGTCGGCAAGAGCGGGCCGGTTGGAATTGTCTTGCTTCCCGGTGGGAAACCCGCTATCTTCCGGGTATGTGCCGGGGTGGCGAAATTGGTAGACGCGCCAGATTCAAAATCTGGTTGGGGTAACTCAGTGTCGGTTCGAATCCGACCCTCGGTACCAGATACATTAATAGAGAATCCCGGTCAAAAGCAGTAGAATACCGCAACCGGACAACCATAAAACATCCATTGTCAAATATGATTAAAGAGCCGACCGATACAGCCAACTCCTTGAATACGGAGTCCAGTCCTACCAATACCATTGGTCAATTTATTACGATCATCGGCGAAATCACTGGCAAGGAGAATGTTGTTATCGAAGGTCATATTGAAGGCAATCTGAATTTCCCGAACTTCAACGTCACGGTTGGCGAACAGGGCCGAGTCAACGCCAATGTAACAGCCAGGGAAATTTTCGTTGAAGGAGAGGTGAAAGGCGATTTACAGGCCAGTGAATTAATCAACATCAAGCCAAGTGGCAAGGTCACTGGCAACATCCGCGCCTTGCAGGTCGTACTGAATCAGGGATGTCAATTCAAGGGGTCAGTGGATATGACCGAGACACACACCCATACGATTACAGAGAGCCGGGCCGCCAAACCCAAGTTGACAGATAATAAAAGACTGCCTACCGGGTCTGTCGGCGGCAATCCGAAAAGTACGTCGGGCGCTCAGTCCAAGCCTTTCCCGACCCTCCGGAAAAAAGAAGAATCCTGAGCGGGACTCTGCACCGGTAATCACAGCATCCGTATCGTTGTGGATTCCCGTCTGCGCGGAAATGACGCGGGCACAAAAAAGCCGGTTTGTAAACCGGCTTTTTGCTTGAAACGGAATTATAGTCAGATTTCAGGCCCCATGTTTCTCATGCCTTCGGGTTCCTTCTCCCCTACCGCAATCAACGGCTGCCATTTGACTTTCCTGAGTTCCCATTGCCCGGTATCACGGTCATAGCGGGAATTAACAAAACACTTCCATTCATCGTCATTAATGTCCTTGTAATCCGCGCGGTAATAGTAACCCGGATAACGAGTCTCCTTGCGGAATTTGATGTGTTGCATGTGCGCTTCCGCCGCAATGATTCGATGATAATTTTCCCAGGCGCGGAGTAATTCATGCAGGTCCTTGGCCCGCATTTTCAGTGAATCCTCCTTCAGCATGATCATCTTCTTCTCGGCTATTTCCAGCATTTGCTGGTTGGTCTGATACCAGGTGGCAACCCCGGCCACATATTCATCCATGATTTTCTGCAACCGAAACTGCAACATTTTAGGCGTAATGTAGTGCGGGTTGATATCAATCGCGGTGGTGTAATCCTTGTGCTCCAGGAAGGTTCTTACCGGGCGGTAGATCTCTTCCACCAATTCTTCCGTAGTGCGGGAAGGCTCCGGCTTGATGTCCGGGTTGTCCAGACAATACTGCACCATGCTCTTGGCGGCGATCCGACCCTCGGTAAACGACCCGGATGAGAACTTGTGTCCAGACGCCCCGACTCCGTCACCGCCAGTAAACAGACCGTTGACCGTGGTCATCCGGTTATAGCCCCAGGAATAATGGTCGGGTGATCCCGGCAGATCATCCGGGCCGGAGCACCACAGCCCCGCGCAACCGGCATGGGAACCGAGCAGATAGGGCTCGGTCGGCATCAACTCCGACATTTCCTTGTCCGGTTCGATGTTTTCACCAGCCCATACACCGCACTGACCAATCGTCATATCCAGGAAATCCTCCCAGGCTTCCGCCTCCAGGTGCTTGATTTCCTTGGGCGTCATGCTTTCCGCCAGCTTGGCCATCGCGGTCGGGGTATCCATCATGATCGGTCCGCGTCCTTCCCGCATCTCAATCATCATCAGGTGATTTCGCAGGCAGGTTCCCATCGCGAAACCAACGGCATATTTGTCATAACCGTTGTCCTTGAGCAACTCGTAGTTTTTCTCCTGGTAATCCTCGCCAAAGGCGTTCATCGCTTTCGCCTTGAACAGAAGGAACCAGGCGCCGACCGGACCGTAACCATCTTTGAACCGCGCCGGTACGAAGCGGTTTTCCATCAGCGTCATTTCCGCGCCGCATTCCGCCGCCATGGCATAAGTGGAACCAGCGTTCCAGACCGGATACCAGGCGCGTCCGGTTCCTTCCCCGACGGAACGTGGACGGAACACATTGACGGCGCCGCCGGCAACCAGCAGGCAGGTCTTGAATTTGTAGATATAGATCTTGTTCTCACGAACCGAGAAACCGGCAGCCCCGGCCACCCGGCTCGGGTCGTTCTTGTCAGTCATCAGGCGAACGATGAAGATACGCTCGCGAATGTTTTCCACACCCAGCGCTTTCTTGGCCGCTTCGGCGACAATCCATTTGTAGGATTCGCCGTTAATCATAATCTGCCATCGACCGGAGCGGACCGGCTTGCCGCCTTCTCTCAGCTTCTTGCCCTCGTCCCCTTTCTGCTTCCAGATCGGAAGCCCCCAGTCTTCAAAATTATGTACTGAGTCATCGACATGTCTGCCAACGTCATAAACCAGGTCCTCGCGGGTAATCCCCATCAGATCACCCCGTACATAGCGGACATATTCAGCCGGATCATTTTCACCCATATACGTGTTGATCGCAGACAGTCCCTGGGCAACCGCGCCGGAACGGTCCATGGCCGCCTTGTCCACCAACTTGATGTTAAGGCCGGTTCCTTCGGCCCATTTCATGATTTCGAACGCCGCGCCACAAGCGGCCATTCCTCCACCTATGATCAGGATGTCGCACTCCTCCTCGACCACTTCAGGATTTGAAAACGAATAGTCTGACATCAAGGTCTCCCGTTTAATTCAAAAAGTTAATACGAATGTCCGGCGTTATCTGCGGCCGCTATTTAGTTCGCCAGAAACTGGCTCATGTCACAACTGTGGGTGCTAGCGGTGAACAGACGATCATGGTTCGTCAGATCGTTGCTATCCGCTTCCGGTTTATCACCATAGGGGTCGGCGGAACCTTCCGGAGTCGTGCGGATCGGGAATTTGAACCGTTTCAGATTGCCGTTCCTGAATTTAATGGTCCACATAATGGAATCGGTTCCCCTGAGCGGCTGGACCTGCGCGCCCAAAGGTACAACATCCGCGTAGTGACGGCATTCAATGGCCTGTTGCGGGCAGACTTTAACGCACGAGTAGCATTCCCAGCATTGCTCGGGTTCCTGGTTATAGGCTTTCATCGCGTGGCCGGTTTCGGAACCGTCCTTGTCGAGTTTCATCAGGTCGTGAGGGCAGATATACATGCAGGCGGTTTTGTCCTGACCTTTACAGCCATCACATTTATCGGTACGAACATAAGTAGGCATAACTTTGATCTCCGGTTCGGGTAAGAAACAATAACGCCAGCAAACAAGCGCCCTATTTGTAATTTCGATAATGTAACTCTTTCAGGGTTAAATAACTAATTAGTATTGCGATTCGTTCCATAAGTCCCGTTTATGAAACCTTGTATTTCATCCGCGAGCGGAACAGCAACCAGACTCCCAAAAGGACCATCGGCAGGCTTAACAACTGCCCCATTGTGAGCCAGTCCAGCGCGATGGTCCCGATATGGCTGTCCGGCTCTCTGAAAAACTCCGCGATGATCCTGAATATGCCGTAGCCAACCAGAAACAGCCCCGAAACCTGTCCCGGACTTCTGGCGCGGGCAGAGAACCACCACAGGATGATGAACAGCAGCAACCCTTCCAGCAACGCTTCATAAATCTGGGACGGATGTCGGGCTGGACCGGGCGCGGTATAAAACACGACTCCCCAGGGAAGGTCCGTCACCCTGCCCCACAACTCCTGATTGATGAAATTTCCGATACGGCCAAAAAACAGGCCGGGCGGAATCAGCGGCGCCAGAAAGTCCGAAACCCGGAAATAATCGCGCCGGGTTTTTTTCGCATAACAGCCAATCGCGGCCAGTACGCCGAGCAGCCCTCCATGAAATGACATGCCACCATCCCATATCGCGAGCGCTGCAAGAGGATTTCCTACATAGTGGCCGGGATTGTAGAAAACCACATAGCCGAGCCGTCCGCCAATAATCACGCCGAGCGCGATAAAAAAGATCAAGTCGGAAATTTCAGCCGGAATCCAGCCCGAATCCGGTCGGCGCGCGCGATACCACGCCAGGACAAATCCAGCCCCGAAACCCAGTAGATACATTAATCCATACCAATGTATCTCCAATGGGCCAATTGATATGGCGACCGGGTCAATGTCAGGATGTATAATCAACGCAATCCACTGTCTATAGCCTGGCTCCACTGTCGAAAGAGCGGACAGACCAGCGGTTCAGGTGACCGGATTCTATCTTATTACATTGATTTAGTTCCAGACCTCTGACCTTACAATCCCAGCCTCACAATGCCGAACAAACTGATTGACCAAAGCAGCCCTTACCTGTTGCAGCACGCCAACAACCCGGTTGACTGGCGCCCGTGGGACACCGAAGCCCTGGAGTTGGCCCGCGCCGAAAACAAACCCATCCTGCTCTCTATCGGCTACGCGGCCTGCCACTGGTGTCATGTGATGGAGAGAGAGAGCTTCGAGAACGGACAAATAGCCGCGATCATGAACAGGCTGTTCGTCTGCATCAAGGTGGACCGCGAAGAACGGCCCGACCTCGACAAGATTTATCAACTGGCCCACCAGATGCTGACCCAACGCCCCGGAGGCTGGCCGCTGACGGTCGCCCTGACCCCGAACGGGCACGCCCCTTTCTTCGCTGGCACCTACTTCCCACCGACCCGCCGGTTCGACATGCCAGGCTTTGGCGAATTGCTGCAACGGATTGCTGAGCATTATCAGGAGAACCAGCAAAAACTGGGTGACTATCACCTGTCATTCAACAAGGCGCTTGAAAAACTCAATCCCTCGGCGCCGGAATCCGTAATCGCCGACCCGGCCGAAGTACTGGATCAAGCCGCCGGGGTTCTGGGCAATCAGTTCGATAATGTCTTTGGCGGGTTCGGCGGGGCGCCAAAATTTCCCCACCCCACCCAGCTTGAGTTACTGATGGTCTCTGCCGCCCAGTCAACGGCGGCAAGCGCAAAAGCGGCTGAAATGGTCGGGGAAACCCTGACCCGAATGGCGCGGGGCGGGTTGTACGATCACCTCGCCGGGGGGTTCTTCCGTTACTCGGTGGACCGGGAATGGAAGATTCCGCATTTCGAGAAGATGCTGTACGACAATGCCCAGTTGCTGGCGCTTTACAGCCAAGCCTGGCAGGTTTCCCCGAAACCACTGTACAGAAACGCGGCGATATCCACGGCGCAATGGGTGACCTCTGAAATGCAACAGCCGGAAGGCGGTTACGCTTCCACCCTGGACGCCGATTCCGAAGGGGAGGAAGGGAAATATTATGTGTGGAGTGAAACCGACCTGCGCGCTGTGCTGACCGCTGACGAGTACGCCCGGATCGAAAATACTTTCGGCCTGTTCGGGGAGCCGAATTTCGAAGGTCGGTGGCACCTGAATCTGAAGCCGGATGATGAACAGGAATCAAAGGAACAAGCCCCTGGTACAGACCAGACCATCGAGGACGCGAAATCACGGCTGCTCGAAATACGCGGCCAACGGGTTCGTCCTGGCCTGGATGACAAGATACTGACCGGCTGGAACGGGCTGATGATTTCGGGAATGGCGCTCGCGGGAAGGATTTTCAATCATAACTCCTTTATCCGGTCCGCCCAGAGATCGACTGATTTCATCCGCAGCAATCTGTGGCAGGGCAACCGCTTGCTGGCCAGTTGCGCCGGGGGCAAATCCCATCTGAATGGCTATCTGGATGATTACGCGTTCATGCTTTGCGGGCTGTTGCAACTGCTGCAATCGG
The DNA here is from genome assembly GCA_965214205.1 of Candidatus Poriferihabitaceae bacterium. Taxonomy (GTDB): domain Bacteria; phylum Pseudomonadota; class Gammaproteobacteria; order Arenicellales; family Poriferihabitantaceae. The sequence continues at coordinate 1,850,448 of OZ243941.1, read as the reverse complement.
AATGGCGGCAATCCGACCTGGATTTTGCGGTCCACATCGCGGACGCAATGATTGACCGCTTTGAAGACCCGGAGCTGGGCGCCTTCTTCTTCACCTCCCATGACCATGAAAAGCTGCTGTACCGTCCGAAGACCGGAGCCGACGACGCCATTCCTTCCGGCAATGCTCTGGCTGTTTCCGGCCTGCTCGAACTGGGCGCCCTGCTGGCGGAAACCCGCTACCTGCAAACCGCGGAAAAAGCGCTCACCCGGTTTTCCGATGAGCTTCGCCGCCATCCGTCGATCAATGCCTCCATGTCAATCGCCCTGCAAAAGCTCGATCCGGCGTTTGCCACTGTTATCATTCGCGGCAAAAGCGACGATATGAAGCGCTGGTCCGACCGCGTCAATCGGGAATACAGCCCCGGACTGCAATGTTTCGCCATTCCGGACCATGCCGACAAGCTGCCTCCCTCGCTTGCGGTTTATAAAACCCGGCCCGAGACCTGCGCCTACATTTGTCGGGGGAATCAATGCGGACCCCCGGTCACGGATCTGGAGCGGTTACCGGAGAGCCTGTCCTGACCGGGTCATCACAATATCCCATACGCCATGACCCAGACGTTTGCCCCGACGCTCAAATTTGGTCTCCGGCCGAGCGACAGGCGGTGACATATAGTTGCCGGGGCCTGCCTGATTCACCAGAGCCGGGTGACGTTCCAGTTCACGCAGGGCCTCGATGGCGTAGTCCTCCCAGTCTGTAGCAAAGTGGACAACCCCTCCAGGTTTCAGCTTGGCGGTCATCTGATCGACAAAGCCGGCTTGCAGCAGCCGCCTTTTATGATGTTTCTTTTTCGGCCAGGGGTCCGGGAAAAACAGGTTGATGCGGTCAAATGACTGATCCGGGTACACACTGCCCAGGCTGTCCATTGCGTCCCCCAGCCACACCCGGACATTTCCGAGTTGATATTTTTTCAGTTGCAACAGCAGATGGCCGACTCCCGGCCGGTGCACCTCTACTCCAATATGGTTTTTATCCGGATGCTCCCTGGCAAGCTGAACCAGGGCTTCCCCATCACCGAAACCAATCTCAAGGAACGTCTGCGCCTGACGGCCGAATACGGCCGGGATATCCACCTGCTCCGGGTCAGGGCTCGCCGGGTTCCACCCATTCAATCCATACGCCGGAAGCAGCTCATCCAGCGCCTGTCGTTGGGCGCGGGTAATCCGGCTCCCGCGTACAACGTAGCTCCGGATTGACTTGCGGGGGGAAACGGCGGAGGTCAGGTCGGGGTTCCCTGGCTGGTCAGGCGTCCGGTTTCAATATCTTCTGCAACTCGCCGTTTTCATACAACTCAGTCATGATGTCACACCCGCCGATGAATTCGCCCCGCACATACAACTGCGGAACCGTCGGCCAGTTGGAGAGCTCCTTGATTCCTTCCCGGACGGCGCTGTTGGCCAGCACATCCACCGAGGCGAACTTGACCTCGCAAGCCTGAAGAATCTGCGCCGTGCGCCCGGAAAATCCGCATTGGGGGAAATCCGGGGAACCCTTCATGAAAAGAATAACCTCATTGTTGTCTATGACTTCTTTCAACTGTTCTTGAATTGACATACCTCAACCTCCTGATTAAATAGTTTGGTGACTCCGACTTAATCCGTCTGTATCTCGTCAGGGGTCATTGTTTTCATCGACAATGCGTGAATTTCGGACTTCATCCTGTCTCCCAGCGCGCCGTAGACCATCTGGTGTCTCTGGATCAACGACTTGCCCGCAAAATCCTCACAAATGATAACCGCTTCGAAATGCTGGCCGTCGCCATCGACTTCGACCCGGCTGCCTGCCAGACCTTCAGAAATCCAGCCTTGTATATCCAGGGGAGTAACCATTTTTCGTGAACCGTGTCTGATTGTACTGTAGTGTATTGTATACCGACTAATCCAGTACCCGCTCCAGATTCGCCAACTGCGCGATTTCCTTCAGCTTGTCCGGAACATGGCTGAAACGCAGGTTCGAAGAGTTGCGGGCGGCGCGGTCGCGCCAGATCAAAAACAGGGCAAACGCGGCGCTGTCCACCTTTTCCACCTCCCGCAGATCAATCCGGTAATCGGGTTCGGTAAACGCGGGGGTATTCTGATAAACCGCATTGACCGTACCATGGGTCAACGCCCCGGACAGGCAGATCACGCCGTCCTGTATACTGATTAGATCGCGGGAGCCGTTCACCGATTATAACTCTTATCGTTATTGGTTTTCATCAGGGCAATCGTGCCCTCGATACCATCCTTCAGGATGATGGACTGGACCACATTCCGGTAATTCAATACCACATTCAGGTCAGCCACGGTCAGATTATAGATTTTCCATTTATCTCCGGGCTTCTGCATCAGGGAATATACCATATCGAACTTACGGTCATCGGCGCTCCGGAAATATCCATGCACCGTGGCGAAATTTATCGACTTTCTCTGCTTGATGCTGGTTTCTTCAAAAGCAATGGTTTCGTCTCCCGTGTACAGGAATAATGCGGTGGCGTAAGTGGCAATCAACAATCTTTTGATCTCATACGCGAACTCCCTGCGCTGTTGCCCGGTGGCTGTCTTCCAGTTCGTGCCCAGTATCAGCTTGGCGATATACTCAAAGTCGAACATCGGGCTGGCAATCCGATCCACCAGGTCAAACAGTTGCTGGCGGTTGTTTTCGAGCTGTTTCCGCTCGGTGGAAAAGGAGACAAGTATGGAATCAATGGTACTCTGGATAGCCGGTACCGGTTGTTCGACTACCCCCGATGAGGCCGAGGCTGACGAAACGCCCAGCAGGGCAGCCAGACCGAGGCAGAGGAATGGCCGGATCAGGAATTTTAGTCGGGATTTCAAGGATTTCAAACGACTTTTCACGAGAATTTCGAGGCGGTGTTTCATTGCGACCTGGATTCTTCATTACTGCCCTGGCTGAACATGAACTGGCTGATCAGCGACTCCAGCTGGATAGCCGACTGGGTAAACTCCAGAACATCCCCTTCTTCCAGATAAAATTCCGACGAGCCGGGAGACAGGCCAACATACTGCGCTCCAAGCAACCCCGCGGTTAGAATCGACGCGCCAGTATCCAGAGGTAATGTATCGTAGTAAGTATCGATCTGAAGATCAACCACCGGGACATACTCCCGCCTGTCGATCCATATATTACCGACGCGGCCGACGCGAACCCCCCCGATCATGACCGGAGCCTTGACACTCAAACCGCCTATGTTGCTGAAGCGCGCCTGAACCGTATAGGTCTGGCCCGAACCGGGACTGGACCCGGTGACCTTGACCGCGAGCATGGCCAGGGCGCCGATGCCAGCCAGCATGAATAGTCCGGCCCACATTTCCAGATTCTTGTTTCTCATCAGTTTTTCAGGAACCCCCAAACATCAAAGCTGTCAAAATATAGTCCCCACCGAGTATGGCGAGCGAGGACGCGACCACCGTCCGGGTGGTAGCCCGGCTGACCCCTTCCGATGTCGGTTCGGCGTCATATCCTTCAAACAGGGCGATCCAGACCACGATAAAACCGAACACGACACTCTTGATCACCCCGTTCAGCACATCATCCACCAGTCCGACCCCGTTTTCAATGGAAGTCCAGTAAACCCCCGTGTCCACTCCGAACTGGCCATGAGCCACCAGATAGCCGCCGAGAATACCGACCGCGCTCATCATCGCCGCCAGCAATGGCATAGCGATCACCCCGGCGACAAAACGCGGCCCGATCACTCTGGTCATCGGATTTACGGCCATCATTTCCATCGCGGCCAACTGTTCAGTGGTTTTCATCAACCCGATCTCCGCGGTCAGCGCAGACCCCGCCCGGCCCGCGAACAACAGGGCCGCCAATACCGGACCGAGCTCCCGGACCAGAAATAACGCGACCACCATCCCGAGATTGGACTCGGCGCTGAAATTAACCAGTTGATAATAGCCCTGCAACCCCAGAACCATGCCCACGAACAACCCGGAAACCAGAATAATGAGCATGGTCAACACGCCGATCGCATAAATCTGCTGGATGATCAGCGACCCTCTGGGCAGACACTGGCAGGCCCCGCGCAACGCCTGCAACAGGAAAAAAAAGGCCGCGCCCAGCCGGTAGACCAGTCCCAGCCCCCAACTCCCTAAATTGACCACGAAACTCACGGACCCTGTACTCCGAGATCGTCCAGATAATTCCCGGCCGGATAGTGGTATCGGACCGGGCCGTCCGGCAGCCCGTTCATGAACTGCCGGATTTCAGGCTGATCGCTGTTCATCATATCCTCTGCGGTACCCTGCCCGGCGACTGCTCCGTTATCCAGCAGATAAACATAATCCGCAATACTGCACCCTTCATGCACATCATGGGTAACCACCACAGAAGCAACCCCCATGGCATCGTTCATTTTTCGAATCAGTTGAATGATAATCGCCTTCGAAATCGGATCGAGCCCGACGAATGGTTCGTCGTACAGGATCAGCTGCGGGTCAAGGGCAATGGCCCGCGCCAGCGCAACCCGGCGGGCCATGCCACCGGACAATTCCGATGGCATTCTGCTCCGGGCGCCGCGAAGTCCGACCATTTCCAGCTTCATTAGTACCATCAGGTGAATAATCTCTTCCGCCAGATCCGTTTGCTCCCGAATCGGAAACGCGACATTGTCATACACATCCAGATCCGTCAAAAGCGCGCTGTTCTGGAACAACATACCCATTTTGCGGCGCATCGCATAGAGTTCGGCGCCCTGAACGGCCGGTATCGGCCGGCCATCGAAAACCAGGCTCCCACGGTCCGGTTTGAGCCGCCCGCCGAGCATATTCAGAAATGTGGATTTGCCGCAACCGCTCGGCCCCAGGATGACCGTCACTTTCCCGCGTGGAACCGTCAGATTCAAACCATTGAATATGCTGCGGTCGCCAAATGAAAAGTGAATATCTATCGCGTCGACCAAAGGACTGTCAAACGGCTGCGAAGGGCGCTGGCGATTCATTCTGACTGGTATATCTGTATTATGGTCGGGGTGAGAGGATTTGAACCTCCGACCACCGCAACCCCATTGCGGTGCGCTACCAGGCTGCGCCACACCCCGAATATCGACAGGAAGAATCCTGCCCTTAAAATATTCTGATTGTACCCCAGAGTCAGCTTAGAATTTGTTGAACTTCGGTAAGCTCATCAATGAGCTGTGAGACCATCCTGCTGGACCACTCGGTGTCCTTTGCAGCGTTCCTTGTTTTAAGATCAATTTCCAGGTTATCGTCGGACATTTCCTCCAGTTGCCTTCGGGCGCTGCTGATCGTATACCCTTCCTTGTATAACATCCGGGAAATATGACGGATCAGTTTGACCTCATGCCTCTGGTAATACCGCCTGCCGCGGCGTTTGACCGGTTTTAACTGGGGGAACACCGTTTCCCAGTAGCGCAGGACATGCGGTTTGATTTCGCACAGTTTACTGACCTCCCCGATCGCGAAATATCGCTTGGGAGGTATTGGGGGGAGTTCAAATCCGGTAGGATCAAGCATTATCGAGTTTATTTCCCAATACGTTGCTGATTCAACTGGAAGATGTTTTTGTTGATATCCTTCTTCAGCTTCTGGCCTGACTTGAATGTAACCACCCGTCTGGGCAGGATCGGCACTTCTTCTCCGGTTTTCGGGTTGCGCCCCACGCGTTCCGGTTTGTCACGGAGGTTGAAGCTGCCAAAACCGGATAACTTGATCGAATGACCTTCTTCCAGCAGAAAGCAGATTTTCCCGAAAAATGATTCGACAAACTCTCTTGATTCGCGTTTGTTCAACCCGATCTCATCAAAAAGCGTGTCTCTTAGATCTACTTTTGTTACTGTCATGTTCGTTTCGGCGCTTGCGCGGTTTTCGATTAAATACCAACCTCTCCAGACTAATCCCGTAACCGGGCGCCCGTTTTACTATCCAACAACTCGATAATTCGATCCGTTACAGCCTCTATTTCCCTAGACGTGAGACTGCTTGAGTCTGACTGAAATGTCAAGGAGACAGCCAAACTTTTCTTGTTTTTATCCAATTTTTGTTCACGGTAAATGTCAAACAACTCCAACTTCTTCAACAGCTTTCCACCACCTATTCGAATGATTTCCAGCACGGCTTGCACTTCGATTTCTTCATCCACCAGGATGGACAGATCTCTTTGCAGCGCCGGAAATTTCGACACTTCGGAAAATTCCGGCAATTCGGGTCGGGTCAAAAAGACAAGATCAATCTCAAACAGGTAAACAGGCTGGCCCGCCTCATAGAATTTCTGCCTCGCGGGATGAAGCCGCCCGGCCATGCCGATCACCTCGTTTTCATATTCAATTCGGGCGCATTGCCCCGGATGCAGCGCGCTGTGCTGAAACCGCCGGAATTGAACCTGATCAGGGTTGCCGGACAAGTTCAGGACTGCTTCCAGGTCTCCTTTCAGATCGAAAAAATCCACCTCTCTCGGATCGTAACCCCATTGACCGGGCTGACATAGCCCGCTGATCAGACCGGCCAGATAATTTTTTTCCTGACTCTTTCTCTCATTATCAGCCCGCTCGAAAACATGTCCGAGCTCGAACAACCGGACCCGGCTTTCCTGACGATTCAGGTTATTCCGCAACGCTTCCAGCAAGCCGGGCCAGAGACTCTGGCGCATGACCGACATATTATCGGCGATGGGATTGACCAGAGGAATCGCGTCCCGCCGGTCGAGTAGATTCTGCTGGGCAGTTCGATCCACAAAACTGTAGGTCATGGTTTCATGATAACCCCGCTGAATCAGCGTCTGCTGAATATCATGCCGGGTAATAACGCCTTCGCGATGCCGGCCTGTCCGGTGGCTGGCCAAAGGCGCTGCGGGTATGATGTTCTCAAAACCGTAACATCGCCCCACTTCCTCCACCAGATCGCGCTGACCGCTGATATCAAACCTCCAGCCCGGCGGGACCACCTCCCATCCCGATTCGGAGTCGGTCAATGACATGCCAAGCCTCCGCAGGATACGGGCCGCGTCTTCGTCGGGGATGCGGATACCGAGTACCCGCTCGATTTCCTTGTAATCAAACCGGATTCGCCGGGGCTGCGGAAGCGCCGATCTTTCGACCGCATCGGTAACCGGCCCGGCGGACCCGCCTGCGATCCCGATAATCAGATCGGTCGCCCTTTCCATCGCGCTCACTTGCAGCCCGCTGTCCACCCCCCTTTCGAATCTGTGAGATGCATCCGTATGCATTCCGAATTGCCGGGCCTTTCCAAGAATGTCGCCGGGCTGAAAGAACGCGGATTCGAGATAAATGTCCGTGGTTTGATCGGTTATCGCAGAATCTTTTCCACCCATAATGCCGGCCAGCGCAATCGCGGTCTGATGATCGGCGATTACCAGATTGCGGGGCGACATCTTCACCGTACTGCCATCCAGCAGTTCAAGCTCCTCACCCTGATGCGCCCTTCGAACTACAATGCCGCCGCTGATCCGGTTCAGATCAAACGCATGCATGGGCTGACCGAGTTCATGCATCACATAGTTCGAGACATCGACAATCGGGTTGATGCTGCGCATCCCGGAACGCCGCAACCGCTCAACCATCCAATCCGGGGTTCTCGCGCTCATGTCCACATCCTGAATCGCCCGCCCCACATAGCGCGGGCAAGCGTCAACAGCTTCCAGCCTGACATCCAGAGACCGCGATACCATCGGCTGGATGGCGTTGATCATCGGAACTTCAAGCCGGGCATCGGTCAGCGCTGATATTTCACGGGCCACGCCGACCATGCCCAGACAATCTCCACGATTCGGTGTCAGCGCTAACTCGAATACCGGGTCACGCAGCGCTAGATAATCCACAATATCGGTTCCCAACGGCGCGTCCTGATTCAATTCGATGATTCCGTCAGAAGAATCCACGAGGCCCAGTTCCATCGCGGAACATAACATACCCTCGGATATTGCTCCCCGAACCTCCTTTCTGGCGATGGTCGAGCCGCCTGTTTTTGCGCCTGCTCCGGCAACCGCGGTTCGCAGCCCCGGGCGCGCATTCGCCGCGCCGCAAGCTATGGATAACAGTTGCCCGCTGCCGGTATTGACCTGACAAAGATTCAGCTTCGGCAAGCGCGGATGAGACGCGACCGCGGCAATTTCACCCACCACCACGCCGGTCGGGAGCGGATCCGGCCCCGCGGCGGTTATCGCCTCCACTTCCAGACCAGCGAGCGTCAGTTTCTCAGCCAGTTCCCCGGCTGAAATTTCCGGATTGACCCATTCCCTTATCCAGGATTCACTGACCAGCATAGCTATCGTCCCGGATTATGCCGTGCCATGAAATTGCCGCAGGAAGGACAGATCATTGTTGAAAAATAAACGCAGGTCGTTGACTCCGTAACGCAGCATGGTCAGACGTTCGATTCCCAGCCCGAACGCGTAGCCGGAATACTCCTCACTGTCCACCCGACCGTGCCTGAGCACTTCCGGATGAACCATGCCGCAGCCCAGCACTTCCAGCCACCCGGTCTGGTTACAGATGCGGCAGCCTTCACTGTTACAGAATACGCACCCCATGTCCATCTCCGCCGAGGGTTCCGTGAACGGGAAGTACGACGACCGGAATCGGACCGGGAGATCTTTTTCGAAGAATTCCCGGATAAAATAGATCAGGATCCCCTTCAAGTCCGAAAAGGTAATATCCTTATCGACGCACAGTCCTTCGAGTTGGTGAAACATCGGGGTATGGGTCACATCGGAGTCGCAACGGTAGACCCGTCCAGGCGCAATCACCCGGATCGGCGGCCTGGTATTGTGCATATAGCGAATCTGCACGGGTGAAGTATGCGTTCTCAACACTACATGATCGTCAATGTAGAACGTATCATGCATCGCCCGTGCAGGATGATTGCGGGGGATGTTGAGCGCCTCGAAATTGTGGTAGTCATCCTCGATTTCAGGACCGGTCGCGACATCGAAACCCAGTCGGTCAAAAATTGTTTCCATTCTCCTTATCGTCCGCGAAATCGGATGAAGGGCGCCTGTCGACTGTCCTCTACCCGGTTGCGTGACGTCGATTTTCTCCTCCTCCAGCCGCCGATCCGTCTCCTGAACCTCCAACTCCTGGTTTCTGGACTGTATCAGTTCGGCGATCCGCAACTTGATCCGATTGACTTCCTGGCCAAACTCTTTCCGTTGTTCAGGCGGCAACTCGCCGATTTGCTTTAACTGCCCGGTAATAATCCCTTTTTTACCGAGATAGCGGACGCGAATGTCATCCAGGTCGGCCAGGGACCGCGAGCCCGGAATGGCGTCTTCGGCATTCCGGAGAATGCCAGACAACGATGAATGATCAGAAGACACGGCCCCGCGGCAACCGGATTCAGGCGGCGGGACTATCCAGAGCCTGCTTCGCCTGCTGCACCAGCGCCCCGAATGCCGCCTTGTCATGAACAGCAAGGTCTGACAGCGCTTTACGGTCCAATTCAATCCGGGCCTTATTCAATCCCGCGATAAAACGACTGTAACTGATTCCGTTTTCCCGGGCCGCCGCGTTGATACGGACAATCCACAAGGCGCGAAACTGGCGTTTCCTCTGGCGGCGATCCCGGTAAGCGTACTGCCCGGCTTTGTCGACCGCCTGTTTCGCGACCTTGTACAATCGGCTGCGGGCGCCGCGATAACCTTTGGCCTGTTTCAGGACCTTCTTGTGGCGAGCCTTGGCGACCACCCCTCTTTTTACTCTTGACATATTCTGGTTCCTCGCAATGGATCAACTGTAGGGAAGCAACTGTTTGACCGCGGCGTGGTCCGCGGCATCAACCAGCCCGGAAGATCTGAGATGCCGCTTCCGTTTGGTGGTTTTCTTGGTCAGAATATGATTCAGGTGGGAATGGGAACGTTTGAATTTTCCCGAGGCCGTGCGTTTGAAACGCTTGGCCGCGCCCCGATTGGTTTTAAGTTTTGGCATTTACGTACTCCAGTATTTTCGACCTCGAAATCATTGATCCGGTCGTATTGTTACAAAATAAAAATGCGGTGGTAGTTCTGGAATGGACTACTTCCCGCTATTCAAGTTAAATAAAATCTTATAGTTAAAGCTGAATTCTGAAGTTGAATATCAAGCCGATTCCGGCGCTTGCGAACCCGAACCGGATTTTTTCAGGTTTCGCTTCGGGGTCAGGACCATAACCATCTGGCGCCCTTCCAGTTGCGCGGTCTGCTCAACCTCGGCGATTTCCTGCAAATCATCCTTCACCCGGTCCAGCATCATCAAGCCCAACTCTTTATGAGCCATTTCCCGGCCCCTGAACCGCATGGTGACCTTGGTTTTATTCCCCACCTTGAGAAACTCCGTCAGCTTCCTCACCTTGACATCATAATCACCAACATCCGTGCCAGGGCGGAACTTGATTTCCTTTACCGTGATCTGTTTCTGTTTCTTTTTCGCGTCCTGCCTTTTCTTGCTTTCGTTATATAAAAATTTGCCGTAATCCATGATCCGGCAAACAGGCGGAGCGGCATTCGGAGAAATCTCAACCAGATCCATTCCCGCCTTTTCAGCGCTGGCCAGCGCCTCGTCCCTCGAAATGATGCCCAGTTGCTTGCCGTCCGTCGATATGACCCTTATTGGACTGCTGGTAATTTGATCATTTACATTGGGTTGCTTTTGTTTTGCTATGTCTTTTTCCTCAATCAGTTTGTATTCAGGCAGTCCCGGACGAACTGCTCCACAGACATGGATCCGAGGTTTTCTCCACCTTGTGTCCGGACCGCGATTGTTTTCGTTTCCAGTTCACGATCTCCTGCAACCAGAAGATACGGAACACGCTGAATCGTATGTGCACGGATTTTAAATCCGATCTTTTCGTTTCTCAAGTCGGATTCCACCCTGAACCCTTGTTTTTCCATAGTTTTTTGTATTTCCTTGACATAATTCGCCTGGTTATCCGTAATATTCATGATTACGGCCTGAAGTGGAGCGAACCAGACCGGGAATTTGCCTTCCCAATGCTCGATCAAAATGCCGATGAAGCGCTCAAAAGCGCCGATCAGGGCGCGGTGCAGCATGACCGGAACTTTTCTGGAACCGTCCTGCGCAACGTATTCGGCGTCCAGGCGGCCCGGCATCGCGAAATCCACCTGCATGGTGCCGCATTGCCAGACCCGGCCAATGCTGTCTTTCAGGGAAAACTCGATTTTCGGTCCGTAAAAAGCGCCCTCCCCCGGATTCAACTCCCAATCCAGCCCCTTGCTGTCCAGAGCCTGGGCCAGCGCCGCTTCGGCCTTATCCCAATCCTCATCACTGCCGACCCGGTTTTCGGGCCGGGTCGATAGTTTGTAGATGATTTCGGTAAAACCGAACGTATGGTAAACATGGTGCAGGAAGTCGATAAAATCCGATACCTCGCCCTGCACCTGGTCTTCGGTACAAAAAATATGCCCATCGTCCTGCACAAACGCGCGCACCCGCATCAGTCCGTGCAATGCGCCCGATAATTCATTGCGATGGCAGGAACCGAACTCCGCGAATCGAAGGGGCAGGTCACGGTAACTTTTCAGCCCCTGATTAAACACCTGAATATGGCAGGGGCAATTCATCGGCTTGAGCGCAAAATTCCGGCCTTCCGAATTCACGGCAAACATGTCGTCGCCAAACTTGTCGGCGTGTCCCGAACGCTCCCACAGCGAATAATCCACCACAGCCGGGGTATTGATTTCCTGATAATTACGCTTGCGCTGCTCCGCCCTCATGTATTGTTGCAGCGCCTGATACAACGCCCATCCCCGCGGATGCCAGAACACCATTCCCGGCGCCTCTTCCTGCATGTGGAACAGGTCAAGCTGCTTGCCCAGCTTCCGGTGGTCCCTGCGGGCCGCTTCCTCCAACTGGTTCAGATAGGCTTTCAGTTGCTTTTTATCCGGCCAGGCGGTGCCGTAAATTCGCTGGAGCGCTTCATTACCGGAATCCCCCCGCCAGTATGCTCCCGCCACTTTCATTAGTTTGAACGCCTTCAAATGACCTGTAGCCGGAACATGAGGACCGCGGCACAAGTCGGTAAAATCGTCCTGACTGTACAAAGAGAGTGGTTCGTCATCCGGGATTGATTCAATGATCTCGGCCTTGTACAGTTCCCCCTGATCCCGGAAATATTTGATCGCCGCATCCCGTTCCATCACCATTCGCTGAATGCGGTAATCCGCTTTGGCGATTTGTGACATGCGCTGTTCGATGGCGGCCAGGTCGCTCTCGGAAAATCCCGGAGGATAGGAAAAATCATAGTAGAAGCCGTCATCGACAACCGGGCCAATGGTTACCTGCGCCTCCGGATATAACTGTTTTACCGCCTGGGCGAGCAAATGCGCGGTCGAATGCCGGATCACTTCCAGGCCCGCTTCATCACGCGCGGTGATAATCGCCAGTTCGCAATCCTCCTCCAGCAATGCGCTGGTATCAGTCAATTCGCCATTCACGGCCGCCGCGATGGCGGCCTTCGCCAGGCCGGCGCCGATATCCCGGGCGACCTCAGATACAGTCAGGGGGTTGTGATAATCCCGGACAGAACCGTCAGGGAGAGAAATTCGAGGCATTTTCGATGATCATCCAGCCGCAAGTATAATGTATGGTAGGCGCGAGTGGATTCGAACCACCGACCCCCACCATGTCAAGGTGGTGCTCTAACCAACTGAGCTACGCGCCTGCCGAAGGCGCGGGAGTTTACACATTCCCGCCCGGTAATTCAATCGGGCGTTGTATAAGTTCAGCAATCTTGGTATGATCAGCGCTGTCTTGATTGGCTTGGCTGTATAACGGACCAGAGCCAGAAGACATGAAGAAAGATTTCAGGTGAAACCGTCCCGCTGTCCATGGAATTGACCATTTGGACTGAATTTACAAGTTTGATCGACGGGTTCCCCAATACAGGCGGTGATGACCGCAGACAACCCTGCTCACAACGAGACAGGGTGAAATCAGATTCGTCCATGGTCTTGGGCAGTTTGAGATTACTGGACGATTTGCAGAAATCAGATAGAGAGACAATTTTTTTTGCCAGGCATCCGGACATTGTGAAGCATGGAGTCAACGGTACGTCCGAAAGAATAATGGCTGTTAACCAAAATACGGTTACAGGACTTGCATGGCGATAATCACCCGTTTGATTTTCATAACCCGTTCGATCAGGATGGTTATTCATCCTGCGGAGTTCTGGAGATCAAATGTTGAACGCTGATATAAAAACCGGTCAGACACGGTCGGATTCGGCCGTGTCGTTCAATTTCGGGCCACCACCCGACTCTTCTTTTCTGCTCAAGATCCTGTTTGTCGGATTCATCCCATAGTTTGAATTTCCCTGTTTCCGAGTGAACCGGGGATCGTTGGTTGCCGCGCGGATACAGCTCCTGTATCCCCGGCGCCGGGATATTTTAATGAAAAGAATGTTATTTAACGCGACCCACGCGGAAGAGCTTCGGGTTGCCATTGTCGATGGACAAAAACTGATTGATCTGGATATGGAAGCGGCGATCAGGACCGAAAAGAAAGGAAATATTTACAAAGGCGTCATCACAAAAGTGGAACCCAGCCTCGAAGCCTGCTTTGTGGATTACGGCTCGGAAAGACAGGGGTTCCTCCCGCTCAAGGAAATTTATCGGGGGTACTTCAACAACTATGATTCCAGGACCCCGGTTACCGACATCAGGATTGATTCCGTAATCCGGGAAGGGCAGAAGATGATCGTTCAGGTCGATAAGGACGAGCGAGGCACCAAAGGCGCGGCGCTGACTACATTCGTCAGTCTGGCCGGACGATTTCTGGTCTTAATGCCCAACAATCCGAAGGGCGGCGGGATTTCAAGAAGAATTGCCGGAGAGGACCGCAGCGAGTTGCGGGAAGTATTATCCAAGCTCGACATAAGCGGCCAACACGCGCTGATCGCCCGGACAGAGGGAATCGGCAGGAGCCAGGAAGAATTGCAATGGGATCTGGATTTTCTGGCCAGGCTATGGGAAAACATTGAGCAGGCGTCCTCGAATTCAAAAGCGCCCTTCCTGATTTATCAGGAGGGCAACCTGATCGTCCGTTCGATACGGGATCATCTGTCCGGAGATATTGCTGAAGTGATTGTCGATGACAAGGAAATCCATGAGCGGGCGGAGCGTTTCATTACCCAGGTCATGCCCCATAACCTGAAGAAACTCAAATTGTACGAGGACAGTGTTCCGCTTTTTTCCAGATACCAGATCGAAGGACAAATTGATTCCGCCTTCACTCGCATGGTCACCCTGCCTTCTGGAGGAACGCTTTCAGTTGATCATACAGAAGCGTTGATCTCGATAGACGTAAACTCGGCGCGGGCCACCAAAGGATCTGATATCGAGGAAACCGCGCTGAACACCAATCTCGAAGCGGTCGAGGAAATTGCCCGCCAGCTTCGGTTTCGGGATATCGGCGGCCTGATCGTGATTGACCTGATCGACATGTCGATCAGCAAAAACCAGAGAATGGTGGAAAGCAGGCTGAAGGGGGCCTTGAAGGCAGACCGCGCGCGAGTTCAGGTTGGACATATATCCCGCTTCGGGCTGCTTGAAATGTCCCGGCAAAGACTACGCTCCTCCATCAGCGATACAAACTATCAGGTCTGCCCGAGATGCGATGGCATGGGCACCATCCGGAATGTGGTATCGGCGTCATTGAACCTCCTTCGGATTATAGAGGATGAAGCGCTCAAGGAGAATACCGAGGCGATCCAGGTGTTTTTGCCGCTGGACATGGCGACTTACCTGTTGAATGAAAAGCGCCATGAACTGTATCAGCTCGAAGCAAGGCTGGCGTCCCGCACCATTATCGTCCCGTCCGCCGAACTCAGCAGCCCGCATTTCCAGATCAAGCGACTCAGGTCCGACGAGTTGGATGAGTTGACGGACATAGCCAGTTTCCAACAAAAAATGAGTGTTGAAAGCAAAAGCAAGACACCTTCAAACAGAACCAAAGCCGTGAAATCAACAGAGCCTCGTGTTCAAATTGATCAGGTTGCGCCTCCGCCTTTCGAACCGGCCGCTTCCTCTACGGAGTCGGAGTCGGAGCCGAAGCTGGAACAGGACAAGCCCGGCTTATTGCCCCGCCTGATCCGGACCCTGTTCGGAAAGGACGAAAGTGTGGAAGAAACCAAACCAACCGCCTCTCCCGTCAAACAGGAAGGAACCGAACGACGAAGACAAACCAGAAATACCCGTTCTGGCGGCAGAGGAAAAGACAGACCCCGAAGTCGGCCCCGGGACGCGGCGGGTAAAGGCGAGGACAACCGTGAAAAACGCACGGACAGAAACAATCGCAATCAACGAAGCAAGCCGAAGCCGCAATCGAAAAATCCGCGAGTGAAAAAGCCCGGCGCCGCTCCCCAACCGGAGCAGGACGGCCGTCGGGCCGCCGGGGCGAATAAACAGAAGCAGCGCAATCCACAAAATTCCGGTCAATCCGCCAAAAACGATTCATCGCCTGAGTCGTCCTCCGCGCCGTCTGGTCAGAAGCGGCCACCCCGGTCGAGGTCCAGCAAACCGCGCGCAGGTTCATCAAACGGTAGCTACGGACGAAAACGGGCCGACCAGCAGGCTCATCCCGGCCCGATCATCACACAGGGAGACATTCCCGCCGACCTCCCCGACGACATCGGAAACCGCAAGAATTAAATGTTGCGAAAATCCACAATGCACAGGGTGCCCTACCGCGGCTTTTCAAACAGGGCAATAGACTCGACATGGGCGGTATGCGGGAACATGTCGATGGCGCCGGCGCTTGTCAGGACATAATTCTGGTTGTTGACCAGCTCATTCGCGTCGCGGGCCAACGTGGCCGGATTGCAGGATACATAGATGATTTTCTCGGGAAGCAGCTCCGGGACCAGTTCTGTAATCACCGTCAACGCGCCGGAACGGGGAGGGTCGAGCAATACCCTGTTGAATCCCTGGACGAGATGCCCCCCTGCTTCAATCAGACGTCCGGGTTGATCACCATATAAATCTCCAACGATAAAATCCGCGTTGCCGATGCCGTTCGATTGCGCGTTTTCTCTGGCCTGCCTGACCAGACGCAGGTCGCTTTCAATACCCAGCAATGAGGCGCCTGAACGCGCGAGCGGCAGCGTGAAATTTCCCAGACCGCAAAACAGATCCAGAATGGAGTCATCCGGGCCTGCGTCCATCAACGCCACCACCCGGTCAACCATCAGATTATTGATCGACGCGTTGACCTGAATAAAATCGGAAGGGGAAAACTTCAAGGTAACGCCGGGGCCGGTCAGCCGGTAGCTCAAGGGTTCAGGTATCGGCGGATACAGTGGCCGGATCGTGTCCATTCCACCGGACTGTACATACACGCCAACTGAAAATTCGCTGGAAAATCGCTGCAGAAGCGCCTCGTCATCCGGCTCAAGCGGCTGCAAATGCCGAACGATCATGGCGACGGAGCCATCCCCGGCGGCCACTTCGATTTGCGGTATCTGATCATTGTGGGTCAATCCTGAAACCAGATCGCGCAAGTCCGGCAACAGGCCGGATATTCTGGAGTCCAGCGTGATACATCTCTGCAGATTCGTTACAAAGCTGCTTTTTCGTTCCCGAAATCCGACCAGGACACCGCCTTTTTTGGAGACAAATTTGACGCCCAGCCTGGCTTTGCGCCGGTAATGGCTGGTCGGTCCCTGAATCATTGGCATCCGCGCCCGTGGAGAAACCCGGCCGATCCTGGAAAGATTATCGAACAGGATTTTTTCCTTGTAGCGGGCCTGGGCCGGCCCGTTCAGATGCTGCATGACACAACCGCCGCATATCCCGAAATACCCGCACTCCGGAACCACCCGGTCTGCAGACGGTTCAATCACTTCCAGCAGAGTCCCGGAAGATCTGCCGCGGCGTTTTTTCCCCGGTTCGAACCGAACCAGCTCCCCCGGCAACACTCCATCCACGAAATAAACCCGATTTTCAAGCCGAACTACTCCGCTGCCATCATGCGTCAGATCCTCGACCAGGGCGCCCACCGCTGTCATATCAAACGGCGGTATCAGCCGGTCCCGCTTCCCAAGCGGTCAGGAACTCACTGAAATGCTCCTCATCCGACTCCTTCAGAAATGCCCGCACCCGGTCACATTCGGCGCGATAACTGTCCCCGGCCAGGGTTCCGCGAGTCAATTCCCAGCGCAGATACACCAGAAATGTGTTCAGGACATCAATCTCGCAATAGTTCCGTATTCCGTCGATATCACCCTGCCGGAAGGTTTCCCACACCTGATCACCGCTCATTCCGAGCTTTCCCGGGAAACCCAGCATGACCGCGATTGATTCCAGCGACGCCGCGGCCCGCAAATTGAATCCGGCCAGAACATCCATCAGATCAATATGCCGCCAATGATATCGGCTCAGGTAATTGTTGAAGCGGAATTCACGCTCACTGTCCCCGGTTTCCCAGTAGCGGCTCGCGTCAACCCCGTGTAGCAGCGAGCGGTAATGCAATACCGGCAAATCAAAGCCGGATCCGTTCCAACTGACCAGGGTGGGTGAATAGCGGCCGATTCCGTCAAAAAACCGGGTGATAATTTCTTTCTCCGATGAATCCGATGACCCCAGCGACCAGACCCGAATGGATTGTGTGGTGCATAACAGTGTCGAAATAGCCACAACTCGATGCAGATGAAGGGGCAGAAAGTCCGACCTGCCGGTTTTTTGCGCCTGTTTACTGGACATGACCTTGACCACATCGTTATCGGACAAACCCTTCAATTGATACAAGCGGCGGCCGCTTTCAACATCGGGAACGGTTTCTATATCAAAGACAAGGAGATTCATAAATCAGCCAAGTGGACCTTAAGGTAAATGTTTCCGGCTATCTGCCCGGCAACCGATTGTCCGATGATTCCAGACTTAAAACAAGGATACTGTTCAGGCTGCGCGGGGGCAATCGTCCGTGGTTTCCAGAGAGAAAGAGCGGATTTCCGGGAAATGGGCAACTTGTAATTGGCAAATCGTTCCAATCTGCTAATATGTCAACGACTTCCTCCTGGATAAAAAAATGGAAAACCCGGTTACCGAATCCCTGCTTTCGACCTTGAACGATTCAAGTCCCCCACCGCCTGCATCGGAGATTGAATATCTGAGGGCCTATTATCACCGCCTTTCCGGACAGGACTACCACACGGAAAAAGCCGCGGATTTCAGAAGCGTCGCGCTGACGCATCAACAACTGGGAGAGGTCCGCGAGCCCGGCAAAACCATTGTCCGGCTACAGAATTTTAATGACGCCGATGGCAACCGGATGGAGAGTGGGCCGACACAGACGATTATCTATGTCGTATCAGACGACTTCCCATTCATTATCAATTCCCTCTGTATCTGTTTGAACAGACTGGGAAAAACACCGCATCGAATTATACATCCCGTATTCAGGGTCAGCCGCTGCGACAAAAATATCGCCACCGGATACAGAAGATACAGTTCAAATCAGGACATTCCGGACGAGGTGAACAACGACGGCGCCAATGAGGTTCGTATCGAATCGTTCATCCACTTTCTGGTCGATCATATCCCGGAGAATGAGCATCCGGAGATCGCACAGTTGCTGGGCAGGACACTCCGCGATATAGAAACCGTGGTCGAAGACTGGCCAGCGATGAAAGCGCGGGTTCTCGAAAAAGCCGGAATGCTGAAGTCAATCAGTTCAGGCCGGGAATTCTCCGAGTATCCGGAATTCTTCCAGTGGATGACCGAGGATCATTTCCTGTTTCTCGGGTTTTGTGAGCTTGAACTGTCTGTATCGGGGGAAGTCCGCGAGCTTGAACTGGACCCCTCTTCACCGCTCGGTGTATTACGCACCGCCAGTGAAAACGGGGTTGACCTAATGAAGGACACCCTGCCGCCTGTCGCATTCCATGAGGATTCTCCGGTCGTATTCACAAAAACACGGAGCCGGGTGAATGTCCACAGAGACCGCCACATGGATTGTATTCTGGTCAGACAGGAACCGTGCGCTCCTGATTCCGGCAACCCGGTGTCGAACGTGAGAATAAGTTGTTTTCTGGGGTTTCTCGCTGGCTCCACCGCAGTTCTGCCGACCTCGGATATTCCGCATATTCGCAAAAAGGCGAGTCATGTCCTGACTGCCAGCACATTGCGTAAAAATGGACATTCCTACAAGGAGTTACGCAATATTCTTGAAACACTGCCGAGAGACAAGCTGTTTCACATGGAATTACAGCAGCTCTGTTCTCTGGGGCTGACGTTACTGAATCAGGAAAGAAGAAAAACCCGGTTATATATTCACAGGAATATCTGCGGTCATTTTTATTCCTGTCTGGTATACGTGCCGAAGGATTTATTCGATACCAGACTGAGAATCGCCATACAGGATTATCTGGCCGAACGGGTCAATGCACAGGAAGTCGAATTCGACGTTTATTTCTCGACCTCCATTCTCACCCGGATTCATCTTATTCTGCATACAGCCCCCGAAGACCCGGCGGCGCTCGACCTGCCCGCCGATCAGCAGACCCTGGAAAGAGAAATCCAGCATCTGGCCAGGGGCTGGAACGAGAAACTGTTTGAAAGCCTGAAAACCGGGCTTGATCCGATCCGGGCGACGGCCTGTCTGGAGGATTACCGGGACGGATTTTCCAGCGCGTATCAACACGATTACCCGGTTGATCAGGCCGTTCTCGACATACAGATACTGGAGCGGATTCCCGAATCGGGCATCCAGGCGACCCTGAGTCCGGTGACACGGCAAAACGCCGGAGCGGACAGTAGGAAACGGGCCAGTTTCAAACTGTACTTCCGCCAAAGCTCGACCGCCTTATCGGATATCCTGCCGATCCTTGAAAACATGGGAACCATCATACACAGCGGGCGTCCCTATAGCATCCGGAAAACCAGTGGGGAAGAGTTCAGGATACTGGATTTCGAGATTTCGCGAATGGATGGAATCGAGTTTGATCCGGAAATCGATACCGGTCGCTTCGAATCCACATTCATTCAATGCTGGACCGGCTGGGTCGAGAATGACGGATTCAATCATTTGACCCTTCTCGCGGGATTGAACTGGCGTGAAATCAGCATGATCCGCGCGTATTACCGCTATCTGAAACAAATCAGATTAAGATACAGCGAACACTATATTATCGAAGCGTTAATCCATAATCCTCAATTGGCCGTCTGTGTAACCCGATTATTCAAAGAGAAATTCAGCCCCGGTCATGCCGGGTCCGGGAACGGCAGTCTGGAAGGCCTGAACGCTGAAATCAAGGAACTGCTGGAAGGAGTCAGCACACTGGACGAAGAGAGAATTATCCGGGCGTTGCTCGATGTGGTCGCCGCAACCCAGAGAACCAACTACTTCCAGAGCGACGCGAACGGTGAGCCCAAAAGCTATATTTCATTCAAACTGAGTTCCCGCACCATCCCCCGCATCCCCGAACCGGCTCCTGAATATGAAATATTCGTATACTCGCCGCGGGTCGAGGGGGTCCATCTGCGCGGCGGCAAGGTGGCGCGTGGCGGCCTGCGCTGGTCCGAGCGGCCGGAAGATTTCAGAACAGAAGTTCTCGGTCTGGTGAAGGCGCAACGGGTGAAAAACGCGGTAATCGTACCGGTCGGCTCCAAAGGCGGATTTGTCGCCAAGCAACTCCACAAGACAGAACCCGGGAAAACCCTGCAGGAAGTGATCAGTTGCTACGAGATATATATCAAAAGCCTGCTTGACGTTACAGACAATCTGGCCGGGACAGAAATTATTCCGCCTGACAATGTGGTGCGGCTGGATGGAGACGATCCCTACCTGGTAGTCGCAGCCGACAAGGGCACCGCCACATTTTCCGACATTGCCAACGGAATTGCTGAACAATACGGTTTCTGGCTTGGTGATGCGTTCGCTTCCGGTGGGTCAGCGGGATATGACCACAAAAAAATGGGCATCACCGCAAGAGGGGCTTGGGAATCGGTAAAAAGACACTTTCGGGAACTGGGCAAGGATATTCAGTCCAGCCCATTTACGGTAGCCGGTATCGGGGATATGGCCGGTGATGTATTTGGCAATGGCATGCTGCTTTCGACACAGATCAGACTGGTCGCGGCATTTAACCATCAACACATATTCATTGACCCTGATCCTGACCCTGAATCCAGTTATCAGGAGCGTAGACGATTGTTCGATTTGCCCCGATCATCCTGGGCTGACTATGACCAAAGCCTGATTTCGGCGGGAGGCGGGATATTTTCCAGAAGTGAAAAGTCAATCACCCTGTCCGATCAGGCAAAAAAGGCTCTGGGCGCAACTCAGGACTCCTGGGCGCCCGATGACCTGATCAACCTGATTCTAAAAGCCGAAGTCGAGTTGTTATGGAACGGAGGTATCGGCACATACATCAAATCCACTGCTGAATCGCATAGTGATGCCCAGGACAGGAATAATGACAGCCTGCGTGTCGACGCATCCGAGTTACGCTGCAAAGTCATTGGAGAAGGTGGAAATCTGGGTATGACCCAGCTGGCCAGAATAGAATTCAGCCTCAATGGGGGTTTGTGCTACACCGACGCAATCGACAACTCAGCCGGGGTAGACACGTCCGATCATGAGGTAAACATAAAAATCCTGTTGAATGCGGAGATGCAAAAAGGCAATCTCACCGTATCCGAGCGCAATACCCTGCTCGCACAAATGGAAGATAAGGTCGCTGATCTGGTATTGGCCAACAACTACCTGCAAACCCAGGTTCTGAGTCTGGAAACCTCCTTCCGGGCTGGACTCATGCCAGAACAGATGCGGGCGATCCAGGCGCTGGAAGACAAGGGACTGTTGAATCGGACGCTTGAGTTTCTGCCCGATGAAGCCACTCTGAGCAATCGCTTTGAAACCGGAAGCTACCTCACCCGACCCGAACTCGCGGTATTGCTTTCCTACAGCAAAATGGATCTTTACCAGACCTTGCTTGATTCGGATTTGCCGGACGCAGCTTATCTTGAGAGTGAGATCATACAGTACTTCCCCTCGCTGCTCAGCGAAAGATATCACGGTCAAATCCAGCAACACCGCCTCAAACGGGAAATTATTTCCACCCAAATCACCAATGATCTGGTCGGTTCCATGGGCATCACATTCCATCTGAATCTGGCCAACCTGACCGGCGCCGCGACCGACCGGATTACCGCCTGTTACATCGCAGTCAGGGACATCACCGACAGCCGTAGACTGTTCGCAGAAATTCAGGGGCTGGATAACAAGGTGGATGCAGACACACAAATGCAGTGTTTTAACTATTTAACGTATGCTATTGAATCTTCTGTAATCTGGTTGCTGAGGAACCTGCCATCATCGACTGATATTGATGCTCTGGTCAATCGATTCAAGAATGGATTCAACACGCTGACAAACAATACCGCAGCGGTGGTCGGCAGCAAAGACAACCGATACCGGATCACCCTTGGCAATCTGATTGATAAAGGGCTACCCGATAATCTGGCTCACCAGATTTCTGCTCGCGTGACGCTGGGTAATGGCCTCGACATCATACAGATCGCGTTGGAATCCGGGCAGCCGGTGGAATTCATCGGCAAAATCTACTTTGGAATGATCCACAGTCTGGGCTTGTCCTGGCTGCAGAATCGTATCGCGATCCTGAAAGTCGACAATATCTGGCACGAGCGATCCAAATTCAGTCTATCCACCGACCTGCGTAACCATCAATCGGATATCGCCTCCATCATCAGCAGACAATCCCCCACCGATAACCCGGAGACTGCGCTGTCCAACTGGCAGGAGAAAAACCGGAGTGAGATCAGGAAACTGAAAACAATGACAGAAGATCTGAAAAAAGAAACCGAGATAGACATCTCAATGCTTTCAGTCCTGGTCAGCGAACTGGGTCAGTTCAAATGACGGTTATTTGATGAAAAACCATTTCACCAACGCCAATATCGAACTGCCGGATCATGACTTGTGGGTGTTCGGCTATGGCTCGTTGATGTGGAACCCTGGATTTTCTTACGAGGAATCCCGACCGGCCCGTATTTTCGGGTTTCATCGCAGGCTCTGTCTGTGGTCGCAGAAGTACCGGGGAACCCCGGAAAGGCCCGGACTGGTGCTTGGATTGGCGGCCGGGGGGTCCTGCAGTGGCGTGGTTTTCCGCCTTCATGATGAAAACCGGAACCCGCAACTGGATTATCTCTACGAACGGGAAATGATCACGGACGCTTATCAGCCTGTCATCAAGCCGGCTTATCTCGAAGACAATCGGGTGGTCACAGCCCTGACCTTTATTTCCCAAACGGAGCATCCCCAGTTCGCGCCCGAAATGTCGCTGGAGCAAACCGTACAGGTTGTAAAACAGGCCATCGGTCCCAATGGAACCAACATTGATTATATAATCAACACTGTCGCGCATCTGGACTCGATGGGGATTCGGGATTCTGACCTCCACCAGATTGCCGATACGCTCTCGTCGGCTTGACGGGCGCGGCCTTCAACCTCAACCCTGGCAAAATCACCATGACTGAAGACACCCTGTTCACCAAGATAATCAACCATGAAATTCCGGCGGATGTTCTCTATCAGGATGACCGGGCTACCGCGTTTCGTGATATTCACCCGCAGGCGCCGACTCATGTCCTGATTGTCCCGAACAAACCGATTCCTTCGGTCAATGAGGTTTCAGAAGAGGACGAAGCCGTGCTGGGGCATTTATTCGTCGTGGCGCGTAACCTGGCCCAGGAGGAAGGCATCGCCGCGAATGGCTATCGGTTGCTGATCAACTGCGGTCAGCATGGCGGGCAGGAAGTCTACCATCTTCATATGCACCTGCTTGGCGGCCGACCGCTGGGGAGAATGCTGTCGAAATCCGGGTAGTGATATTCCGGGCGCTGTCTGAATGGACAGTCTGTGGCCTGGATGAGCGGCCCGCGGCCTGAATAGACGATCCGCCGCCTGAATTAACAGTCCGTTATCGCTCGATCAGGACTACGGCCTGGGCCGCGATCCCTTTTTGCTGTCCGATGTAACCGAGTCCCTCGGTTGTGGTGGCCTTGACGTTGACCCGCTCCCGGTTCACCCCCAGGTCTTGTGAGATATGCGCGATCATGTCCGGGATAAAAGGGCGGAGCTTTGGTCTCTCGGCAATGATGGTGCAGTCCAGATTGCTGATTCTCCAGCGCTCCTGATGTAATCCGGAGACGACTTCCCTGAGGAGTTCTCGACTGTTGATATCCTTGTATTTCTGGTCTTCCGGCGGAAAGTGAACGCCGAGGTCTCCGGCGCCAGCGGCTCCCAGACACGCGTCGCAAATCGCGTGAAGCAGCACATCCGCGTCCGAATGCCCGTCCAGTCCCATCGACCATTCTATTTCAACTCCGCCCAATATCAATTTGCGCCCCTTCGTCAGGGCATGAACATCATAACCTGTGCCTATTCTGATCACTGAAACACCTCCAAAATAACTTTCATCAAGTCAAGGTCACTCTGTACTGTCACCTTGAGGCTGGCGGGATGCCCCCGCACCAGCATCGGTCGAATCCCGATCACTTCCACGGCCATGGATTCGTCGGTGACACTTACTCCCCGCTTCCGGCTCTCGTCAATACCGTTGGCCAGATCCCTGATCCTGAACATCTGGGGCGTATACGCCCTGCAGAACCGGTCGCGTGGAACGGTATCCATTATCCGGCCGTTTTCATCCGCGATCTTCAGGGTATCGGCCAGATCTCCTCCCAATACAGCGCCATCCCCGTTACTGGTCGCCTCACCCACCAGATTCTCGATATCCCGTTGCAGAATACAGGGCCGGACCGCGTCATGCACCAGCGCCCAGTCGGATTCGACGGCGTTGTGATGTTCGAGGAGATAATCCAGACCGTTTCGAACCGTGTCCACCCGCTCTGGCCCGGCGCCGTAAACCCCCAGAATCCTGGAATGGGAAAATGAATGGCGCGGCCACCAGTGGTCGGTATCCGCGATGCCCACGGTCACGCCGTCGATAAACGGGCTAGCGCAAATCCGGGACAAAGTATGGTGGATAATCGGACACCCACACACGGACAGGTATTGTTTCGGTTTGTCAGTCCCCATCCGCCTGCCCACCCCGCCTGCCGGGACAATCGCCCATACCTTGTGTCGCCGCGTCATTTCATCTGCCGTATTTTCATTAAAATGGACCACCATAAGGTACAATCCGCTCCCCGTTTGCCAAGGCTACCATAGATACACCGTGCGAGACATCTTGTCCGACTCCGGATTGCTCAATCCCCCGCTTCCTGAAAAGGGCCGCATTGTAACCTGGTCCGGACTCCACGGCTCCTCGGTCGGCATGGCGTTGGCCGAAGCGGCGAACCGATATGATGGGGTACTGGTGGTGGTCATGGAGGACCAGCATCAGCTTGAGATCATTGAAGCTGAAATCCGATACTTTCAGGACAATCCATCTGACATACCGGTTCTGGTTTTTCCGGGGTGGGAATGCTTGCCTTATGATGTCTTTTCCCCACATCAGGACATTATTTCCGAGCGTCTGAGACTGCTGGGCGCCCTGCCGGAATTGCGGCGCGGCATCGTGCTGATACAAACCACCAATCTGATGCAGAGATTGCCGCCGGTAGACTATGTTTTCGGTCACACGTTTTCACTTGAAGTCGGCCAGAAGGTCGGTATGGAGGAGCTGCGGGACCGGCTGAGCAATGCCAACTACACATCGGTGCATCAGGTAATTTCACCCGGAGAATACACGGTTCGGGGTGGACTGCTGGATGTTTTTCCGATGGGGGTCGAAGCGCCCTTTCGTCTGGATTTTTTTGATGACATGCTTGATTCAATTCGATGGTTCGATCCGGAGACCCAAAGATCCATCGACAAAGTCAGCCGGATTGAACTCCTGCCAGCCCGGGAATTCCCGATGACCGAACAGAGTATTGCCCGCTTCCGCTCATCTTTTCGTAAGCAATTTGAAGGAGACCCCAGATCCCAACATGTCTACAGCCAGGTTTCTCTGGGACAGATACCGGCCGGGGCCGAATTTTTCTTCCCGCTCTTTTTCGAAGAAACGGCCACATTGTTCGAGTACCTGCGGACCCGTACAGTATTTGTGTTGTCGGCGCAATTCGATGACGCCTGTCCGGCCTTCTGGTCTGAAGTCAACGACCGGCATATCAGCGCCAATCATAACGCGGCCCGGAAAGTATTGCCGCCGGATCAGCTCTGGCTGGACCACAGTCAGACACGGTCAGAAATCTCGCGACACCCGATCATCAGACTGCGGGACGCTGCGGTTCCGGGAGACTCGGACAATCACTGGTTCGCGCCGAGCGGCCGCCACCGGCAGTTCCCGGTGGACCCACGAAAGAAATCCCCATACCGTGAATTCCTCTCCCATCTGGGCGACACAGAAAACAGGGTCCTGATTGTCGCTGAAACTCCAGGCAGGCGTGAGGCGCTTGACAGTATGCTGAGGGCAAACCGGATTGTTCCGCACCCGGTCGATGATTTTCAGGCTTTCCTGACTACGGATCATGACGGATTATCCATTACCGTCGGTTCACTGCAAAGAGGATTCCTGTCCGATGCCGCCGGCATCGAAATTATCTGTGAAAGCCAGTTATACGGAGAAAGGGTGTACCAGCGCCGCCGCAGAGACCAGAAATACCGCGATCCCGAAGCGATCATCAAATCCCTGGCGCAGTTAAGTATTGGAGATCCGGTTGTCCATATCAAACACGGAATTGGCCGCTACATGGGGCTGCAGATTCTCGACATCACCGATGAACAGGCTGAATTCCTGGTACTCGAATATCAGAACAATGATAAATTATATGTCCCGGTTATTTCCCTGAATGAGATCAGCAGGTTCACCGGCGGTTCCCCGGAACACGCTCCGTTGCACCGGCTCGGCGCCAACCAGTGGGAAAAAGCGAAAGCCCGGGCACGGGAAAAGGCGTATGACGTGGCTGCCGAGCTGTTGGAAACCGAGGCCATCAGGCGGGCCCGAAAAGGTAATATCTACGAAATCAGCCCGGAGGATATGGAGCGTTTTTCCAGTCAGTTTCCATTTGAGGAGACGCCGGACCAAAGACAGGTGATTGAGGAGGTCATATCGGACCTGAACTCCGCTGACCCGATGGATCGGCTGGTATGCGGCGATGTCGGCTTCGGCAAAACCGAGGTTGCGCTGCGGGCCGCGTTTATTATCGCGAATTGTGGAAAACAGGTTGCCCTGATCGCGCCAACCACCCTGCTGGCGCAACAACATTATCAATTATTCGCTGACCGCTTCGCGGACTGGCCGATCAATGTCGCCATGTTGTCCCGATTCAATACCAGAACACAGTCCCTGGAGACATTGGCTCGCATGGAAAACGGGAACCTCGATATTGTCATCGGCACCCATCGACTCTTGCAGAAGGACATCCGGTTCGCCGATCTGGGGCTGCTGATCATCGATGAGGAACATCGGTTCGGGGTTCGCCAGAAGGAGCGGCTGAAACGATTGCGGAACCAGATCGATATACTGACCCTGACCGCGACCCCTATTCCGCGCACCCTGAACATCACCATGGCCGGGATGCGGGCCATCTCAATCATTTCGACGCCGCCGCTGAACCGGATGTCAATCAAGACTTTTGTCCGGCAGTGGGACGTGACATTAATACGGGAAGCGGTCTTGAGGGAGATTCGCCGCGGCGGTCAGGTTTTCTTCCTGCACAATACGGTGCGTACAATCGAAGCCATGGCCGGAGAACTCCGGGAACTGATCCCTGAAGCCAGGGTCGGGATTGCTCACGGGCAAATGCCGGAAATACAGATCGAAAGAGTCATGCAGGATTTTTACCATCAGCGTTTCAATCTGCTGGTCTGCTCAACGATTATCGAAAGCGGCATCGACATTCCCTCAGCCAATACCATCATCATCAACCGGGCCGACCGATTCGGCCTGGCGCAGCTCCATCAGCTACGCGGCAGAGTGGGCCGCTCTCATCATCAGGCATTCGCCTATCTCCTGATCCCTGACCGGAATCTAATCACCAGCGATGCGGTGAAACGCCTCGACGCCATCGTTTCGATGGTTGATCTGGGCGCCGGATTCGCGCTGGCGTCTCATGATCTGGAAATCCGTGGCGCCGGGGAACTGCTGGGAGAAACACAGAGTGGAACGATTGACGAAATCGGATTTTTCCTCTACAGCGAATATCTGAATGATGCCGTCGCCTCGATCCGGGACGGCGTTCTGGCAAGCGGAGACCACGTACTTGAGTCGGAAAAACGATCACAGGTAGAACTGCATCTTCCGGCATTGTTTCCTCAAGATTATCTCGACAATACCCATGCCCGGCTGATATTTTATAAAAGAATCGCGAATTCAGAAAATCTGGAAGCGCTTCGGGAGTTGCAAATCGAAGCAATTGACCGCTTTGGGTTGTTGCCGGACCCGGCCAAAAACCTGTTTCGGATTACCGCTCTTCGACTGCTCTGTGAACAACTGGATATCAGAAAGATCGACATTCATGAAAATGGCGGGCTGGTCGAACTCCATGACGATCCGGTGGTCAATCCGGACGCAATCTTCTCATTGATCCAGCGCCATCCCGATCAATTCCGGTTGGCCGGATCGAACGCCTTCAAGGTCACCGCCGACCTGAGCGACCCGAACGAAAGGCTCGATTTTGTCGATCAACTGCTCGATATCCTGTCCAAAGACCTCCCGAAACGGTAACCGTTATCCCCTGCCTCTACCCTGTCTTTCCCGCAAACGCGGGAATCCGCCCATATATGGCTCAGATACGCTCAACATCAAAATCCTTCTGTTCGGCTCTCGATGGCATTGGCTTGACGCCGCCTATCAAGTACTATCAGATTTCATCATACCACCTGATTCCCAGATATGAGGAAACATTTTTTATCCGGCCTGTTGATCCTGTTCGCGTTTTTGATCCTTTCGCAAACTGCTCAGGCACGGGACTACACGATTGAACTGATCGTATTCGAACAAGCCGGAGGGAGCGCGGACGCGGATGCCGAAGAGGATGAGCAGGATGAAAAATGGGATTTTTCCGACAGAAAAATCGCAGACAAGCTGCAACGTCTGGCGGAGCTGGAATCCCGCTCGGATGCTTTTCGGACCGAGACCACCCTGCATCGACTGGAGCCGGCCCGACAACAGTTGGCGCAGGCGGGACACCGCATATTGCGAACAGCGGGATGGATACAACCGTCCGCAGTTTATCAGCATGCGCCGCTGATCTCTCTGGATCTGCCCGACTCTTCCCTGGCCGGATTCATCCGGGTTTACAAAACTTCGCTCATTTATGCCGATATTGATCTGCAATTCTCGCCGAAGAATTCCGCGACTCCCATGTTATACGATTCGGAGAGTTCCGCTGTCCCCGTGTTACACGATTTGTCGTCCGGTTTGCCGACACTTTCGGACAACCTGCCGGAGCGCTATTTCCTGTCAGAAAAAAGAAGACTGAAGTTCAAGGAAGCGCATTACTTCGACCACCCGAAATTCGGAGCGATACTGGGCATCTGGCCGACCCGGTAACTGATCAATCCCGAACCACTCAGTAATGTTCCAGGATTTTCAGGGCGCCCGGAGTCGCCTTTGACAGATTATCCATTATCATTTCCATCGACAAATCATCGGGGCCGCGCCCGGCGGCGGCATTCACCACCAGGGCTATCGCCCCATAGTCAATGCCCAACTCACGGGCCAGTCCCGCCTCCGGCATGGCCGTCATACCGACAATATCCGCGCCGTCTCGATCAAGCCGGTTTATTTCCGCCGCGGTTTCCAGCCTGGGCCCTTCAGTGGCCGCATAGACCCCCCGTTCTACACAAGACACCCCGGCCACCCTTGCAGCCCGAATCAATTTAGCGCGAATCGAATGGCTGTACGGACAGGTAAAATCAATGTGCTCAAGCGGGCTATCGATAAATTCATTGACACCCCCCGAACCGTCATAAAAGGTATGCGCCCGGTTGCAGGTATAGTCGACGATCTGATCCGGGATCACGAGAGAACGGGGAGCGCAATGATCCGATATGCCTCCCACCGCGGACAGGGAAACAATTTCCGTGATCCCCAACAGCCTGAATCCAAACAGGTTTGCGCGATAGTTGATTTTGTGCGGAGGGATGCGATGGTTTTCGCCGTGCCTTGGCAGAAAAACAATTTTCTTCTGATGAAAAAGTCCGGTCGAATAGACATCCGATGGTTCTCCGTAAGGGGTATCGAGCCGCTGGCGCTCACAGACAGAAAAACCCACGAGCCGCTGAAACCCGCTACCACCAATCACTCCCAGCGCCGCCCCGGTCAACGGCATCACAACGGCCTGTTCCGGTTCATCCTGACAGAGCCTGATTGGGGCGATACCGTAACCGCGTCTTTACGGCCCGGCAGTCCCGCCAGATAGCGGCCATACCCGGAGCCCTGCAATCCATCGGCCAGTTTTTCAAGTTGTTCGTCATCTATATGCCCCATTCTCCAACAGATTTCCTCCAGACAACCCGGCCTGACCCCCTGGTTCTTCGTGATCGCCTCGACATACCCGGCGGCTTCCATTAACGAATCGGGGGCGCCCATGTCCCGCCAGAACACATCCGGCCCCAATACCTCCACCCGTAACGCGCTATCGTCGAGATAAGCGCGGTTCAAATCGGTTATTTCCAGTTCATTGCGCGCGGACGGGGTCAACAACCGCGCCCGCCCCGCCACAGTATTATCATAAAAATACAAACCGGTCACGGCATATCCGGCTTTCACCCCTATCGGTTTCTCCTCAAGCTCAACAGCCTTGCCGTTTCCATCCAGGGTCACCACGCCATAACGGCCGTGATTGTCGACCCGACAGGCATAAATTTGCGCGCCCTTTTTCAGGGTGGACGCTTTGCGCAGACTCTCTGCCAGGCCAGCCCCGTGAAAAATATTATCTCCCAGCGCCAACGCGCAGCCATGATTGCCGATAAACTCGGAACCGATGATAAACGCGTCGGCAATCCCTTCAGGGGTTGCCTGAACCGCGTAGGACAGGTTGATTCCCCACTGGCCGCCATCCGTCAGCAATCTCTGATAGGCCGGCGTATCCTGCGGAGTTGAAACAACCAGGATATCCTTGATTCCGGATAACAACAACGCAGACAACGGATAGTAGACCATCGGTGTGTCATAGACCGGGACAAGCTGCTTCGACACAGCGAACGTGGCTGGCCGCAACCGGGAACCCGTCCCCCCCGCCAACACGATTCCTCTCATGACAGGTATCGGTCTATTCCGGTTTCGATATCATCAAAATCCTCTTCATATCCCGCCGAACGCAAGCGGGTCAGATCGGCCTCGGTAAAGTTCTGATACCGGCCAACCAGCGCTTCGGGCATCGCGACGTAATGAACCTGACCGGAATCGACCGCTTCCCGAAGGTCGATGGCCATCAGGCCCTGTCGATTCCTGTGGAAATTGATGACCGCCAGCGCCACCTGATTGAAGCTCTGGGCGCGTCCGGTACCGACATTGTAAATCCCGGACAGTTCGGGGTGATTCATGAAATACAGATTCACACTCACCACGTCATCCACATGGATGAAATCCCTGAGTTGTTCCCCGTTCTGATAACCGTCCGTTCCGGCAAACAGGTTGATCGTCTGTTTGTCCCGGTATTGATTGTTGAAATGCCAGGCGACGGAAGCCATCCGCTCCTTATGAAACTCACCGGGGCCGTAGACATTGAAATATCTCAGGCCGACACACTGGATTCCGGGGGTTACAAGACTGGACGGACGGGCGGACTGGCCGCTCGACTGACGAACGTAATTGTCGAACAGAAGTTTGGACCAGGCATATACATTCAACGCCGACTCATTGCTGCGGTCTTCGGAAAATTCGGAGCCGCCGCCATAGACCGAAGCGGAAGACGCATAGATGAATTGCGCCTTATGCCGCTGGCAGAAATGAAACAGCGCCTTTGAGTAAGTAAAGTTATTGTGCAAGATGTATTGCCCATCCGTCGCCATGGTGTCCGAACAGGCGCCCTCATGAAAAATCGTAGTGATCCTGTCAAAAGTCCCACCGGACTGGATGGCCTCCAGAAATTCGCGCTTGTCCATGTAATCCCGGATCACCAGTCCCGACAGGTTGGCGACCTTTGCGGCATTGGACAGATTGTCCACAACCAGTATGTCAACGATGCCATCCCGATTAAGCGCCCTGACAATATTCGAGCCAATAAACCCGGCGCCGCCTGTAACCACAATCATAATGGATAGTCTTTTCTGATTGCAGACAGTAGTTCCGCGCGGGTCGCGGTAGTGGTGCCGAATTTCGAGATCACAATACCGGCGGCGCTATTGGCGATCTCAAGACCCGCTGACTTGTCCAGATTTGCGGCCAGCGCCATCGCCATAACGCCAATAACCGTGTCCCCCGCGCCACTGACATCATAAACCTCCCGACTTCTCGCCGGGATATGCAACGGACTTTCGCCCCGCTCGAACAACGCCATCCCCTTATCGCTCAACGTGACCAGAAGGGCGTCCAGTTCATAGTCCCGGATGACGCCCGCCGCCTTGTCCGCAAGATCGTCGGTACTTTCCACCTGACCGGTGACCGATTCAAATTCCGCCAGATTGGGAGTGATCAGGGTGGCTCCGCGGTATCTCGAATAATCGTTGCCTTTGGGGTCTATCAGGACCGGTTTGCCGGCTTGTCGGGCGACCGAAATCATTTCTTCAACATCGGCCAGACCGCCTTTGCCGTAATCCGATAAGACAACGGCATCGTGATTCCCGACATGCTCCCTGAAATCCGCCAGCATTCCGGCAAGAACGAGCTGGTCCGGTCTGCTCTCGAAATCCGCGCGCAACAGTTGCTGGTTTTTGGAAACGACCCTCAGCTTGACTGTGGTCTTACAGTCCGGGTCGGACTGAAACAGAGCATGGATGCCCGCTTGCTCGACAAGCTCGGTCAAATTTCTTCCGGCGTCATCCTGGCCGATAATCCCGATCAGGGCGCTGCTCCCATCCATGGAAATAATATTCCTGGCCACATTTCCGGCGCCGCCCAGACGCACCTCCGATTTGTTGACGGTCACGACCGGCACAGGAGCCTCAGGCGAGATTCGGTCCACACTCCCCATCCAGTATTGGTCCAGCATGACATCGCCAGCAACCAGTATCCTGGCGGTTGCCAGTTTCTTCAGGTTACTTTCCACCGATTGCATGATGAATCAGCCGATTCCGGGCCGTATCCCAGGCTTTACAGCCGGGACATTGCCAATGCAAGGAATTACTCTGGAATCCACATTGCGTGCAATGATAGTTCCGGCTTCTCTCGACGACTTCCTGCAACAGGTTCGCTACAATCGAATAGTCCTTGTCTTGTCGGCTCAGCTTGCCTTTTTCCGCTCGATTCCTCATCAGGATATACATCCCGTGCAAACTGGGGTACTGGCGCACCAGTTCCAGCAGCTTCATCTCACCCGCTTCCTCACCCTGATCGTTACTGGTCAGATCAACCAGAGCCGACATGATTCTCGGGTCCGAGTTTTTTTCGATTGCCTTTTCCAGAAATTCCTGTAACGATCTTTTGTCGCCAAGCGCCAGATAGCCGTTCACAATATGTCCCACGACCTCACCCAGGCCAAGCGGCGACCAGTATTCGACTCCTCGCCAGATGGCAATGGCATTGGCGTGATTCCCTCGTATGGACGCCAGTCGGCCGGACTGGATCACCGCCCGCAGGCAACGGGGATTGTGCTGGAACGCGGCCCCGATATAATTTTCAGCGCCGGAGTAATTGCCTTCACCAATCGAGATTTCGGCCAGTTCGCAATAAAACTGGGCGATGGTTTCCGAATAATCGTAGTCCGAATACTGATTCAGTTCCTCCGCAACGTTAATCGCAAGAAGCCACTCCTTCTCCTGATCGTAAATCTGCAACAGAAACCGGCTCGCCTGTTCCTTGTATTCAGTCAGCCGGCGCAGTTCCCGAAACAGGTCCTCGGCCCGGTCAAACAGCCCCGCCTTGAAATAATCCTGCGCCAGTTCAAACAGCGCCATGGCGCGAAAGCTGTCATCCAGGTCGGAACGGGCCACCAGGTTCTGATGGATCTGTGTCGCTTTCTCGATTTCCCCCCGGCGTCTGAAAAGATTGCCGAGAGCCATGTGCATTTCAATGGTTTCTTTATCAACTTCGGCCACCTCAAGAAACACCTTCAGCGCCTTGTCGGGCTGTTCATTCAACAGAAAGCTCAATCCCTTGAAATACGCATCCGGAACACTCTGGGATTTGGCGGAACGGGACCCGGATTTATCATAGGCGGCCATCAACCAGCCGCCGGCGGCGGCAAGTGGCAGAAGCAGGAGTAACCAGACTGGGTCCATAACCGATAATTAATTCAGGGTTCTGGTTTGACTATGCCTGACAACGAGACTGCCCACCTGGAAGTATCTGGCGGAAGTATCCGGCCTTTCAACTAAAGCCCAGGTTCCGATGCCCCGCGTTTGGTTTTGCGTCTGGATTTCAGGGAAGACACGACACTGATGACATATCCGATAACCACGCCCGTAACCAGTGTAAAAAGCAGCAAGGCAGACAGACTGGTTTCTTTATGAAACGAGAGATATTGTATCTCAACAGTCTGACTATTCATATAGGTGAAAGTAAATCCGACAAAAAGGACAAGAGTAATAACAACGGCATAAACAACTTTCATCATGTTAGTCGTCAGCATCCCCCTCGTTGACCTGTTTTTTATTCACCTGTTTTCGCAGACCAAGGCCGGGCTTGAAATGCGGCACGTATTTTCCCGGAATCTGGACCTTGTTTCCGGTTTTGGGATTCCTCCCCACTCGCGGCGGCCTGTAGTGCAGGGTCATACTGCCAAATCCGCGAATCTCGATCCGCTCGCCATTGGCCAGAGCCGAGGCCATTCGCTTGAGAATATGGTTCACCGCCAGTTCAACGTCAATTTCAGACAATTGACGATGCTCATCGGTGAGGCGCGCAATCAACTGCGACTTGGTCAAGGCTGACCGCTCGAGGGCTTTTCGGAAATCGGCAGACATAGGTAAAATAAGGATGAATTTCTACAGGGAGCGCTTGCCAAGCTGTTCTTTCAGTTTGTCGCCAAGGGTGGCGCCGATGACATTCGAACCTCTCGAATATTCCTGTGTCACCTCATCTTCCAGCTCCAGTTCGCGCGCCTTGATGGACAGGGAAAGTTTACGGTCTTTCCTTTCGATACTGGTAATCTTGGCCTCGATTTGTTCTCCTTCTTTCAATACCGTGCGCGCGTCTTCGACACGATCACGCGATATTTCAGAAGCCCTGAGATAACCATTCACGCTGGCAGACAGTTCAATTACGGCTCCTTTCATCGTGACTTCCCGAACTGTACCTGTAACCGTGCTGCCTTTCCCGTTCGCGTTGACAAAGGCGGAAAACGGATCTTCGGTCGCCTGTTTCAACCCCAGGGAGATTCGTTCGCGTTCCGCGTCCACCGCCAGCACGACAACGGTCAGTTCGTCCCCTTTCTTGTACCGGGTAACCACTTCCTCACCGGGTTCGTCCCAGGACAGGTCGGAAAGATGGACCAGACCGTCAATCCCCCCTTCGACGCCGATGAATATACCGAAGTCGGTAATCGAACGGATACTTCCGACCAGAGAGTCCCCCTTCCGGTAGGTTGCCGCAAACTCCTGCCAGGGATTGGCGACACACTGCTTCATTCCAAGCGATATACGGCGGCGCCCCGGATCAATGTCCAGAATCATCACTTCGCATTCATCGCCTACATGACAGACCTTGCCGGGATGAATATTCTTGTTCGTCCAATCCATTTCGGACAAATGCACCAGACCTTCCACGCCTTCCTCGAGCTCGACAAAAGCGCCATAGTCGGTCAGATTGGTCACCCTGCCGAATATACGGGTACTCACCGGATAGCGGCGCACCAGCCCCAGCCAGGGGTCTTCGCCCAATTGCTTGAGTCCAAGCGAGACCCGGCTTTGCTCCTTGTCGAAGTTGAGCACCCTGGTTTCAATCTCATCGCCAACCGACAATACCTCTGAAGGATGCTTCACCCGCTTCCAGGCCAGGTCCGTGATATGCAGTAACCCATCCAGTCCGCCGAGATTGACGAACGCGCCGTAATCGGTCAGGTTTTTCACAACGCCCTTGATTATCTGTCCCTCTTCCAGGGTATCGAGCAATTTCGCTCTTTCCTCATTCAATTCGTTTTCCACGATGGCGCGCCGGGATACGACAATATTGTTACGGGGCTGATCCAGCTTGATAATCTTGAAATCCAGTTCCTTGCCCCTCATGTAGTCCGCATCCTTGACCTGCCTGACGTCAACCAGGGAACCGGGCAGGAATGCGCGCAGCCCCTCGACATCCGCTGTAAATCCACCTTTGACTTTCTCGGTAATCGTACCCGTGACCACTTCACCATTCTCATACGCCTTGGCAAGCCCGGACCAGGCTCTGGTACGCATCGCTTTTTCACGCGACATTCTGGTGTTTCCGGTTCCGTCCTCCACGGATTCCAGGGCAACCTCGACCTGATCCCCGATTTTTACCGTTATTTCACCAGCCGAGTTCCTGAATTCCGACGCCTTGATTTTCGCGTCGGACTTTAATCCGGCGCTGACAATCACATAATCGTTATTTGCTTCGACCACATCCCCGATAATCAGTTCTCCGGGGTTCATAACAACATTGGCCATGCTTTCTTCCAGCATGGCCGCAAAGTTTTCAGTCATAATAAATTGATAAATTGAGTCCTGTGCCCGTTTCTTTCCATTTACCCCGGCCACGACGAGGCAGCCCGGGCAGGTATAGCGCTCGACTTGGAATTGGTCGAAAGAGCCGGAAAATAGCGGAGCCTTCAGATAATTTTGATAAAGTTAATATTCAAATAAGCCGAGAGGCCCGGATTATTCACGGTTTACAACAATGTCAGACTGTGAAGGGTCACCCGACATAAGGAGAATTCACAGTCTTTCGGGCATCAGGTTGCCAACACCCTCAATGACCCTGGATACCACCTCGTGTATCTTCAGATCAGTCGTATCCACCAGCACAGCATCCTCTGCCGGTCTCAATGGAGATATGGTACGGGTTGCGTCGCGCGCGTCCCGCTCCGAAATATCTTTGATTAACCGTTGAATATTAACATCAAAACCTTTGCCTTTCAACTGATCAAAACGTCTTTGCGCTCTCACTTCAGCGCTGGCCGTAATATAGAATTTGCGGGTTGCCTGAGGAAATACCACCGTTCCCATATCCCTTCCATCCGCAACCAGCCCCGGAGCCCGCGCCTGGCTTCTTTGCCAGATCAACAGCGTTTCCCGGACTTCCGGGACAGCCGCGACCAGGGAAGCGCGCCGGCCCGCCTCTTCGGTCCGGATCACATCGTCCACTTCCTCGCCATCAATCTGGACAGCGCCATCCCTGAATTCAATTTCCAGGTTTTTCGCAAGCTCAACCAGACGGGACACCTGTTCGATACCTACCCGGTTCTTGTACGCCAAGTGGCCTATCGCGCGATAAACAGCGCCGCTTTCCAGATAATGGTAGCCAAGCTGACTGGCGATAGCCAGTGAAACCGTACCCTTGCCCGAACCGCTCGGACCATCAATGGCGATCACGTGGACCGGAATGGAGCGTTCAGAGGATGGCAATATTCACTCCGGTTTGTCGGGCGGTCTGATAAAAATCCGGGAAAGAGGTCGCGACATTCTCGCAGTTTGAAACGACCACCGGTTCTTTCGCCACGGTTCCAGCGATGGCAAAAGCCATTGCGATGCGGTGGTCTCCAAAACTGTCCACTTCCCCACCCTGTAATTCCCCGCCTGTTATCGTCATCCCGTCAGGATGCTCAATGACTTCGACGCCTAATGCCGACAACCCCCGGACCACACTGTGAATGCGGTCGCTTTCCTTGACCCGCAGCTCTTCAGCGTCCGAAATCCTGGTTTTGCTTCCACTCCCGGCGCAGGCCGCGGCGACCGCGATGACCGGGATTTCGTCGATTGACAGCGCAATATCGTCTCCCCCGATTTCCACGCCCTCCAGGTTGGAGCTCTTCACGCGGATATCCGCCACCGGCTCCCCGCTGATTTCACGCTGATTCTCCAGTTCAATC
Source organism: Candidatus Poriferihabitaceae bacterium (assembly GCA_965214205.1). Lineage (GTDB taxonomy): Bacteria > Pseudomonadota > Gammaproteobacteria > Arenicellales > Poriferihabitantaceae. Next base: position 1,812,318 of record OZ243941.1, on the reverse strand, counting down.
CGTCCGCCCATTCTGGTCAGGATTTTCAGTACCCCGCTCCTGCTCGGATTGATTCCGGTATTCTGCAAAAGCAGCTCGCTATCGACTGTAATCAATCCCGCCAGGATAAAAAACGCGGCGGAGGAAAGGTCCGCGGGGACACTGACCGCGCTGCCCTGTAATTGCCCACCGCCCTGCAGGGTGATTGTATTGCCGCCAGACTGAATCGGGTAACCGAACCCCCGCAGCATTCTTTCGGTATGGTCGCGGGTCCGGACGCTTTCAATCACCATGGTCTGCCCGTCCGCGTATAACCCGGCGAGCAGAATAGCGGACTTCACTTGCGCCGAGGCCATCGGCGGCGTGTATGTTATCGCATGCAGCCCCGACGCCGGACTGATTGTCAGCGGTGGCCTGCCCTCATCAGACTCAATCCGAGCGCCCATCCGGGTCAACGGCGTGATAATCCGGCCCATCGGGCGATTGCGTAAATACTCGTCACCGGTCAGTACACAGGTCCACGGCTGCGCGGCCAGCAGACCGCCCAGCAATCGAAACGCGGTGCCTGAATTCCCCATATCCAGCGCCTCACCGGGTTTTTCCAGGCCATGCAGTCCGACTCCTTCGATGACATAGCTCCGGTCTGCCGGGTCCGGGCTGTCACGGGTAATGGATACACCCATTTTCCGGAACGCGCTGATGGTCGCCAATACATCTTCACCTTCCAGAATATCCCGCACCGTTGTGACGCCATTGGCAATGGCGCCGAGAATGACCGAGCGATGGGAAATGGATTTATCCGCCGCCGCCTGAATCCCGCCCTGCAGGGTGGAGGTTGGAGAAATCCGGAATTTCATCAGTATCGGCTTAAACAGTTCTCTGGCAATATCAGGACTGCTTGCGTCTCTCTGAGACCAGATTTCTGGCCTGTTTGGCGGAAGCGAACAGGTCTTCTATCCCCTTTCCATCCATATTCCGGAGCATGCAGACAACCTCTTCCAGCTTTTCCTGATATTCCTGAATATGTCCGATCAGGCATTCGCTGTTCATCAACGATATATCGCGCCACATTTCCGGGTCGCTTGAAGCAGTCCGGGTGAAATCATAAAAACCGCCCGCCGTCATTTCATAACAACTGCGCCGGTCCGGCGACCTGGAAAGAAAGTCCATCATCACATAAGCCAGTATGTGCGGGAGATGGCTGGTCACGGACAACACCCGGTCATGATCTTTCACCGACATGTTTTTCACCTGAGCGCCCGCTGATTCCCACATTATCCGTACCCGGTCAACCGCATCGGACCTGGTTTCCGGCAATGGCGTCAGTATCACCTTGTGGTTCTCAAACAGATCTTCGGAAGCGGCGTCAATCCCTGTTTTCTCCTTGCCGGTAACCGGATGACCCGGCACAAACTGACCGATATGACGATCCAGTGTCTGTCTGGCGGACCGGACAATGCCATATTTGACGCTGCCCACATCCGTCAAAATCTTTTCCTCCGACATAGCCGGGGCGATAGCGCGGATCAGTTCAGTGATGGTATTGACCGGCGTCGCCAGCACGATCAGGTCCGCATCCCTGGCAGCCTGAACCGGATCGGCCTGTATTTCGTCAATCGCGCCGGTTTCCTTCGCCTTTTGCAGATTCACCATGGAGCGGCCAACACCAATGATATGATCCGCCACTCCGGATTTCTTCAATGACTTTGCCAGCGATCCGCCAATCAGGCCAACGCCGAAAACAGCGACGCTCGGGATCTTCAGCGGAACGGAATCTTTCACGGAAAATCGCCGACGATACGGGAGTTCGAAACTTGAATGGTCGCCGGATATGAACCGAAACTTTTGTATAGGCCGGCCTCGCTTCTGATCCGGCTCAATGCCCTGGCAACGCGCTCATCTTCCTCATGGCCGAGAAAATCAATGAAAAAAACATAATCCCACAAACTGATCCTGGACGGCCGTGATTCGATTCTGGTCATGTCGATACCCTCTTCCAGCAAGGGGGTCAACAAGTGAACCAGCGCCCCCGGTCGACTGCGGCATGACAACAATAAACTGGTTTTATCATGCCCGCTCGGCGGTGTCGCGCGATTGGACAGAATCAGGAAGCGGGTGGTATTGCCTGACTCATCCTCTATATTTTCAAACAGGATGTTCAGGCCATAACGGACCGCCGCCATTTCCCCGGCAATCGCCGCGCCGCCGCTTTCAGCGGATGCCCGCGCCGCCGCGTCGGCATTGCTGCTGACAGGAACCCGTTTCACGGTCGGATAGCGCGTATCTATCCAGCGTTTGCACTGTCCCAGAGACTGGGTATGCGCGTAAATCGTCTTGATGGCGGAAGGATCGTCTCCACGGCTCATCAGATTATGATTGATTCTGAAGTTGATCTCCCCACAAATGGTCAGGGAGGTCGTGATCAGCCGGTCCAGGGCGCTGGTAACCCCGCCTTCCGTGGAGTTTTCGATCGGCACCACCGAAAAGTCGGTCTGTCCGTTTTCTGTCGCTTTGAAAATTTCATCAATAATCGGGAAATCCACGATATCAATATCACTGCCGAAATGCTGTCTCGCCGCAGCTTCGCTGTAAGTACCCGGAGGACCGAGCAGCGAAACGGTCAACGGCGCCTGGATATGACGGCTGATTGACATGATTTCTCGAAACAGGTTTTCCAGTTCCCTGTTCCCAAGCAGGCCCGAATTCAGCTTTTTCAATCGGCTCAGCACCTGCGCCTCTCTTTCCGGTCGATACACCGTGGGCTCATCCAGGCCACCCTTGATCTGCGCTATGCTTTTCGCAGCGCTTAGCCGATCATTGATCAGGCGCAGGATGCTCTCATCAATAGCGTCAATCCGGTCCCGAATCTCTTTCAGATCTTTATCAGTTTTCATGGCCAATTACGATCATCCGGTTATTCACTCTCCCCATTGTCCGGGTCAACGATATTGCTGACACAGACAAGACGGTCATCATTTCCCAATGAAATCAAACGAACACCCTGGACATTCCGGCCTAATGTCGAAATTTCCCCGACACGGGTCCTGATCAGAATGCCGCCATCGGTAATCAACATGACCTCGTCCGCCCCACTCACGATATGGGCGCTGACCACCTTGCCGTTTCGATCCGATGTCTTCATCGCGATCACCCCCTGCCCGGCCCGGCCCTTGCGCGGGAAGTCCGAGATCAGTGTCCGTTTGCCATAACCATTCTCAGTAGCCGTCAGTATGGTCGGTTCATCGGCGCCGTTGTTTTCTTCACTCCTCTGCCCGGCGGCAGGCAATACCATCAGCGCGATCACCTGCTGTCCCGGTTTCATCCGAATGCCCCGCACCCCTCTTGCCGTTCGCCCCATCACGCGAACGTCGTTTTCAGAGAACCGCATCGCTTTGCCGGCATCGCTTACCAGCAGGATGTCTTCGCTGCCATTGGTCACGGCCACTCCAACCAGATGGTCGTCTTCCTGCAGGCTGACCGCCCGCAGTCCCGAACTCCTGGGCTTCGAAAAGTCACTCAACTTACACTTTTTGACATAACCCAGCGATGTCGCCATCAGCAGGTTCCTGCCTTCTTCATACTTCTTGATCGGCAACATAGCCGTAACCTGTTCACCACTGTCGAGCGGCAGCAGGTTAACCAGCGGTTTGCCTCTGGCCTGACGCCCCGCCTGGGTCAACTCGAACGTCCGCAACCAGTAAACCTTGCCCATATCGGAAAAACATAAAATGATGTCGTGAGAATGGGCGACAAACATCTGCTTGACGAAATCCTCTTCCTTGGTTCGGGTCGCCACCCGCCCCTTGCCGCCCCGTTTCTGGGCCGAATAATCCGATAGCGGTTGGGATTTGGCATAACCTTCATGGGAAATGGTCACCACCATGTCTTCTTCCGGAATCAGATCCTCCCTCGAAAGGTCAATCATGCCCTCAATGATTTCAGTGCGCCGGTCATCATTGTATCGATCCCGGATTTCCTGCAACTCCCCGCGAATCACCGCCACCAGCCGGTCCGGATCATTGAGGATTTCCATCAATGCCAGGATGTCTTCGACAATATTCTGATATTCCCGGTGGATTTTCTCCCGCTCGAGGCCGGTCAGTCTGTGCAACCTCAGATCCAGTATGGCCTGGGCCTGTTCCGGTGAAAGTCGATAACCGGATTCACCTCCGGATTCAGACAGGCCATATTCCGCGCTCAAGGACCGGGGGCGGGAAAGGCCGGAGTCCGAACGCGCCAGCATCGCGGCCACCGTCCCCGACTCCCAGCGTTGACCCAACAGCCCTTCCCTGGCCTCAGCGGAGGTTTTGGCTGCCCTGATCATCGCGATAACCGGGTCGATGTTAGCCAGCGCGACCGCCAGACCCTCCAGAATGTGCGCCCGGTCACGCGCCCTGCCCAACTCGAAAACGGTTCGCCGGGTAACCACTTCACGCCGGTGTTTTATAAACTCGTTGAGGGCATCTTTCAGATTGAAAACGCGGGGCTGATTGTCACTCAACGCGACGATGTTGATCCCGAACACAGTCTGCATATTGGTCTGTTTGTACAGATTGTTGAGGATGATGTCAGCCTGTTCACCGCGCTTGATTTCAATCACCACACGCATTCCCGACTTGTCGGATTCATCACGAATCGCCGATATGCCCTCGAGATTCCGGTTCTTGACCAGTCGGGCTATTTTCTCGATCATGCGAGCCTTGTTGACCTGATACGGCAATTCATGAATTACAATGGATTCGCGCCCGCTGTTATTCGTTTCAATTTCAGCTCTGGCGCGAACCTGAATCCGACCGCGTCCGGTTTCATAAGCCTCACGAATGCCGTTATGCCCATTGATGATTCCGGCGGTGGGAAAATCCGGACCGGGCAGATACTCCATCAACTGCGGTATCGAAATGTCCGGATTTTCCATTAAGGCGAAACAGGCATCGATGGTTTCACCCAGGTTATGTGGCGGAACGTTGGTCGCCATGCCCACAGCGATGCCGGTGGAACCGTTCACCAGCAGATTGGGGACACGGGTCGGCAATACCAGAGGCTGGGTCTCGCTCTCGTCATAGTTCGGACCAAAATCAACCGTTTCCTTTTCCAGGTCGGCCAGTAATTCATGAGCGATACGGGACAAACGAATCTCGGTATAGCGCATCGCCGCGGGGGAATCCCCGTCCACAGACCCGAAATTTCCCTGCCCGTCCACCAGCATGCAACGCATAGAAAAACTCTGGGCCATTCTGACGATGGTATCGTATACCGCGGTCTCACCATGCGGGTGGTATTTACCGATTACGTCACCGACCACTCTGGCGGATTTCTTGTACGCCTTGTTCCAGTCATTTCCTAACACCGACATGGCATATAACACCCGGCGGTGAACCGGCTTCAACCCATCCCGGATATCCGGCAAGGCCCGACCGACGATCACGCTCATGGCGTAGTCCAGGTAGGATTGCCGCATCTCTTTTTCAAGATTTGTCGGCAGTGTTTCCTTCGCGAAAGAGGTTTCAGTCATCAGTGTATTCGGCATCCGGGGGGCACATCCTGTCGCCTTGATTTTATCACATTACAACGAAATCAGTAATCCCTGATACCGTCGCCATCTGTGCCGCCAGCGGCGCCTGACCGGTCATGACTCCATAAACCGCAATGCTGTTTCTGTGACGCCAGCCAGCTCCATACCGCCGGCTCCATTTTCACGAGCATGGAGATACTGCCGGAATCATCCGCGCTTTCTTCCATGACCTGGCATTTCCGGTAAAGCTGTGACCGCAGAGCGCCGGCTTGCGGCGCCAGGGTCAACCTGAATGTCTGGTGTGATTTCGACAGCAGGGCGCGAATACAATCCAGCAACAGGTCAAGACCCGCTCCGGATTCAGCCGAGAGCCAGACCCTGCCGACTTCCCCTTCCTTATTATTTTTCATGCGGGGCCGGTCTCCGGTCAGATCAATTTTATTGAAAACGGTGATAACGGGAATGGAATCGGCGCCAATTTCCCGGAGCACCTGCAAAACATGCTGATGAAATTCGGCGTGGTCCGGGTCGGAACAATCATTCACCAGCACCAGACAACTGGCGCTCGCGACCTCTTCCAGGGTCGAATGAAAGGCCGCAACCAGTGTGTGCGGCAAATCGCGGATGAATCCCACCGTATCGGACAACACGACATCCCCGAAATCAGGGATTTCCAGGCGGCGCATGGTCGGGTCCAGTGTGGCAAACAATTTATCTTCAACCAATACATCCTCACCAGTCAGGGCCTTGAACAGTGAGGATTTGCCAGCATTGGTATAACCCACCAGGGAAATGGTCGGCACAGGCGCTCTGTGCCGAGCCCTTCTGCGGAGCGACCTTTGCGCTTCCACCCGGCCGAGCCTGCGGGTCAGTGTCTTGATGCGCTTGCCGATCAAACGCCGGTCGGTCTCCAACTGGGACTCACCGGGCCCCCTGAGCCCGATTCCCCCTTTTTGTCGCTCAAGGTGGGTCCAGCCGCGTACCAGCCGGGTTGACAGATGCCTGAGCTGCGCCAGTTCAACCTGTAATTTCCCTTCACTCGAGGTCGCGCGCTGGGCAAAAATATCCAGAATCAACCCCGGCCGGCCCAGTACCCGGCAATGGACGGTCCGTTCAATATTTCTTTCCTGTACCGGACTGATCGCATGGTCGAAAATGACCAGCGTCGCATCCTCCAGCCTGACCAGGTCCGCCAACTCCTGAACCTTGCCCTTGCCGATAAATGTCGCCGACACCGGCTTCGGTCGGACCGTGATCAGGCAATGGCGAACCTCGGCGCCCGCTGACCTTGCAAGCTGCGACAACTCTTCCAGCAGTCCCCCGGGTTCCGCGCAAGGCAGCGCTTCCTGCCTTACCAGAATGGCCCTCTCGTCGAGCCCTTTCCGGTCGATTTGACCTTCTACTGAATTAAACAGGTCCAAAAACCCCCGGCAAGCCGCATGCGGTCCTACCCGTTCTCATTCCGGCTTTCGGACTCGGAGTCCTCTGGCGCAATTCGAACGACCCGCGAGGGAACGATGGAGGAAATTGCATGCTTGTAAATCATTTGATTCACCGAATTGCGAAGAAGAATAACAAACTGGTCAAACGAGTCCACCTGACCCTGTAACTTGATCCCGTTTACCAGAAATATGGATACCGGAATTCGCTCTTTTCTCAGTGTGTTCAAGAATGGGTCCTGCAAAGCCGTTCCTCGTTGTTGTGTCATGATATTCACCTTTTTTTATTTCACGCCATACTATCATAAAGTGAAATAGCGGTCTGTAGTCTTTCTGCAGTTCATGGTCTGCGGGTGCGATTTCAAATAAGTCAGTATCGAATCAGACACGCCGGCTTTGTCGGTATCGAACCAGACGACATTCGATTGATTCCGCAACCAGGTCAGTTGCCGCTTGGCGAGTTGCCGGGTCGCGGCAATGGCGTTTTGCGCCATCTGACTGTAATTCGTATCTCCGCGCAGATATTCAATCACCTGTCGATACCCCGCGCAACGCATGGACGGCAACAGGGAAGCAGTATCCAGTTTCGGGATCAGAGCCTCCACTTCCGCTACAAGCCCCCGCTCAAGCATGGTCCAGAAGCGGGTTTCCACCCGTTTGTGCAATACCTTGCGGCTCCCTGTAAACAAGGCGATTTTCATGATCGGGCGGTTCAGTCCCTGCCTTCGGGTTTGGGTGACCAGCCGGGACGGCGGGATTCCGGTCAGTCGGTAAACTTCGAGCGCCCGCTGAATTCTTTGCGAGTCGGTCGGCGCCAGCCTGCGGGCGGCGACGGGATCAATCCGCGCCAGTTGGTCATACATGGATTCCAGCCCCTGGCGCTCAATCTCACCCCTGACCTGTATCCGCATCTCCGCATCGGTCGAAGGCAGCATCGACAGCCCGTTTTCGATGGCGGAGAAATAAAACATGGTTCCCCCCACCAGCACAGGAAGATTGTTCCGGCCGATGATCGAATCAATCAAGCTGGCGGCGTCATCACAAAATTCGGCAGACGAATACGGCTCGTCGGGGTCGCGAATATCAATCAGGTGGTGAGGATGGCGGGCCAGGAACCCGGAGTCCGGTTTTGCCGTCCCGATATTCATCCCGCGATACACTTGGGCCGCGTCCACACTGACCAGTTCACTTGCGAATTCATCCTGTATCTGTGCGGCCATTCCGGTCTTCCCGGATGCCGTCGGCCCCATCAGAAATACAACCGCCTGTCGGTCAGCGGCCACGCATGAACCATTTGTCGATTTCAGCCAGCGACACGCTCATCCAGGTTGGTCGGCCATGATTGCATTGTCCAGAGCGCTCAACCTCTTCCATTTGCCGCAACAGCGCGTTCATCTCGGACAGCTCGAGTTTCCGGTTCGCCCGCACGGAACCGTGGCACGCCACCGATGACAGGATTTCATTCTGCGCGTCCTGTATCCGTTCGCTGACGCCAAACTCGGTCAGGTCGGACAGCGTATCCCGGATCAGGCTTTCGACATCCGACCGGGACAGCAAATCGGGCATGGACCGGATCACCAGCTTTTCCTCGCCCAGCCGATCTATCTCGACACCCAGGCTTGCAAACTCCTCCACATAATCCTCCGCCAGCCGGGCTTCCGCCTGGCTCACATTGATCTGCACAGGCACCAGCAAGGGCTGACTGTTCAGACCATTCTCCCTGGCCTGGGTCTTGAGCGTCTCATAAGTGATCCTTTCATGGGCGGCGTGCATGTCCACCATGATCAGTCCTTCCTTGTTCTCGGCCAGGATATAGATTCCCTTCAACTGTGCAATGGCATAGCCCAGCGGCGGAACATCCTGATCATTCCCGGCCATCGAATGCCCGGACACGCCATCCGGTTCGACCTCATGATCCCGGAAACTCCGGACCAGCGCATCATAGCCTTGCAACTGCTCGTTGACCAGCTCCTTGAGATTCTGCTGTACCGGGTAACGCCCGCGCGCCCCCATATTGACAGCTCCCAATGGAATATTCGCCGGAGCGGGCGGACTCACCTTGCCATCGCTCGGCGCTAATTCTGAAATCGTGTGATGCAGGGTACGGTAAATATAATTGTGGACCAGACGGCTTTCACGGAACCGGACTTCGCTTTTCGCGGGATGGACATTGACATCAACCAGATCGGGCCGGATATCCAGAAACAGGATGAACGCCGGATGTCTGCCATGATACAGCACATCGTTATAAGCCCGACGAACCGCGTGGGCAATCAGATTGTCCTTCACCGCCCTGCCGTTCACATAGAAATACTGCAAATCCCGCCCGGCGCGTGAAAATGTCGGCAACCCGGTCCAGCCTGACAGGGCCAGGGTTTCAACCTGGCTTTCCAGATAAACGCACTGTCCGGAAAACTGCGCCCCGCAAATACTGGAAATTCTCTTTTTACGGGCCTCGTCCGTTTGCGCCGGCAGTACGTGAAACACCGTTTTCCCGTCATGCGTGAAAACCACTTCCAGCTCCGGCTGACTCAACGCGATCTTCTTGACGGCCTGATCGCAATGATTGAATTCGGTTTTTTCGGTTCGCAGGAATTTCCTCCGGGCCGGGGTATTGTAAAACAGGTCCTGAACCTCCACCGTCGTACCCAACGGGTGCGCCACCGGCATCGGAGTTGAAGTCCCGCGCCCTCCCTGCACCGTCACCTGATACGCTCTGTCCTGATCCGGGCTGCGGGAAGCAAGCGTCAGCCGGGAAACCGCGGCGATGCTGGGCAGCGCCTCACCACGAAATCCCAATGTCCCGACCTGAAACAGATCCTCCGCCGTGGCCAGCTTGCTGGTGGCATGGCGTGACAGCGCCAGCGTCAACTGCTGCCGTGGAATCCCAAAACCATTGTCCGCCACCTGAATCCGTTTCATCCCGCCCCGGTCAACCTGGATTTCAATTTTCGAGGCGTCAGCGTCAATACAGTTTTCCAGCAACTCCTTCAACAGGGACGCGGGCCGCTCCACCACTTCTCCGGCTGCAATCTGGTTGATCAGCTTATCGTCGAGTTGCCTGATTGGACGATTTTTCATCCTGGTCCCAGTATTCAATATTGTGCATAGACAGCCGGGTTGTTGCGGATGTAATCCTGGATTCCCGCCAATACCGCGTCTCCGATACGGTGCTGATGTTTCGCGCTCCGCAACAACTTTTCCTCTTTCGAATTCGTAATATAGGCCGTTTCCACCAGAATGGAAGGGATGTCGGGTGATTTCAACACAGCGAATCCGGCCTGCTCCACGCGCTTGCTGTGCACAGGGCCAATTTTCTTTAACTCATCCAGCACTTCCCGGCCGAGAACCAGGCTCTCATTGATCGTTTTGGTCATCGACATATCCAGCATCGTGTTGGCGAGCATGTCCTCCTTGTCGGACAGAATGGCCCCTCCCATCAAGTCCGACGCGTTTTCCTTGTCAGCCAGCCATCTCGCGGATTCACTGGTCGCCCCTCTTTGGGATAACGCGTACACGGAAGAACCGTGGACATTCCTGTCCTTGAACGCGTCCGCGTGTATGGAGACGAACAGATCCGCCTTCAGTCTACGGGCAATGCCGGTTCGTTTACGCAATCCGACATAATAGTCCCCCTTGCGGGTGAGCTCCGCGCGCATTCCAGGTTGCCGATCCACTTTGTCCTTCAGCTTCTTCGCAATCTGGAGCACCACCGTCTTTTCATAAGTCTTTTTACCCAGCGCGCCCGGATCCTCTCCGCCATGACCAGGATCGATCAGGATCAGCAAATCCTTTTTCCGGCCATCACGGGGCTTCCGCTCCTCGGTCCGGACCGTTTCGGTTGCCGGCTCTTTCGCATAAAAATCCATGACCAGGCGATACTGATAGTTGTCAACCGGCTTGAACAACCGAACCACATAGCGCACCGGTTTTTCGAGATCAAAAACCATTCGCAGCACATCCGCGGTGCGATAGCCCTTGCGCATCCGGCGGATAAACTGCCCCATTGAATCTGGAGCGGGAAGCGAATGCGCCAGCCTGCCTTGAGGCAGATCAACCACAAAGCGATGCGGAGACTTCAGGGTAAACTCCCTGAAGTCCACCCCTTCGTCCATGTCCAGCACGATTCGGGTACGATCGGGGGCATGCCACATGCGGATATCATGAATCACGGTGGCAAAAGCGTCGCCCCACTGACAAAACAGCAGGCCAAAAATCAACAGATTCCGGATAAGCGGGGTCACTTGAAAGCTACAGGGCAGAATGGTGATGATCGGAATGAGTCTTGATCCGGACGCTTCTTCCTTCACCCGCGTATTCTATCGAAATTTCAAGGTCAGGGCACGGCAATAATCCACTCCCGTGAGCGGGCCACTCGATCAGGCTGATCGCGGTTTCGGTCATCATGTCGCGTATACCGATCATTTCCAGTTCATCTGATGAACGGATTCGATACAAATCAAGATGAGCGATTTCCCGGCCCGGGAGATTATAAATCTCCACCAGAGTGTAGGTCGGGCTGGTGACCGCGCCGTCATACCCGAACCCGTTGAGAATTCCCCGCACAAATGTGGTTTTACCGGCGCCGGGTTCTCCATTCAGGAAAACCACGTTGCCAGCATGGATGTGCCGACAGGTTTCCCGACCCAACCTGATCATCGAGGATTCATCCGCCGCGTTAAAAATTTTCATGCTCTTCTTTTCGGACACTTTCCAGTTTTTCCATATACGCCTGTATGATGGATGACTCATGAATCACGCCGATCAGTTTATGGTTATTGTAATCCCGTACCACAGGAATACTCTCGCCGACAAAACTCCGCATCTTCTCCATCGCGTCCTGGATCGAGGTATTCTCAAGCAGGATTTCCCGCTCCCGCCGCGCCATATCGCCGCATCGGACCCCGGACAGGGCCCCCCGCTGTTGCAATTCGAATATTTCAGGCAGGTGAATCGTCCCGCAATAAGTCATTTCATCATCCACGACATAGCCTTCGGTCTGGCCGCTGTCCAGCAAATGGTCACGAAGTTCCGCAACGGATTGACCGGTAAAAACACGCACGAAATCATACACGATATAGGGCTGGATCTGGTGACCCTGCATCGTCACCTTGTCACGCCCGAGGCTCAGGTCACAGCCGGACTTGAGTAATTGAACATCGAACAGGGAGCGGCCAAACAACGGACACGAAACCAGATTGGCGAAAACCACGCTGATCATGGAGGCAATCGCCAGCTCGTAGTTCCGGGTCAGTTCAAACACGATCAGTATCGCGGTCAGGGGCGCCCCCATAACCGGACTTGCCACCGCAACCATGCCGCAAATCGCATAAATGGTGGGCCCGGAAACATTGTCCGCATAGAGCCAGGGCGCCATTTCCCCGATGATCGAGCCCAGCAGGATGCCGATCACCAGAGACGGACTGAAGATGCCCCCGGCCATCCCGAAACCAAGACACAATGCGGTCATCAGTAATTTGGCAACCAGGATAACCAGCATTTGCCAAATGGAAAACACATCGCCCCGAATCGAACCGAACACGACCGCATCGCCGGTCTGCAACACTTCCGGGATACGGATTGCGACGACCCCGACCACCAGACCCGCCGCCGCAGGCTTCAGATAATCGGGGATGCGCCACTTCCCGGCAATCTCGCTGGCCATCAATACTGACTTCATCAGGGCAATGGCTACCCAGGCGCCGATGATCCCGATAAAAATAAAGATCAAAAATTCGGTGGCATGGACCGGCGGCAATACCTCCACTTCCAGCAGAGGGGGCCGATGAAACACATAATTGGCCATCAGATAACCGATCACCGAAGCGACCGTGACCGGAGCGAACGAGCGGATCGAATAATGTCTGATAATCACCTCATGAGCGAAAATCAAACCGGCTATAGGCGCATTAAAAGCAGCTGAAATGGCTGCGGCAGCGCCACAGCCCAAGCCTGTCGTCGCCGTGAACCCGGTCGAATGGGTAACGCGAGCGATCCAGGTCCCCAATGTCGCGCCCAAAGCGGCAAGCGGCCCGTATTGACCCACAGACGCGCCACTGCCGAGCGCCACGAGAGCGGACAGGGCCGTGGTCAAACCACTTTCGGTTGAATGATCAACTCTGACGGTTTGAGCGCTGCGGATTGTGTCGGCCAAAGTCAGCGGACGCCTTTCACGAGTGGTTGTCAGAAGCCGGCCAACAATCAACCCGCCAAGCGCCGGAGTCAGTATAACAACCAGCAGGAGCCAGGGGGTCCGGCCTTCTTCTTTCAGGCTATCGCGAAGCAGTGATAACAGGTTGCTGGCGACATCCAGCAGTGACACAAATAATATAGAAGCAAGGGCGGCGATAACGCCTGTGATGACTCCGAGCGCGGCAACCAGAACGATCTTTCTTATCGCGCTCACGTAAGAAAGTACCATGAGTTCCAGTTATATCCCATAGCTCACCTTGTCACTCAACGCCTTGCCACTCACTACAGCCAGCCAGATGGATTTCATCTTATAATACATGAATGAACGATCATACTCTCCAACGGCTTGCCGGACAAATCAAAATCCTGGGCGCCGAACTCGGATTCTCGGGGGTCGCCATATCGGACATCAATCTTGATGAATGTGAACAGAGACTGAAGCAATGGCTGGCGAACGGATTTAATGGAGAAATGACGTATATGGAATCTCATGGTCTGAAAAGAACCCGACCTGATCAATTGATTCCGGGCACCGTCCGGGTCATTACAGTCCGGCTGAATTACCTGAATCAGCCGATGACAGAAGCGCAAAAGACTCTGACCAACACCGAAAAGGGGTATATCTCCCGCTACGCGCTTGGACGTGATTATCATAAAGTGGTCCGCAAGCGGTTGCAAAAACTGGCGAGCCGGATTTGTGAGTTGGTTGGGCCATTCGGTTACCGCGCATTCTGCGACAGCGCGCCGGTCATGGAAAAGGCGCTGGCGGAAAAATCAGGACATGGCTGGATTGGCAAACACACCAACCTGATCAACCGGCAACAGGGCTCGTGGTTTTTCCTGGGTGAGCTCTATACCGACCTGCCATTACCGATTGACTCGCAAGAGAGCGCACACTGTGGCAGTTGCTCTGCCTGTATGGATATCTGTCCTACCCAGGCGATTGTGGCGCCCTGGCAACTAGATGCCAGACGCTGTATTTCCTACCTGACCATTGAGCTTGAAGGTTCGATTCCAGTGCAGTTTCGCGAGGCCATTGGCAACCGGATTTACGGCTGTGATGATTGTCAGCTGGTCTGCCCGTGGAATCGTTACGCCAGACTATCAGCCGAAGCGGATTTCAGGAGTCGGCACACTCTCGATAATCCTTCGCTATGTGAATTATTCAACTGGGACGAGCGGGACTTCAAACGCTTCACTGAAGGTTCCGCGATCCGCAGGATCGGATACCGGCGATGGTTGAGAAACGTGGCGGTCGCGCTCGGCAATGCCCCGCGCTCCGACCGCGTCCGAGACACCCTGAAGGCGCGGCAATCCGACCCTTGCGAACTGGTCCGCGAGCATGTGCAATGGGCGCTCCGGCGTCAGGCCGGGCCGGGACAGGCTGCCCCGATCATAGAGTGTCAGACACTCTGACATTGATAAACGTCTTCCGGTAGTACTTCAGCTCCTCGATTGATTCGCGGATATCATCCAGCGCCTTATGCGTGTTTTTCTTACGGAATCCGTCCCGCAGGTCGGGCCGCCAGCGCACCATCAATTCCTTGATCGAGGAAACATCCAGGTTCCGGTAATGCAGATAGGCTTCCAGCCTGGGCATGTAATTGGCCAGAAAACGCCGATCCTGACAGATCGAGTTGCCGCAAAGCGGGGAACCGTTAACCGGAACATATCTGGAAATAAAATCAATCGTCTCCCGCTCCGCCCGCTGTTCATCAAAGCCGGATTCCCGGACCCGGTTAACCAGACCGCTTTTGGTATGGACATTCGTATTCCACTCATCCATTTCAACGAGCCGCCTCAGCGGCTGATGAACCGCGATTACGGGCCCCTCCTCGAGAATGTTCAGATCAGAGTCGGTAATGATGGTTGCAATCTCGATAATCCGGTCATTCGCGGGCGACAGCCCGGTCATTTCCAGGTCAATCCAGACCAGGTTTTTTGAGTGCATGTTGTTTTCGATTGATAGGTAAGGCCGGAATATAACATTCGCCGGCAGAAATTCCCGGCAATTTCATCCCGAAGCCGGTTTGTAGATGTCGAACCTTACCAGCTTGCCACGGGTTTCACCGACCTTGCCCGGCGCCAGGGGCGGCGCCTGAAGCGGCCTCTTGACGACCACGCGTTTGAGCGCATGGTTCATGGCCGTATCAAACAATATCCGGTCATTGTCACCATGGCCGTCATCGTCCTGTCGGCTCAGCCTCTGCAAAATCACCATCTCTTTCCGGGTGGCCGCGGATTTCATCCTGACCGGAAACACCGGGTCCAGATAGATTACATCGGGGCGTACCCCGCAAGTTTCCAGCCACCGCTCCGACCGGCCATGGAACAGTTGCAAGCGTTCCCTCAATAAAGCGTCGGACATTGCCGCCCGGGCATGACGGATCATCAGGAAGACGACCCGGTTTCTCTCGATGGCCGACACCCGGATGCCGTGCCTGGCGATCCGGACCGCATCGGCGCACCACCCCGCAGTCATGTCAACAAGGAACCGGGTATTACCGCCAACAGCCCGCAGCAAGGGTTCTCGGCCAACGCCTTTGCGGGGCCGGTTGAAGTCCAGGGCAAATGGTTTCAGTCCGGGGCGGTCATTCAGCAGCAACGCCATTTCAAGATTTTCCATCTCCAGAATGAATGCCTCGTCTCGCGCGGCGCATTGATCCACCCGAATGACCTCAACTCCAAGCCACTGGCCCGCCTGTCTCGCGAGCTCTTCGCTGATCTGGTCGGAGCGTACAATAAGGGATTCCATCGGCATAGCGAAGTATAATAATCGGGAATACTGTTACAATCAGTTTGCTCACCACTCCAATCAACCAGTTTAACAAAAGAGGCAACGTACATGGGTTTTCTGTCAGGCAAACGGGCGCTCATCGCCGGGGTCGCCAGCAATCGCTCCATCGCCTGGGGCATCGCACAGGCAATGCACCGGCAGGGAGCGGAGCTCGCGTTCACCTATCCCAACGAAAAAATGCGGCCGCGAGTGGAGAAACTGGCCGCACAGCTTGGCTCGGAAATCGTATTGCCCTGCGATGTCGGCAGTGACCGGCAGATCGACGACCTGTTCACCGGCCTGGGCAGGGTCTGGGATGGACTGGACATTCTGGTTCATTCCATCGCGTTCGCTCCCAGGGAAGAACTGGAAGGCCTTTACCTGGACGCGGTGACCCGTGAAGGGTTCAGAATATCCCACGAAATCAGTTCCTACAGCTTTGCCGCCATGGCCAGGGCCGCGCTGCCGATAATGGAAGGCCGCAACGGTTCCATGCTGACATTGACCTATATCGGCTCGGTTCGCTCCATGCCGGGCTACAACGTGATGGGGGTGGCCAAAGCCAGCCTGGAAGCCAATGTGCGCTACATGGCCCAGTCACTGGGGGGAAAAGGTATCCGCGTAAACGGGATTTCCGCCGGGCCGATCCGCACTCTGGCCGCGGCGGGGATCAGGAATTTCAAAAAGATGCTGGAACATTTCGAAAAGGTAGCCCCCCTCGGCCGCGCGGTCACCATCGAGGAAGTCGGCAATACCGCCGCTTTTCTGAGTTCCGATCTGGCGTCCGGCATCACCGGGGAAATCACCTATGTGGATGGGGGATTCAATACCGTGGGAATCAGTCAACCACTCATACAGGAGGATCAGGCAGGTTGACCCCCGAATAAATCTATATCCCCAGCGATTCCAGTTTTTCTCTGGAGGGGATGCCTTCGCTTGACCAGCCGCGGGCTTCATAATATTCGGGAATCATCACATCCAGTTGACAGACCCCCCCCTTGTTGAATCCCGCGGGGGCCGGGTCTTTCAGGATTCGCGGCGGCAGGGTATCGTCCCGGATCGTCAGACCAGCCTTCAGATTGAACAGTTTCTCCAGATTCCAGATTCGTTCCCCGGTCTGGCGCAGGCGTTCCACATCCCAATCATCGGGCATGCTGGCGTTCACCATTTTCGCGAAATCCTCATACTCCCATGTGCCGGTCGTAAACAGACACAGCCCGGTGGAGTCCACCATCGACACGAAATCCTGAGTGGTGGCGCAGGCCCGGGCTTTATCTTTGGTGCCGGGATGCTGATAATCTTCGGTAAAGGTATCATGCCTCAGATGGCAGGCGCCGCGATTGCTGGTGGCATAGCCCAGCCCCATACCCTGCATCGAGCGTCCGTCATAACCGGCGAACTCCTGGCCCTTGGCGACCATGGCCAGTTCCGGATAGCCGTATTTCTCGCATAGCAGCCTGGAGCCAAGCCCCAGGTCGCGGCCGAACCCTCCACAAAGGCCGGTTTTTTCAGACATCACCACCAGCGCTTCGGCGCTGCCGAAACTCAGATCAACGCCATCGGTATGTTCTTTGGTGATCACGCCCATCTCGAACAATTCCATCGCCGCCGCCAGTGTGACACCGAATGAAATCGGGTCCATGCCATGCTCATTCATCATGAAGCCGGCAAAGGTCATCGCGTCCAGATCATCCACGCCCACGACCGGACCGAAGGCGAACGCGGTTTCGTATTCGAGACCGCCCGACGCGACCTGGTATTCCGGCCGTTCCTTGACACTGAAATGATTCGGATCGATTTTCGCGATCCGCCCGCAGCCGATTGTGCATCCGAAACAGGCGGCGTTGCGTAACAGGTTG
Source organism: Candidatus Poriferihabitaceae bacterium (assembly GCA_965214205.1). Lineage (GTDB taxonomy): Bacteria > Pseudomonadota > Gammaproteobacteria > Arenicellales > Poriferihabitantaceae. The sequence goes on along the minus strand of OZ243941.1, from coordinate 1,794,561 downwards.
GTATGTCCGTTCCGGTTCTTGATGGTAACGGACTCATGATTGATTCTGCTGGCCCCTTCAAAGGTGACATCCCTGAAATTGCGGGTCGGCAATCCTCCAAACTCCTGCATACTGTCCAGCATCGCATGAGTGCCATACCGCATCAGGCCGCGTCTGCTACCACTGGAATGCAGCGTGGCGTTGGCTTCCCGGATCGCATCCATGAACATTTCAGGATTTTCACTTCTCACCCCCACTGTACCGCGAGCGCTTATCGCTTTCAGGTTTTTGCTGCCCATGACGGCGCCGACGCCGGACCGGCCGGCGGCGCGGTGCAGGTCATTGACCACGCAGGCATACCGCACCTGATTCTCCCCGGATTTCCCGATTGCGGCGATCTTGACCTGAGGGTCCTGCTGTTTCTTTCTGATCCACTCATCCGCGAACCAGACCGACTGCCCCCAGATCTCATCGGCTGGCAGGATTTCAACCTGGTCATCCCGGATATTGAGGTAGACCGGCTTCTCCGACCGACCGGTCAGGATCAACAGATCGTATCCCGCATACTTCAGTTCCGCGCCGAATTTCCCGCCCGAATTGGAACAGGCAATCGCGCCGGTCAGAGGGCCTTTGGTGATTACGCCATAACGGCCGCTGGTGGATGCCATTGTTCCGGTCAACGGCCCGGTGGAAAAAATCAATACATTGTCAGGACTGAGCGCATCCACAGCGGGATCCATTTCCTCATACAGGTATTTCGTTCCCAGACCGCGGCAGCCAAGATAGCGGCTTGCCCAATCCTGATTCAAAGGCTCCACTGAAGTTATGCCCGCTGTCAGATCAACCCGAAGAATTTTATTTTGCCAACTCATTTTTCTTGTCTCTTTGTTCTGGTTTCTATTGATGCCTGGGTTATTCTACCCTACTTATTCTATCCCACTATAAACAGTGTGCCCGCGCTGTGCAAACCATAATTCACCCGGCCTGTATCTACATTGCCCGTCGGCGCAGCCAATTCCGCCATCTGGTAGAACACAGACCGCGTTATTTTAGCATTCAGACCAGCGCGCACCGTGATATAAGGCGCAGGCTCGCCGGTTTTACTGTCCGTTTCAACCACAATGGGATGATCGCGGTCAGCCAGTACGACCTCATCCATATTCGTTCGGAACCAGAGACTCTGGTCAGCGCCCTGCCCCTGCCGGTTCAGTTCAACCGCCAGAAACGGCGCGTCATCCACGCAAATCCGGTATTTGACCGGCGGAGTGATCAGATAGAACTCCCGACCCTCCCGGATCAACAAAGTGGCGAACAATCTTGATATGCGATGACGCCGGATCGGGGAACCCTGATAATGCCAGACCCCGGTCGAATCGATCCGTATATCAATATCGACCGTCTTTTCCGGGCGCCATTGCGCCATTCGGGCGGGCGCGGCAAAGGCTTCCAGCTCTCCGAACAGGGTCTCAATTCCGGTATGGCTCGGGAAAGCGGTCAACTATTGGGAATGGCTGCGCGAACTCTGGGCGCTCAACGCGCTGCCCAGCAATTTCGCGGTGACATCAACGGTGGAAATCACCTCTTCATACTGCATTCGGGTCGGGCCGATCACTCCGAGCACGCCAACCCGCCTGTTATCGACTACGTAAGGAGCCGAGATCACGCTGCAATTCCGGAACGGCTCATAACCGGATTCCTCCCCGATAAAGATATTCACGCCACCGGCAAACATACTTTTTTGTAACAGATCAAACAATATCTGCTTGGTTTTGAACGCGTCGAACAACACTTTCAGCTTGTCCATTTCCGCAAAGTCAGGAATGGACAACAGATTGTTCTCACCGCTGACCAGAACATTCTCCGCAATGTCATTATCCTCATCGAATAACTGGCCCGCCATACTCACCGCGGTCCTCATCTCGCGATGCATACTCTTGCGGTCCCGCTTCATGTGCAAGAGCAGTTTCGCCCTGACGCCTTCAAGCGTCTTGGCGCTGTACTCGCCATTAAAGTAATTGGTGGCCTCGACCAGTTCAGACTCCGAATACTCCCGGTGCGCCCACAGCACCTTGTTCTGCACCCGTCCATCATCGGTCACCAGAATTGCGAGTACACGCTGGCCGGACAACTTGAGGAATTCAATATGCCTGATATGGGCCTGACGAGTGTCGGGAGTGGACACGATACCGGCATAAGACGTAATCTGGGAAAGCATTTCCGTGGCGCTGGCCAGAATGCTGCCCGGCCCGGCGGCGCTGACCAGCTTTTTCGAGATTTTTCCCGCGGAACGGCTGTCAGTCGGCCCGACCTCGAGAATACTGTTGATATAAAACCGGTAACCCTTGACCGTCGGTATCCGGCCCGCGGACGTATGCGGAGCCTGGATCAACCCGACATCTTCCAGGTCCGCCATCACATTGCGGATAGTCGCGGAGCTTAGGGCCAGGTTGGTCTCCTTTGCCAGGGTTCTTGAACCGACAGGGATGCCATCGTCAACGTAACGATGGATCAACCCGCTCAGAACAGCCTGTGCTCTTTCGCTCAACTGAATATCATCAGTGGCAGGCATAAACCGCAGTCGTACTATAAATATTATCCGGAAATTTGCATCATGGAGACACTCATGTCATCCACACCTGTAACCAGTCATTATCATTTAAACTTTTCAGACGGTCAAGCATCGTGTTGGTATATTCCATCCTGTTGTATACTACTGGTTTAAGCTATTGTCTCCGTTGTGAAGATTACAAATATAGGCCTGTTCGGAAAATTCAACGACAACAGTGTGGCGGACGCCATTACGGTAGTCAAAGAATTTCTGGAAAGGAAACAGATTTCCGTTTTGCTCGGAAACACCACATCCAGTGAAATTGAAGGAGACCGGATTGACGAGCGGAATCGGGCCATAGGCGATCAGATTGACCTGGCCATCGTGGTCGGGGGGGACGGTACGCTGCTGCATGCCGCCCGGCTTCTGGCGGACCAGGACGTTCCCGCCGTGGGGATTAATCTGGGGCGTCTGGGATTTTTGACCGATATTTCCTTTTCTGACCTTGAAGCCGGGATTGGCGCCATCCTGAACGGGCGATACGCCATCGAAAGGCGAACCATGCTGCAATGCACCACCAGCCGGGACGGCGATGTCGTTTTTTCCGGCAAGGCGTTGAATGAGATCGTACTGTCAAAAGGCAACACCGGCCGGGTTATCACATTCGCAATCCGCGTGGATGGAAACTATGTCAGCCGCATCCGCGGCGACGGACTGATACTGGCGACCCCCACCGGTTCCACCGCGTACGCGCTGTCCGCGGGCGGCCCCATCATCTACCCGGATCTTTCTGTAATCAGCATGTCGCCGATTTGCCCGCATACACTGAGCAACCGCCCCATCATACTGGATGAGGACAACACAATAGAAATTACCGAAATCGAGACCTGCGAATCTCCGGCCAATCTGGCGCTCGATGGTATTCTGGGCTACCCGGTTTCCGGAAATGAAACCATCACCATTTCCAGGGCGCAGAAAAAATTGAAACTGATCCGGATCGAAGGATTCAACTATTTCGAAACGCTCTATTCCAAACTTGGCTGGCAAAGATAAAAATCCGAAGGTTAATGCTGGAGTCGGCATGAACATCCCTCTGACAGAACAGAAACAGAAGCTGGAAATCCGGCCAGCCAACCTGGATGATGTGGAAGGTATCTACGCGCTGTTGAAATTCTACAGTGACAATAGTGTATTATTGCCCAGATCGAAATTCGACATACTCAGCGCGACGCGGGATTTTTATGTCGCCGAGGACAACGGTGAAATTGTCGCCTGCGCCACATTACTGATTTACACCAGCGAACTGGGAGAGATTCGGAGCCTGGCAGTCAGTAATCGGTATATGAAACAGGGGCTGGGCATCCGGCTGATTGAAAAACTGGAAGACGACGCCCGTGTGATCGGGTTGTCAAAGCTGATGGCGCTGACCTACGAAGTCAGCTTTTTTGAAAAACACGGATTTCAGGTTGTAGAAATGAGCGAGTTGCCTGAAAAAGTCTGGGGAGCCTGTATTAATTGCCCCAGATTTCTGAATTGTGATGAAATAGCGGTATTGAAATATTTATGAACGGGACAGGATTCTGATGGGTTTTCGTATTGGTAAATTGACGGTCACTACGGCCATTGCGGCAATCATGATTTTATTGAATGGCTGCGGCATTCTCTATAAGCCGGATATCCAGCAGGGCAATCAGATCACCGCACAGATGGTGTCTGAACTACAGTTGGGAATGACCCGGAGGGAAGTGGTGCGTATAATGGGAACGCCGCTGATCCATGATCCTTTCAACAACAATCGTTGGGATTTCTACCATTCGCTGAAAGATGGAGAAACCGGACAGGTCACACAGTATCTGACCTCGCTGATTTTTAGCGACGACCGGCTAAGTGATATCTCCACCACGATGGAATAGATCAAGGTCGAATATCATTCTCCGCCCTGGCTGTCCGTCATACCAGCCATCGTCAGCAATTGCTCCATATCCACAAGTCCGGGAATCACCTGGCCGTTGTCGAGTATGATGGTCGGTGTTCCCCTGACGCCAATCTGCTGGCCGAGCACATACTGCTGGGCCACCGGATTGTCACAGGTCAGGGGCTCGACATCTCCGCCGGCCTTGGCAACCGTCATGGATTCCGCCTGATTCCCGGAGCACCAGACGGAAACGGCTTTATCGTAACTCTCTGACTGCAGACCGGCCCGCGGGAACATCAGATACCGGACCTGAAGCCCCCGCTTCTGCAATTCCGGCGTCGATCTATGGAACTGTCTACAGTAACTGCAGTCGATATCTGTAAAAACAGTGACATACCGCCCGGTCGTCTCACCCATCAGGATCATTTCAGATTCAGGAATGTTCTCGATTGCCTCCACCATGGCGGTAGCCTGTAACTCGTCATTCAGACTCACTCCCCGCACAGTGTCGTATACCTCGCCAATCATCAGATGGTCACCCGCGCTGAGCGCGAAAATATTTTGTCCGTTCACTTTCACAATGTAAGCGCCAGGCATCGGGGACGGCTCGATGGATTCAATAACCACGCCCTCCGCCAGCAGCGTCTCCAGCTTTTGCTTCAGGTTTTCTTCTCTCTCATCAGCGCCCACCACCCAGGACGAAGCCACGGCGAACAGGAGTATCCCGGCAACAAACAATCGTTTTACAGGAATCGGGGGGGTCATCGGGATTTTCATCGAAGTAAATGCGCCACTGCCTCGCGTTCTTCTTTCAGCTCCCGCTCCGTGATGGTCATTCGCTCCCGACTGAATTCATCCGGCTCCAGGCCCTGGACTATTTTGTATCGACCGCCCTCGCAGGTCACCGGGAAGGAATAGACCAACCCCTTCTCAATGCCATAACTGCCGTCGGAAATGATCCCCATGCTCACCCAGTCCCCCGGTCCGGTACCGGAAACCCAGTCCCGCACATGGTCAATGGCGGCTGATGCGGCGGAAGCCGCGCTGGAAGCGCCGCGGGCCTTGATAATCGCCGCCCCGCGCTGCTGAACCGTGGGAATGAAATCATTGACCAGCCACTCCTGATCCAGATTGCCGGCCACCGGCTTGCCGTCAGCCAGCGCTTGCGAAACATCCGGATACTGGGTGGCGGAATGATTTCCCCAGATGGTCATTCGGGTCAACCGGTCATGATGAGCGCCGAGCTTTTCCGCCAGTTGCGACTTCGCGCGATTATGGTCCAGCCGGGTCATCGCGGTAAATCGGGACGGGTCCAGATCCGGAGCGTTGGCGGCGGCGATCAACGCGTTGGTATTGGCCGGGTTGCCGACTACCAGAACACGCACATCGGCGCTGGCATGGTCGTTTAACGCCCTGCCCTGCACAGAAAATATTTTGCCGTTATCCTTGAGCAGATCGCCGCGCTCCATACCGGGTCCTCGCGGTTTCGACCCTACCAGCAGCGCGTAATCCACGCCTGCAAACGCGACCTCAGGCTGGTCGGACGCGGTGACACCGGCCAACAGCGGATACGCGCAATCGTTCAGTTCCATCACCACCCCCTGAAGCGCGTCCAGCGCCGGGGGAATTTCCAGCAACTGCAAAATGACCGGCTGGTCCTTGCCGAGCATGTCTCCCGCCGCAATCCGGAATAAAAGCGCGTAGGAAATGTTTCCGGCGGCGCCGGTTACCGTGACCCTGACTGGTTCTTTCATTGAATTTCTCAAGCTGGTGATCCCGTTTCATACATCTGATGTTGACTATAATTATACCAGAACATAACATTTGGTTGTGATGAGACATCTGGAATACCTGGCGATTCTGCTTGTCCTGGCCCTGCTCGGGGGTTGTGGCATCCCCTTTGTCATGGCTGGGCAGACAGACGATTTCTGGCTGGAATTGAGGAGTCAGTTCAGCCTTGAGTATTCCGGGGCGTCCGACCCCGGATTCAGCCGCTACAAACAATCTTACGCCAAACAGGAATATTTTAACCGGATTGGTGGCCGCGGCTACTGGTTCATGCCTTATATACTGGAGCAGGTGCAAAAAAGAGGAATGCCGGCGGAGATTGTCCTGCTCCCGGCCATTGAAAGCGCCTATCGGCCAGACGCGGAATCCCGATCAAAGGCGGTCGGCATGTGGCAAATCGTCGCCCCCACTGCAAGACATTATGGCCTGCGGCAGGACTTATGGATGGATGGCCGTCGCGACCTGGTTCAGTCCACCCGGGGCGCGCTGGATTATCTGGAATATCTCTCGGATGAGTTCGATCAGAACTGGGAACATGTCTTTGCCGCCTACAACGCCGGTGAAGGCACGGTACGCAAGGCCATTCGTGACAATCGAAAGGCTGGCAAGCCAACCGGTTATACGCATCTGAAACTGCGCCGGGAAACCCGGGACTACCTGCCCAGGTTGTTCGCGGTTCGGGACATGGTCCTTCAACCGGATAAATTCGGGATCAGACTGCCCCCGATCCCGAACAGACAGACTCTGGCGATCATCGACGCGCAGACCCAGACCGACCTGAACGTCGCCGCATCCCTGATCCCGGCCTCCGGGGAAGAACTCCGGTATTTCAATATGGGTTACAAGCTCGGCGTCACTCCTCCCGATGGACCGCATCTGATCGTTCTGCCCGCCGACATGGCCGCTCAATTACTCGCAAAGCTGGACGGACTGAGCCATCGGCAAAAATTGCGCTGGGAGCGCCATCATGTCAAGAAAGGGGAGTCCCTGTGGTTGATTGCGGAAAAATATCAAGCCACAGTCAACTTGATCATGGTTACCAACGGACTTTCCTCCAGCCTGATCCAGGTCGGGCAGGTACTGGAAATTCCGGTCAGCGCCGGAGAATCGCGGTATACAGGTAAATTCCCCGACAAAATCACCATTCAGGACGGCTATGTGTTCTACACCGTACAACCGGGCGATTCCCTGTGGAAAATTTCCAGGAAAGCGGATACCTCGGTGGCGCAGCTTTTAAGCTGGAACAACCTGCTCAAGGACAATCTGTTATTTCCCGGACAACAGCTTATTATTGGCCTGTCTTCCTGACCACGGAACGGGCGAGCAGCAGGTCCTCCCATGCCTTCTTTTTCTGCATCGGACTTCGCAGCAGATAAGCCGGATGATAGGTTGGAATCAGGGGAATGCCGGGTTCCCCGTACTGAAATACCTGGCCGCGAAGCCGACTGATCGGTTCGCTGGTTTTCAGCAGCGATTGGGCGCTGACCGCTCCGAGAGCTACAATGATGGACGGTCTGATGATCGCCAGTTGCCTGTGCAAGTAGGGTTCGCACTGGTCGGTCTCCTCAGCGATCGGGTTGCGGTTATTCGGAGGCCGGCATTTGATCACGTTCGCGATAAACACATCTTCCCGCGCCATCTTCAACGCCGCGATCATCGCGTCCAGAAGCTGGCCCGCGCGTCCAACAAACGGCAGTCCCTGCAAATCCTCGTTCTGGCCCGGCGCCTCACCCACGAACATCCATCTGGCGAAAGCGCTGCCGACGCCGGGAACCGCCTTTGTGCGGGTCAGATGCAATGGACATTTACGGCACTCGCAGATGGTTTCCGCCAGTTGCCGCAGTCTTTCGGTTGGGTCGCCCGTGTCCGGTTCGGCAGCGGGGCCGTCACTGCCGGAAGCGGGAGCGGCGGAAATTTCGTCTATGACTGCGGGTTCTGTGACGTCCGGCTCTGTAACTTCAGGTTTCGACTGGAGTTCCAGCCGCGTCTCCCGGCGCCGCCAGAGTTCGATTCCGATCTTATCAAGAATCTCGACCTGGCGGTCATCCAACTCTGCCATCGAATCAAATGGCCGCCGAGAGTTGGGGATGCACGCGAAAATCGCCGACCTCAAGTTTGTTCAGCGCGTTGATATACGCCTTGGCCGAAGCGATGATAATGTCAAGGTCCACGCCATGCCCGTTCACAATCACCCCGTCTTTCTCCAGGCGCACACTGACCTCACCCTGCGCGTCGGTTCCGCTGGTAATGCTGTTGACCGAATACAGTTTCAGCGTACTGCCGGAACGTACAATCCGGTCAATCGCCTGAAAGGTGGCGTCCACCACCCCGTTTCCCGTATCCGTCGCGCTGAACCTCTCGCCATCAACCTCCAGAGAAACCGTTGAACTCGGCTTCCTGCCGGTTTCTGAACTGACCCGCACATGCGCTATCGAATATTTCTCGTTCTCGGTCACGCTATCGGACTCGGCCACCAGAACCTTGAGGTCGTCATCAAAAATCTCATGCTTCCGGTCCGCCATCTCCTTGAATCGGTCAAATATCTGATTGACCTGAGCGGCGTCAAACTCGAATCCCAATGCCTTCAGTCTCTGTGTAACCGCGTTTCGTCCTGAGTGTTTGCCAAGAACCATACGATTGGATCTCCAGCCGACATCTTCAGCCGACATGATTTCGTAGGTTTCCCGGGCCTTGATCACCCCGTCCTGATGGATGCCGGCCTCATGGGCAAACGCGTTGGCGCCGACAATCGCCTTGTTCGGCTGTACCGGGAATCCGGTAATACCCGACACCAGGCGGCTCGCCGGAACGATTTGAGTGGTATCAATTTCCGTATCGCAATCGAATTCATCCTGACGAGTTCTGACCGCCATGACGATTTCTTCCAGAGAAGCGTTACCCGCCCTTTCTCCCAATCCGTTGACCGTACACTCCACCTGCCGGGCGCCCGCCATAACCGCGGACAGGGAATTCGCCACCGCCAGACCAAGGTCATTATGACAATGGACCGAGAAGACGGCTTTATCAGAATTCGGTATCGCCTCAATCAACCGCCTGATCAATTCGCCGAACTGGGAAGGAAGATTGTAGCCCACAGTATCCGGGATATTGATCGTGCCGGCTCCCGCGTCAATGACCTTTTCAATGATCCGGCACAGGAAATCAAACCCGGAGCGGCCAGCGTCCTCCGGAGAAAATTCCACATTATCCGTATAACCCCTGGCCTGAGTCACCGCGGCGACGGCATGCTCCACAACCTGATCCGGGGTCATTCTCAACTTGTGCTCCATGTGAATCGGAGACGTGGCGATGAATGTATGGATACGACCGGATACGGCCGGCTTCAAAGCCTCCCCCGCCCTTTCGACATCTTTTTGGTTGGCTCTGGCCAGACCGCATACCGTACTTTCCCTGACCAGCTCCGCAATCGCCCGCACCGCGCTGAAATCTCCGGGACTGGCAGCCGGGAAGCCCGCCTCGATCACGTCCACCTTCATTTTTTCGAGCAGTTGAGCGATACGAATCTTTTCTTCCTGGGTCATGGAGGCGCCCGGACTCTGCTCGCCATCCCTCAAGGTCGTATCGAATATGATCAATTTGTCTTTCATTGCTTTGCCTGTTTTGACTGGTATCTTTAATGTCATCGCCGATTCCGCCTTGCAGGCGGCTTCGGGTATTCAACGGATAAGGGGGAAGTATTTAATGCGCCAGCGGGCGCAGTAGCAGTGCAGGCAGAAGAGACAACACAACAGAATCACCACCAGCCATTGCGGCTGTAGAAAAGTGACCGGTTTTCACAGTTGCCTTGTTCATGACAGGTAGTCTATATAACAAATTTGTAATTTACAACCCCCGCGTACCACCTGCTAATAAATGGCGCCCTCGGCAGGATTCGAACCTGCGACCTATCGCTTCGTACCACTATAGCTTTCGCTACCTCCGTTTCACTGTAACAGCGCCGTACAATATCGCGGAGTTTGTGGTCTGGACTTTATCTTCACCATGGGGGACCCAAGGCGCTGCCCGTCAAGTCTCTACACATTCCCGGGTTAACGGGCTTTGCTCGGTATTGCCACCGACAATGTCGGGCAGGTTTCACCGAATTTGAGCAGATTCACGCGGAGGGTTTCCCGCTCCGGCGCCCAATTCTCCGCAATCAGGAGGCGATCGCTCTATCCCCTGAGCTACGAAGGCGTCAACCCGGAGTATAGCGCTATTCCGTATTTTGACAATATTCTGGACTTTAGTTAAATTAGTGTTAATATCAATATGTTACATAACTATCACAATGGAGATCAGGGTGTGGATCAGATAGATATAAAAATCCTGGACTGCTTGCAGCATGACGCGAGCATGACAACGGCGGAAATTTCCGAAAAGGTGAACCTGAGTAAAACACCTTGCTGGCGCCGGATACAGATGCTGGAAAATTCCGGCGTGATCGGCAAGCGGGTGGCCTTGCTCAATCGGGAAAAACTGGACCGCAATATGGATGTATTCGTGTCTATCCGCACCAACCAACATAACGTCGCCTGGTTCAGGAAGTTTTCAAAGGTCGTGAATAATATGCCAGAAGTGGTTGAATTCTATCGCATGAGCGGTGAAGTGGATTACCTGATGCGTGTGGTGGTCACCGATATGAAAGCCTACGACCGGTTTTATCAACGGCTGATCGAACAGGTGGATATCAATGATGTCAGCTCAAATTTTGCGATGGAACAAATCAAATACACCACCGCAATCCCCCTGCACAGACTCTAGTTGAAGAACCAGGCAACCTCCGCCCAAAGAACTAAAGAACTGATGAAACTGAAAATCACAAGCCTCCTGATCGGGTCGGTTTTTATCTTTTCCGGCGGGAGCGTTGCCCACGCCACGGCCTCCCACCCGGTTACCGGCGAACCTCTCCCGGATAATCAGACTTTCACCTACCGCCTGCTGGATGAGATTCCGACTTTTGACCCACAGTTGAACCAGGACTCAGCAGGGTTTGATGTGTTGCGTGATCTGTTTGAAGGACTGTTGACCCAGGATTCCGATGGCGGACTGGCTCCCGGAGTCGCCGAACAATTCATCGGCTCGGACTTGAATCGCACCTGGACTTTCCATCTCAGAGAGAACGCGAAATGGTCGAACGGAGACCCGGTAACCGCCGCTGACTTTGTGTATGCCTGGCGGCGGGCGGTTGACCCGGCTACAGCCTCCCCTTATGCGTGGTATGTCGAGTTGAGCGCAATCGTCAATGCGGCGGCGATTATTGCCGGAGAAAAACCTCCATCTGAACTCGGCGTCAAGGCGCTGGATGACCATACACTGCAAGTGCGTCTGGAGAAATCACTGCCCTATTTCCCGGCAATGACGACTTATGCGACCTTTTTCCCGGTGCATCGACCGACCATCGAGACCCATGGAACGGACTGGACCCGACCCGGCAATCTGGTATCGAACGGGGCTTATGTCCTGACCGAGTACGTGCTGAATGAATACCATTCACGCCAGCGCAACCCGATGTACTGGAACAATCAGGCGACCATTATCGAGAAGGTGACCGGGCAGGTGATCAATGACGAAAATCAGGCGTTGACACGGTATCTGGCCGGTGAACTGGACCGCACAGAGGCGCCCGCCGGTCAGTACCCGAATCTCAAGGATCAATACCCCTATGAAGCCACTTCCGCTCCGCTTCTGTGTACCTATTACTACATTATCAACCATACCGGCAACGCAAACCCGGCGCTTGCCGATGTGCGCGTGCGCAAAGCGTTATCCTGGGCGCTGGACCGGAATATTCTGGTTCATTCCGTGCTCAAGGGCGGGCAATATCCCGCCTATAACTTTACCCACAGGGCCACTGCCGGATTTGAAACGCCGGTCATCGCGTATGCTACCCTGACTCAGGCGCAACGGGACGAACAGGCCAGGAAACTGATCACAGAAGCCGGCTATGGCGCGGACACTCCGTTGAAGCTGAAACTGATCTATAACACTTCCGAATCACACAAACAGCTGGCTACTGTCGCCGCGCAAATGTGGAAGCAGAAACTCGGCGTTGAGATCGAATTGATCAACTACGAGTGGAAAACCTACCTGTCCATCCGCGACAACCAGCAGTTCGACCTGGCGCGAGCTGGCTGGTGCGGTGATTACAACGAAGCATCAACCTTCCTCGATCTGCTAACCAGCGACTCCGGCGCCAACGACGGACGCTACATCAATGCACAAGTCGATTCGCTGATGCAGGAATCCAGGACACTGACCGACCCCGGGCCTAATTATTATCGCGTAGAAACGATCATCGCCGAGGACATGGCCATTATCCCGATCTACCACTATACCAGCGTCTTTATGCTAAAGCCCGATATCAGGGGTTGGCCCTACGACAACGTCCAGCAGAACTGGTATTCCAAAGATCTCTGGCGCTCCGCGAATTGAAACCGGAATCGGTAAACCCATGACCTTCTGGATTGTACGGCGGCTCCTGATCGCGGCGCCGACCATCCTGGTTCTGATCGTCCTTTCATTCCTGTTAATGTATGCCGCCCCCGGCAGTCCTTTCGTCGGTGAACGCCCGTTACCACCGGAAGTCCTTGCCAACATTGAGGCCAGATACGGCCTTGACCGTCCGTTTCTCCATCAGGTTTTCAACTACATCTACGGCATCGTGATTGACTTCGACTTCGGCCCCTCCTTTATCTACAAGGACCGCTCAGTCAATGACATCATCGCGCAGGGCTTTCCGGTGACGCTAACCTACGGCTTGCTCGCTTTTGTGGTCAGCGTTGTTGCCGGAACACTGCTTGGCGTAACTGCGGCTGTCAACCAGAATTCCTGGCTCGATTATCTGGCGGTCGGTATATCCATCGGCGCACAGGTATTACCCAATTTCGTCATGGCGCCGATCCTGGTACTGATATTCACCCTCTGGCTTGGCTGGCTGCCGGGCGGCGGCTGGCAAGGCGGGCAGCTACCTTACCTGATCATGCCGGTGATCGCCCTCTCGACCAGTTTCATGGCTTCTATCGCACGAATCACCCGGTCATCCATGCTGGAAACCCTGAATTCCGATTTTATTCTGACGGCGCGCGCCAAGGGATTGCCACAACGGCAGGTAATCCTGAAACATGCCCTGAAACCGGCCATGCTGCCGGTTATTTCCTATCTCAGCCCGACTTTTGTCGGCATGATCACCGGCTCGGTGGTGATCGACATGTATTTCTCCACCGGCGGCATCGGGCAGTACTTCGTCAATGCCGCCATCAATCGGGATTATTCGCTGATCATGGGCATCACGATTCTCGCCGGCACGTTGACGGTGCTATTCAACCTGCTGGCGGATATAGCCTACGCGCTGATCGATCCGAGGATCCGCTATTGAACGCATCGATACGCATCCATGCGCCCGATCTGTCGACCCACGTAGCCGGGCGATCACTGTGGCAAGACGCCATTACCCGGTTCTCGCGCAATCGCGCCGCCATGCTCAGCCTTCTGGCCCTGCTGCTGGTCGGATTGTTTGCCATCATCGCTCCCTGGCTGTCGATCTGGTCGTATGAAGCGATTGACTGGAATGTTCTCGGCAACGTGCAGACGGTCGGCAATCCTTCGTTGACGACCGGCCACTGGTTCGGCACCGATGAGCTGGGGCGCGACCTGTTCGTCCGTACCGCCATGGGCGCTCGAATATCGCTGATGGTAGGCATTATCGGCGCCTTGATCGCAGTCGTAGTCGGCACACTCTACGGTACGGTGGCAGGCTATTTTGGTGGCCGGATCGATAGCGTTATGATGCGTGCCGTCGATATTATGATGTCGATTCCCTATATGTTTGTGCTGATCTTGATGCTGGTGGTATTCGGGCGTTCCATCATTCTTTTATTCGTTGCCATCGGGCTGGTTTCCTGGCTGGACATGGCTCGCATCGTGCGCGGCCAGACGCTCAATATCAAGAATCTGGAGTTCGTCGAAAATGCGGTCGTCACCGGGGTTTCAGCCACCGCCATCATCCTGCGACATATCGTGCCGAACCTTCTTGGAGTCGCGATTGTTTATGCTACCCTGCTGGTTCCAAACATGATCATCTATGAAAGTTTCATCAGCTTTCTGGGGCTCGGCGTACAGGAACCTGATACCTCACTCGGCGCATTGTTAAGCAGTGGCGCCTCACAAATGCAGTACGGCACGCTTTGGCAACTCGCGTTCCCACTGTTTTTCTTCGTCGTCACACTCGCCGGGTTTTTCTTTCTGGGCGATGGCTTGCGTGACGCGCTCGATCCGAAGGATAGCAGCCGGTGAGTCTGCTCCGGGTGCGCGACCTGGAAGTGACCTTTGCAACCGGAGAGGGGCCGGTACACGCTGTCAACGGAGTCAGTTTCGAGGTCAATCGCGGCGAGATTCTGGCAATTACCGGGGAAAGCGGTTCCGGCAAGAGCCAGACCGCACTCTCGATCATGGGACTGATCTCCGGGCAGGCAACGGTGAGCGGCTCAATTGAATTTGACGGTCAGGAAATCCTGACAATGAGCGAAACGGAATTGTCCGGCATCCGCGCTGCCGAAATCTCGATTGTCTTCCAGAACCCGATGACCTCCCTGAATCCTTATATGCGTATCTGTGAACAAATGAGCGAAGTGTTGATGCTGCATCAAAACCTGTCCAGGCGGGCTGCTCTTGAACAGTCCATCGAGATGCTGGACGCGGTGCAGATAGCGGATGCCCGGCAACGAATCAATGGATTCCCGCACGAATTTTCCGGCGGTATGCGCCAGCGAATCATGATCGCCATGTCCCTGCTATGCCGCCCCCGCATCCTGATTGCCGACGAACCGACTACTGCGCTTGATGTTACCGTACAATCCCGAATCGTTGATTTACTGAAGGACATCCGTGATCGGTTCGGCACAACCATCATCCTGATCACCCATGATCCTGGACTGGTCGCCGGCATGAGCGACCGCATGCTGGTAATGTACGGTGGACAAGTCATGGAATGTGGGCCGACTGATACGGTTATGAAAACTCCCACCCACCCGTATACCTCCGCCCTGCTCGATACCATTTTACGGCTGGACGATGATTGCCGCTGGCACACGGACCTGCCCGTGATCGACGGCGAGCCTCCCGATATGCGCCGCCTGCCAGTCGGTTGTCCGTTTCAGCCGCGCTGCCCTGCCCGTTTGGGGAAATGTGCCGACCAGCGGCCACCTCTGGAAACAACCGGAAATCGGCAACGGGCCTGCCATCTGGATTTACCTGCAAGTTCCCCATGAGCGCGCTGTTGACAGTCGAAAACCTGACCGTGAACTTCGATGTGCCAGCCCGCAATCAATGGCCATGGACTCCGTCACGCACCCTGACCGCTGTCAACGGAATTTCTTTTGCTCTCGACAAACAGGAAACGCTCGGCATCGTCGGCGAAAGTGGCTCTGGCAAAACCACACTGGCCCGCGCTATTGTTGGCACAGCTCCACCTGATCGCGGGCGAGTGTTATGGAACGGCGCCGACCTGGCGGGTATGAAACGTCGTGTACGACGTACTATCCGCAAGGATATGCCGATGATCTTCCAGGACCCTCTGGCGGCGCTCAACCCACGGATGACTGTAGGTCAAATCATAGCCGAACCACTACGCACACACTGCCCGGATATTACGAAAGACGAGACCCGTTGCCGTGTCCAGGAAATCATGCAACGAGTCGGACTCCGCCCCGACCGGATAAACCGATACCCGCACGAGTTCTCAGGCGGCCAGTGCCAGCGTATCGGAATTGCCCGTGCCCTTGTCCTGAAACCGCAGCTCGTCATCTGCGACGAGCCGGTCGCGGCGCTGGATGTATCGGTGCGGGCACAGGTGATCAATCTGTTACGGAGTCTGCAACGCGACTTCGCTCTGGCGCTCATTGTGATCAGCCATGACCTGAGTGTAGTCAAGGCTATTTCCAACCGTACTCTGGTCATGTATCTCGGTCAGATGATGGAACTCGCAGACACCCGGAAACTGATCGCCGAACCCCGTCATCCCTATACCCGGGCGCTGATCTCATCGGCGCCGATTGCCGACCCGACAGCCCAGCGAATGCGCCGCCCAACCATCCTTTCGGGCAACCTCCCGTCCCCGTTCCACTCACCCGCAGGCTGTGTATTCGCCAGCCGATGCCCACAGGCGCAGGAAGACTGTACTCACCACCAGCCACCGCTTGAGAACATCGCACCCAACCACCAGGTAGCCTGCCCATATCACCACCCATAACCAAATCATTCCCCCACGCCCCAACCAACCGTCATCGCATCATTCCCCCCTTGAGGGGGAATCACATCGCGCAAAGCGGGTGTGATGGGGGGACAACAACCGTCAAAGAACGAACGAACCACGCCTGAAAAAATTGCTTTCGTCACCACAGCCGATTGACGCCATAGCGGTCGAATACCGTATCGACCGACACGACCACCAGGTCTCGGGCCAATGCCTGAGCGATAAGCATTCGGTCGAATGGGTCACGGTGGGGGCCGGGCAATCGGCCAGCGCGCTCAGCCTCGGCGACACTGACCGCCAACTCCTCGAAACCCTGGTCAGCGATGATGCCAGTGATATCGAATGCCGCGACGTCTGCTCCCGGCAGTTTGCCGAGCCGGAACTTTGTGGAGATTTCCCAAGCGGATGCCGCGCTGACCATGATATCGTTTGACTCGTCCGTGATCACGCTGTGCGCTATCCGAGACAAGCGACCGCTGTCCGCAACCCACCAAAGAAACGCATGGGTATCTAGCAGCACTCGCACCGCTACTTACCTTCCCATACCATCAGTTCTTCCTCCGGCAACGGGTTGAAGAAGCTCTCCGGAATGACGACTTTCCCCTTGAGGACATCGGGTTGCCGCTTGCCTGGAAGTTTGCAGCCAACCAGCCGCGCGACCGGTTCGCCTCGTCGGGCGATCACCACATCTTCACCCGCCTCGACCTGTGCCAGCAGTCGGGAAAGTTGGGTCTTGGCTTGATGAACATTGACGATGAACATAACCTTATCCTCCCTGGTTGAGTTGATCTGGCTAACATTATAGCCAGATCATGGGTATGGTCAACATCTGTGTGTAATGCTCTTAACAGGAAAACAAATACAAGTATTTTCAGATCACGCATCAACGATAGCGGGCGCCCACAGAGGGGCGCCCCTACGCATCGGTAACCGCAACCTCTATATTATTGTGAATTCCCGCTTCCGCGGGAAAGACGGCTGGCTCACCACCTGACCCCCACCTCAACCCCGACAAACTGTGTCGGTTCATGGTCATCAGTCTGTCTATGCGTAGCCTGGACATTCAGCGTGAAGTTCAATGCCTGGTCGGTGGTATACACAGGTTGCAGCCTCCAGCCGAGATTGTATTCCTGCGTACTATCCGTGATCCCCAACCCGATATACGGACTGCCCGTGAATCTTCCATCCCATGCAGATAAACCGTAGGCTACTTCCGCATTCCAGCGACTGTCTGATGCACTGCCCGCGCGTTCACTGATGGATGGTTCCGCAAACAACGCATCGAGTCCGCCGGTGGCGGCTCCTCCCCAATCCTGACCGATGGTCATGGACAGTCCCCGTTCACTTTGCGGTTCTGGATCAAACACAAAAGATGCGGCGAAACCCTGGTCCTTCAGATCATCCGAATCATGCGAGAGCAGGGTACGCCCGGACAAGTCCAGAGACAGACCGAGAGTCGGGTCATTCCATGCAATCCCACCCCCGATCTCTACGCCCCTTCCGGTTTCAGCGTCTCCGCCATCCTGACGGATTCCCATCTCCAGACGGGGCGTCAGATGCCCCTGATCCAGACGGATTCTCCAACTGCCTTCCAAACCCACTCTCAGACGGGTCACTGTCGCATCGGATGCCGCCAGTTCATGGGTTTTGTCTGACTCGGTACGGGACCATAAGGCATCGGATGTCAATGCAAGAGAAAGCCCCGCCTGGGATTCAACCAAATCTCCACGCAATCCCATGGCGGCCATGTTCCAGCTAATGTCCGCAGTGAGCGAATCTCCCAATTCCGGTTTCAGCGTCACTTCGCCGCTACCCTGACCCAATGTACCCCACAGACGAATCGAATCGGATGCCTGCAGGGAGGCATACGGCGTGATTGCGGTCAGTGAGGCTTCTACCTGACCATCGCCTTCGCGTACCGCGCCATTGCACAGCGCCTGTCTGGTTTGTGTGTCCAGATTTTCAGTACAGATGGGGGAAGGGGTAGTATCGGTGTCGGTATCGTGATAGTTGCCTTCGCCACTGCTTTGTATCAGCGCCAGCCCAGCCAGCCAGTGGTCTTTGGCATAGTCGGCGCCGAGCATCGCGGTGGTGGCTTCTCCATCTAATGAGAAAGCGCCTTCTCGTCCATCAAAGTTGCCTTGCGCGGCTCGTCCCCAGAAGGCCAGGCTGCCACCGGTCGCGTCTTTCTCACGGGTGGCGGTAAAGTGGCTATTGAGCAAGGCTTGACGGGTGTTCATGGAGTAAGAGTATCCGGATGCAAAGACATCGTGCGGTGTGTCATCACCCTCCGTAAGGTGAAAGGCTTGAATCACATCGGTAGCGGCTTTTTCATCGACTGCGCCCTCAGTGTCTGTCTGCGCGCCGAAGCGGAGCGCTTGTCCGGCCAGGGCGCCCTCTATTCCAGCGACGCGTTGCGCCGCAATACGATCGGAGATGCCATCCAATGCCTGCTGCGCTACGGTGCGACCGAATCGGGTCAGCCAGGCGGCGGGCATCGGATCATTGTTGATGATGGTTCCGGTCGCTACGCCATCGCCGATCAGGGCGCCCCCGGTGGGGCTGGATAATGCGACCTCAAAAGTCTCCGGGTCTTCGTCATGATTGTCATTATAGATATAGACCCACATCTTCTTCTCGGTCTGTCCCGCATAGAAGGTGATCGGGATACCGTCTGGCCACCACCAGTAATAGTCTTGTCCGGCTCTGGCCGAGACCGGATCGGATTCACGGGTCGTGAAGCGGACCTTGATCGTATTTCGCGCGGGCTGATCGAGGCGGATGGTGAAGTACATCAGTCCGGCGCCTTCCTTGATCGACTCATCGCGCACCGAGAGGGTGGGCGCGGAAGGTAGCGTGACATCGTTATCGGTGACCGTGACGCTTGCGCTGTCATCCGGTGAATCAGCGACCGTATAGCCGGCGCCGGTATCTATCGTGGCGGTGACTGAGCCGTCCGGTTCGTCTACCGAGTCATCCAGCGTATCGACGGCTATATCTATACTGCCGGAAGTGGGCAGCGTAAGGGTTCGCGCTCCGGTTTCTCCACTCTCCGCGAAGTCTCCGCTTTGGGCTACCGTCACGGTGACATCGAGCGGCGCCGCGGGCAGTGGATTGGCGGATAGGGTAAAGGAGGCGGAATCTCCTTCCGTTACGCCACTGCCTGCGGTAATCCGCACGACCGGCTCGTCATTGTCGTGTACGGGGACGGATGCGGTGTCCTGGTTGGTGGCTATGGTATAGCCGGTACGGCTATCTACGGTGACCGTCACGGCGCCATCCGCTTCATCCAGACCATCGTCTACTGTGTCGATCAAGAGCGAGGCAGTCGTTGTTCCCGCCGCCAGGGTGACGGTGCGTTGTCCACTGCCGGGGGCGTCGAGATACTCTCCATTCTGGCTCACGGTATAGCCAATCGTCAGATCAGATTGCACAGCGCTATCTGCGGTGAGGGTGAATCCCGCGGGATTCCCTTCTTCTATGGCAGAACCCGATGACAGACTGAGTTCCGGTACAGGCGGTGGCGTGGGTTCTTCCTGCGCCGGTTGGAGTTCCGGTTGTGCCTGTGCCGTCTCCAGACATTGCAGGGCGGGAACGATCGGAATCCAACGCGCAAGGCCACGATCCGCCTGCGTCTGCGCTTCAGCGACCGTCATCGGGTTGTGGCTGTATGCGTTATCCACGCCAAAGGCAGCCAGTACCCGGCTCCAGCGCTCAACATGGTCGACCGACTTGCGCCAGGTCTCTCCGGCGTAGTCCGTCACATCGGACAGCAGGGCGTCGGAGACGCAGGCCGGGGTCTCGATCGGCGCGGCTTGGGCGCTGGCTGAGAGGGCATCACTGCCCGGCCCCACCGCCAGCGTTGCCGTGCCGGCGAGACTATCCAGCTGCTGGGTATCGCCGTTTTCGTCCACATACTCCGGCGTCACCGTGACCGTCAGCGTCATCGGCACCGAGGCATCGTGCTGGATCGTGGTCGAGGTGCCAGTTATGCCGGGCCAGGCGCCGGCGCTCGCGTTCAGCGAATCACTGCTCTCGGCGCTCCAGGACACATCGTAGGACGTGGCGTGCTCCACCGCGTCCCAGGTGACGCGGGCGCTGGTGTCGTCCACCGCCGTCACCTGCAGGTTGGCCACCGGATCGGTGGGCGCGGGGGCGGCCGTCGCGGGTGCGGAGACCGTGTTGCCGTTCAGGTTGCGGCACTGGCTATTGTAACCACTTGACCCCCGTCTGTTGCGCCCCGGGTTCCTTACATGGGCGCGGATCGTATCGACCGTGACCTTGCGCACGCCGCCGCCTGTGGCGGTGTGGGTGATGTCGGCGCAGGTGTCGTCGATGTTCCGCGAGGCGTCCTTGCGGACCACATAAATCATGCGCCAGCACTCCCAGGGCGTGTCCGCCGTGCCGTCGTAGCTCTCGCTCGGCTGCCGGCCCGACACGGTCCGCGTGTTGCCGTGGCTGTCGAAGTATTGATGCGCTTGATGGCCGAACCAGTTGCTGCAGCCCGTGCCTGGGCCGGGACTGCGGTCCTTGAACTCCACCGTCACCGTGTCTTGCGCCGTGCCGCCTTCGGTCAGCGACAGGCCGACGAGGTTCCGCTTGTCCAAAGGCACCGTCGCCGTCACGGTCACCGTGCCGCCCGCCGGGCGGTTCGACAGGCGCACGGCGTAGTTGATCCTGTCACCGGGCGCCGCGTTCTGCCACGCCGTCAGCCCGCGCGTTGACGTCACCGTATGCGGCCGCCGGATCCGCACGCCGCCCGCGCCGCCCTTGATGTACCAATACGCCTCGACCTCGGGCGCGTCGTCCACGTTAACCCGGACATTGCCCAGGTTCTGGCTGGAATAGCCGCCGCCGCTGGCCGTGTGGGTCAACTGCGTCGTGCGGTTCCGATGCGTATTGAGCTCGTCCTCGCCGGTCACCGTCACCTGCTGGGGCGTCTGGTAGTTCGATGACGTGAACGTGAGCGACGCGGGACTGACGGTCGCGCCCCCGCCAATCCTGCCGATGGTGACGGTGGTGTCACCGCCGGACGGGGCGGTCGTCAGGCGCACGCAATAGGTCGTTTCACCGGTCTCGAGGATGCGAAGGCTGGTATCATTGAAGATGGGGTTCTGGGCAGAGCATGTCGCCGGCGGCGGCGGGGCCTCGTCGTCCTCCAGCGACAGGGTCGCCGCGTTGTTCGAGGAATGCGCCGCCACGCCGCTTACCGTCGTGTCCAGCTGGCCGAGCTGGGTCAGTGTCGCGGTGATCGTCTCGTGGGCCGAGTCCGGGTCGTCGCGGTTCGCCACCGGGGTCAGCGTCACTGTCGCCGTCTGCACCGTGTTCGTGTCGTGGCCGGTGAAGACCACCCGCGGGTTCTCCGTCAACGCGCCCGTCAGCGTCACCCCGCTGTGCCCGCTCCCCGCCGCGGCCCCGACCGTGAAGTCGTGGTTGGCAGTGCCGCTGTCCGTGCTCCCCGGCAGCCGCGCCCCGGTGCTCGACGCCAGCGCGATCGGCACGCCGATGGTCTCGCCGGCATAGAGTCGGCGGGACAGCGAGACCGCCAGCACCGCCGTGTCCGAGGCGTCGCCCTCGGTCATGGTCGGGTCCGAGGCCGTGAGCTCGACGGTGGTGTTCTCGTCGTCCTGGATGAGCAGCTTGTCGGAGGCGCCGCTCGACGACACCGTGTAGCTGTCGTTGGCCGCCGAGCAGCCCACGGTGTTGGGCGCCACCGCCTCGACGGTGACGCTGCTGTCCTGATCGTCCGCGGCGGTGTTGGTCCAGGTGAGCGTATGAGTGCCCGACCCGTTGGTGACGCTGCTCGGCATGTTCACGGTCTGGATGCCCTCGCTGCCCGAGGCCACCCGGTCGCCGCCGCTCTCGGTCACCCGCACGCACACCGTCAGCGCGCTCGGCAACGGCTGGTCGGCGGCAAGGTTGAACCCGATGCCGACCCCGCCCTCGCTCTCCGGGACCTTCTTCTCGCCCGCGTCCGAGCGGTTCTCGCCCTCGCTGATCGGAAGGGATACCGAGATCTCCGGGGCCGGGGTGTCGTCGTCCAGGATCGTGTGGGTCACCACGGAGGTGCCGAGGGTGACGCCCTCGTTTGAACCACGCAAGGACAGCGTCGCGATCACCGTTTCGTCGGCCTCGGCATCGGTGTCGCCCTTCACACGGATGCCGACGCTGTCGACGGAGCTGGTGTCCCCCTGCAATATTGAGGAGTCCCAGCAATTGCTGGCCGTTGCAAAACTGCTCCCGCTGACGATGGTTAAGGGCTGGTAGTCGGCGGCGGCAGGAATGGGGTCGGCCCGGGTCGTATCGATGGTCGCCGTGCCGGTGAAACAGACTCGATAATTGGTCGGATTGGTCGACCGCGCTGCGGACAGGGTCACCGTGAACGCGAGGT
The DNA here is from genome assembly GCA_965214205.1 of Candidatus Poriferihabitaceae bacterium. Classification (GTDB taxonomy): domain Bacteria; phylum Pseudomonadota; class Gammaproteobacteria; order Arenicellales; family Poriferihabitantaceae. The sequence continues at coordinate 1,771,691 of OZ243941.1, read as the reverse complement.
CTCGCGTGCTGGAGTCGCCCTCGTTCGCATCCGCGGGCGCGCTGATGGACAGGGTCTGCGCCTGCGCCTCGCCGGCGGCGAAACCCAGGAACAGCGGCAGGCAGAGCAGGAAGCGGAACAGACCCGACCGCAGACGACGAGTGAGGTGGATTCCCGCTTTCGCGGGAAAGACGGATGGTGAAGTTAAACGGTCGGGGTTCGATGAGGCAGGCGCAGGCTGGTCAAGCCGGTAAGCCGGTAAGCCGGTAAGCCGGTAAGCCGGTAAGCCGGTAAGCCGGTAAGCCGGTAAGCCGGTAAGCCGGTAAGCCGGTAAGCCGGTAAGCCGGTAAGCCGGTAAGCCGGTAAGCCGGTAAGCCGGTTAATTATACCATAAATCAATGACTTAATCGAATTTATTCGAATTTTTTTCATTACCGTTAACCTGCTTTTTTGCCGGATATTGAGATTATAAATGTACTTTGTGGGGTTATCGCCTGTCAAGTGGGTTTGGCGCTTCTGAGTTTGGTGGTTATGTTATACCCTGCATGTACCTGTCAATGTCCAGCGCACCATGAAACACGCCAAGCACGTCAATCCAATCTGATCCGTTGTGGAGTAGGTAGGCGATTCGGTAGTGACCGTATCGTAGATTTCATGCACCACCCGTGCCGCTGTATCGGGATTGTCCAACGCAATGTAATCGTAGATGTCGTGCAGCCACTGCTCGGCTTCACGAGTCCATCTCAGTTGTGCCATTGCTTGATTCGTCGCTCCATCTCTTCGTTTCTGATCACTCGGCCCGCACAAGCATCCTCCATTCCTCTGGATACCATGCGTTCAAAAGCCAGTTCTCGCATAATTTCCTCGTAAGAGGCATCATCCGGCTGGGTCTCCAGCACCTTTCGCACTAATTCTTTTGCTCTGGTCATAATCAGATTACCTGTCGTTGTGATTTTGATCATACACTCTATCCTTCATCCCTGCTCTCTTTTCTCGTTTTTTTCTACCGTTTGATTTTGCTTTCGGTTGGTGCGTGGGATGACGGTTGTGTCCCCCCATCACACCCGCTTTGCGGGATGTGATTCCCCCTCAAGGGGGGGATGATAACGATGATGAATGGTCAAAACCAGGTATTGCTTGCGTCTGCCGTGCCGTGACAGGCGACCAGATTGCCGGAGTCGGACTTTTTCAGTGGCGGAATGACCTGCCTGCAAATTTCACGGGCATGTGGACAACGCGGGTGGAATACACATCCGGCGGGGAGATTCATCGGGGTCGGCGCCTCTCCCGCCACTCTGCCAGCATGACCGGCAGAATGTCCGGATTCTTTCCCACCCAGCCTGGGCGTCGCGCTGAGCAACGCCCGGGTATAAGGATGCCTGGGTGTGGAAAATACTTCTGAAATGCTGCCGGACTCACAAATCTGGCCCAGGTACATCACTGCCACCCGACTGCCAAAATGTTCCACAACCGAGAGATCGTGCGAGATAAACAGATAAGTCAGGCCACGTTCTTCTCTGGCCTGAATCAGCAGGTTAAGGACCTGCGCCTGAATGGATACGTCCAGAGCAGAAACCGGCTCATCCGCAACTATGAATTCCGGGTCAACCATCAAGGCCCGCGCAATACTGATTCGCTGCCGCTGCCCGCCGGAGAACTCATGTGGATATCGGCAACCCCAGCCAGCATCCACACCGACAGACTCCATGACTCCGGCCACGGTTTCACGCTGCTCACTCCAGGACATGTCAGGAAAATGGAACCGCACCGGCTCCAGCAGGATGGCCGCTACTGTCTTCCTCGGATTCAGTGAAGCATAAGGGTTTTGAAAAACCATTTGCATCTTCTTCCTGTAGGGCAGTAACCGGGCGCGTTGCAGAGAGTCAATCCGTTCACCCTGATAATATATTGCCCCACGGTCGGGCGACAGCAACCCCATGATAATCCGGCCTACAGTGGTTTTTCCACAACCACTCTCCCCGACCAGACACAGCGCCTCCCCCTTGCGTACTTCGAGCGTAACCCCGTTCAATGCCTTTACCCACTCGATAGTGCGAGTCACTCGCCCGTCCGAAAATGAAAGCTGATCCAGCAATCCCCCCGATACATTGAAATGCTTGTACAGATCGTCCACCTTTACCAGAGGCGGAGTGTCAGTTACGGGCGGCGAATTCATCTGAACCCCGGCGCTCAATCGAAACCAAGCGGGAAATGACAAGCAACCGTGTGCTGTTCCCGCCCCCTGGATGCAGGGAATTCAGTCGCGCATATCTCCTGTGTAAATTGACAGCGGTCATGAAACGGGCAACCGGATGGAATCGTGTCGAGAGACGGCATGACTCCCGGAATCTGATTGAGCCTCGCTCCCGGTTTCGTCATTTCCGGCAATGCGTCAATCAATCCCCTGGTATAAGGGTGCGCCGGGCGATGGATGATTTCCGGGGTTAATCCCTGTTCGATGATACTCCCCGCATACATCACCAGAATACGTTGCGTCACCTGATACACGACCCCCAGATCATGGCTGATCAGGATCAGACTCATGTCCGAATCCAGACAAAGCTGGAGTATCAGATCAAGAATCTCCGCCTGAATGGTGACATCCAGCGCCGTAGTCGGCTCATCGGCAATAATCAACTGCGGCTCCGTTGCAAGAGCAATGGCAATCACAACCCGTTGACGCATTCCGCCGGACAACTGGTGCGGATATTGTTGCAATCGGGTGCGGGCAGATGGGATACGCACCGCCTCTAACTTGGACAGAGCGATACTCCGGGCTTCTTCACGGCTGACCGCTTTATGAGCCAGAACCGTCTCCTCGATTTGTGTGCCAATGGTCAATACCGGATTCAGCGTCATCATCGGGTCCTGAAATATCATACTGATCCGGTTGCCCCGTATACCGCGCAGCGTATCTTCCTCCGCTTCGGCCAGGTTGACACCATCAAAATCAATCCTTCCTTTGGACAGAAACCCGGGCTTGCTGATCAGATTCAGAATGGCAAACGCCGAGATTGATTTTCCCGCCCCGCTTTCTCCGACAATACCGATTCGCTCCCCCTTCGATAAATCGAAGCTGACATCCCGGATGGCGGTTACCGGGCCGGAGCGGAGCGGGAAAATCACCTCCAGGTTTTTTACCGATAATAAAGGAGTCATTGCCATCGCGCCGGTTGTCGCTTACCGATCATAGATTTTCGGGTTGAGCGTATCACGCAGCCAGTCACCGAGCAGGTTGATGGATAAAATCAAAACGATCAGAACCACCGCCGGCAGCAGGGTAATCCACCATGATCCACTGAAAATGAACTCGAATCCATTGCGGATCATCGAGCCGAGTGAGGGCTTGGTTACTGGCATACCCAGCCCCAGAAAGGACAGGGCGGCTTCTGTAATGATCGCATTGGCTATCTGCACAGTGGAAATGACGATCAGCGGAGAAAAAGTATTGGGCAGGATATGGCGATAAATAATCGCTATCGGCCTCAATCCGATCACCCGCGCCGCATCGACATATTCCTTTTTCTTTTCGGCCAGCACACAGGCGCGAACCGTTCGCGCATATTGCGGCCACTCGGCAATACCAATGACCAGCACGATCACGACAATCGCGAAGTCTTCGTAAAAACGAATACCCACGGTAGCCTGGAACAGGGCCAGAATAATAATGGCTACCATTAATGTCGTAAACGACAGCTGGATGTCGGCAATGCGCATCAGGAAACTGTCCAGTCGCCCGCCAAAATACCCCGCGATCAGGCCAATCGAGATGCCCAGCGCCGCCTGTAACACAGTCGCAAACACACCGATGACGATGGATATTCCGGTGCCGTACATAATGGCGCTGAGCAGGTCCCTGCCCATTGCGTCTGTACCCAGCAGAAACCGCGAGTCGGCGCCGACGCTGCCAACCGGCGGGATTTCGGAATCCATGATGTCAATACTGGTCTGGTCCCAGGGATTGTACGGCGCGATGATCGGCGCCAGAACGGAGGTCAGGATAAAGAACAGCAATACTGTGGCGCTGACCATCGCTGTCCGGTTACGGAGGAAGCTCAGGAAAACCTCTGAATGTCTGAGCCGTTGCCAGATGCCGGGTTTTATGGTCAGGGATGTTGCGCTCATGTGCAGGGTCGGTTCACGAATCACGGTCGCTGTCTTGCCCGATGATCTTTACCATCGGATTGACCAGTCCATAGATAATGTCCACAATCGTATTGGTAATGACGAAAATCAGGCCCACTACGATCAGGTACGCCACAATTAACGGAGTATCGACACGATGAATCGCCTCCAGAAACATGAAACCCATACCCGGCCACTGAAAAACGGTTTCAGTCAGAATGGTATAGGCGACCATGATGCCCAACTGAATGCCACCCACGGTAACCACCGGCAACAAGGTGTTTCTGAACGCATGCACCATCCAGATCCGTCTTTTCGGCAAGCCTTTCGCCCAGGCGAATTTCACATATTCAGTTTCCAGCGTCTCCATCATTTCCGAGCGGATCATACGGACGAATAACGGCAGGATGACCGAAGCCAGAGATATACCGGGCAACAGGATATGCTTCAGGCCATCCAGTGTCAGCAGACTGGTCTCCCAGGCGCCCAGTATCGTGACTGTATCGCCCCGCCCGTATGAGGGCAGCCAGCCGAGTTCAACGGCAAACAGGTAGATCAGGAATATGGCGGTCAGGAATACCGGCACGGAAATGCCCAGAATACTCACCCCCATTGCGACTTTCGAGAACCAGTGGCGAGGCTGAATCGCGGCAAAAATCCCGACCGGAATGGAAAACAGCAGTATCCAGAATGTAGCCGCGATAACCAGATCAATGGTGGCGGGCAATTTGTCCAGAATCACATCCAGCGCCGGACGCTTGAAAAAATAGGATACGCCTAAATCTCCTCGTACCGCGTTTTTCAGGAATCGCCAATACTGCACCAGAAAAGGATCATTCAATCCCATCTCTTCACGCAACTGATCCCGGATTTCCTCCGAAACCGATTGCCCTAACAGTTCACGCAGTGGATCCCCGAGTTGATCCTGAATAGAGAAACTCAATACGCTGATCACCAGCATGACAACGACAGCCTGGCAGAATCTTCTGACCAGAAAGGCAAACATGGCGTCAGCGTATCAGTAGTAAAAACCGGAGGACGGCCTCAGACGCTATCCTCCGGTTACTCATACAAGTGGGTAAGGGCTGTGATCAGTCCATCACCAGATCACCCAGATAAGGGAAGTTCATCACGTTGACAATGCGGTCGATATGAACGCCCTTCTTCGCAGCCCATGCCCGATCCTGCCAGTGCAATGGGATAAAAGCCGCTTCATCATGGAGAATCTGCTCCACCCGTTGCAGCATTTGCGCCCGTTTGGCATTGTCGGTCTGTTTCGCGCTGTCCAGCACCAGCTGGTCGACTTCGGCATTGGAGTAATTACCACTATTGTATTGACCATAGCCAGTTTCAGAATCCGGCGTCATGGTCAGAAACTCCGAGAAATTAGCCGAGTCTTCTGTGTCGGAATGCCACCCGATCATCATAATATCGGCGGCGCGTTCGTCAAACTTGGGCCAATACTGGGCTTTGGGCATGGTCGTCAAATCCACCCGGATATTGATCTTCGAGAGCATACCGGCAACCGCTTCCGCTATTTTCGCGTCATTCACATAACGGTTATTGGGCGCCATCATGGTTGCATCAAAGCCATCCGCGTATCCAGCCTCAGCCATCAGCGCGCGGGCTTTTTCCAGATCATAGCGCGGTTGCAGCGCTTCGTTATAACCCAGGTATCCTTTCGGGCTTTGTTGCGCCGCCGCAGTGCCGAAGTTCTTCATGATTTTCTCGACGATGCCCTCATTGTTGACCGCATGAACCATAGCCTGCCGGACGCGGACATCCGCCAATGCCGGATTCTTCTTCTGGTTAAGCTGGAAGGTGATAATCCGTGTACCGCTCATGGTCACCAGATCCACGGAATCACTGCTATCGATCCGTGCCAGATCGGTTGGCGGTATGGGAGCGGCAAAATCAATGTCGCCGGACAACAGCGCGGCAACCCGGGTCGGGCCCTCCTTGATCGGAGTAAACACGATCTGCTCAACATTGCCCGGAGAGTCGGTATCCCAATAATCTGCAAACCGATCAAAAACCACTTTAACCCCCTGCTCCCGGGAAGTCACCGTAAACGGTCCGGTACAGGAAATGTTGGTCGATGCGAATGAATCACCGTGCTTTACGATCTCCCCCTTGTCGCGGCCACGCTCGTCAGTTCCCGTATAGAACTCGGCATCCAGAGGAAATATATAAGTCGCGGTATGCAGAACCAGTGGGTAGGGGCCATCTGTGACCAGATCAATCGTGTAATCATCCACCACATTAGCCGCCGTGAAATTCACAAAGATACCCTTGAAGTCTTCACTTTGTTTCAGTCTTTCAAAGGTATAACGGACATCTTCCGCCGTCATTTCACGACCGGAATGAAAGCGCACCCCCTGGCGGAGATTAAATCGGACGGTCGTATCGTTCAGTCGTTGCCAACCACTGGCCACCCGTGGATCAAAGCCCAACTCCTGATTCCACCGCACCAGCGGATCGCAAACCGTATGGGAAAGCTGCAACGTGCCGCCCGATAGCTGCTCATGGATGTCCAGCGATACCGGGTCTGCGTCATACGCCATATTCAGTGTCTGGGACTGGGCTGGCAAAACCGCGAGCAAGCCGACAACGGCAATAGGTATTAAGGAATATTTTTTCATGTCTGTTCTTCAGAGTATTGACGGCACGCGATTGTAACACCCGCGGCGCCGGAAAAGATGAAGGCCCGCCACAACTACCCCCGGTTTATATATAATGCCATAATCCTGACCCTGGCCTACTTGGATGACCTGCTATGCCGTACTGGAACAGCTCCCCAAAATTTCCTTCTGTCCTGCCTGACGGGTATCAATATTTTGATGAAGAAGTCGAATTCGACCCGGACAGGCACCTTCAACTCGAACCCCCGGAAGACACGGTGCGGTTAAGTGATCTGGGTTATGATGCCGAAACGATCAAAAAGTGTCCGACCGACCTGGCAATCTCCGGCGCGGTTCGGTTGCTATCGGACGAAGGAGTCAAGGTCATGCGCGATACGGCCCGTTCACTCCAGAAATTTGCAATCAACTGTGAGCGGATCGAGAATATGGTTCGCGGCGGCGTTTATCAATCCCGTTTTCTCAGGGATTTCTGCCTTTGCAGCGAGGTCACCGAATTCATCTCGGACATCTTCGGGGCGCCGGTCGCGCCCCATACCATGCCCTTGCATCTGGGGCATCTCAATTTTGCCCCGGAAGATCTCACCCGGCCGGTTGACAAATGGCATCATGACACGCTGAGCCTGGATTATGTGCTGATGCTGTCCGACCCGAACCAGCTTTCCGGCGGAGAGTTCCAGTACTTCACGGGCACCCGTGAGCAGGCGAAAGAAATGACCGACCGGGGCGAGGCCATTCCACCGGAACAGGTGGTGAGCGCCCGGTTTCCCGGCGCGGGTTACGCCATTGCGCTGCACGGTTATATGGTGGTGCATCGCGCCACAAGGCTGACCCGGCCGGGGGAACGAATCACTCTGGTAAACGGATATGTGCCGTTGAACGCGGCAATCGAAGATGTTTGCCGGTTCCCGGACTTATCTCTGGTTGACCCTCATCATGTTCTCTTTGCAGAATGGGCGAGACACAAGGCGTGGCTGTCCATGGGCCGGTTACAGACCCTGGTCGATGAAATCCCCTTTACCGATGACCGGCAGGTGATCACCGACTACCTGCGGGACGCGATCCGGGATGTCGAAACCGCAATCCGCGACATCAACGATACCGGGGACGCGTCCATGATCCACTACGGCGACTGAGCGGACACTTTAGCCCGGAGTTCATTCCGAATCTCATGCCGGTTTTTTACGCAGACTGATCTGCCGGCCTACCCAATCCGGCCTCTCTGTGATTTCGGCCTGCTTCAGCATGGCCTGTACCGGATCGGGCATCTCCATCGTTCGCCCCTGCCGGGTGTTATAATGCAAACCCATAAATTCGGCGGTAGCCCGAATCGTCCCATCAACGACCATCTGATGGGCAAACCAGATTTTCTTCGCGTCAGAACCCAGGATCAGGGTCTCAATTTCCATCAGCGCCGGTCGCCTGACTTCATTCAGATAGCGTAAATGAGTCTCCACCGTATACAGCGCGCATCCAGTTCTTTTGAAATAATCCACCCCTATCAGGAAATGATCCTGCATAAACCAGGTCGTGTTGCTGAATGGAACCAGATAATACGCTTCGTTCAGGTGCCCATAAGCATCCAGCCATTCATCCTGCAGGGATTCGGAATGAAATTTAAAAACTGTCAAAACCATACCCTCCTCCTCCCGGAGTTTCTATCACCACCGTGTCTCCCGGCGCCAGGTCAATCTGGTCCGTGCCGCCGAGCGCCGTTTGCGAACCGTCCGCATGAATGACACGGTTTGCTCCGGGTTTCCCGGGCTGGCCCCCGTCCAATCCATAGGGGGGCACTTTCCGGTGACCGGAAATAATGTTGGCAATCACACTTTCCAGAAACCGCACTTTTCTGACCACCCCGTCGCCGCCGTTGTATCTCCCCCTGCCGCCGGAACCCGTGCGGATTTCAAAAGACTCCAGGATGACCGGGAATCTCCATTCAAGTACTTCGGGATCGGTCAGCCTGGAGTTGGTCATGTGCGTGTGAACGGCATCGGCTCCGTGATAACCCTCGCCGGCGCCAGCGCCGCCGCAGATGGTTTCATAATACTGGTAGCGATCATTACCCCAGATAAAATTATTCATCGTGCCTTGGGCCGCGGCAACGGCTTTCACGGCTCCGAACAAGGTATCGACCAGATACTGTGAAGTTTCCACATTGCCGGCGATCACCGCAGCGGGGTAGCGCGGGCTAATCATCGAGTCATCAGGAATAATAACCTCCATCGGTTTCAGACAGCCTTCATTCAACGGAATCTGGTCATCCACCAGGCACCGGAAAACGTAGAGCACAGCAGCCAGAGCCACCGCAGTCGGGGCATTGAAATTACCCGGATGCCGGGGGCTGGTTCCGGTGAAATCCACCACCGCCTTGCGGTTTGTCCGATCTACCCTGATTTTCACCGAAATCCGGTGGCCGTCATCCATTTCGTATGTGAATTCGCCATCTTCCATGACGCTGAACAGACGACGAACAGACTCCTCCGCGTTATCCTGGACATGTTTCATGTAGGCGTGAACTGTCTCAATGCCATAGTGTCCGGTCATCTTGAGCAATTCCCTGACCCCCTTCTCACAAGCCGCCAGCTGCGCCTTGAAATCGGCGATGTTCATTTCCGGGTTGCGGGCGGGCCAGGCGCCCCCGGTCAACAGATCGTAGATATCCTGTTCCAGGAAATGGTCGTTTTCAACCAGTTTCACATTATCGATCACCACCCCCTCCTGCTCGATACTGGTCGAATCGGCTGGCGCAGAACCGGGAGTTGTCCCACCGATGTCCGCATGGTGCCCGCGTGAGGCGACATAAAACAGAATCCGTTCCTCATCAGCAAACACCGGTTTGATAATCGTCACATCCGGTAAATGAGTCCCTCCATTGTAAGGCGCGTTCAATATATAGGCATCACCGGGACGAATATTGCCAGCCCTTTCCCGTATGACGGTCTTGATACTCTCTCCCATAGAGCCGAGATGCACCGGCATGTGAGGCGCATTGGCGACCAACGCTCCTGCCTCATCAAAAATAGCGCAGGAGAAATCGAGTCGCTCCTTGATATTGACCGATGCCGCTGTATTTTCCAGCACAAAACCCATCTGCTCCGCGATGGACATGAACAGATTGTTGAATATCTCCAGCATGACCGGGTCCACTTGCGTACCGATGGCCTTCACCTCCGCGCGTTCCCGGTAACGCTCAAGAATCAGATTATTGTCCGGCTTCAACACCGCCCGCCAGCCCGGCTCAACTACAATGGTTGCAGTCGAATCAAGCACCACCGCCGGTCCGTTGATCGCCTGCTCCACAACCAGCGAGGCTCTCTGGTAAAACGGCGTATCGAGCCATTGGTCCTCCATGTAGCATTTGCGGGTCGCGTCCGGTTTTGCGGTCGCTTGTGAGCCATTGCCCCGATTAACCGGGTTTTCGATCTTTGATGGTCTGGCTGCGGACACCACTTCCACCTGAATCGACTCTACGATCAATGGCTTGTCCGCCGAGACAAAGCCGAAACGCATCTGATGAACCCGCTCAAATCGAGCCCGCACCTCATCCAGTCCGCCATGCGGCACAATCAGAGTCGTATCCGATCCCTGATAACGTATATGCAGCAATCGGTTGAACGTCAGGCTTGCACATGGATCCCCCTGCTGTTTCAGTTCCACAATGCCACTGTCCTGTAATTGATCCAGCCGCTCACCCAACTCATGGATCAACGCCTGTTCCAGCACAGCCTCAACCGCCTGCTGCCGGTCGGCCACCGTATCCGCCAGCCCCATCCCGTAAGCGGACAAGACTCCGGCGAATGGATGTACCAGTATGGTCTTGCATGCCAGAGCGTCCGCCACCAGACAGGCGTGTTGTCCACCGGCGCCGCCAAAGCAGCATAGCGTGTAGTCAGATACGTCGTAACCCCTTTGCACGGAGATTTTCTTGATCGCGTTGGCCATGTTTTCGACCGCTATCGACAGGAATCCGGCGGCCACGGACTCGGGGCTGCGCTGGTCTCCGGCATCCTCCCGGATTCGCTCCGCCAACTCTTTGAACCCCTCCTCCACCCGCTCCGTGTCCAGTGGCAGGTTCGCGTTCTCGCCGAACACATTAGGGAACAGGTCGGGCTGCAACTTGCCGAGCATGACGTTGCAATCCGTGATCGCCAGCGGGCCACCGTTACGATAGCAGGTCGGACCCGGATTGGCGCCCGCCGAATCCGGCCCCACCCGGAATCGCGCTCCGTCAAAATGAAGGATCGAGCCTCCTCCGGCGGCCACGGTATGAATCAGCATCATCGGGGCGCGTAATCGAACACCCGCGACACGGGTTTCAAACGCTTTCTCGAACTCCCCGTTATAGTGGCTGACATCAGTGGACGTACCGCCCATATCGAACCCGATCACCTTGTCGATATTGATCGCCTCACTGACCCGCGCCATACCCACTACACCACCCGCAGGCCCGGAAAGAATAGCGTCTTTGCCTTGAAAAAATCTGGCGTCAGTCAGCCCGCCGTTGGATTGCATGAACATGAGCTTGCCGTTGTGTCGCTCAAACCCGTCCAACTCCGCCTCGACCTGATTGACATAGCGCCGCAGGATCGGCGACAGGTAAGCATCCACCACAGTGGTATCGCCACGTGGTACGAACTTCATCAACGGACTAACCTGATGACTGACCGAAACCTGGGTATAACCTATCTCCTGAGCCAACTCCTGTAAAATAAGCTCATGCTGATGATAGCGATAACCGTGCATCAGCACGATCGCAACGCACCGAAAACCCTCATCGAAGTATCGTTGCATATCCGCTCTCGCCTGCTCCTGATCCAGCTCAATCAGGACCGCGCCATGAGCGTCCATTCGTTCTTCAACCTCCAGCACGTCACGATAGAGCATCTCCGGCAACTGGATATTCAGCGCGAACAGGTCGGGGCGAGTCTGGTAACCGATTCGCAACTGATCCCTGAATCCGCGAGTAGTAACCAGCAACGTGCCTTCCCCCTGTCTCTCCAGCAGGGCATTGGTCGCGACCGTGGTTCCCATCTTGATGGCCGCAATGCGGCTGGTATCGAGCCGGTCGGAGGGCTTCACCCCCAGAATGTCGCGGATCCCCTGAATCGCCGCATCCCGATACTGCCCCGGATTCTCCGATAGCAGTTTATGCGTGATCACACATCCATCAGGCTGCCGGGCAACAATATCGGTAAACGTACCCCCCCGGTCAATCCAGAACTCCCACTTACCTTGCATTCTCCTACCGGGAACCTGTACTTTTATTCGCTTGTCTTCTGGACAAATCCCTCAAATAGTCCTTCCAGTCGCGCCATCCGCTCACACAAATTGGCAATATCGTTGTGTATGCCCCGAAGCATTCCGTACATGAACGCACAAATCGTAACAACGGTAACCATCTCGGTAAGAATAATGTTAATTGTTTCCGGGGTCATATTGTTTCCTGTTTTTGTGAAATTTCGTTCATATCGAATACCGATTCTAACAGACTATCATGCAGAGTCGGGTTATTTACACTCATATAAAGAGCGGCTATTCATAATTTTCAGGGAAAAACGAGCGTTCTATCAATTCGATCAGGATGTGAAGTATCTTGATGTGCAGTTCCTGGATTTTGTCCGCATACGGATAATCAATGGTACTGATATCGACCGTGGCGAGCCTGCCCAATGGAGAATCCCCGCGCCCGGTCAAACTGACCACTGCAATACCCCGTGATCGGGCAAATTCCGCAGCCTGGATGACGTTGGCGCTCTGCCCGCTGGTACTGATCGCGACCAGCGCGTCTCCCGGTTTCGCCCTGGCTTCCAGATACCGGGCAAATACCTGATCATAGCCGTAATCATTGGCGACACAGGACAAATGTCCGGGGTCGCTAATCGCGGTGGCCGACAGGCCGGGACGGTCATTCCTGTAGCGTCCGGTCAACTCCTCCGCAAAGTGCATGGCGTCGGACATCGAACCTCCATTGCCGCAACTGTAGACCGCGTTGCCGTTTCTCAACGCGGCAATGATCAGTTCGGCGCCCTGTACAACGACTGCCACCCTGCGTTCGTCACCGAGGAAACCTTCCAGGGCTCGTTTTGATTCATTGAGTGAAACCAGAACCCGGTTTTTCATCATTTCCGCTTCCATTTTTTCAGCCTTCATTTTGCCATCTTTCACTTTTCCAGCGCCGAGATTATTTGATGGTGGTAGTCAACCTGATCGAACCGGCTCATTTCCTGCAATCCGGTCGGGCTGGTCACATTCACTTCGATAAGCTGGCCGCCTATAATGTCTATTCCGGCAAAGAATATCCCCTGTTCAACCAGGCCGGGCGCAAGCGCCGCACAGATTTCCAGATCACGGGCATCCAGTGTTGCCGGATTCGGCGCTCCGCCCGCGTCCATGTTGTTCAATTCGACTCCTTCGGCGTGAACGCGCAGAATCGCGCCCAGCGGTTTGCCATTGAGCAACAGGATTCTCTTGTCCCCTTCCACCGCCGCTGGCAGATACTGCTGGGCAATGACCCAGTGTCGCCCTGCATGGGTCGCTTCCCGTATTTCCGCAGGGTCCTCGCCGCGCTCGTAAAAAACGATCCCCTTGCCGCCAAAACCATCTATCGGCTTAACCGTCACCCGGCCAAATTCTTCGGCCATGGAACGAATCACCTCAACATCGGCGGTTACCCGGGTTCGCGGCGTGAAATCGGGGAAGAACAACGCGGACAGCTTCTCGTTCCAGTTTCGTATCCCTTCAGGCCGATTCAATACCCGGGTATCGGCCGGCAGGTAATCCAGCATCAGCGTCGTATAGAAATATCTGCGGTCGAACGGAGGATCGGTTCTAACCCAGACCGCGTCCATCTCCGACAGGGAGACCGACTCCTGTCCTGAAACCGCAAAGGGTTGGTCCATATCGTCGCGCGCATCGACCCAGGTCACGGTCGCTTTCAGGTCGTCATGATCCAGCCAGAGTTGCCGTTGATCGAGGTGGCAAACCCGGTGCCCAAGATCGGAACAGGCCAGCATCAGGAAATAACTGGTATCTTTCCAAGGCTTTACGGACTCCAGCGGATCCATGATAAAGGCGTGCTTCATATCACAATCCGGGTTTCAGCCTTGCGCGTATCCCAGTGATTGCAGGTCCTGCGTGATCTCATCCAGTATGGCCGGATCATCTATGGTGGCCGGCATTTTCCAGGGCGAATTATCCGCGATTTTCTTCATGGTGCCGCGCAGGATTTTACCGGATCGGGTTTTCGGCAACCGTTTCACCACGGCCATCAATTTGAACGCGGCGACCGGACCGATTTTGTCGCGCACAAGCTGGACACATTCACGGACAACATCCCCGTGATCACGCCCCACCCCGGAACTGAGCACCACGAGACCGAGCGGCAATTCACCCTTCAGGACATCGCTCACACCCATCACCGCGCACTCGGCTACATCCGGATGCGAGGCCAGAACTTCCTCGATCGCCCCGGTGGACAGTCGATGCCCCGCAACATTGATCACGTCATCGGTACGCGACATCACATAGACATAACCATCCTCATCAATATAACCCGCGTCTCCGGTTTCATAATAGCCCTCGAAGGCGGTCATGTAAGAATCCAGATAACGTTGCCGCGCATTCCATAGAGTCGGGAAAGTACCCGGCGGCAACGGCAACCCGACCACCAGTGAGCCAATATCGCCTGTACCAACTTCCCGGCCGGTATCGTCCAGCGCCTTCATCCGCCATCCAGGTACCGGGCGGCCAGCCGAGCCCTCCTTGACCGGCAGCGCCTCAAGCCCTAGGCAATTCGCGCAAATCGACCAGCCGGTTTCGGTTTGCCACCAGTGATCAATAACCGGCACGCCCAGTTTATCCTTTGCCCAGTTCAAGGTATCCGGGTCGGTACGCTCACCGGCCAGAAACAATGTCTGCAAACAGGAAACGTCGTGTTGGCGGATATGATCGCCATTGGGATCCTCTTTCCGGATCGCGCGGAACGCGGTCGGCGCGGTGAACAGAACCTTGACGTTGTGCTCGGAAATCACCCGCCAGAAAACCCCGGCGTCCGGGGTTCCCACCGGCTTGCCCTCGAACACGATAGTCGTATTGCCGTTGAACAGCGGCGCATAGACAATATAGGAATGTCCAACCACCCAGCCCACATCCGAGGCCGCCCAGTACACATCGCCGGGCTCGACGTTATAAATACTTTTCATCGACCATTTCAACACGACGATCCCGCCCCCGGTGTCCCGCACCACCCCCTTTGGCTGTCCGGTAGTGCCCGAAGTGTAGAGGATGTAAAGTGGATCGGTCGCCGCTACCGGAACACAATCCACCTCGTCAGATTTGTCAACAGCGTCGCTCCAATCCACATCCCGACCCTCGATCATGGCCGCCCTGGCCTGGGGCCGCTGCAGGATAATGCAGTGTCCGGGCTTGTGCTCAGACAATTCAATCGCCTGATCCAGTAATGGTTTGTATTCGATAATCCGGCCCGGCTCCAACCCGCAGGAAGCGGACACAATCACTTTGGGCTGGCAATCATCAAGCCGGACCGCCAGTTCATTCGAGGCAAAGCCGCCAAAGACAACCGAATGGACCGCGCCTATTCTGGCGCAGGCCAGCATCCCGATCACCGCCTCCGGGATCATCGGCATGTACAGGATCACCCGGTCTCCATATTCGACGCCATGATCGCGCAGTACACCGGCGAAACGCGCCACCCTGCCCCTTAATTCATGATACGTGATTTTCTGCTGGCTTCCGGTAATCGGACTGTCATGAATGATAGCAAGCTGATCCCCCCGGCCCTGTTCAACATGCAAGTCAACCGCGTTGTAACAGACATTGGTCAGCCCCCCCGCAAACCAGCGGTAAAACGGCGCGTCGGAATCATCCAGCACCTTGTCCCACTTTTTATACCAGTACACATTTTCCGCGATCCCGCCCCAGAACGCTTCCGGGTTCTCGTTCGCATCATTATAAATTTCATCAAATCTCATAGCATTCATCCGCGCAAACGACTGTCTTGTATCCAGCCAGAACCGGCTATTGTAAAAGATTCCGGCCTGATGGGGTATCCGCGGCGCTATAATACTCCCCCTATACAACCCTCGAATCCGACCGGGATAACGCCATGTCTGCCGAAAAACATTGCCAACTATTGATTCTCGGGTCGGGCCCCGCAGGCTACAGCGCCGCTGTCTACGCGGCCAGGGCCAACCTGAATCCGGTTTTGATTACCGGCATCGAGCAGGGAGGGCAATTAACCACGACGACCGACGTGGATAACTGGCCGGGCGATGACAGGGGAGTACAGGGGCCAGAGTTAATGGAACGCATGAAGAATCACGCGCAAAGGTTTGGAACTGAAGTTATTTTTGATCACATTCATACTGCTGAACTGACAGTCAGACCTTTCCGGTTATCCGGTGATGAGGCGGTTTATACCTGTGACGCCCTGGTTATCGCCACCGGGGCTTCGGCAAAATATCTGGGACTGCCTTCAGAAGATGCTTTCAAGGGGAGAGGGGTGTCCGCCTGTGCAACCTGCGACGGATTCTTCTACAGAAATCAGGAGGTCGCAGTCATCGGCGGTGGAAACACCGCGGTTGAGGAGGCGCTCTATCTTGCCAATATCGCATCGGGGGTCACGCTGGTTCATCGCCGTGACGCGCTGCGTGCAGAGGCCATCCTGGTCGATCACCTGATGGCGAAGACAGTAGAGCGAGGCGGCAACATTACCCTGCAATGGGATCATGTCCTGGAGGAAGTGCTGGGCGATGACAGCGGAGTCACCGGCATTCGCATTAAAAACGTGAAGTCCGGTATCGCACGTGAAATCAACCTGCCGGGCGTGTTCATCGCCATCGGGCATACTCCCAACACCACCCTGTTTGCCGGTCAACTGGATATGCAGGGCGACTATATCGTTACGCGCGGCGGAACCGGTGGTGATGCGACCATGACCAGTATCGAAGGAGTATTTGCAGCCGGTGATGTCATGGATCACGTATACAGACAGGCGGTAACCTCTGCCGGCGCCGGTTGCATGGCCGCCCTGGATGCCGACCGCTATCTGAAAACCCGACCCGCCTGATCATTGAACCCAACCGATGGCCTCCCGACCCGATCAAAACGGAGATGAGGATGATGGTTCGCTGTTCAGAAGAGCCATGTCCGATGTCAATACGCAGCATAAAAATTATAGTAAGCGCCGCAACAACCCGGCCGAAGACCGCCCCAGACCTCCGGTCACACCCCCTCGAACCCGCCCTGCCGCCCATCCTGTCGAACGAACCGGAACATCCGAAAATATCGCTGATCAGCCGCAATCCCCCGGCTCCGTCCAGTTCGCCCGCCCCGGATTGCAGAAAAATATCATCAGGAGATTAAAGCGCGGGCAGTACGCGGTCGAGTCGATACTGGATCTCCATGGACTCACAAGGTTTGAAGCGGATGACGCCCTCAATCAATTCATTTCAGAAGCCCTACAACGCGGCCTGACCTGTGTGTTGATCATCCACGGCAAGGGATACCGCTCACAAAGCGGACAAAGCGTGTTAAAGCAATTTACCCTCGAATGGTTGAAGGAAGTCGCCGCCGTCAAGGCATTTTGCTCCGCCCAACCCCGACACGGCGGCACCGGCGCAGTCTACGTCCTGCTAAAAACCAGCAGCAGCCAGCGCAAATAACCGCCATTGCCGCTCCAACATTCGCGGGAGGGTACAAGACCCTCCCCTACGATGATGACCGGGAATCATTCCGTCATTCCCGTAGAAATGGGAATCCACAATAATATGGATGCGTAATTGCCGTCATCGTAGAGCCTGCCCCCACAAAACAACATTTGTTACAGATTGATACTTTTACCATTATGACCTATATTCAAGATGAATGATAAACAACGAGTGAGGAAACTATGCGTCTGTCAATCGACATCACACGGGAGCAGCACAAAACGCTGAAAGCTACGGCAGCCATGCAGGGCAAGTCCATCAAGGATTATGTGCTGGAACGTACCTTGCCTGACGAAGAATTAGCGCTGAAAAAACTTGAGGCTTTTCTCAAACCCCGGATCGAAGAAGCCTTAAGTGGAGAGCGTAGCAACAAAACCATTGATAAAATCGTATCTGAAGTGTTACAGGAAGAACAAACCCCATAATGCAAAATTACGAGCTATCATTACCTGACGACATTCCTGAAGGTCAGGTTGATTCGCGGGCCGATTGGTTTTTTGGTCTTCGGCACTGAATGTTTCCATTGGCGCTGGCACAGGCCGTACATGACCAGCATTGAACCGTGGGTCAGATTGAAAAGGATGCTGTCGGCGGGATTGAATTTGCGCGGATGAAGAATAAAGCGGCGGGTTTCGCCCAGGCTGACTGACGCGATCACCGGCCGAGCGCCTAGTTCCGTTTCATCGTCGCTATGGGGACTGACGCCGTCATTGCCATCACGATAGTAATTCAGCAGCACGCTGTTAAAGCGGCAGCGGGTGGCGGTCTGCACCCGCTCACGCAGGGCCTGCAATGGATCAGACCAGGGAGCCGGCACATCCATCGTACTGCCGGAGTAATGGTAAACCGTGTCCGGGTCTCCATACCAGGCGCTGAGTCTGGGTGATTGATATTCCTTGTCGAACAGCCTTACGCTGTGCTGCTGCCAGTCCACCTGATTCAGCAAACAGTTATAAAGATCATACGCCCCGGCAGGCTCAAGAAAATCAGGGATATAGCGGCACTGGCCGGGAATGACAGTAATGGCGCCGGTCACTCCAGTATCTTGCCAGGGTTGAAGATGTTGTCCGGGTCCAGGGCCTGTTTGATCAGGCGCATCGTGTTGACTGCCGCGCCGTGTTCCAGCTTGAGAAAGTCGAGCTTGCCGTAACCGATGCCATGCTCGCCGGTACAGGTCCCTTCCATTTCCAGCGCCCGCAGGACCATTCTTTCGTGCAGGGCTTCGGCCGCTTTCACTTCATCCGGGTTGTCATGGTCAATCAACATGATCAGATGAAAATTCCCGTCACCGACATGCCCGACAATCGGAGCCAGGATTTGAGATTGCTCGATATCGGCGCGGGTTTGCCCGATGCAGTCCGCGAGACGGGAAATCGGCACACAGACATCGGTCGCCCAGATCTCTCCCTTCGGGTGGAGCATCTTGTGCGCCCAGGCGGCGTCATGGCGCGCGCGCCACATTCGGGTCCGTTCCTCGGTACTGGTGGTCCAGTTGAATTCGCTGCCACCATTCTGGTCTGCGATCTCCTGGGTCAGCACGGCCTGCTCCTCAACACCCCGCTCGCTGCCATGGAATTCGAAGAACAGAGTCGGCGCTTCGTTGAAATCCGTCTTCGAATACAGGTTCAGCGCCTTCATACTCAGGTCATCCAGCAATTCAACGCGGGCAACCGGGATGCCGTACTGAATCATTTCAATCACGGTATTGACGGCGCCCTCAACGGTCGCGAAGTTGCAAACCGCGGCGGACATGGACTCCGGCACCGGATACAGCTTGATGGTGAGTTCGGTGAATATGCCCAGGGTGCCTTCGGAGCCGACCATCAATCGGGTCAGGTCATACCCGGCGGCTGATTTTCTGGAGCGTCTGGCCGTTCGGATGATTGAACCATCCGCCAGTACCATCTCGATATTGATAACGTTATCGCGCATCGACCCGTACCGGACCGCGTTGGTTCCCGACGCCCGGGTCGCGGCCATGCCGCCAATGGTGGCGTCCGCTCCGGGGTCAATCGGAAAGAACAGTCCACTGCCCTTGAGGGACTGGTTCAACTGCCGCCGGGTTACGCCCGGCTGTACGACCACGTCAAAATCCTCCACATTGAGCCGGATGATCGAATTCATGCGGCCGCTGTCGATGCAGATTCCTCCCTTCAACGCCGCGATATTGCCCTCCAGCGAGGTGCCGGCGCCATGCGGAACAATCGGCATCCCGTGTTTGCGGCAAATCTGCACAATACGCTGCACCTGTTCAGCATTTTCCGGCTGAACCACGGCATGAGGTGGCGACGAAGGATGGAATGATTCATCCTTGCCATACTGGTTACAGACCGACTCGGCAGTTTGTATCTGATCGCCAAAAGTACGGATCAGTTCATCAAGACCCGCGTCGTAGTTGTAAACCTGTCGTAATTTGAGCATGGTTCTGACTCACTCCTGATTATGGTTCAAGCGCTGACCGGACTTCATCGCAATCAAAGAAATAGTGACATATTCGTTCCCCGTTGACAACCAGGGCGGGCACATATTCGCTGTATTTTTCATGCCATTGCCGGTCATCATCCACGTCGCGCAACTCCACCCGGATATCCGAACCAGGATAATATGCGGCAATATACTCCCTGAGCTCGAAATCCATCTGCTCGCAAAGGTCGCACTCTTCCCGGTAGTAGAACAGGATTTCAACCGGGGCGCCTGTCTGTTTGTTCATGAGGTCAGGTCTCTCCGTCCTGGTCGGCAGACAAACCGGACGCATGGACCTGTTCCATAAATTGCCGCTCATCCAGAATTTCAATACCCATCTGCGCGGCCTTGACGACCTTGGAACTGGTGTCCGTCGCCGCGATTACATAACCCGTGTTCTTTGTGATGCCACTGCCGACTTTGGCGCCCATTGACCGCAACAGGGAGGCGGCCTCACTCCTTGGCATGCTCATCTTGCCGGTCAGTACCACGGTCTTGCCAGCGAATACACTGTCACTGTCTCCGGCTGTCGGTTCGGCGGGGGCGGGCCAGGAAACCCCCGCGTCCAGCAGTTTCTCCACTACGGCGCGGTTATGAGGCTGCTCGAAAAAGGTCACTACGCTGTCAGCGACCAACGGACCGATGTCCGGGATTTCCTGCAATCGGTCTTTCGACGCTTGTCGTATGCGCTTCATCGAACCCAGATTGACGGCCAGGGCTTCCGCGGTCGTCTCCCCGATCAATGGGATTCCGAGAGAATACAGGAACCGGGCCAGGGTTGTGGTTTTGCTTTCTTCGATTGACTGGATCAGGTTCATGACCGCTTTCGAGCTTTTCTGGTATCTCGATCCCAGTTTTTCCGGCGTCAAGCGGTACAAGTCGGACACATCGGCAATCACCTCGCCGGCAAGCAACCAATCCACCCATTTGTCGCCCAGCCCTTCGATATCCATGGCTTTGCGGCTGGCAAAATGTCGGATACTCTGTTTTTTCTGGGCCTCGCAAGCCAGTCCGCCGCTGCAACGGGCGATGATCCCCTCTCCTTCGTAGATAATCGGGCTCGCGCAGACCGGGCAGGCTTCCGGGAACGCGAATGGCTCGGCGCCGAGCGGCCGGGCCGGCTTTACCACCGACAACACTTCCGGGATGACATCCCCGGCCCTCCTGACAATGACACGATCCCCGATGCGGACATCCAGGCGCTCGATTTCCCGGTGGTTATGCAGTGTGGCGCTGGACACCGTGACCCCTCCGACAAAAACCGGTTTCAGTCTGGCTACCGGGGTCACCGCGCCGGTTCTGCCTACCTGAAGCTCAATATTTTCAATAGTGGTGACTTCCTCCTGGGCGGGAAATTTGTGCGCGATGGCCCAGCGCGGCGCCCTGGCAGTAAAGCCCAGGCTGTTCTGCCAGTCAATCCGGGAAACCTTGTAGACCACCCCGTCAATATCAAAAGGCAGTCCGGAGCGAAGCTCAAGCAGTTCCTGATAATAATCCAGACACCCCTGTGCCCCTTCGACCACACGATACAAATCGGTCACTGGCAGGCCGAAATCGCAAATCTCCCGCAACGACGCGTCATGCGTCTCCGGGTACGGCACGCCTTCAACCTCCCCGAACGAATAGCAATACAACTGTAACCGCCGCGATGCGATCACGGCGGGGTCCATTTGGCGCAGCCCGCCCGCAGCCGCGTTGCGGGGGTTGACAAACAATTTGAGGTCACTTTTCCGTCGGGACTCGTTCAGCGCCTCGAAATCGGCCCGGCTGATAAAAACCTCACCCCGCACTTCCAGAACGTTAGGGATATTCGCGCCCCGCAACCGGGACCTGTCTCCCAGAATCTCCCGCATGTTCAGGGTTACATTCTCTCCCGCGCGGCCATCCCCTCGCGTGGCCGCCTGTATCAGCCAGCCCTTTTCATAGCGTAGACTGACCGCCAGACCGTCAATTTTCGGTTCCGCCACATATTCCACCTCCGCGTCTTCCAGGCCCGTCAACTCCCGGACCCGTCGATCAAAATTCTCGATTTCCCCTTTGTCAAACGCGTTGCCGAGGGACAGCATCGGTATGGCGTGAACCACTTCGGAAAAGGGTTTGGCAACAGACCCGCCCACTTTCCGGGTCGGTGATTGCGCAGAGCGGTATTGCGGATATTGCGCTTCCAGGTCCTCCAGGGACCGGATCAGGCGGTCATAGCAACTGTCCGGAATTTCCGGATCATCCAGCTCATAATAACGATGGTTGTGATACTCCAGTTTCGCCCGCAATTCCTGAATTTGATATTGTGGATCTTTCGGCATCCGGGTACGACGTCAGAACAGTCTCATCGCCTCTTCATTTCCTGGCGCAATTCCGAGCTCTTCCATTTCCCGGGCATTTTTCTCGATCAACGCCCGGTTCCTGTCCACATAGCTTTGTGACAGAGTATGGTGATCGGGGACCGAGGCATTCCCTTTGGCTCGCGCCGCGAAGGCTTTGGCTGTATCTGACATTTCCGTAAAAACCACTCCCGGCGAGCGGTGCAGGACCGGTTTAGTGAAAAATGTGACCCCGCGAATCCGCATGTCCTTGATGTTGTCAAAATCAAACTCTCCGGTCTTGCTCATATTGGCGATGTAATAGAGGTTGGTCTTGTTCTTATTGACCAACTGATTGCGGACAAAAAAGCCCTCCGGCGACCGGTCCAGGCCGAGCTGGGTCGCACAGCGGTTTATCGCGGACCCTTCAAAATACTCCGAAACCGCCGGTTTGACATGGATGATAGTCAGGGAATCGTAATAACGAATGAAATCCGCAATCGCCCGTCCCTGCTTCAGGGCGCTCTCAATCGGCGCCATCAGCGTGAACTCATACTCAAGACCTTTTGCCAGGATTGAAGCCAGCGTGACAAACCGGTCCAGTTCTTCCTGACCAACCGCCCCATCCTTGTCAGCCAGTTGCAGGGTAATGATCAAATCACCAAAACGGGCGCCTTCGGCTTCCTGTTCGAGAGCGCGCCAATCCCTGTTCGGGGTTTTCTGGCCAAATATCTGGTGTTGTTTGGTGAGCAGGCTGGCTTCTTCCCGATACAGCGCCAGCGCCGACTCTCTGCCGACATCGCGTTTACCGGTCAGCTTGATCCAGTAGTCAATCTGGCTGACCCGGATAAACCCTTCTATTTCCGGGTATTGAAACTGAGCGGAAGCGTCGTCCGATTGGGAATCGGATTCCTGCAGAACCTGCGCGCCCCCCCGATCAATCATGTCCGCAGCCTCATCGACATCGTCTGTTTCGATATCTTCAACTTCCTCTCGCCCATCTGATTTGTCCATTGATTCATCCATGGACTCACCGCCAGTGGACATCCCGGATTGTTGCTGTTTCTCCTGAACCGGAGTCCTGAACCCGTCATCACCTGAATCCGAAACTGAATCCGAAACTGAATCCGGTTGGACATCGCCGTGAGTCTGGTCCGGGGCATCCCGCATATCGGCATGGTACTGACCGGCGACATCGGCTTCGGACAATATCGGGACCGAATCTGTCATATCCGGAGCCGTCAGATTCTCGATTTCATCCGGACGCAGCCGCCGATCATTGGCGTCGTCAGGGTCCACCCCGAAAATAACATCCGTCCCGGCCATAAAGGTCAGGTCGTCTTCCCCGAAATTCGGCTCGACTTCAGCCGTTCTGGTCTTGACCGGGCTGCTTGAAGATCGGAACCACTTCTTCCAGCGAAATGGGCTTCGGGACTTTTTTTCTACTGGCGGGTCTTCCGGGCGCATGGCGTCCTCCTGTGTTCTTTTCCATTCCATGATTCTGGAAACCGCGTAGACCGCGAGGATGACGACAAGACCGATGACGATCAGCGTGACCTGAAGATTCATTGCGCCACCATTTCCATAGCCTGTTCCATATCCACTGAAACCAGCCGCGACACGCCCGCTTCCTCCATCGTGACGCCGACCAGAAGGTCCATGGACGCCATGGTAATCTTGTTGTGGGTAATCACGATCATCTGACTCTTGTCTGCGAGAGTCCTGAGTGTCTCACAATAACGGTCAACATTGGCATCGTCCAGAGGCGCATCCACTTCATCCAGCATACAAAACGGGGCCGGATTCAATTCAAACAATGAAAACAACAGGGCTACCGCTGTCAACGCCTTCTCCCCCCCTGATAATAGATGAATATGACTGTTTCTCTTTCCCGGCGGGCTTGCCATGACGCCAATTCCGGTAGTGAGAAGATCATCGCTGGTCAAGAACAACCGTGCATTGCCACCACCGAACAATTTCGGGAAAAACCGATTGAAACCTTCATTGATTGTATCAAAAGTCTGACGGAATCTGGAACGGGTTTCACGATCAATTTTCTGAATCACCTGTTCCAGGGTATGCAGGGCCTCGGCTAGGTCTTCACGCTGTTTGCGTAAATAGTCCATGCGCTCACTCTGTTCGTTGAACTCATCTATCGCGACCAGATTGACGGGGCCAATCCGGTCCACTTTTTTTCTGATGTTCTCCAGTCTGGTCTGCCAGTCTTCCACGCTCGCATCCTCGGGCAGCCGCTGTGAACACTCCTCGATATTCCACCCCTGGCTGTTAATTGTTTCAACCATGGCGTCCCGGCGAACCAGCGCTTCCCGCCGGGTTAATTTTTGCTGTTCCAGATCCACCCTGGCTTCATCCACCTGACCGACCTGCCCGGCGTGTAATTTGTTGGTCTGTTCGATTCTGTGGTCAAGGTCCGACACCCGTTCCCTGGCAGCCGAGAAACGTTTGTCGGTTTCCAGTTTCTCCCGCAGTAACCGCTCAAGATTCCCTTCAAGCGCCGGAACGGATTCATCCGATGATGAATCAGGCTGTATCAACTCCGACAATCTGGATTCAATTCTATCCAAATCATATTGAAAACGTTGGATATTATCTTTGAGCGTATTAACGTCAGCCTCAAGTTTTTGCTGGATCAATGCCCGGTTGTAATGCTGTTCTCTCATCTCATCAACCACCTTCCGCTTTCCCGAAACTTCGTCGTTGAGTTGATTCCGCGCCTCAATCAGGCTCGCCCGCTCCCGGTCAAAAAACCCGGTTTCCTTCACCGCCGTTTCAAACAATGCCCTGGCGTTTTCTATTTCCGCGTCTTCGTCCGTAATCCGCGTTTCCAGTTGATCCAGTTCAGCGCCCAGCTTGCCAAGATGTTCACGAGCTTCAAGATAGCGGGTTTCCTCCCGGCTGAACTGATTATACACGACTGTCAGACCGGAGCGCAGATCATTCAGGGCGCCGCGCCAGGATTCCAGTTCCGCCTCCTTTTCCTTGCGACTAAGATTCAGCGAGTCAATCTCTTCCGCTTCCACCTCAAGCCGGTCGCTCATATCCCGCTTCTTGCCCAACAGTTGGGTGATTTCATCCTCCCGGACCAGCGCCCCGGTTTCAATCTGGCTCTGACTGGCGAAGCTGATCCAGTTGGCGCCGATCAACTCGCCCTGACGGGTGACGATACACTCCCTGCCGGTCAACCGACTGCGGCAATCCAGGCCCTGTTCCAGTGTTTCAGCGACATAAACCCCCGCGACCAGGCCCGCAACTTCGGCGGCCCCGGCAATGATCCTGTCGGACATGGCCTCCAGCGGAATCCGGCTGGCCGAATTGTCCGGGAAGACATTCACTTCATCCGGACAAACCAGGGAAAGGCTGCTGTCCGGGCGGCTCGTAAGCAATTCGATGGATATGCGGTCCGTACATAACGCGCTCAACCAGTCGTTCAATACCCGATCCGCCGCCCGCTCCCAACCGTCGGCAACCTTTATTTTGCTGGCCAGCCTGGGAACACGACCAAGACCGCTGTCCGTCAACCAGTTGTCGATGTCCTCACTGTCGGCGCCCAGGGCGGCCACCTGAATTTCCTGCAACGACTGCAATCGGGATGTGACCTCCTGAAGCCGGGTTCGCAAATTGGCCCACCCTTCCCGTTTTCGTTCAATTCGGGCATAAATCTGTTTCAACTCCATCTCGAACTGATGGAATTGTTTCTCCGCCTGTTCGTGGTTGCGCTCCTTCTCCTCGGCCTCGGACCGCAGGGAATCAATATCCGCTGAAGATATCTGCTCCGACAACTGTGTAATCCGCTCATTCAGCCTGGCTTTGCCCTGTTCAGTGCGCTCCTGCTGCTGACGGAGATGCTCAATCCTGGAATTCTGTATTTCCACCTGCCGCGCCGGTTCTCTGGACCGCTCGTTGAGGTCTTCGATTTCAGCCAGACAACCGGACAGCCTTCTCTCGGAATCGGCCAATTGATTTTCCGCGTCCGCGAGGCTCTCCTGAAAAGACTCCAGGTCCGGGCGCATCGCCTCCAGGCGTTGAAACAGGGTCTTGCTTTCCTGTGTTTTGGAATTGATTTGCTGAAGATAATCATTCCGCAATCCTTGCAGTCGTTCCATTTCTTCTGTTTGCCGCTGTACGTTTTCCTTGCGATGTTCGATTTTCTGCTCCAGATTCGAGATTTTTGCCGACGCCTGATAAAACTCCTGCTGAATCCGGTTATATTCCTCGTGAGCATCCCCTTGCCGCCTGCGAAGCTCCTCCAGCCTCGCTTGTGTTTGCCGTTGACTGGTCAGGCGTTTCTGTACTTCGTTTTCATATTTCGCGGCCAGGCGGTCCTGTTCTTGCAGTTGACGGTTCAGCCGGTTCAGCATCAGGACGTTTAACTGCCCGTTGATCTCCCGCTGTTCGGATTTGAGAACCTTGTAACGTTCGGCAGCGGCGGATTGTTTACGCAGGCGGCTTAACTGCTTGCCAAGCTCATTCTCGATATCCGCGACCCGCTCCAGGTTTTCACGGGTATGCGCAATGCGGGTTTCCGTTTCCCTTCGCCGGTCCTTGTACCTGGATGTGCCGGCCGCTTCTTCCACGAACACCCGCAGGTCTTCAGGGCGGGCTTCAACAATGCGGCTGACCATGCCCTGCTCAATAATTGAATAGGAGCGCGGCCCGAGTCCCGTGCCCCGAAACAGATCAAGCACATCCTTGCGGCGGGTTTTGACATTGTTGATCAGATACCGGGATTGGTCATCCCGGGTCAGGGTTCGCTTGACCGATATTTCCGCAAACTGTCCATAATGTCCGGGAGCCTGTCCATCCTGATTATCAAAAATCAACTCCACCGACGCCCTGCTGATCGGCTTTCGGGCGGCTGAACCATTGAATATGACATCCGCCATGTTGTCACCGCGCAGCGTCCTGGCCGACGTTTCCCCCATCACCCAGCGAACCGCGTCAATGACATTGGATTTCCCACAGCCGTTCGGCCCGACAATCCCGACCAGATGAGACGGCACACGAATGTCGGTCGGGTCTACGAAAGATTTGAACCCCGATACCAGTAGTTTTTTAAGCCGCATCCGTTCGAGTGGGGGAGGAAAGCAGAGAACCCCGGATTATTACATTATGGGCCGCATGGCAATGGCGATACCCATCTCAATTTCAGCAATGGCCTGCGATACCGCCTGACCGATCAAATCCAGTTTGCGCACCTGCTGGATACGCGGCCCGATACTCTCCAGTTCCCGTGCGGAAAACATCTCCCTGAACAATCCGCAGACATCGGCCAGACAGATGATAACCACGTCGCGCGGGGCGGGGATCACATCGCTGAACAATACCTCCATGATCCGCAGCTTGACCTCCCGTTCCGCTTCGCCATCAATGATCGGGTAGCGCCGCGACCGGAACACCCACAGGAAACGATTATCCTTCTCCTCAATGATACCGCGCTCAACCAGACGCTGGATCCCTCTCTCACGGATCTGTTCGGCATCCTCCGCCGTTCGTTTGACCCAATAAAGCGCATCATGCTTTTCGAGTTTCCCTGCGGTGCGGTCATCACTGTCAACAAACCGATTAAACCATTCCCGTGTCTCGGCATTCTTCCCGATACGGGCCAGTGTCGGGTCCAGCAGGTCATCCCCGGTCGGGGTTGAATCAACCAGCATCAACTGGTCCGGGTCGGTGTCGATCCGGTTCTCGAACGCCAGGTCCATCAATACCGCGCCGGTGAGAGCGCACTGCAGCGATGTTTCTGACACACGCAAGAACTCCCCTCCCTCGTCATCCAGCATGAGCAATATGATTTCCTCGGCAAATCTCAACATAATTCTGTCACCTTCATTGTTGTATAAACCGTCCTGTAACGAATCAGCGCCCATAGCGCGACACTACAACCGGTACTATAGAATACTTGCTGATTCAATATCAAGCGAAAATAACCCGCAGCCGTCCGTTTCATTCAATCAGACAGGCCATAACCCGGATCATGGGATATGGTTCTGTAAAACAGTTCACTATACTTAATGCAATATCATTGCAATGCCTTTACACTACGCGCCCTTGTCCGGTCATGCCCGCAATGACTCCCGAACCCACCCTTGTCTGACATGAATACCGACTCCTCAATCACATTCAATGACCTTGGCCTTGATCAGAGCTTGCTGAAAGCTCTCGATGAAATCGGCTACGAAACGCCGACCCCGATTCAGGAGAAAACCATCCCGCCGATGTTGCTGGGTCGTGACGTACTGGGACAGGCGCATACCGGAACCGGGAAAACAGCCGCGTTCGCACTGCCGATCCTGACTGATCCGGATTTGAAATCCTTGAAGCCGGGCACGATGGTACTGGTACCCACCCGTGAACTGGCGCTTCAGGTATCGGAGGCGTTCCAGGCTTATGCCGCGCATATCAAGGGTTTTCATGTATTGCCGGTATATGGCGGCCAGGACTACCGGGGCCAGATAAAAGCGCTCCGGCGCGGTGTCCATGTTGTAGTCGGGACGCCGGGCCGTATTATGGATCATATTCGTCGAGGCACCCTCGATCTTGCACAGTTGCAAACCCTGGTACTGGACGAAGCGGATGAAATGCTGCGCATGGGATTTATAGATGACGTTGAATGGATTCTTGAAAAAACGCCTTCATCCCGTCAGATCGCCCTGTTTTCGGCCACCCTGCCCCAGCCGATCCGACGCATTGCGAACCGCTATCTGAACAATCCCGAAGAAATAACGATAAAGGTAAAAACGGCGACCGCCGATACCATTCGCCAGCGCTATTGGTCGGTTACCGGCTCCCATAAACTGGATGCGCTTACCCGTATCCTGGAAGCGGAACCCTTTGATGGAATGATTGTCTTTGTACGCACCAAAACTGCGACCGTGGATTTGTCCGAGAAACTGGAAGCGAGGGGATTTGCAAGCGCCCCGTTGAATGGCGATATCCCCCAGAATCAACGTGAGCGCACGGTCGGACAATTGAAATCAGGGAAACTGGATATTCTGGTCGCCACTGACGTGGCCGCGCGCGGACTGGATGTGGACAGGATCAGCCATGTGATCAACTATGATATTCCGTATGACCCGGAAGCCTATGTCCATCGGATCGGACGTACCGGACGCGCCGGCAGACAGGGAGACGCCATCCTGTTCGTTGGGCCGCGGGAAAGGCGGATGCTCCACGCTATCGAAAAAGCCACCCGCAAGAAAATTGAATTGATGGACATTCCAACCAACGACCTGATCAATGAACGGCGGATCTCCAGATTCAAACAACGCATTACCGACACCCTGGAAGGCGAGGACCTGAAACTGTTCAGCCGTCTGATCGAAGAATACCAGCGCGAAAGCGACCAGCCGGTGATTGAGATTGCGGCGGCGCTGGCTCAACTCCTGCAGGGAAACAGCCCGTTTCTGCTGCAAAAGAAACCGCCTCCGGCTCCGGGAACGGATCGGAGCAGCGATCGGAATCGTGGACGGGACCGGGAACGGGATCGCGACCGCGCCCCGAAACCGAAAGGCCGGGACAAACCTCACCGCTCCCGGAATGCCGCGAGACCTGAGGGCGCGGGCATGGCGCGTTACCGGATTGAAGTGGGAAGCCAGCACAATGTCGGCCCGTCAAATATCGTGGGCGCGATTGCCAATGAAACCGGGCTGGACAGCCGGTTTATCGGACGACTGGAGATACTCGACGATCACAGCCTGGTCAGCCTCCCCGATGATATGCCGAGGGCCCTGCTGAAAAAACTGGGTTCGGTATGGGTATCGGGCCGAAAAATGAAAATATCCAGACTGAACGGGCAAAAGCCGGCGAACAAACCAAAGTCCTCGTCTGGACGAAAAGGCAGCCCTGAAGCCGATTCAACCAGAAAATCTGCCAGACCCGGCAAATCAAAAACCAAACCAAAGGCAAAACGAAAACGACAAAGACCACCCCACCCAACATCGTAGAGCAGGCTCTACGCATCGGCAATTGCAGATTGCGTATTGTTGTGGATTCCCGCATCCGCGGGAATGACGGGTGTAGACAGAACACTCGGTCGTTATCGTAGAGCCTGCCCCCGGCCCCGAACTGGGGGGGAGGGTCTCCGTGCCCTCCCGCAACCGTTGGGACACAACCAAAATGTCAGGCAGCCAGAATCAGATCATTGACAAAACGGGTGCCGAAATAGGCTAGTACCAGAACACCGAACGCGAAGATTGTCCATTTTGCGGCTGTCTGTCCGCGCCAGCCGGCAAACATCTGTCCGGCCAACAGACACGCGAAACAACTCCACGCGATGACGGACAGCACAACATGATGAGTGAATTGAAACAAGTCTCCCTGACGCAGGATATTGGTCCCGATGCCGGAGACCAGATTGACCGACATCAGTCCGAATCCAAGCAATATCAGCCATTTCAAGTTACTTTCCATGGTCTGGATGGCAGGCAGCGCGGCCATGAATCTTTCCGACGAAATTTTGTGCAGGTGGCGGTCCTGGACAATCAGCAGACAAGCCTGGGCGAATGCGACGCATAATACGCCGTAGGTCGGAATGGCGAGAGCGATATGCCACCCTGTTCCGGCCACAAGCGTGTGATCCCCGGCGCCTCCCGCCGCGAATGCGCCGATGATTACGGTCACCACTGCAATCGGGAACAGAATGATCCCGAGGTTGATGTAAGCCGGTTTGTGGCTGACGCACAAATACATCAGGACAGAAATCCAGCCCGCGGTGGAAACGGACAAACCCAGGGAAATGCTGAATGCCCCATCCACAAAAATGACGCTGTACAGGAGGTACCCATGGATAGCAACTGCTATAATCACGGATAAACGTATAATTACACTGTTCTCGCCGGCGCCGGACTCACTTTTGATCTGACGCCATGACAACCAGACACAAAAACCGTAGATACAGACACAAAACGCTGTCAGGGCGGGGGTCAGGAACATATAATCATTAACCGAAATAGATACCTGATTATACACATCAAGGTCTGCATTTCATCAGCAGTGAACCAGCATGTTTGACCAGTTAAGTGAAAAACTTCGTGGCACGATAAAATCCCTGGGCGGCCAGGCCAGACTGACCGAGAAAAATATCGCCGATTCCATGCGGGAGGTACGGGTCGCGTTGCTTGAAGCAGACGTGTCGCTGGAAGTGACGCGGAAGTTCATCGAAGACGTGAAAGCCCGCGCGGTCGGCGCCGAAGTGACATCCAGCCTGCAACCCGGCCAGGTCTTCGTCGGCATTGTACGGGACGAGCTGGTTCGTCTGATGGGCAGCGCCAATGACCGGATCAACCTTGCGGTCCGCCCCCCCGCGGTCATTTTTGTTGCCGGGTTGCAGGGCGCCGGTAAAACCACGACCGTTGGCAAACTGGGGCGATTCCTCAAATCCAGCGAGAAGAAATCCGTGATGGTAGTGAGCGCCGATGTTTATCGGCCAGCCGCCATTGACCAACTGCGAACCCTGGCCAATGATCTGGACTTGGGTTTCCACCCTTCCAATCCCGGCCAGAAGCCCCTGGATATCGTCAACGGAGCGCTGGATCACGCGGCCCGACAAGGTATTGACGTGTTGATTGTCGATACCGCGGGCCGGTTGCACATAGACCATGACATGATGTCGGAACTGCAGCGTCTGCATAAGGCGGCGCAGCCGGTGGAAACCCTGTTCGTAGTGGACAGCATGACCGGACAGGACGCGGTCAACAGCGCAAAAGCGTTCGATCAGGCCCTGACCCTGACCGGCGTGATCCTGACCAAGGCCGACGGCGACGCCCGCGGTGGAGCGGCCTTGTCGATCCGGCATGTCACCGGCAAGCCGATCAAGTTTCTGGGCACTGGAGAGGGCATGGACGCGCTCGAACCCTTCCACCCCGACCGGGTCGCCTCGCGAATACTGGGCATGGGGGATGTGCTTTCCCTGATCGAAGAAGTCGAACAGAAAGTGGATCGCGGCAAGGCGGAAAAACTGGCCCGGAAAATCAAGACAGGAAAAAGATTCGATCTGGAGGATTTCCGGGAACAGATGATGCAGTTACAGAATATGGGAGGCATCATGGGGATGATTGACAAGCTCCCCGGTATGGACCGGCTGCCGCAAAAGGCGGTCAATCAAATGGACGACAAGAAAACAACCCGGCTCATCGCCATCGTCAATTCAATGACTCCGCACGAACGCAAATTCCCGGCCGTGATACGCAGCGCCCGGAAGAAGCGAATCGCGGCCGGTTCGGGTACCCGGATTCAAGATATCAACCAGTTGCTGAAACAATTTACCCAGATGCAGAAAATGATGGGTCGGATGAACCGGAAAGGCGGCATGAAAGGGATGATGGACCAGATACGCGGAGGCGGCAACCAGTTCCGGTAGTAGCGGCCGTATTAAATTCTTGGAAAGTCCGGGAGAATATCGCTATACTCACGGGTTGGCGCTGCCAACAACAGGATTCCCGTACAACCCGGCAGGCTTTCTCTCTTTGAGGTACTGAAGTGATACTTACAGGCGCAGATATTGTGGTTCGATGTCTTCAGGATGAGGGCATCGAATATATTTTCGGATACCCGGGCGGCGCGGCCCTGCATATTTATGACGCGATGTATCGTCAGGACAAGGTCAAGCACATCCTGGTCCGTCACGAGCAAGGCGCGACCCATGCCGCGGATGGCTTTGCGCGCGCCACCGGAAAACCCGGTGTGGTTCTGGTCACCTCAGGACCCGGCGTTACCAACACCGTCACCGGAATCGCCACCGCGTACATGGATTCGATACCTATGGTGGTGATCACCGCGCAGGTTCCCTCTCATCTGATCGGGGACGACGCCTTTCAGGAAGTGGATACCGTCGGCATCACTCGCCCCTGTGTAAAGCATAATTTCCTGATCAAAAGAGTGGAAGATATCGCCGCGATCATGAAGAAGGCGTTTTATATCGCGAACTCAGGCAGGCCCGGTCCGGTCGTGGTCGATATTCCGAAGGATGTGACCGCGAACTCGGCCGAGTATTTCTATCCTGAAACCATAGAAATGCGGTCCTATCAACCCCGCAAACGGGGACACAACAAGCAGATAGAAAGAGGGGTTGACCTGATCGTCAATGCCAAAAGACCCATTATTTATACCGGCGGCGGCGCGATACTGTCCGATGCGGCCAGTCCTCTGACTGAACTGGTCGATATGCTCCGGTATCCCAGCACCAGTACCTTGATGGGACTAGGCGCTATTCCAGCCTCCAATCCCTCGTTCCTCGGAATGCTGGGTATGCACGGTACTTATGAATCCAACATGGCGATGTATGAATGCGATGTCATGCTGGCGGTCGGCGCCCGATTCGATGACCGGGTTACCGGCGATCTGGCCAATTTCTCACCCAACGCGAAAATTGTCCAGATTGATATCGACCCGTCGTCCATCGGCAAAAATGTCCGGGTTGAAGTCCCGATTGTCGGGGATTGCAATGAGGTTCTGGTTCAGATGAACGCGCAATTGAAATCCAGGCTGGATGAAATTGACCGTCCTGCCGTGGATGCCTGGTGGAACACGGTGAATCAGTGGAAATCGCTGGATTCTCTGGGATATGACAATAGCGACAAGGTGATCAAGCCGCAATATATGGTTCAGAAACTGTTCGAAGCCACCAATGGGGACGCGTACATTACCTCGGATGTGGGCCAGCATCAAATGTGGGCCGCCCAGTATTACGCCTTTGAAAAACCCCGCCGCTGGATCAATTCCGGCGGTCTCGGCACCATGGGATTCGGACTGCCCGCGGCGCTGGGCGTTCAACTGGCCTACCCGGATGATGTGGTGGCCTGCATAACCGGGGACGCCAGCATCCAGATGTGCTTGCAGGAACTGTCCACCTGTCTGCAATACAATCTGCCGATCAAGGTCATCAACCTGAACAACCAATATATGGGGATGGTTCGCCAATGGCAGGAGTTTTTCTATGATCGCCGCTATTCCCATTCCTATATGGACGCGCTACCGGACTTTGTAAAACTCGCGGAATCCTACGGCCATGTCGGAATGAGCGTCAACAAACCGGAGGACGTAGAAGGCGCGCTGAAAGAAGCGCTGGCGCTGAAAAACCGGCTCGTGTTCCTGGATGTCCTGACCGATCACACCGAAAACGTGTACCCGATGATTGCCGCTGGCAAGGGGCATAATGAAATGCAGCTCAAACCGAATGACTGTGATTGCCCGGTGCAGGAGCGCGAACTGGCCTGATGAGACGCATTATTTCTGTGCTGCTGGAAAATGAAGCGGGCGCCCTGTCGCGGGTGGCGGGCTTGTTTTCCGCCCGCGGCTATAACATTGAATCGCTGACTGTGGCCCCTACAGACGATGAATCGCTCTCCAGAATGACGATCGTGACCTCTGGAACAGACGCCATCATTGAGCAGATCACCAAACAGTTGAACAAGCTGGTGGACGTGGTCAAGCTGCGCGACCTGACCGAAGGCCAATATCTGGGGCGGGAGTTGCTGCTGGTGAAAGTGACCACGTCAACCTCAGAGCAAAAAGACGACGTCAAGAGACTGGCGGATATTTTCCGTGGGAGAATCATTGATGTCACCGAGTCCACCTACACTCTGGAATTGACTGGCAGCATGGACAAGGTGGACGCTTTTCTGGACGCTCTTGCCCACATAGAACTGTTGGAGGTGGTCCGTTCCGGGATATTGGGCATCGGGCGAGGCAGAAAGGCGCTCAGGGTTTAAGAGACCCCGTCCATACTTAAGAAACCCGCTCCGGCAATGCGCTTCCTAGTGTGGCGCGCGAACACAATTTTTTAACCAGGAGATACTGAAAATGAAAGTTTATTATGACCAGGACGCGGACCTCGATAAGATTCGCAGCCGGAAAGTAGCCGTGATCGGTTATGGTTCCCAAGGTCATGCCCATGCGAACAACCTGCAAGAAAGCGGGGTGGATGTGGTCGTGGGCTTGCGCGAAGGTTCCGGTTCCCGGACCAAGGCTGAACAGTCCGGACTCGCCGTGGCGGACGTAAAGTCGGCGGCGGCCCAGGCGGATGTGGTCATGATGCTGTGCCCGGATGAGTTGATGGGGGGAATCTACCGGGAAATTGAAGATGACCTGAAACCGGGAGCGACCCTGGCATTCGCCCATGGATTCAATATTCACTTCGGATATATCGAGCCGCGGGCGGATCTGGATGTGGTCATGATCGCGCCGAAAGGTCCGGGGCATCTGGTCCGCTCCACTTTTGAAGGAGGAGCGGGTGTTCCCTGCCTGATTGCAATTTCCAAAGATTCAACGGGCGAAGCCCATGCAATCTCTCTGGCCTATGCTTCCTGCATCGGAGGTGGGCGCGCCGGCATCATAGAAACCACGTTCAAGGAAGAAACCGAGACCGACCTGTTTGGTGAACAGGCCGTACTGTGCGGCGGCGCGACTTCCCTGGTCCAGGCTGGATTTGAAACCCTGGTTGAGGCCGGTTACGCGCCTGAAATGGCCTATTTCGAATGCCTGCATGAATTAAAGCTGATTGTCGATTTGATGTACGAGGGTGGCATCGCCGATATGCGCTACTCGATTTCCAATACCGCAGAGTTCGGCGACCTGACCCGCGGCCCGCGAGTGGTGAACGAACAGACCAAGGCGGAAATGAAGAAAATCCTGGCGGAAATCCAATCGGGCGCTTTTGCCCGTGAGTGGATGGATGAAAACGCCACCGGCGGAAAACGTTTTCCCGAATTGCGCCGCCGCGGCCAGGAGCATCAAATCGAACAGGTGGGGGCAAAACTCCGTTCCATGATGTCCTGGATCAGCGATAACAAGGTCGTCGACAAAGCGAAGAATTGATAGCTCTGATCCGGTTATGGCCCGATTCCGCTACCCTTTTCTCGCAAGGGAGGGTACCCGCCATCTGATTGCGGCCGCGGCCGCCGGTGTTGCCGCAACCTGGTGGCTGGGGGCGTGGTCCGTTATTGTCTGGATTGGGGTACTGTTCGTCTTCCAGTTTTTCAGAGACCCAGCCAGAAAAATCCCGGAAGAATCGGGTGTCGTTGTATCCCCGGCCAGCGGGAAAATAGTTTCAGTTTCCGAGGAACGGAATCCCTATTCTGAAAACCGGGATGAAGCCCTGAAGGTGAGCGTATTCATGAATGTATTCTCGGTGCACTCAAACCTGGTTCCGGTAGCGGGAAGCGTAAAAGAAGTACGGTATCTCCCGGGCAGATTTGTCAATGCCTCTCTCGACAAGGCATCATCTGAAAACGAACGAAATGCCGTTCACATTCAAACAGACCAGGGGCACGATGTTTACAGTGTACAAATCGCCGGATTGGTTGCCCGAAGGATATTGTGTTATGTGAATCCGGGGGACCTGGTGGAAACCGGACAGAGATATGGTTTCATCCGCTTCGGATCCAGGGTGGACCTGTATTTACCACTGGAAACCCGTTTGGTGGTAAAATTGGGACAATGGGTGGATTCCGGCAATAGCCCCGTAGGTTATTTACCGGGATACTGAAACATCCCCACACGCAGGCATCTTTATGGAATCAAACGACACGACTGCCCACGGAGCCAGAAAGGGTATCTATTTCCTGCCCAGTCTGTTCACCACGGCCGGACTTTTTTTCGGGTTTTACGCGATTATCCAGGCCACACAGGGCAATTTCAGCCAGGCCGCCGCCGGTGTCCTGATTGC
The DNA here is from genome assembly GCA_965214205.1 of Candidatus Poriferihabitaceae bacterium. GTDB lineage: Bacteria > Pseudomonadota > Gammaproteobacteria > Arenicellales > Poriferihabitantaceae. Next base: position 1,734,772 of record OZ243941.1, on the reverse strand, counting down.
CCTGATCATGGATGGCCTGGACGGCCGCGTTGCCCGGTGGACCAACACAGCCAGCGATTTCGGCAAGGAATATGACAGTCTGGTTGACGTCATCGCGTTTGGCGTAGCTCCGGGAATGATTATCTATTTCTGGTCACTGAATCACCTCGGCAAAGCGGGCTGGCTGATTTCATTCCTGTACGCCGCCGCCACGGCCTTGCGGCTCGCCCGGTTCAACACATTGACGATAAAGGATAACCGATACTTTTTCGGCCTGGCCTGTCCCGCCGCCGCCGCGTTCATCGCGTTCTGGGCGTGGAATTTCCATGAGTCCGGATTGACCGGAGAAACCATGGCGATCGCCAGCGCGGTAGTGACCATGCTGATGTGCGTGTTGATGGTCAGCAATATCAAGTTCCGAAGTTTCAAGGACATTGACCCAAAGCACAAAATCCCCTTTTTCGCTCTGCTCGCAATCGTCGGCTTCACCGTACTGGTCTCATTCGACCCGCCGCGGGTACTGTTTTTAATGGCGCTGGCTTATGCCCTGTCCGGCCCGGTGGGATGGGTGATCAGACATCAAAAAGGGGAACAGGAACCCCCGGCCTTCCTGCTGGATGAAGATGATCAGCCTGATGACACTGGAAACCGGGCCGCGCCAACCCGATTAAAATCGGTCAAGGGTCAAAAATCTTCAGGGCGGCGTTGACTGCGAGGCAATCCCAGGAAATTTTATGCCCGATTGTACTGACCGGGTTTCCGTGTGACTGTAACGCCAGATAACCCGACCAGCCTGATATTCGCTTTACGGTCTACGTGGGCATTATTGCTGGGTTTCGGTATATTGATGCTGGGCGATGGGCTCCAGGGTACACTGCTCGCGGTTCGGGCTGACCAGGAAGGGTTCACAGCCACCATTACCGGCCTGATCATGTCTTCCTTCTACGCCGGCTTTCTGGCCGGTTCCGTGCTGACTCCAAAAATCATGGTCAGGGTGGGGCACATCCGGGTCTTTGCTGCCCTGGCCGCGCTGGCTTCCGCTTCGATATTGATTCATGCCGTCTTTATTGGCATCTCTGTATGGATCGTTCTGCGACTGATTAGCGGATTTTGTTTTGCCGGCCTGTACGTTGTCGCGGAAAGCTGGCTGAATGACAGTTCGACCAACGCAACCCGTGGCAAGGTATTATCTTTATATATGCTGGTCACCTATATTGGCGTAGGTATTGGACAACTCCTGCTCAACCTTGCCGACCCCGGGAGCTATCTGCTTTTCATTCTGACATCGGTCCTCATTTCCATCGCCGTTGTGCCACTGTTGTTATCGGCCACTGCCCTGCCTCGCTACGAAGAATCGGTGGAGATCAAAATCAGGGAATTGGCGGCCATATCCCCTCTTGGCGTCGTAGGCATTTTTATTGAGGGAATGGTGACAGCGACGTTTTTTGCCCTGGGTCCCGTCTACGGGCAACGTATCGGACTCGATATCGAAGGTATTTCCTGGTTTATGGCGGCCGCAATCGCGGGAACGCTCGCGCTCCAGTGGCCGATCGGCGCTCTGTCTGACCGATTTGATCGACGAATAATTCTGACTGTTTTTTCTTTTCTGGCAACAGTTGCCGCGTTTTCCTGCGTATATTTTGCCGGATCAGGCCTTGCCCTGTTTGTATCTGTGGGTATATTTGGCGGTCTGGCATTGCCGCTTTATTCTGTATGTGTCGCCTACACCAATGATCATCTGAAACCCAATCAAATGGTCGCGGCAAGCGGGGTACTGGTCCTGTCGGGAGGCATGGGCGCGGTCATCGGCCCGATCGCAATCGCCTCGATAATGGATTTCTTCGGCAATGACAGTTTCTTCTGGTCCATGGGTATTGCGTACCTGCTTGTTGGCCTGTTTGCGCTATACAGAATGACCCGCAGAACATCTCTGGCCAGCATGAAGCGCTGTACTTTGACCCCGACAGCCATGCATCCGTCCAGTTCCGTCATCGAAAGCATCCAGCAACATACCAAAGAAGAAGCGCTCTCTCATGAGCCGCGCGACTAACCCCCGAACAATCCCGGGGGCAGGGACAGGAAGTCGGGGCGAAAAATCCCCGGCTTCAAAGTAGATAATCAGCCATAATCAGTGTAGTATCTACGGACCATAAAAGCTGTCCCCGTAAAATCATCCGACCTGGAGGTACCTGTAATGACTGCCAAAAGCCGCAAAAAAGCCCTGAATGCCGCTTATGAGAAAGAACTGGAGCGACTGCAAATCGAACTGGTCAAACTCCAGGAATGGATCAAGCATAAAAAACTCAAGATCGTGGTCATATTCGAGGGGCGGGACGCGGCTGGCAAGGGAGGCACTATCAAACGAATCACTGAATCACTGAATCCGAGAATCTGCTCCGTGGTGGCCCTGCCCGCTCCGACAGAAAGGGAAAAGACCCAGTGGTACTTTCAACGTTACGCCGCGCACCTTCCCGCCGCCGGGGAAATGGTAATTCTGGACCGTAGCTGGTATAACCGCGGCGGCGTCGAGCGGGTCATGGGATTTTGCACCGAGGACGAGTATGAAGAATTCATGCGAAGCTGCCCGGAATTTGAACGTATGCTGGTGCGTTCCGGCATAAAACTGGTCAAATACTGGTTTTCGGTCAGTGACGAGGAACAGGAAAGGCGGTTCCAGTCGCGTTCAGACGACCCGACCAAACGCTGGAAACTCAGCCCGATGGACCTGGAATCCAGGAATCGCTGGGTGGAATACTCCAGAGCAAAAGACTTCATGTTCGCGCATACCGACATCAAACAGGCGCCATGGCATGTCGTCAACTCCGACAACAAGAAATTCGCGCGGATCAACTGCATTACCCATCTGTTGAGCCTGATTGATTACGAGGACCTGACCCCGGAGAAAGTGGCCCTGGAAGCGAGACCCCCGGTTGCGAAGAACTACGTTCGTCCACCCATGGACGATCAGAATTTCGTACCTTCGGTATTTCCGGGCGACGACTCGCCGTTGGCGTGAAACAATTGCTGCCCGTTGATGTGGTATTGATCAATCATAACCTGCCCTTTGTCTGAAACCACCCAATTCGACAGAGCCATCGCGCCATCATGATTGGTCGGATGCAGGTCCGGGTTGACCGCAATTACGCTGTATTGATTGTGCAGGCCCTCATCCCCCTCAAACACGATCTTTAAATCCAGTTTGTCCTGACTGAATAGCCAGGTCCCCCGGTCGGTGAGTGTATAGGCTTGCAGTTCATCCGCGATCTGCAGGGTTTTCCCCATACCCTGGCCCGCTTCCCGATACCAGGACTCATCGGGTTCAATCCCGACCTGCCGCCATAACCCCAGTTCCTTTTTGTGGGTGCCGGAATCATCTCCTCTGGAAACAAACGGAATATGACCGACGGCAATGGATTCGATGGCTTCACGGATGGTTTTTTTCCCGCTAACACCGGCCGGGTCACTCCCCGGCCCCACCAGAACAAAATCATTGAACATGAACGGGGTTCGACGTACCCCGTAGCCCGCCTCCAGGAAAGCGATCTCACTGTTTTTCTCGTGAACCAGCAAGGCATCGACATCACCCGCCTGTCCCATTTTCAGGGCTTTTCCGGTGCCGACGGCAATCACTTTATAGATGAATCCGGTTTCCTCCTCCAGCGCGGGCCGGAGATAGTCGAGCAGTCCGGAGTTATCGACGCTGGTCGTGATGGCAAGCAGGACCGTGCGGTCTTCAGTTTCGGCATGGGAGGCCGTCATCCATACCAGACAAGCGGATAATACGCACAGACAGTGAAGGAACCTCCTCGCCAAGACAAACTCCTGAAATCAAGAATGGAATCAAAAAAACGGCAATTCTATTTCATGCCGCCAACCATTATCAATGATAATTTCCCGATCAAGCCGGCGTCTGAAATTCAGGCATTTGTACCACACAAATTATAATAAAAACACTTGAATTTTTACCCGGTTTTTTGCGATGACTGGTAAAGTACCGACATCCGGTATTTCGTTAAAGACAGGCCAGACAAAAATGCAGATCGAACTCAGCTCCCGACAAAAAAAGCTGGTTGCCACAGGGATAACCATACTGGCTGCCACGGTCAGCATCGCAGCGCTGGTGGTATTCCTGATTTACTCGGCCCGGTTGTTCCAGGCGTTCAGCCACGTATTCCTGCCCCTGGCCGTAGCCAGCATCATAGCCATGATACTCGCTCCCTGGTACGAATGGCTGCGGGCGCGCCTGCCGATGCCGGTGGCGCTGATTCTGGTTTTTCTGTCCATCCTTGCGCCGGCAGGCGTCGCGGCCACCCTGTTCGGAGCGCTGATCGCCGGACAAATCACCGAACTGGTCGAACAGCTACCCGTCTGGTGGGCGAACATGGTCATCTGGTTCGAGGGATTACGCCCGGAATTCGACCTGTTCAGGAATAGCGAACTCTATGACAGGGTCAGCGGCGCCCTGAAAACTCCGGACGGCCCCCTGATCGCGGTCGGAAAATACATCGGCGCCCAGGTCCTCTGGGCCGGATCGAATCTTTTCTCCGGTATTGTTTCACTGTCCGGCTGGGTGATCGTCCCGGTGTATCTAGCCTTGTTCCTGATGATGCCGCGCATCCATCCCCGCTCCCTGACAACCGAACATTTTCCTTTTTTCAAACCGGGGACCGCCGCGGACGTCATCTACCTGATTCAGGAATTCTTCAATCTGGTCGTCATATTTTTCCGCGGGCAAATTCTGATCGCGCTGATCCAGGGAGTCCTGTTCGCGGTCGGGTTCACCCTGGCGGGCCTGCAATACGGGGTCGTGCTCGGCCTGATGCTGGGATTCCTGAACGTTATCCCTTACCTTGGAAGCATGGTGGGCCTGGCCGTATGCCTGCCAATCGCCTGGTTCCAGGCCGACGGCGGCGCCACGCTACTGCTCATCGTCATCGCTGTTTTTTGCCTGGTCCAACTGATCGAAGGCTATTACCTCACCCCCAAAATCATGGGCAAGGCGACCGGCCTCAACCCACTCGCCATCATTATCGGTATTTTCTTCTGGGGCACGGCGCTGGACGGCATTCTGGGGATGATTCTCGCGATTCCCCTGACCGCTTTTGTGGTCGTGTTCTGGCGGTTAGCCCGGGAAAAATACATCGGGCAACTTTTCTGATGGCTACCGCAAAAATCAACCAACCACAACGAGAGTGTCATGGACAAAGAAAGATTTGAGCTGGGCCTGAACCAGCGTAAAGCCACCCTGGGCGCCGAATATGTCGAAAAGAATCTGGCGCAGGCCGATGAATTCACCCGGCCATTCCAGGAAATGATGACCGAATGGTGCTGGGGATTCGGATGGGGCGACGACTGCATTGACGCCAAAACCCGATCCATGATGAACCTCACCATGATCGGCGCGTTAGGCCACATGCACGAATGGGAAATCCATTGCCGGGGAGCGATTACCAACGGCGTCACCAAACAACAGATTCGCGCCATCTGCCACGTCATCGGAATCTACTGTGGCGTACCCCAATCCCTCGAATGCTTCCGCATAGCAAGAAAAGTACTGTCCGATGAAGGTCTGCTATAGCACAGACAACCCACTGTACCCACCCATACCCAATCACTTGTATGATTTTGACACGGCCACTGAATTGGTGCAGGATAGCAAACAGAGGCCTAGGAAATGAGCAATCAGGATTTAACCAGTTCAGCAAGGAACATAGAAGACCAGATCAGGAAGAAGTGCAGAAAGAATCGGTCGCAAGAGGACTATCCAGTGATGATGAGCCGGGCACAGATAACCGTATCCTGGAGAATCTGGATCAACTATATCAACTCGGCTATGTCTGGCGAGTCGAAGGGGCAAATTACGAACCCGGTATACCCAGCCTGATGAACTATGTGCAAAAGTATGCACAACCCTGAAAAACCAGCCTTATAACCAAACCCGGCACAACAAATCTTATGCCAAAAAAATCCATTATCAGCCCCATTTCCATTGATCTTGGTGCCAAAAATACCGGGGTTTACTTCACCCACTATGAAGAAGGCAGTTCGATTGAGAATATTGAGAAGGAAGACAAGGAAGGCAAGGTTTATATTCTTGAGAAAGACAAATATACGCTGTTAATGGTGAACAGAACCGCCGCACGCCACCAGCGACGGGGCTATGACCGTCGCCAGATGGTGAAACGTCTATTCAAACTGATATGGGAACAGCACCTTAATCTTGAGTGGGATAAGGATGTCCAACAAACCATCAGTTTCCTGCTCAATCGCCGGGGGTTCACCTTTTTAACAGAAGAATACGATGAAGAAGCATTGCGACATTTCCCCAAAGAGGCATATAAGCTATTGCCGGGTGAGTTGAAAATTGATGCGGGCGAAAGTGATGAATACGACTTTGCCAGCGCCCTGGCTAAATGGACTAATGACGGTGAAGGGAAAGTACGGGAACGCTTTCGCACAATCTTATTGGAGGCTTACTACGAAAAGATTCGCAAAACCTGTCTGGGGAAAAAAACTGACGACATCATCAAAGAAGGTATCAACTCTGTAAAGCTAGGTGAGACTCCTAAAGATATTTTTGAAAAAATATTCTACAGATTACCATATCTCACAAACAGAATGGAGTCCGAGAAATATACATTCCGCAACGACCAAAATGAGGAAATAACCGCCAAATACAACAAAGGTGGAACATTTAATATCCTGTCATTTATTAATAATAATCCTGCGAAAGTTGCTGTAGAAATTTTAGAGACGCTCCCACAAGAGAAAAAGGAATGGCTCTTTAATCCAATCGGGAATTTTAATTTTGAAAAAAACGGGGAGAAACTATTAGATTCAACAAAAATTGATGCCAAGCTCCACCTCCAACATCTGGCTTATGCCTTATATAAAACACTCAATGAACTGGAATCAGGTGGTCGCCATCGTAGCAAATACTTTGACGAGGTAAGGAAAGTTTTACGGAACGAAAGGACAAAAGGCAGGAAGAAAGACGGAACACAGATTGGGGATGACTACATAGACCGATTTTGTACGAAACTGAAATCAGGTCATTACCAGAGGATGGATGAAGAGAAACTCAGCCGTTTAATCTGTCATCTCAGCAATCTGGAACTCAAGCCATTACGTAAATACTTCAACGACAAAAAACACCAAAAGTCCGATTACTGGTGCGAAACACGTCTAAACAAAATTTTTGATCGCTGGATTTTGCGAGAATGGAGGGTAACCCGGGAAAAAGACAAGGACAAAGCTCCCGACAAACCAGGCGATTACAACAAGCTACGAAAAAACTGGGGTGAGCACAAAAAATTAAAACCGAATACAGTCGTCGATTTCTGGCTGGAGACTAATCCTTTCCTCACCATTCCACCCTATCAAGACAATAACAATCGCCGTCCGCCCAGGTGCCAAAGCCTGATACTTAACCCGAGATTTCTGGATAAGAGATACCCTGGTTGGCAAAGCTGGCTGGCAGAACTTAAAAGCCTGCAAACCGTTACGGATTATCTGGATGATTTTGAGGATCAACTCAAAAACCTGAAAAGCGGTAAAGGAAACTCGTATTTTTCAGATAAGGAAACAAAAGAGGTAACGAAAAGCGGAAAGAAAAAGAGCCGACAAGAGTTAAAAGCAGGTAATCAGGAAAGACGTGCCCTTGAAGCACTGGATGCCCGGACCCTGCAATTCATTTTCGACCGGGTAAAAGCGAATGATCCGCTCAACCTGAATGAAATTTACAGCCATGCTAAAAAGTGGCGACAAAAACAATCGACAGAGCCAGAGAGGCAAGCGGCCAAAAAGAAACTGGAAAAATCAATTAAAGAGTCTAGCCTGCCGGACGATCTAAAAACGGACAGGAGCTACGGCAGCGAAGAATTGCTAAAAGAAGGAGCATTCTTACATCTGGTTTGCAACTACTACAAACAAAGACAACGCGCCAAAGCTGGCAGATTATTTATCCACCCGGAATACCGCCCTGCAAAGGATAGAGGTTATGTGAACACCGGACGCTTCGATGATAAAAATTGCTTGCTGACCTACTGTAACCATAAGCCGAGACAGAAAGAATATCAATCTTTTCATGATATTGCAGGCGTTTTACAAGTCTCACCTGCACACTTACAACAAATTATCGGAGGCCAGAGTAGCGATACCTTAATGTCGTGGCTGAAAGAATTTCGCGGGTTACCAAAATTATGCCAAGACTCTGCTGATGCCCAAAAGGAACATAGAGGTATCCTAAAGATGAAAATGGATTCTGCCATCAGAGGAGAACTAAAAAAAGACCCGCTTTATAAACTGAACACATCACTGGAAAAAATCGCAAAGGAAGTGGGCAAAGCTCTATTTGCTGAAGTTGAGGAGAGCGTTCTCGAGAAAAAGATCGAAAAATTCCGCTCTCCCTTCTCATTCGCCCAAATCAACAACATTGCTTTCAAAGACCGCAGTGGCAACTCAAATACCTGTGCAGTATGCAGTGCCGACAACGCACATCGTATGCAGATGCCTACAAGCAAGGCCGCGAAAGAAAATCATGCCAAGGCCCAGCGATTACCCGCTATCCCTACCCGCCTGATTGATGGTGCTGTCATGCGTATGACACGAATTGTCGGTGGTGCCATAGCGGACGATAAATGGGAGAAAATTGAAACAGAACTCAAAGCAGGAAGAGAAGTTAGTGTACCCATCATCACCGAATCAAACCGATTTGAATTTGAGCCGAACCTGAAAGAAATAAAAGGCAAAAACCTGAAAAATACGGACAAAGAGAATAGGGAGAAAGGCCAGGAAAAACTTGCCAGTAGCAAGAACGAACGAATCAAAGCTGCTAGCCAGAATGTTTGTCCCTACACAGGCAAAGAATTATCGGAGAATATTGCTGCTGACAGAGACCATATTATTCCCCGCTCATCTGAGTGGGGCACACTGAACGATGAAGCGAATCTTATTTGGGCAAGTGTCGAGGGCAACAGGGAAGTCAAGCGAGATAACGAGTTTTCACTGGCAAACCTCAAGTCTAATTACAAGCGGGAACAGTTTAGCGAGCGTACTGACGAAGAAATCAAAGATTGGATCATCAATAAAATTGGTGATGGTACGGACGAAAATTTCAAATTCGGAAGGTATCGTAGTTTCATCAATCTAACCCCAGACCAGCAAATAGCCTTCCGCCATGCCTTGTTTTTGATAGGACATCCCTTGCGTGAGAAAGTCATTAATGCCATTGATAATCGCACCCGGACTCTGGTCAACGGCACACAACGCTATTTCGCCGAAGTAATTGCGAATAATCTTCATAAAAAAGCCCGCACTATTGGTAAGCAAAACTTGCTGTCCTTCGACTTTTTTGGAGTGGAAGCACAACCGAATACGAGAGGAGACGGCATCAAAGATCTGCGTACAGCGCATGAAGAAGCCGGTTTGCTAGACGAGAAATACACCAAGCAAAAAGGGCAGAAACAACTCCCCTATTCCCACCTGATTGATGCTCAACTGGCTTTCGCCATAGCAGCCGATAAACACAGAAAGGAAGGCAGCCTCAAGCTCGAAATTGATGATCACATCCACCTCTGGCCACTAGACAAAAACACGGGCGAGATGTTTCAGGAGACGATCTTCGGTGAAGTACATATCGCTCCAGAACAATTATGTGAAAAACACCTGGAACGAAAAAGACCTGACCAAAAGCTCTTTTCTCATCGCTCAATTCACCGTGATGGTATTTATGCTGAATGCTATACACCGATTCTGGTACATGAAGAAGCCTGTGAAGTACGTGTCGGCTTTAATTGGGATAACAGCTATGAGTTGAAAGACAATAGAAATAATCGTGAAAAACTATATTTTGCTCTACAATTTAACTTGCAAGGGCGCAGGCTAGAACTGCCCAAAGCCCCCTCCTTTCAGGAACTTAAAAGCTGCTTAATACGTAACGGGTTTCGATCAAACTCTGGATATTTTTGCATCCCCCTTAATGTGCAGGCCATACATGATTACTATGTTAAAAACTACAGTACGTCAAAGGGATACAAAAAATGGGATGACAATACAAAATTCCTGCACTCTCTTTCCTATCGAACAGAAAAAAGGAAAATAACGACATTGGATAAAGCCAAGGAGGTACTAAACAACGCGCAGAACTTCCAAATTCCCAAACACAAACACACCACACTACCAGCAAGAGAAGAATGGAAACGACTTATTAGTGCATGGGAAAAAACACAACTGGAAGACAATGTGTTTTTGAAGTGCTTCTTCAAAGTGCCCGAAACTAAATCGCCACATGAAAAAGTTCGCAAGGTATTTTCTTTACCCGTCAAATCAGGACAAGGAAAGTTTTTGATCAAAAGAAATTCCTGGGATGGGAGCAGTATTTTCCAGGTAGTCAATGATTCGGATTCGAGAAAAGTAGACGCAAAATCATTTGTCCCTGTCTTCATTAAAAGCAAAAAACATATTGGCAAACTATTGTCTGAATCGGCTCGTTCCGAAAGGTTATTTCTACTGGCGGATAACGAAGAATATCAAGATCAGAGTAGTAGCGAAATTTCTGAAATAGACCCTTGCCGCTGGTTTCTGGTAACAGTACCTGGTGAACTGTGTGAGCTTGTCAAAAAAATTGAATATCGCATTGACAACAACACTCGCCCACAAATTCGTTTCACGCCTAATGGCAAACTAACATCAGAACAGATTGACCTGATATTGGGAAATTCTTTACTCAAACCTAGAGACAAACAAACATTAAAAACACAAATGCAAGAAGCGGACGCGCAAGGCAACCCTATTCAATATACTGGTGCAAGTTTCCAGAGCAGCATCCGAAAAGTATTATCTCTCGTTTTGACGAAATACTATCAATGAGCCGCCCTCTGAAATAGAACCGAAATTTTCTCGTGAGTCCCACTATATTCAAATCAGATGGCTACCGGTTTTTCTTTTTTTCACGAGAAGAAACGCGTAAACATGTCCATGTGCTGTCGGCAGAAGGCGAAGCAAAATTCTGGCTGGAGCCGGAAATTGCACTTGCGAGAAATTACCGTTATTCAAAGAAACAACTTAAACATATCGAATTTTTAATTGAGGAACACTACCATGAGATCGTCAGCACTTGGCAACGACACTTCGGGAATTGAAGTCACCCATGTGTCCGCACACGGAATATGGCTGCTCACACACGATGAAGAACTTTTCATGCCTTATACAGACTTCCCCTGGTTCAAAGAACAAACCATCGGTGCCATTCTGAATGTCGAGGAACTGTCCACGGATCATTATTACTGGCCAGCCATTGATGTTGACTTGACCAAAGAGATTATAAAAAACCCCGAAAGGTTTCCGCTCAAGTCCAAAGCCACATAATGAAACACCTTGTCATCTGTGACTACGGCTCTTTCCTGGGGCTGAATAGTCACCGCCTGGCGGTCAAGCAAGATGGCAAAACCCGATACTATCCACTCAATCGCCTCTGTACCGTTTCTATCGCCAAGCGCGGAGTCAGTCTATCCAGCGATTTGATTGAGTCGTTCAGCAGTCGCGGAATCAAACTGTTCTTTCTGGACTTTCGCGGCGTTGCACATTCAACCATCCTGGGACAGTCACAGCATGGCGTGGTTGCCGTGCGCATGGCTCAAATGGCTTTCTGTCAGGGAAACACCTTACCAGTGGCTAAACAGGTGGTCATTGTTAAGATCAAGAACCAGCGCGCCGTACTGAACCATTTGGGGAAATACCACCGTCATCCGGTATTACAATCTGCTGCCGACGAGTTGTTGCTTAATGTCGCCAAAGCAAGGCAGGCACGAGATATTGAGACCCTGCTGGGGTTTGAAGGCGCCAGCGCCAGCGCATATTTTCAGAGTTTGCGTCAGGCAAAATTATTTTCTTCCTCTTTTCAGAGGCGCGAAAGCCGAGGCAGTCGGGAAGTCAACAACGCGATGCTCAATCTGGGTTATGCGGTATTAAGCAGTTATATTCTCAACGCGATCATTAACGCCGGGCTCGAACCTTATCTCGGCATTATGCACAGACAACGACCGGGTAAAATGGCACTGGTACTGGATGTGATGGAAGAGTATCGCGCCTGGGTGGTGGACCGTGCCGTCATTAAATTACGCTCCCAAAGCGAAGGCAAGAAATTCCTGGACAACACTCTGAAAAAAGCGTTGATTGCCGAAGTGCAACACACATGCGCCCGGAAGTATATGTACCGCAAAAAGAAACACAAGCTGGAGCACATCATACAGCGACAAACCTATCGGCTGTGTGGGCAGTTTTACGGAGAAAAACCCTACAAGCCTTATTTGTTCAAATGGTAACCGGATAGCCCATGACCTACCCGCTGCGACAAGAATATCTTATCAGCTACGATGTGGAGAACAACAAAATACGCACGGGCATCTTCAAGGAATTAGAAAAGCACGGGCTCAAGTCAGTGCAGAAATCAGTGTTCTGGGGCTATTTGACATCGGCTGAGATGGAAGCGATCAAACGCTATCTGAATGCTGAACTCGGAAGTACAGACAAGGTTTTTATCACACATACCAATTTTAACGGCAGGGGGCAAAGTTATTTTCTCGGACACAGCGAGCAGGACTTCAAAGACTGGGAAGAAACCAGTGTTATCTAGTGTTCCGGTCAACCTGATTCGCCAATGGTGTTATTGCCCAAGGGTCGTATACTACATGGAATTAACCGATATTACTGTTCATCGACCCATCTGGGTTAGACAAGGGGAAGATTTTCACAGGCTCGAAGAAAAATTGTGGCAACGCCGCAATTTATCCAGATTCAACTTGGCATCCGGGAAAACATACCATAATCTGGTCATGCAAGACGATAAGCTCGGACTTCACGGTATCGTTGACATGGCAGTTGAAACCGATGACTCGATTTATGCTGTTGAGTTCAAGCTGTCAGCCAACAACAAAAAACGGGGAGATATACTACAACTTGTAGCCTATACCATGCTGTTGGAGCATCATTTCTCGAAAGCAAGTCGAGCCGGATTTCTGGTTGGGAAGGGTAAGGTTTTGCACACTATTGATATCAATTCAGAAAAACGACAAGCAGTAATCACAATGGCCGATCAAATCAGACAGATGCTGCAACGCGGATTAAAACCGGAATCCAGCGCAACAGTTGTTCAATGCTGCGCCTGCGAATACGTCAATCATTGCAATGACCGATTATGAACGGTGCTTCACTATTTCCGCATCCTCCTTCGCGACTCACAGAAGTGGGAGCACGAGAGTAATATCTCGGCACAAGCAAACCAGCTCCATAATAATTCAGGCAACAAAAAAGCCACTCGAAAGTGGCTTCTTGCCCCTCGTCAAGCAAGGGCAGACGTGCGCGATGCAGAGGTCCGTTCAAAATACTTTTAGATGATTACAATGCATCAGTAATCGGCTATACTGGTGCTATGAGTCTAACACCGAAAACCCGGTTTCGCAAATTCACCTCACTATCGTGCAGGAAGGCCATTTGCGAAAAATACAACCCCCCAACCTCTGCCAAACAGTTGTACTGTAAGGCCCTAGCGGAGGGGGCTTCACCAGTATAGCCGAACACCCAGCAATTGAAACCTCAATCAACTGATACGCCCGAATCTGGGCATCAATGCTTCACCAGTATAGCCGAACACCCAGCAATTGAAACCGCAAAACGTGATCATGGTTGCATACCACACGACCGGCTTCACCAGTATAGCCGAACACCCAGCAATTGAAACCTTATATCACAATGCCGATTATCGCCCCAATCTTTGCTTCACCAGTATAGCCGAACACCCAGCAATTGAAACAGATGCAGAACGATTGTCACGGGCATAACTGCCGAGCTTCACCAGTATAGCCGAACACCCAGCAATTGAAACACAATATCTCGCGCTGCAATAATGTAGCTTACTTTGGCTTCACCAGTATAGCCGAACACCCAGCAATTGAAACATTATGGAGCCTTTAGACATGTCTCAAACTATGACGCTTCACCAGTATAGCCGAACACCCAGCAATTGAAACTCTGTTGATTCTGCCGGTTGACCAGAATGTTGATGCTTCACCAGTATAGCCGAACACCCAGCAATTGAAACCCCGTTATGAAGTTACGATACCAGGCGACAACATCGCTTCACCAGTATAGCCGAACACCCAGCAATTGAAACATATCCACAGTGATAATCGGCATTGGGAAAGTAAAGCTTCACCAGTATAGCCGAACACCCAGCAATTGAAACTCCAGCATCTATCCATTTGTGGAAACCGTATATTGGGCTTCACCAGTATAGCCGAACACCCAGCAATTGAAACGCAAGATGTTTGACACCTTCATACCCATTAACGAGCTTCATGGTTCGCACCATCAAACCGCGTCTTGATGCTTCACCAGTATAGCCGAACACCCAGCAATTGAAACTCATTGCCGGTTGATACTGTAACGGTATCAAACTTGCTTCACCAGTATAGCCGAACACCCAGCAATTGAAACATGATCGTCCAGGCCGCCGGGGTTGCTCCGACGTGCTTCACCAGTATAGCCGAACACCCAGCAATTGAAACATGTCGATGCTGGGTGCGTCGCAGTCCGGCAATGGAGCTTCACCAGTATAGCCGAACACCCAGCAATTGAAACTGTGCGTACTGGACTTACAATAGCCGCTGGTTCCGGCTTCACCAGTATAGCCGAACACCCAGCAATTGAAACATGATCGTCCAGGCCGCCGGGGTTGCTCCGACGTGCTTCACCAGTATAGCCGAACACCCAGCAATTGAAACCGGTAGCGAACGCTCCAACCCCGATACTCCGTCCACGCTTCACCAGTATAGCCGAACACCCAGCAATTGAAACTTGTTAGAGGCAACGGCAAGCTTCACCAGTATAGCCGAACACCCAGCAATTGAAACGCTCATCACCGGCAGCCGTCTGCTGCCCCGACGCGGCTTCACCAGTATAGCCGAACACCCAGCAATTGAAACGACGATTATTACAAGCCAGAAATGGAAGGGAAGTGTGCTTCACCAGTATAGCCGAACACCCAGCAATTGAAACTATCAACCATGGCTCGCAGGTAATCATCAGACTTATCGCTTCACCAGTATAGCCGAACACCCAGCAATTGAAACCAAGTTAAGGGGCGGGCAACAGTCCTTAAATAGTTTGCTTCACCAGTATAGCCGAACACCCAGCAATTGAAACCGTCACCCGCTTCGGCGGAAGTTATATCGCTTGAACGCTTCACCAGTATAGCCGAACACCCAGCAATTGAAACTTATCGTCACACTTGCGGAGGACTTCTAGTAGTGCTTCACCAGTATAGCCGAACACCCAGCAATTGAAACTTCTTCAGGCAAACAGTGACCGGATCGGTCACCGTTGCTTCACCAGTATAGCCGAACACCCAGCAATTGAAACTTGGCCCGGATGGTCGCATTCAGGGAGGCTCGATCCGCTTCACCAGTATAGCCGGACACCCAGCAATTGAAACATTTAGCGGCGTCACGAACATCATCCACCTCGATGCTTCACCAGTATAGCCGAACACCCAGCAATTGAAACAACGGCCAACGGCTCGCATACGCGGAACCATACCGCTTCACCAGTATAGCCGAATACCCAGCGACTGAAACACACACTTCATCCCCTGCTGATACATAGTGCCTGATTTTTGACAACTTCACTGAATTGGTGCAGGATAGCAAATAGAGGCGTAGGAAATGAGCAATCAGGATTTGACAAGACTATTCAGACCCGGCGATGGTGGAATACCACCTTATCTGGCTGGCCGCAAACGCGAGCAGGAACATTTCCAACGATGTGTCAGGGATATGAAAGATCGGCAACCAATTAGCCAAAACATGATCGTCTACGGTCCTCGCGGCAATGGCAAGACTGCCCTGCTCGGATACCTGCAACGAGAGACCCTCCGGGAAGAAAAAGATAAGCTGGATATTCTTTGGGAAACCCCGGATGAGATGGGAACTCTGATTGAGTTGTCGGCTCGGATATGTCTGGCGAGTCGAAGGGCCAAATTACGACCCCGGCATCCCAAGCCTGATGACAGACATACAGGGATATTCATTGGAATCAAACAAGACTAGTTGAGAAAATAGCATGGCAAACATGATCACTACTACCCCCACTATAAATACCGGAGGCTGACCAATGGCAATTTCACCACCCATAACCGACCTGAAAATCGACAGAAAGAAGGATGGTTTTTACGAGGGCTTTAATCAAACCGTTGCGCTCAGCTCCAAATTACTGGTCGCGTTAATCGTGGTCTGGGCGGTAATTGACCCGGAAAGAGCGGGTCAGGTATTAAGGGATATTCAAAACTGGTCACTCCAGAACTTTAACGCCTACTATATTTACGCGGTCGCCTTTTATATCGTCGTCTGTCTCGTTATCGCGCTCTATCCGCCATTCGGGAAAGTTAAATTAGGTGAGCCGGACGGGAAGCCGGAGTTTTCCAATTTCTCATGGTTTTCCATGATGTTCGGGGCTGGAATCGGTATCGGTATGCTTGGTTATGCAGCCGCTGAGCCGATTTGGCATTTGGGCAATAACCCTGACATTATCATGAGCAAGCAGGCTATTGCCGCCGCTCTGGCTGGCAGTAATATCGTACTGGAAGAAGGCGCTGACATCTTTGCCGTCTATCATACGCAGGTGGAAGCGGGAGCAATTGCCGCTATAGATGGATTGGCAATCCCCAGAACCGAATCAGCGCTCAGCGGCGCCTATCGTTACGCATTCATGCACTGGGGATTAGGGACTTGGGCGACTTATTCACTGGTCGGTATTACATTGGCGTTTTTCAGCTACACGCGCGGTTTGCCACTGACCATCCGGTCTGGATTGAGTTCTTTATTTGGTCGGTCGATGGAGGGCCCGTTGGGAAATATAGTGGATATTGCGGCGGTGATTTCGACGTTACTCGGTATTTCCCAGACTATAGGGTTGGGGCTCAATGCTTTCGCGTCGGGACTGCATAATATCACCGGCGCGCACTGGTTGATGACTACCGGCGATTCTCCTACACCGACAACCGGGGCCTTATTATTGTGTCTTTTTGTTGTCATGCTGCTGTCTACAGGATCGGCCTTATCCGGTGTTGGCAGAGGGATCAAGTGGTTAAGCAATACCAATATGGTTCTATCCTTTACCTTATTGCTGTTCTTCCTTGTTTTTGGCGCGACCATGTTTGCATTCGAGTTGCTCGGTAAAGGGGTATTCAATTACATCGTACACCTCCCGGCCATGACATTTACCGTATGGGATCCGTCGACTGAACTCGGTGGATGGCAGACGGGCTGGTCTGTATTTTTCTGGGCGTGGGCAATCGCATTCGGTACTTTTGTCGGTATCTTCCTGGCGAGAATATCCAGAAACAGAACAATCAGGGAATTTGTAGGCGGCGCAATTATCGCGCCATCCTTTATGTGCTTTATCTGGTTCACATTCGTCGGTGGAACGGCTATTGATCTGGAGTTAAGCGGGGTTGCGGGCGGAAAGATATACGGCTCCAATCTGACCTATCAACTCTATGAAGTCATCAATGCCATGCTTTCACCGGGTTTGGCGACCCTGATGTCTGTCATGATCGTCGTGTTATTGCTGACCTATCTGGTGACATCGGCTGACTCCGCGATTCTGGTCATCAATACGATCAATTCCGGAGGAGACCAGAGCGTTAAAACAGGACCGAAACATATTTTAATCTGGGGTATCGCATTGACCGGAATCGTGGGGGCTTTGCTGCTGGCGGGCGGGTTGCGCGCGATTCAGTCGGCGATGATTGTCGGAACCATCCCCTTTACTTTTATTCTGATCCTGATGGGCGTAGGTCTTGTCAAAGCGCTGATACGCGATAACATGAGGCGCAACCAAAGCTGACGCAACAGAGAGATTCCCCCTCAAGGGGGGAATGATGTTAAATGACTGGTAAACTTCGCCGAAAGAAAGCCATGTCTCAATAGATGCAACTATCCAAAGGCGCACTGTATGCATTAGTGGCCGCGTTCGGCCTGGGAGCGGTAACCACGCAAGCCAAGCTGGTTTATGCCGATGGCAGCAATGCAACGACCCTGATGTTCTGGCGCTTTGTCATTTCGGTTGCGGTTATCGGAGTCATGCTGTTGATTCGCCGCCAGTCATTTGCCCTGGAAAGATCATACCGGATTCCTGCCCTGTTGCTTGGCCTGATCTGGTCAGGCTCGATGATTTTCTATCTGAAATCGGTGGAGACCATCTCGGTCAGTCTGGCGGTATTGATCCTGTATTCTTACCCGATACTGGTATTGCTGGTTTCAATGATTTCAGGGAAAACCAGGGTTTCGGGATTCACCGTGGGGGTGTTCCTGCTTGCTTTCGCGGGGATCGCGCTGATGCTGGGCGGTGGCGAGGTCTCGGCCAGTCTGATTGGCGTTCTGTTCGCATTTCTGGCGGCTTGCGGAGCGGCCTATACTTTCATATCCGGCAGTCAAGTTGCGCCGAAGATGAATCCTGTGGCATTGACATTCTGGGTCAATGCTGTTGGCCTGTTCCTGATCTTGTTTTTGATATTCGACCAGTTTCGGATGCCGGCTTCACTGTCCGGGGCGGCTTACCTGGGGAGCGCGACATTGTGCTATGTCGTCGCCATACTGTGCCAATTCCAGGCGCTGGCAGTGATCCCCGCGACAAAGGCCGCCTTTATTTTCAATCTTGAGCCGTTTGTATCCATCATGCTGGCGGTCACCATTCTGGGTGAAAACCTGTTACCCACACAATGGGCTGGCGCCGTAATTGTACTGACCGTACTGTTTTTATTCGCCGGGAAGATCAATTCATAGCCGGTCGTATGCTCATGGCAGGTAGAACACGCTAATCCGGCTATCGGTCCGGGAAAAACAACCACTTGAGCTTCTCGCCCGGTTCGGGGGCGCTCATGAATGCCTCGCCGACCAGGAAGGCATGCACGTTGTGTTCACGCATCCGCGCGACGTCTTCCGGCTGGTGGATGCCGCTTTCGGTCACAACCGTTCTGTCCGCGGGTATCTGTGAAAGCATGCTGACCGTGGTTTGCAGTGAGGTCTCGAAGGTTCTCAGATTGCGGTTATTGACGCCAATAAGCCGAACAGGCAGTTTCAGGGCGCGTTCAAGCTCCAGACGATCATGAACCTCGACCAGTACGTCCATTCCGAGACTCGCGGCGAGCTCACTCAATTCCAGCAGCGTCGAATCTTCCAGAGCGGCGACGATCAGTAATATGGCGTCCGCGCCAATCGTCCGCGCCTGCCAGACCTGATACGGGTCAATGACGAAATCCTTGCGGATCACCGGCAGGGAGCAGGCTTGCCTGGCCGCGACAAGGTGGTCATCATGCCCCTGGAACCATGTCTGGTCGGTCAACACGGACAGGCAGGCCGCGCCATTCCCGGCATAGCTCCGGGCGATTGCGGCGGGATCCAGGTTTTCCCGGATCACGCCCTTGCTGGGTGAGGCCTTCTTGATCTCGCAAATAACAGCCGGGGCGCCCCGCGCGATACGGGACTCGATGGCGTCAACGAACCCGCGGGGTTGCGGCAGATCGGCTGAATGGCTCTTCAGCGCCGCAAGCGGGGTTTCGCGTGACTGCCCGGCGACCTCTGCCGCCTTGGTCGCGAGTATACGTTGCAGAATATCGGTCACGGGGGTTCGTTCGATGCGGGCCGTCGGTGATTATTGACCCAGGAAATTACGCAGCAGCGCGTGTCCGTTTTCGGTAATGATCGACTCGGGATGGAACTGCACCCCTTCAATGGCGAATGCCCGGTGCCTGACGGCCATGATTTCGCCGTCATCGGTCCAGGCCGTGATCTCGAAGCAGTCCGGCATGGTTTCCTTCTCGATCACCAGGGAGTGATAGCGGGTTGCCTGAAAAGGGCTGTCCAGATTATGAAATACCCCGGCCCCGGTATGATGCACCATGGAGGTTTTGCCGTGCATGATCTGTTGCGCGTGGACAATGTTTCCGCCGAATGCCTGGCCGATACTCTGATGCCCCAGACAAACGCCCAGAATCGGAAACACTCCGGCATACCTTGAAACCAGGTCTACGGAGATTCCCGCCTCGTTCGGGGTGCAGGGTCCGGGTGAAATCACGACAAAATCCGGTGACATTTCGCCAACCTCGTCTACGGTGACCTGATCATTGCGGTAAACCTTCACCTCCTGGCCGAGTTCGCCAAGGTATTGCACCAGATTCCAGGTGAACGAATCGTAGTTGTCGATCATGATCAGCATGACGGAGCCTCACTGTCCAGGGTATTGTGCAGGCCGGAATTGACCATCGCCACCGCCTTAAACAACGCGCGCCCCTTGTTCATGGTTTCCTCCCATTCGGTTTTGGCGACGGAATCCGCCACCACTCCGCCGCCAGCCTGAATATAGACCCGGTTGTTCTTGATCAGCGCGGTGCGGATTGCGATGGCCATATCCATGTTTCCATTCCAGCCGATGTAGCCTATGGCGCCGGAATAGATCCCCCGTTTATCCGGCTCCAGTTCTTCAATGATCTCCATGGCGCGAATCTTGGGCGCGCCGGACAGTGTGCCAGCCGGGAAGGTGGCCCTGAGTACATCCACCGCCCCAAGGCCGTCATTGATTTGTCCGGTCACATTGGAAACGATGTGCATGACATGGGAATATTTCTCGATGGCCATTTGATCGGTCACCTCTACCGTGCCGATCTGCGACACTCTGCCGACATCGTTTCGTCCGAGGTCAATCAGCATCAGGTGTTCGGCCAACTCCTTCGGGTCGGAGAGTAATTCTTCTGCCAGTCTTGCGTCTTCCTCCTCATTGTCGCCGCGCGGCTTCGTACCGGCGATCGGGCGCAGGGTGACTTCACCATCCTCCAAACGCACCAGGATTTCCGGAGAGGAACCGGCAATGTGAAAGTCGCCCAGATTCAGGTAATACATATAGGGGGACGGGTTCAGGGTACGCAACGCCCGATACAAATCCAGCGGAGGGGCGGAGTAAGTCAGGGACAAGCGCTGGGAGATCACAATCTGGAACGCGTCCCCGTCAAATATGTACTGCTTGCACTTCTCGACCGCCGCTTCATAATCTTCTCTGGTAAATGAAGAATCAAAATCGGATTCATTGGTTACGGAAGGGACCAGGGTACCCACGCGGTCAGGCAGCCCGCGATTGAGTTGTTTGATAATCCCGGCGAGACGATCCTGTCCGGTTTTCCATCCGTTTTCAATACTCGAATCAACCAGAACAATAATATATAACCGACCGGAAAGATTATCAAAAACGACCAGATCTCCGGATACCATAAGCAGGATATCGGGGGCGTCAACCGGGTCCCTGATCGGATTTTTTCCCAGACGCGGCTCAATGTAACTGACCGTATCGTAACCGAAATATCCAACCAGTCCGCCATTGAACCGGGGCAGCTCAGGCAACTCGGGCACCCGGTAGCTTTCGGCAAACCGCCGGACTTCATCCAGCGGGTCGGCAGTCATCCGCCTGTCCGTCAATTCATCGTTTTCAAAGATGCTCAACTCCTGCCCCCGGATTTCAAGGCGCTTGCCGCAAGGCAGGCCGATGATCGAGTAACGTCCCCATTTTTCTCCGCCGTGTACCGACTCCAGCAAATAACTGTAGGGTTGATCGGCCAGCTTGAGCCAGGTGCTCAACGGGGTTTCCAGGTCGGCAAGCACCTCGCGCGCCAGTGGGATATGGGTATAGCCGTCGGCGGCCAGTCGGTCAAAGCTTTGCTGGTTCAACATGTCGGCTCGCTCGTCCAGTCTCCGCCGCCCAGCCGGGATCGCATCTGTGAAATAATCCGGTTGTAGCGGTGGCTGTCCTGTTCGTTCGCCGCGTTGAATATCGCGCTGCCGGCGACAAACGTGTCGGCGCCCGCTCCCGCAATCGCGGCAATGTTGTCCAGTTTGACTCCTCCGTCCACTTCCAGCCGGATATCCCGGCCGCTGGCCTGGATTATTTCACGGGCCCGCCTGATCTTGTCCAGGGTGGAAGGGATGAAACTTTGTCCGCCAAACCCCGGATTCACGGACATCAACAGGATCATGTCTACCTTGTCCAGTACATATTCCAGCGTATCCAGGGTCGTGGCCGGATTGAATACCAGGCCGGATTTGCAGCCGCAGTCACGAATCAGTTGTAAACTACGGTCAATATGCTCGGAACATTCAGGATGAAAGGTGATCCAGGTGGCTCCGGCGCGGGCAAAATCAGGGATGATCCGGTCCACCGGCCTGATCATCAGGTGGACATCAATCGGAGCGGTCACACCGTGTTTCCTCAAGGCTTCGCAGACCATCGGCCCGATTGTCAAATTAGGGACATAATGGTTGTCCATGACGTCAAAATGCACCATATCGGCGCCGGACGCCAGCACATCCTCGACTTCCTGGCCCAACCGCGCAAAATCCGCGGACAGGATCGAAGGGGCAATCAGATAGTTGTTCATATTGGTTACAGGCAGTGAATATACGGCTACTGGATGACCATGAAAAGAACCCGTTTGTTGCGGATCAGCTTGATCAGCAAAACCCCGCCGGACTGGCCCAGTACCCGGTTCATATCCCGGGTATCGGTGACATTCTGACGATTGACACTGATAATCACATCCTTCACCTTAAGCCCCGATGAAGCCGCCGGACTGCCGGGTTCAATGTCGGTTACGACCACCCCGCCGCCCATGTCGGAGCCCGGCGGAACGTCTTCAAAGTAGGCTCCCCGCAGTCGTTCAACGACAGCCGGGACATTGCCCATCATCTCATCGAGCTCCTTGATCCGGACCGTGACCTCGTGTTGTTCGCCTTCACGGTAGAATTTGATCCGCGCCTGATCCCCGGCGCGCAGCAGACCAATCGCGTTTCTCAAATCCGCGCCGCTTTCGATCTCGGTATCACCGACCCCGACGATGACGTCACCTTCCCGGATTCCTTTTTCTTCCGCCGCCGAGCCGGAAATGACTTCGGACACCACGGCTCCCTTTTCTCCGCTGATCCCGAAAGCGTCCGCCAGTGACGGAGTCAGGTCCTGCATCTGGACACCCAGCAAGCCGCGTTTGACCTCGCCGAACTCGATCAGTTGATCCATCAAGCTCCGAACCATGTAGACCGGAATGGAAAGGCCGATTCCAACACTGCCGCCGCCGCGCGAGAGAATCGCGGTATTGATGCCAATCAGTTCCCCGCGCAGGTTGACCAGCGCTCCCCCGGAATTTCCGGGGTTGATAGAGGCGTCGGTCTGGATAAAATCCTCGTACCCCTTGAGGCCGAGGCCGCTGCGCCCAAGAGCGCTGACAATCCCGGAGGTCACCGTCTGACTCAGCCCGAACGGACTGCCGATCGCCACGACGAAATCACCGACCCTCAAATTCCGGGAATCGCCCATCCGTATTTCGGTCAGGTTTCCGGCATCGACCCGGACCACCGCGACATCGCTGGCCGGGTCGGAACCGATCAGCTGCGCTTCCAGTTCATGGCCGTCCACGGTGGTCACGGTAATCACATCCGCCTTATCGATAACATGATGGTTGGTCACCACGTAACCCTTTTCGGCATCGACAATGACCCCGGAGCCCAGGCTGCTGGAAGGCCGCTGTCGTCGGGGGAGCTCAAAAAACCGGCGGAAAAACGGATCCTGCAACAGTGGATGTTCCCGCGCCTCGATAACGGTGGTGGTTGAAATGTTCACAATCGCGGGCCGCACCTGTTCCAGCATCGGCGCCAGACTGGGCAATTCCTCCCCATTCAACGCTACCGGCAATCCGGCCTGCCCCACCGGGGCGGCGCTGATGACGATCAGGAAAAACAGGAATCGAATGCGGAACATGGGGTTTCTGGCAATGCGTCAGGCGGATTTTTGTGGCAGGGTATTCTAATCCGAATAGCATGATTGCCGGTAGGGTATTTTGCCGGAAATCCAGAAATCGAAATCGCGAAGGGCGGAGGCAATTTTATGATTTGTAACGACACACTCCCGCAAGAGGTGAATTTTTTGTTAAGATGTAGTGAGTTAGAGAGGGAACACGGCTATGCAAAAATTTGATGTCATTATTATCGGGAGCGGACCAGCCGGAAAAGCGGCGGCGATCCAGGCCGCTAAAATGGGGAAAAACGCCGCGATCATTGATGGCATGGCACAAGTCGGTGGAGTCTGTGTGCATACCGGCACCATTCCCAGCAAGACACTGCGGGAAACCGTACTCAATCTGACCGGATGGCGGGAACGCGGGTTTTATGGCCGAGCCTACCGGGTAAAGTCCGATATCAAGGCGCAGGACCTGATGCAAAGACTCCATCTCACCCTGCAGAGTGAAGTGGATATTCAGCAGGACCATCTGGTGAGGAACGGTGTCCAGACCATCCAGGGGTTCGCGTCTTTCGCCAGCGAAAAAATCATCAAGGTCCACACTTCGACCGGGGATACGATTTCCCTGAGCGCGGAAAAATTCATCATCGCGGTCGGAACCCGGACCTACCGGCCCGATTACGTCCCGTTCAACAATACGACGGTGATCGACAGCGATGAAGTGACATGTATGGAAAAACTTCCGCGTTCCATGATCGTGATCGGCGCTGGCGTGGTCGGCGTCGAATATGCCACCATATTCAAAACTCTGGACATCAACGTAACCCTGATCGAGCCGCGTGATTCGATGCTGGATTTCATGGATCAGGAAATTCTGATGCATTTCCGTCATGACATTATCAATGACGGCCTCAGATTGCAGTTCGGTCAGAAAGTGGTCAGCATCGAAAGCCGCAAGAACGGTTCCTGTATCGTTCGTCTGGACAGCAATCGCGCGATGGCGGCGGACATGGTTTTGTTTGCCGCGGGCCGGGTTGGCGCCACCCAGAATCTGGGACTGGAAAATATCGGACTCGAGGTGGACCATCGCGGCAGATTGACCGTCAATGAGAACTTCCAGACCGCCTGCCCGAACATCTATGCCGCGGGGGATGTTATCGGCTTCCCCAGCCTTGCCTCGACTTCACTTGAACAGGGGCGGATTGCGGTGCTGCACGCGCTGGGAAGCAAATCCCACAAACAGCCGAAGTTTTTCCCTTATGGCATCTACGGGGTGCCGGAAATGTCGAGTGTCGGCATGTCCGAGGAGGAAGTGATCAAGAAGAAGTATCCTTACGAGGTCGGTATTGTCCGGTTGCGGGAGACTTCACGGGGCAAGGTCATGGGGCTGCAGTCCGGGTTGATGAAAATGATATTCTCCATAAAATCCAGACGACTCCTGGGGGTGCATATCGTCGGCGAAGGCGCTACCGAGCTGATTCATATCGGCCAGGCGGTGTTGACCCTGAAAGGAACGCTGGATTATTTTCTCGAGAACGCGTTCAATTATCCGACGCTGGCGGAGGCGTACAAGGTCGCGGCGCTGCACGCGCATAACCGGATGTCGGCGCTGGACGAATAACCGGACAAACAATCAGTACTGGACAGGAACATGTTGAAATTCCTTAAATCAATCTGTAAACGAAGCGGCGGGGCCTCGACAACTGGAACCCCGGACGCCGGGGACACCGGTGAAATCATCGAGTATCAGGGCTGCCGGATTCAACCCACCCCCCGGCAGGCGAAAAACGGATGGACGACAGAGGCGATTATCACCCGGGAAGTGGATGGCGAGGTGCAGACCCATCATTTTATTCGCGCCGATACGTCACCGAACCAGGAAGGCGCGATTGTCCTGTCCGTATCCAAATCGAAAACCACGATTGACCAGGTCGGCGACCGTCTCTTTTCCGGGCAATCGCGGGGGCGGGGCCCGGACGACTCTTCCGCCGGAGCGGACGCCGACTCAGCTGGCTAACGAGCGCACGGGTTTGAGGTAGTCCCGCCCGGCCTCGAACCGCAGCATTTCCCGGCTCCGGAAAACGCTCTGGTCTTCGGGCTGGCTGAATTGGTCGGCAATTTCCCGGAAAGTTTTCCCGGCCAGTTCGCGGTCCCCGAACAGGTCGATCAACCCTTCCGCCCACTGTAATTGATCATATTTGTCGGTCAGGGAGGCTCCCGCCGCGACATAGACCGATTTCACCATTTCAGGATCAACGCCGTATCTCCGCATACGCAAACTCAAGGACTGCAAATCACCCGGCGTGGCGCAGGAGCGGGCAGCCTGCTCGAACAGCGCCGCCCCGGCATCGTGATTGCCGGCGTCCAGATTCACTTTGGCCAGCGCAGACAGTTCAAGGTAGCCGGAAGCCGCCTCCGCCGCGCCGGCCAGCAACCGGCTTGTCAGACCATCGTCACTGGAAATCCGACTGATTGAATCCGCGAGTTTAATCAGTTCCGCGAGCGCTTTGACGTCGGCCCCCAATGCCTGGTCGGCGGCGTCACTCAATACCTCCAGAGCCAGGCCCCGGCCCAGTTCGCTGTCGGACAACCTGCCGGCCAGCCTGGATATCTGATGGGTCTGCGAGAAATGGCGGGCGCGTTTAGCGATTTTCCGGATGATATCGCTCAACCAGTCGGCATCATTGAATTGACTGTCAATGGTTTCAACCAGTTTGCCGTACTGGCTCAAATCGAAATGGCCCTGATCCAGCAGTTCTTCAGCCGAGGCAAATAACTTTCTGGCGTAGTACTGGTCTTCGAGTTTTGCCATTACCCGCTCAGCCAGATTGAGATATTCGCGGGAGGAGCCGCAGGATTTCTCCTGTTCCTGAAAGGCGTTGTACAGGGCCTGATTGGCTTGCCGTTTCTCGTACTTTTCGACCACACGCGAATTCCAGTCGGTATCGTCGGCATGGTAAAGCGCCACGGTCTCGACGACCTTTTTCATCTCCGCCAGATTTTCGACCCGTTCCTCCGCGGCTTCCAGAAGAGCGGCGGCAGAATTCGCGTCGCCTGATATGGTCAGGGACTTTTCATGGATTTTCAGGAAATCGGTCGCCGAATCGGCATCCTGACGCAGTTTCGTGACCGCTGCCCCGATCAGGTCTCCGGATTCGGGCAGGGTTTCAACTATGACATCGAATACCCGGCTGGCGCCGGTAAAATCGGATGACTGGTCAATGGCCTTGTGAAAGACGGCAGCCGCATATTCCCGATCATCGAGATTGCGGATGATATGGGAGGCCAGATTGAGCAAATCATGACTGCCCACGATCTGCTGTTCGGCCCGCGCATAAATTTCGGCCGCAAACTCCCTGTCCGCCGTGTCATGGAATATGGACTCCGCCAGTTTGATCAACTCTCCCGGACCGGTCACCCGGCTTTCCGCCTTGCTGTAAATGGTTTTCGCCAGATCGGGGTTTTCGAGGTCCCGGCCCGCCGTTTTTGCCAGCGCGAGCAGAGTATCGCGGTCATTTACATCAGACAAACCCTTTTCGTACAGCCCGGACGCGGTTTCCCGGTCCTGCTTCAGGCTCCAGTAGCCATTGGCCAGATCAATGAATTCTTCGCCGCCCATCGCAAACTCGGCCCCGCTTTCCAGCAGCTCGTCCACTTTCCCGTCATCTTCCAGCAGGGTCTTGAATCCACGCGCCAGGTCGACGAACTGTCCGGCAAACTGGGCATCGGTTTCCACCTCCTCCAGAATGCCCCGCACCTGCTCCCGGTCATTGAACAATTCGAGCGCCGAGCCGGCATAAGCCACGGTCTGTTCGATGTCATCACAATATCTGGCGGCTTTCCCGAACAGGACTTTTGCCTGCTCGCGGTCACCGGATTCCAGCGCGCTGCGGGCAAGGTCCACATAAGCGGAACCGGAGTCACAATCTTTTTCGAGCTGTTCGTAAAGCTGCCGGGCCAGCTCACTGTCGCCGAGCCTGCTTTGCGCCATGCCGGCCAGGGTCAGAATCTGCGCGGGATCGGTGGTATCGTCCAGCGCCTGCCTGAACAGCTCGGCGGCCTTTCCCGACTCGCCGGTCAACTCGGCGTACCCGCAGCCGACCTCGGCGTATTCCATGTTGTCAAAACAGGCGTCCTCGGCCTGCTCCAGCAAATCCAGCGCATACGACTCATCCTCCAGCATCCTGCGAAATCCCTCCGCCGCGCGCACATAATCAGCGGGAAACTGGCACTGCATCTCCGCTTTGGTGAGTAGCGCCCTCGCGTATTCCCGGTCCTCCAGCTCATCGACTGCGCGTTTCGCCAGATCGACGAATTGTTGCGCGTTGCCACAACCGGACTCCAGCGCCTCAAGTTCTGATTTGTCTGCCATATTCGTTCTTTATGTATCGAAGATTTATTGTAACATTGTTGCTCAAACAGCCTATTATATGGGATTCGACGCATATCAGGGCAAATACGCCGGGAACAAACATACGGGACTTGAAATGAAAATCGTCAACATCAATACCTGGGTAGTCGGCAACCCTCCCCCGCATTTCGGCGGACGCTATTTTATTTTTCTGAAACTGACCACGGATAGCGGAATAGAGGGTGTGGGAGAAGTGTACGCGGCCACTTTCGGGCCGCATGTAATCGAAAAAATGATCCGGGATGTCGCCGAGCGGTTCGTCATTGACCAGGACCCGTTCGCAATCGAGAAAATGTGGCGGCGGGTATACGGCAGCGGCTATAACATGAGACCGGATGTATCGTTGATGGGAGTCCTGAGCGGTCTGGAAATGGCCTGCTGGGACATTATCGGCAAATCCGTCGATAAACCAGTCTATCAATTGCTCGGAGGGAAAGTGCACGAGAGGCTGAGAAGCTATACGTATCTCTATCCCCGTGAAGGGGATCAAACCGATGTTTATCAGGACCCGGACCTCTCCGCCGAACGCGCGGCTGAATGTGTCGAGCAGGGATTCACCGCAGTCAAGTTTGACCCGGCCGGGCCATATACCATCTATGACGGCCGCCAGCCCGGCCTGGCGGATATTGAACGCAGCGTCGAATTCGTCCGCAAAATCCGGGAGGCGGTCGGGACGCGGGCAGACCTGTTGTTCGGCACTCACGGCCAGTTCACCGCAGCCGGCGCCATTCGTCTGGCGAAACAGCTGGAACCTTACGATCCATTGTGGTTTGAAGAACCCACTCCTCCGGAAAATCCCGCCGAGATGGCGCGGGTGGCGCGGCAGACCTCCATCCCGGTCGCCACGGGAGAGCGGCTCACCACCAAATACGAGTTCGCGCGTGTGCTGGAGAACCAGGCGGCCTCCATTCTGCAGATGGCGCTGGGCCGGGTCGGCGGCATCCTGGAAGCAAAAAAAATCGCCGGAATGGCGGAAACCTGTTACGCGCAAATTGCGCCGCACCTGTATTGCGGGCCGATTGAAGGCGCGGCTAACATACAGTTAGCCGCCTGCACCCCGAATTTCCTGATCCTGGAAAGCATACAGACCTGGGGGGGATTTCACAGCGAGATTCTGCGCAAGCCCGTGCAATGGCAGGATGGTTATGTGATTCCATCCACCGAACCGGGGCTGGGCGTGGAACTGAATGAGGCCGTGGCGCAGGCCAACCCGTATACCGGTCAGCGGCTTCACCTGGAAATGAAAGAAACAGTCTGATGAAAATCGTCACGGCCAGCCAGATGATGTCGATTGAAAAGAGATCGGCGCTGGCCGGAGTCTCAACCGATACGCTGATGGAAAACGCCGGCCTCGCGGTCGCGCGCCAGGTATCGGCCCGGATCGGGCATCTGCCTGACGCCCGGATCGTAATTCTGGTGGGACCCGGAAACAACGGCGGAGACGGGCTGGTTACGGCCCGTCACCTGCGGCAATGGGGGATGTCCGTGACCGCCTGCCTGTGCGGTCAGCGTCCGGCGACTGACCCGAAGCTGGATTCGGCCTGCCTGGAGGGAGTCGGGATCATCGAAACTTCCGACGATCCGGAGTTGCCGGAGCTGGGGCAACTGCTTGATTCGTGCCATCTGGTCGTGGACGCCATCCTGGGAACCGGACGGTCCAGGCCGATCCGGGCGCCGTTACAGGGGATTCTGGAGCGATTGGCCGCCGCCAGAACCGACCGGAGCGGCCTCGAGCTGCTGGCAGTCGATCTTCCGACCGGGCTTGACTGTGACACGGCCAGGGTGGACCCGGCCTGTGTCGCGGCTGACATCACGGTGGCGCTGGGATACGCCAAGCCGGGCCACCTCGAATTTCCGGGCGCGGATTTCACCGGAGCGCTGAAAGTCGTTGACATTGGCATACCGGAAGCGCTGGACAGCGACATCAATGTCTCGTTAATGACCCGCGAATGGGCGCGGGCGGCGCTCCCGCCCCGACCCGCCAACGCGCATAAGGGAACCTTCGGACGCGCGATGATGGTCGTGGGATCACACAACTATCCGGGCGCGGCTCGACTCGCGGCCACGGCGGCCACCCGCAGCGGAGCCGGTCTGGTGACAATCGCGGCCGCTCAGTCGCTGATCCCGATACTCGCCGCCGGACTGGTCGAACCGACCTTCCTGCCGCTGCCGGAATCAGAACCGGGAACGCTGGCGCCGCACGCGGCTGAAATCGTGCTGGACTCGCTGCACGATTACCGGGCGCTTCTGATCGGCTGCGGTCTCGGACAGGCGGACCAGACCCGGTCGATGGTTACCGGAATTCTGTTGCCGGATCATTCATTACCGGTAACCGTGGTGGATGCCGACGGCCTGAACGCGTTGGCGGTCATAGATGACTGGCCCCTGCGCTGGCAAAACCACGGCATCCTGACCCCCCATGCCGGGGAAATGTCACGGCTGAGCGGAGACCTTTCCGGTACAACCCGCCTCGACCTCTCCCGGCAGCGCTCCGCCGGATGGAACAAGACCATCGTTTTCAAGGGCGCCCATAGCGTGGTCGCCCACCCGGACGGAGCCGCTATGCTGTCACCGTATGCCAATCCAGGACTGGCGACCGCGGGGACCGGCGATGTCCTGGCCGGCATCATTGCCGGACTGGTATCACAGGGCCTGCCGCCTGATCAGGCGGCGGCGCTCGGCGTCTATCTTCATGGAGCCGCGGGCGATGTGGTCCGGGACCGTGTAGGCGACACCGGTATGATCGCCAGCGACCTGCTTCCGATCATTCCCGAAGTAATCGCCGGCCTGCGCGGCGCGAGACCGCAAAACCTGGTGGAACGCGCCTGACCGCGCCCGGTACGCTATGAAAGACATCACCGACAAAACGATTTATTCTGTCCGGCAACTCAATAGTGAGCTGCGGAATCTACTTGAAAGGCGCTATCGGTCGGTCTGGATAGAAGGAGAAATTTCCGGATTGTCGACTCCGGCCTCAGGCCATATCTATTTCTCGCTGAAGGAAGGCAATTCGGTCCTTCGCTGCGCGTTTTTCCGGAACCATGCGTTCCGGTCCAGAGTGCGGCCGGTGGAAGGTTCCCAGGTACTGGTTCATGGACAGATTTCCTATTATGAACCCAGAGGAAGTCTTCAGTGTATTGTTTCCTATCTGGAAGAGGCCGGTGAAGGCGCTCTCAGACGGGCATTCGAGATTTTGAAAAAGAAGCTGGCCGACGAAGGCCTGTTCGATTCCGCGCACAAATCCAGCCTTCCGGAAATCCCCCGGACGATTGGAATCGTGACTTCGGACAGTGGAGCGGCCCTGCACGACATCCTGGCAACCCTGAAAAGGAGATATCCGGTCGCCCGGGTCATCGTTTACCCAACTTCGGTTCAGGGCGAATCGGCCGTGGACGAAATTGTCCAGGCCATCCATCTTGCCCGGCGCCGGTCCGAAGCCGACCTGCTGATCATCGCCAGGGGCGGCGGCTCGCTGGAAGACCTGCAGGCTTTCAACGATGAAAGAGTCGCGCGATGTGTTTTTGACTGTGAAATTCCAGTCATCAGCGGGGTTGGTCATGAAACGGATTTCACAATCTGTGATCTGGTGGCGGACCACCGGGCTCCGACCCCGACCGCGGCCGCGGAACTGGCGTCGCCCGACCTGGCGCAATTGAAACAACGGTTCGATTATTTACAGGACCGGGTCCGGAACCATACGGAAAATTTCATTCGCAGTCACCAGCAAACCCTGGATTACCACTCCTCCCGGCTGCTGGGTCCGGTTCAGAAGCTGAACCGGTACCGCGGTGAGTTCAAGACCCTGTACCGGCAAATCCGTTTCCTGACCGAAACCGGAATCATACGAAAGCGCGCGCTTTACCACCAAAGGGAAATTTCAATGCGCGTTCTTTCGCCGACCCTGAAAATACAGCGCCTCGGGGAATCGCTTGAAGCCCTGCAACGCAGCGCAGCCAACCATGCCCGATTGAAAATATCCGCATTGGCCAGAGAAACCGCCCACCTGCGGGACAGTATCCAATTAATGAGTCCCCAACATACCCTGAACCGGGGTTACGCCATCGCGCAAAATGAGGATGACAAGGTCATTACCGGCCCGGAGCAGGTCAAACCGGGTGAACCACTCAGGATATCGGTCTCCAGAGGGCGCTTCCATGTGACTGCCAATGAACGCTGACCGGCTACCTGTGCCGGGGGCGGCCCGGCCGCTCCTTGAAGCTCTTTTTTGACGGATTACGCTGTTTGAAGGGATTTTCACCCACCCGTGTCAGTACTCTGACCGGAGTCCCCGTCAAATTATATGCGTTCGAGAAATAACGGGACAGATAACGCAGATAGGATTTCGGCAAGGCGTCAACCTGATTGCCGTGAACAACGATCACCGGAGGATTCCTCCCGGCCTGGTGGGCGAATTTCATTTTCACCGGTCGTTGATTGTTCATTGGCGGCGGCGTCTTGATGATGGCCTCCGCCAGAGTGCGGTTGAGGCTGGAGGTCGCGATCCGGATCATCGCTGAATCGTAGGCGCGATTGGCGGCGGGAATCACTTTTCTGATATTTGAACCATGCAGCGCCGAGATGGTGACCAGTTCGGGGTCTGGCAGGAATGAAAATTTCGCTTCGATATCCCGCATCACCTGACTCCTTTCTCTGCTGTTCAGTCCATCCCATTTATTCACCACAATGACCATCGACCGCCCGGAATCATTGACCATGCCGGCGATGACCGCGTCCTGGGAACCGATTCCGGCGGAGGCATCGACAACCAGCAATACCACCTGACAATTTTCGATGGCCTGCAATGTTTTGATCACGGAAAACTTTTCAATGGTTTTTTCGACTTTCGACTTTTTCCGCACCCCCGCGGTATCAATCAGGATCGTGTCCTTGCCCTCGACCGTCACCGGTATGACGACGCTGTCCCGGGTTGTACCGGGCAGGTCGCTGACGATCATTCTGCGCTCGCCAACCAGTCTGTTGGTCAATGTGGACTTGCCCACATTGGGCCGTCCCACCAGGGCGAATTTCGGGATGTCCGGGTCTTCGGATTGTTCCCCGGTCACTGCCTCATCACGGTCGCCCAGCGCATCGCGAATCACATTCTCGATGCCATCGCCTCGCTTCGCTGATATCGCGGCCGGAATTCCCAGCGACAATTCCTGAAACTCCGGGGTCACCAGGCCCTGGCTGAACCCTTCCGACTTGTTTACCAGCAGATGGATTTTTCTCCCGCTCTGCCTGAGCCGTTGCGCGATGTCCCTGTCCTGCATGACCAGTCCGGCCACCGCGTCAACCAGAAACAGCACCGTATCAGCTTCTTCGATAACCTGGTCCACCTGCTCCTCGACCATCCTGCCGAACAGGGTATCTTCGGATTCAATGCCCCCGGTATCGACTACCAGAAAAGGGATGCGGCCGATGCGCCCCCGTCCATACAACCGGTCTCTGGTTACGCCTGGCTGATCGTTGACCAGGGCGTCCCTGCTTCTGGTCAGCCTGTTGAAAAGCGTCGATTTTCCAACGTTGGGTCTTCCAACCAACGCAACCACGGGAAGCATGTTCTGCTGATCCTGATCAAAGTGACAGCGTACTCAGGTTGCCCTTCGACGAATAGACCGTGAATTGATCGCCGTCCTGAACGATGCCGACAATCGCGCCGGAAACGACCCGCCGGGTCTCGATCAGGCTGCCGTTTTCTGTGTCGAGCGTATGCACATTGCCATTGCGGTCACCAATGATGATCCGGTTGCCGACGATGATCGGCTGACTGACTCCGTGTCCCTGAAACGCGGTTTGTCGCCAAAGAGTATCGCCGCTGGCGGCATCCAGGGCGATAACCTGACCGAGCTCCCCGATGACCACCAGCAAACCGTTTGCAATAGCCATCGGCAACCGGGTCGAAATATCCTTCCGCCAGATCAACCGGGCATCCGCCAACTGTACCGCAACCACACTGCCCTGATAATTTCCGGCATAGACCGTATTGCCCAGGATTATCGGCGGTGTGTCGGCGTCGCCCAGTCGTTCAATTTCATTGCGCCCCCGGATCCAGGATATATCCATTTCCCAGTAATCCCGTCCACTGATCACATTATTGGCGATCAGTTTCCCGCTGGACAGACCAACCAGAACGACATCTCCCGAGATCAGGGGCGTTGAATCACCGTGCATGCTCAGACCGGGCACGGCTTTTTTGACCTGCCATTCGATATCGCCTGAACCAGAATCCAGTCCGATCACAAGTCCGTCCGCGGTACGCGCCACCACCCGGCCCTCACCCACTACCGGAATCGCGGATATCTGGCGCTTGATACCGGACCGCCAGACCATTTCACCATCCGCGGTACGCAGCGCGGACACATCGCCATTGTCATGGCCGACCACGACGATACCGTCACCGGCTCCCGCCGCCGCATAGACCGGGGCTCCGGTGTCGATTTTCCACAATACATCTCCGCTGTCGGCTTCAATCCGATAAACCTCGCCATTGCGCGCGGCCACATACACACTGTCCTGATAGCGAGCCGGTTTGAGGAGGGCAAACCCGGATTCAGCGCCCTTCCCCGCGGACTGCTTCCACATCGACCGGATTTCCCTGGCGCCGCTGTCCGCAGGCAGGGTCGAAGCCGCTATCGGTTCCTGCCAGGTTTCCCAGAGCGTCTCCTTTTTGGTTTTGTCGCCGCATCCCGCAATCAGGAACAATGCGGTCAACAGGACAGTAAACCCTTTCAGCGCTTGGCTTTTGTTACCGATCATGAGTCAGCTTTCTCCGGTATTCTGCAGTTTCAGTTGCAGCAGCGCCCGATCGTTCTCATTGCCCAGAGTCTTGTCAAGGCTGCTCTGATAGGCTTGTCTGGCCAGTTCGGAGTCGCCCCGCTGATTCCGTTTCATAAAAGCGTCCCCCAGA
This sequence comes from Candidatus Poriferihabitaceae bacterium, assembly GCA_965214205.1. Classification (GTDB taxonomy): domain Bacteria; phylum Pseudomonadota; class Gammaproteobacteria; order Arenicellales; family Poriferihabitantaceae. Next base: position 1,699,646 of record OZ243941.1, on the reverse strand, counting down.
ATTTCCTGATACCTCGCCTCAAAATTTCCCATATCTTCAACGGTCAGAAGGTCAATCGCCGATTGCGGGTCGTCATCAGCGATGTAGACCAGCGCAAGCCGTTGCCGGGCGATATGCCGGATGCGCTCATCTTCGCTGTTGCCAAGCGCCCATTCCAGTTGATTGATCGCAGAATCATAATCCCCATCCTCCACAAACTCTCTGGCCTGGAAGAAGGCGCCCAGGGCGGCATAAACCGTGTCGCCAAACTCCATCTTCAGGGTCTCACCGGCGCTTTGCGCGTCCGCGCTTCCCTCCAGAACCTGCTGGTAGAGACTGGATGCCTGTTCACCCTGGGACTGCTTGTGGTAATCCCAGAAATTGAATCCCGCTATCCCGGCAAGGCCCAGACCAATACCGAAAATAATGGATTTTCCGTTTTCGTTCCAGAACGCCCGGGCCCGGGCCACATCATCACTTTCTGAAAGCCGGGGAATCTTTTCGTCTGCCATACAAGCTCACTTGTGCAAGGAGTTTAACTTTACGGATGCGAACAGTCGCCGCCGACTGCCATATTGTCGATACACCACTGGATCAGTTGGTCGAAACGCACTTCTGTCTGTAGCCCACCCTGCCGCAAATTCTTGATCTGCACGGTTTCATCGCGCCTTTCATTGTCGCCCAGAATGATGGCGGCCGCAGCGCCGGATTGATCCGCTCTTTTAAGCTGGTTTTTAAGCTTTCCGCCGCCATGATGGCTAATCACGCGGAATCCGCTATCTCTCAACCGCTCGGCCAGGATACCCGAATCAGGAGACGCTGTGTCACAGACATCAATAAAGTATATCGCGTTTTTGCCTTCGACCGGGATGTTCTGTTGCAATTCCACCAACTCGATCACCCGCTCCATTCCCATTGCGAAACCTATCCCAGGCGTTGGTTTCGCCCCCCTGTTTTCCACCAGGGTATCGTAACGCCCTCCGGCGCAGACCGCCGACTGGGCGCCCAGTTGTTCCGTCGTCCATTCAAATACCGTGCTGGTATAGTAATCCAGGCCCCGAACCAGTTTTGGATCAATCCTGTATGAGATCGAATGGCTTTCCAGAGAACAACACAATTCGTCGAAATGCCGTTTTTCGTCATCTTCCAGATAATCCAGAATGCTCGGAGACGAAGCGATAATCTCTTGCGTATCCGGGTTCTTGCTATCGAGTATTCTCAATGGGTTGCTTTCCAGTCGGCGCAGACTGTCGGCATCCAGCGCGTCCCTGTGTTGTGACAGCCAGGCGCTCAGCGCCGTCCTGTACTTTCTCCGGGACCGCTCGGAACCCAGCGTATTGATATGCAGGCTGATCTCCTGGACCTTGAGTTGTTTCCAGATTCTCTCCCCCATCCGGATAATTTCCGCGTCCACATCCGGACCGCTCCAGCCGAAAGCCTCGATTCCGAACTGGTGGAACTGCCGATAGCGGCCTTTCTGCGGGCGCTCCCTGCGAAACATCGGTCCCATATACCACAACCGCTGCTGTCGATTATGCAGCAATCCGTGTTCAATGCAGGCTCTGACTGTGCTCGCCGTCGCCTCAGGCCTCAGAGACAGACTTTCTTCACCGCTGTCCGTGAAGGTATACATCTCCTTCTCGACAATATCCGTCAGGTCGCCGATTGACTGTTTGAACAACGCTGTCTTCTCCAGCATTGGCGTCCTGATTTCCTGGTAACCGTAGCGCCAGCCAATCTCCCGCAGCGCCGCTTCAACCTGATGCCAGATGTCGATTTGGGCGGGCAACAGGTCGTTCATCCCCCGTACCGCCTGGATTTTTTGGTTCATCGCGCTAATTGGAGTTCTATTCCGGGTATTCGCCGACTACGAATCTTGAAGACTCTCCGCTGCTATGAGGAGGGATATCGACAGACTCCCCAAGATAAAAGACCTCCACGCCGTCCAGAGCGCCGATAAACACATAAAAAGGAGTCTCGCCGGTTATTTCCAGTTGTTCTCCCGCGCGCACCATTCGAAAAACCAGCTTCTCATCCCGCCCGTTGCGGATATCAATCCAGACTGTCTTGTGAACATCGACCTTGAGCCAATCGGGCGAGCTCGCGTCGTAAACGGTATCCAGCTCGAAAACCTCTCCGTCTGATCCGGAATCCGACTCTGATTCCCGCAAATCCGCAATCGTATCGGTCACGGCCGGCTCCTGTGCCTCCACCGGCAGGTCAGACTGTCCGGATTCCACGGATTCCGACTCCTCTGAAACTTCGGGCCCGGGTTCCGGTTCCTCTGAAACTTCAGGCTCGGGCTCCGGTTCCACGGGTTCCGACTCCTCTGAAACTTCGGGCCCGGGTTCTGATTCCTCTGAAATTTCGGGCTCAGACTCCGGTTCCACGGGTTCTGATTCCTCTGAAACCTCAGGCTCGGATTCCGGTTCCACGGGTTCTGACTCCACAGATTCCGGTTCCTCTGAAACTCCAGATTCGGGCTGCGCCGCCTCATCCGTCTCCCCGGCGGTCCCGGTCGGCTCCTCCACCAGCAGATCAGATTCTCCGGACTCTCCGGGTTGTTCGGGTTCCCCGGATTCCGGCAGAACCAAAACAGGGCTGGTCACGGCGTCATCCGTTGCATTGCTTCCGTTTAGCGGCACAGTCTGGGTATCCGCCGGTTTTTGCCAATACCATAATCCTCCGAGAAATCCGGCGAATAACAGAACAAACAGAATGATGGAGCCTTTCCTGTATTGCTTCTGTTGCGAATCGGCGTGTTGATCAAGATGATAAGCGGCCAGTGAGTCAGATGACTGCAACCGGTTTTTGTGAGTCTCGATTTCACCGGAAATATCGACATCCAGAATATTGGCGTAACTTCTCCAGTATCCGACGATATAGGTCAGACCCGGAAGCTCTTCGTAACGGTTATCCTCCAGCGCACTCAGGTTGCTGGCCGAAATCAGCAGGGCATTGGATACCTGCTCCAGACTGATTCCAAGTTCAGTCCGTTTCGCCTTCAGTCGCTCACCCGGACTGGGGCTGGCGATGAAATCCGGCTCTTCTGATACCATCGTCAGGTTACCGGGATGGCTTGTCCTTGCCGGGCCATCCTCTGCGAACGGCTGGTCCGGTCGATAAAATCCCCCGCCAATTGACCACAGGCCGCGTCAATATCATCTCCGCGGGTTTTCCGGGTCACGGAAAATATCCCCCTTTGCTGCAGTACACCCTGAAAAGCGTCCACAGTGGACGGGGCAGACCGCTCAAATCCAGAGCCCGGAAACGGATTGAACGGAATCAGATTCACCTTGGACGGAACCTCCTTCAGGATTTCGGCCAGCGCCCTGGCCTGGGCCAGGCTGTCATTCACTCCTTTCAACATGACATATTCGAAGGTAACGCGCCGGGAGTCTCCGTCATCGGTGTACCGTCGGCAGCATTCGAGCAATTCCCGGATCGGGTATTTCCTGTTCAGTGGCACCAGCTTGTCACGCAGGTCGTCATCCGGGGCATGCAGTGAAACCGCCAGACTAACCGGACATTGCGCCTTCAACCGGTCAATCATCGGCGCCATGCCGGCCGTGCTCAGCGTCACCCTGCGCCGGGACAGGCCAAATGAAAAATCATCCATCATCAACCTCATCGCGGAAACGACATTATCAAAATTAAGCAGTGGCTCTCCCATGCCCATCATCACCACATTGGTCACCGGACGGCGCTTGTCGTCAGCGTCCCTGGCAAAAACGGGAGCCGGTTTTTCTTTCGGATTCCCGGGCGGATTCCCAGGCGGGTTCTCGAGAAAATGATTGGCGACCCAGACCTGGGCAATGATTTCATCCACTCCCAGATTACGGTTAAATCCCTGCCGGGCGGTCGCGCAGAACGTACAATTCAAACTGCAGCCGACCTGGGACGACACACACAATGTGCCGCGCCGGGCTTCCGGGATATAGACGGTTTCTATGCAGTTGCCGTCCTTCAGTTTCAGCAACAACTTGATGGCGCCGTCACGGGACCGGGAATGAGTCACCAGTTCCGGCAGGTCGATATGAGTGGTCTGACGCAAACGCTCTCTCAGGGACTTGCTCAGATCGGTCATGTCGGCATAGCTCATCACGCCGCGTTGATAAATCCATTGCAACAACTGTTTGGCGCGAAACGGTTTTTCCCCGAGATCCAGGAAAAACTGCTCCATCGCCGGCCGGTCGAGCGATAACAGGTTCATTGCCTCAATCCCGAAAAAGCCTGTTCATCCGGTAACGGCTTACCGGGTGCGCGGACAAATGTCCGCGTCATCGAAAAAGAACGCGATCTCCACGGCTGCCGTTTCCGGTGAATCGGAACCGTGCACCGCGTTTTCCTCCACATTGGTCGCGAAATCGGCCCGGATCGTGCCTGGACTGGCATCCGCCGGATTGGTTGCCCCCATGACCTCCCGGTTTCTCGCTATCGCGTTCTCCCCTTCCAGAACCTGCGCGACCACCGGGCCCGAAGTCATGAACCGGACCAGATCATGATAAAAAGGCCGGGCCGAATGCACCGCGTAAAACTGTTCCGCCTGGGCCTGACTCAGGTGCACCATCCGCGAAGCGACGATGGCAAGGCCAGCCCGCTCAAGGCGTTGGCAGATGCTTCCGATATTGTGGCTGGCGACCGCGTCCGGCTTGATGATGGAAAATGTACGTTCAATGGTCATGTATGACTCCAGTGTAAATCAATATAAATAACGCTGCTCAATGTAACGACTCCCGTGGTAACGACTCTCCTGCATTTTACCGAAATTATGCCTCACAATACACCAGCCGTTCCCCGATCAGTCTGTCCCCGGAAACCCCCGTGATCTGTACGTCCGCCCAAGCCTCCGACGCTGAATGATCCACATCGAACTCCACCGGATAATAATTCCCGGCCCGGCCAAACGCCCGCTTGACTCCAGCGTCTTTCACACCCGGCATCCCGTTGGGGGCGGAAGATTCCACCAGTACCCGATGCCGCCGGCCAATCTGGTCAAGAGCCACCCGTCTCCATACCCGCTTTCCGGCTTCACGCGCCCGGCGGGCCCGTTCCTTTCTGACGGCTTTGGGTACCTGCCGGGGAATTCGCGCCGCCGGAGTTCCCGGACGGGGGGAATAGGCGAACACATGGGGCCAGGCGATCTCCAGTTCCTCGATGGCGGTCAATGTATCTTCAAACTGCCGCTCCGACTCGGTCGGAAACCCGACCAGAATATCGGCGCTCAGAACCAGATCGGGCACAGCCAGCCGCAACCGGGAGACGCGCTCATGGATCATCTCACGAGTAGCCCGTCTTTTCATGCGTTTCAGGATCAGGGTATTGGCGCTTTGCAAGGACAAATGCAGTTGCGGGCAGAGTCTCTCGCCGGCGCCCAGCAATTCGATCAGGTCATCGGTAATATGCGCCGGATCAATTGAGCTCAACCGGATGCGGTAGTCTCCTTCAAGTCGGACCAGCGCTTTCAGCAACGCCGTCAGGTTGCAATCGGGGTCATCCAGGTCCGTCCCGTAAGAACCGACATCCACCCCGCAAAGCGCCAGCTCGGGATAACCATTCATGATCAGCCTTTCGCATTGACGGCGGATCATTTCGGCTGGAAACGAGCGGTTCGGCCCGCGCGCCGTATGAATGACACAAAATGTACAGCCCTGGTCACAGCCCTGCTGAATCTGCACAAACGCCCGCGTCCGGCCCTCATATCCCTGCAGCAGCCCGTCCGGCAGGCTGATTTCCTGATCAATATCGCGGAGCATCACCGGCGGCAGCGCGTCCTGATACAGCGCGTCCAGCAGATCGGGGATATCCAGTTTCTGACTGTTCCCGACTACCAGATCAACGCCGGGAATATCGGCGCAGGCTTCGGGGTTGATTTCGGCATAGCAACCGGTAACCACCACGCGGGCGTCACGGTTCTGCCGGATGGCGCGGCGCACCAGTTGACGCGCTTGACGGTCCGCTTCCGCCGTAACCGTACAGGTATTGATAATATACAGGTCGGCGCACTCGCGCGGTCCCACCCTGCTCCAGGAGTCCCCGGCCAGTTTCTGCGCGATGACCTCGGTCTCGAACGTATTGACCTTGCACCCCAGAGTGGAAAGCGCAACCCGCCTCGAAGAACCGGAAGCCAGCGCAGGCAGGCTCACCGCAATTGAAGTCACAGCGCCCGCTAGTTGACGGTAAAGCTTTCCCCGCAGCCACATTGTTCCGTGACATTGGGATTATTGAAGTGAAAAGCCGAAGACAATCCGTCTTCAACATAGTCCAGTTCCAGCCCCTGCAAAAAATGCAGGTGGTCTTCCTGAACAACTACCTTGACGCCATGACTCTCAAATACCCGGTCGGTATCGTTGATCTCATTCGCATAGTCGAGTTGATAGGAATAGCCGGAACAGCCCGAAGTCTTTACGGTCACCCTCAGCCCTTCGCCCACACCACGTGATACCAGATGGTCGCTGATTCTTCTTGCGGCGGATTCGGTCAGGGAGATTGACATGATAATAGCGTTACAGTAGGTTGGCACACCCTGATTATATCACGCTGTCCGATAATTTTCCGCAACCCCCGTCACTCATTTGCCATGAATCATCCGCATCCCGCGAAATTCGCCATCTTCGATGTCGATGGGTTGCTGCTGGATACAGAATGTATCTATACGCAGGTCACCAGCCAGATTACAGACCGATTCGGCAAGACCTTCGACTGGTCAATAAAGGGCAACATGATTGGCCGCCCGCAACTGGATGCCGCCCGATATCTGGTCGATGCTCTGGACCTTCCGATCAGCGCGGAACAATATCTTGAGGAGAGGAACGTTCTCCTTCGGCAGGCCTTCGCACAGAACGATCCCCTGCCTGGCGCCGAACGCCTGATCCGGAGCCTGCATCAGAACCGGATTCCGATAGCCGTCGCGACCAGCTCGAACCGGGATATGTTCGAGATCAAGATCACCCGGCACCGGGCCTGGTTTTCATTGTTCGATGTCGTGGTGACCGGAGATGACGCGGAAATCAAACAAGGCAAACCGGCCCCGGACATCTTTCTGATCGCCGCCAGACGCCTGGCGGCCGCGCCAGCGGAAACCCTGGTTTTTGAAGACGCGCCATCCGGTCTGGCGGCCGGTCTGGCGGCCGGGATGCGGGTCATCGCCGTCCCCGACCCGAACATGGACTCATCCCGCTACCACGGGGCGGAACAGTTGCTTGGCTCGCTCGAAGAATTTCAGCCAGCCATTTTCGGAATCGAACCCTGACTCCCGCTGACTCCCGCTGATTTCTGCCGACTCCCTTTGACTCCTCCGACTAATCCCGCATTCTGGACCCTTCAGGATCGAATAACGGAGAGGCAACCAGCCGGGCCGGGCATTTTTCGCCCAGGATTTCGATCTCGACCCGCCGACCCTCCTCAATCAGTTCGACCGGCAGAAAGCCGATGGCGGCGCTTTTGCCGGTATAGTGGGCATATCCGCCTGAAGTGACGAATCCGACCACCTGGCCGTCATGCCAGATCGGTTCATCGGCGACCGCGTCCGCGTCAATGGCATCCACCACAAACGTGCACAATTTCCGGACAGGCGGAGCCGCCTTGTCTTTCAGGGCCGCCTGTTTGCCGATGAAATCCGATGCTTTGCCATAGTCGACGAACCGGTCCATGCCGGTTTCCACGGGCATGAAATCCGGTCTGTATTCCCTTAACCAGGAACCGAAGGACTTTTCGAGGCGCAAACTCATCATGGCCCTCATTCCAAACGGCCGCAAACCCAGGTCCCTGCCCGCCTCGCTCAACGCGGTATACAACGCGATCTGCTGATCCGCCGGCACATAGATCTCATACCCCAGATCGCCGGTATAGGAAATCCTCTGCACAATCGCGTCACACAGACCGACCTGCATCCGGCGCACGCCGAGAAAAGGCAGGGATTCGGCGCTGACATCAGCCGACGTGACCCGACCCAGCAATTCCCTGGCGTTCGGCCCGGCGATCTGGAACCCGATTCTCCGCCGTGAGATATTGGTTACCTGCACTCCCTCTTCAGGATGCTGTTCGAACCACCGCTCATGAAAGGCCTGGGCCGCATAAGAGGCGTTCATCTGAAATACATCATCACCCAGGTTGGAGATCGTGAAATCTCCGATCAGCCTGCCCCTGGGACTCAGCATCGGGGAAAGGGTCAACCGCCCCTCCTTTGGCATTCGACCGGCCATGATCGTATCGATCCACTGCCGGGCATTCTTTCCGGTGACCTCGAATTTACTGAAATTATGGATTTCGTTGATACCCACCGAGGTACGCACGGCATGGCATTCCCCGGCCACGGCCGCAAAAGCGTTCGAGCGCCGAAACGATGGAATTTCATAAGGCTCCTCCCCCTCAGGAGCGAAATAATTGACCGCCTCCATGCCGTAAGCCGAGCCGAAAACCGCGTTTTTCCGCTGCCAGATTCCGTATGCCGGGGTGGTATGAAAAGGGCGCGCCGCCGGCAGCTCCTCGTTCGGGTAGGAAATTGAAAAACGTCTCTGATAGTTTTCACATACCTTGATCCGGGTGTATGCACGGGTACAGTAGTCTCCGAATCGGGCGACATCCATCGCGAATACATCGCGGGAAGGCTCGCCGTCAACCATCCACTGCGCCAGCGTCAAGCCGACCCCTCCGCCCTGACTGAAACCGGCCATCACGCCGCAGGCCGACCAGTAATTTTTCAATCCCGGAACCGGGCCGACCAGCGGATTGCCATCCGGCGCAAAAGTAAACGGGCCATTGATAACCGTCTTGATCCCGGCGCTTTCAAGTACCGGATACCGTTTGAAGGCATGGGCCATGGCGTCACTGATCCGGTCCAGATTGTCGGGCAGCAGTTCGTGGCCAAAATCCCAGGGCGTGCCCTCCACCGCCCACGGCGTACATTGCTGCTCATAAAACCCGATCACCAGACCCTGCCCTTCCTGACGTAAATAGCTTTCCCCTTCCGGGTCCATGACATGCGGCAACTCCTTGCCATGGTTCACCACCTCATCAATTTTGCCGGTAGCCAGATATTGATGCTCCATTGGATGCAGGGGCAGGCTGACGCCAGCCATGGCGCCGACTTCGCGCGCCCATAATCCGGCGGCGTTGACCACATGGCGGGCGGTAATCGTGCCCTGGTCGGTCACCAGTTCCCAGCTTCCATCGGCTCGCGGACGGGTCTGATGAACCCGGTTTCTCAATACCACTTCAGCGCCCTGTCGTTGCGCCGCCCTGGCATAAGCATGGGTGGCGCCGGACGGGTCCAGGTGGCCGTCGAGCGGATCATACAACCCGCCCAACACGCCATCGGCGCTGGTGACAGGAGACAGTCGCCGGATTTCTTCGGGCGTGACCAATTGCGTATCCAGCCCCATATAGCGGTGCTTCGCGCGCTCCGCCTTCAGAAAGTCCATCCGGTCCGGCGTCCCGGCCAGCGTAATGCCGCCGACATGATGCAAACCGCAACTGAGTCCCGAAATTTCCTCCAGCTCCCGGTACAGGTCAATCGTGTAACCCTGCAGGGCGGCCATATTGGTATCGGCGTTGAGGGTATGAAATCCCCCGGCGGCATGCCAGGTGGAACCGGACGTCAACTCCGACCGCTCGATCAGCATGACATCCTTCCAGCCGAGCCGGGTGAGGTGGTAAAGCACACTGCAACCGACCACCCCGCCCCCGATAATCGCGACCTGTGTCTGTGTTTCCATTATAACCTGTACGATGAAATCTGTATGTCGTCCGGTTTTACCAGGCAGGCTTGATTTCGGTTTTCCGGCGCGTCACGTATTCGTCCAGACGCTCCCGGATGGCCGGATCAAGATCAGGCTGCTGATAATCATCCAGCAATTGTTTGAACAGTCTGTTGGCGCGCTGCGCCGTATCAACAGAACCCCCTTCTTGCCAGTTTTCAAAATTGCTCCAGTCCGAAACCACCGGATCATAAAACGCGTCCCTGTACCTCTCAAGGGTATGCGCGGACCCGAAAAAGTGACCGCCCGCGCCAACTTCCGCAATCGCGTCCAAAGCCAGCTCTGCCTGATTGACCGCAACGGGCTGCAGGAACTCCGACATCATCTGCGCCATTTCCACATCGACAATCAGCTTCTCGAAAGACGCGCACAGTCCGCCTTCGAGCCAGCCGCCGTTATGCATGATCATATTGCCGTAGCCCATCACCGCTGACCATAACGACATACCTGACTCCCAGGCTGCCTGGGCATCGACGCAATTCGCGGCGTTCACATTGGAGGTGCGGTATGGAATGTTGTACCGCCGCGCCAGTTGTCCTCCGGCCAGAACCGCCTTCGCATATTCCGGCGTGCCGAACGCGGGGGAACCGGTCTTCATGTCCACATTCGACGTGAATCCTCCATACATGACCGGCGCGCCGGGATTGACCATCTGGGTAATCGCGAGGACGCAGAGAGCTTCGGCGTTTTGCTGGGCCAATGCCCCGGCCAGCGTGACCGGACTCATGGCGCCGCACAACGTAAACGGAGTCACCACCACCGGCTGACCATATTCGGCCATCAACATCAGCCCGTCCAACATCGGAACATCCACCCGCAATGGCGAGTTGGTATTGACCACCGTGATAATGCCGGGTTCGGATTTGATCCGCTCCTTGTCAACGCCTCGGGTGATGGCAAGCATTTCCAGGCCATCCTCAACCCGGCCGTTGCCCAGACAGTAGACCCCCCACGGTTTCTCGGTCAGGGTAATGTAGGCATGGTAAGCGTCCAGATGCCTCAGATGCGGGGGCAGGTCTGTCGGCTCGACCGGATAGGCCATGTGACAGGCAATCACATTGAAAATCTGGCCGAGTTTCAGGAACTTGCAGAAGTCCGAGAAATTTCCGGGACGCCGGCCGTTATCCAGGTCCGAACTGTTCGGAGCGCTGGCGACCAGTGAAAAATTGATACGGTTGCCGCCGTAGGTTGAATTGAAACGCGGATTTCTCGCATGCAACGTAAATTCCGACGGGATCGTGGAAATCTTCTCCAGCGCCATTTCCCGCTGCATCCTGACATAGCCGGATTTCGGGTCGATCTCAGCGCCATGCTCGACCATCAACGCCCTGGCGCGGTCATTCATGATCTCCAGGCCGGTCTGTTCGAGGAGACGCAGCGAACCGTCATGAATCATTTCCAGCGATTCCTCGCTCAGCACGGATACCGGAGGATACGGATTGATCAATGTCCGGACCGGAAGCTGGTTGAGCTGAAACGCAGGCGCCGAGCGGGTACGCCTTCTATGTCGCGGCATCGGATATCCTGTAGAGAAATTGCGGATAAATATAACCAATCAGTGTCCACAATGATAGCATTGTCGGATGACGAATCCTGTCGAATCATCGCCCGCGCTGCAATGTGGCATGTACGCCTTTTCACCTGAACTCAGGGAGGCCTGGAGCGGATTGTTCCGCAATCTGCATGAATACCTGCCCGCTCCGTTCAACACTCCGGCCACGCTCCGGTTTGATGGTGGAGACGCGGCGCTCCAGTCTCCCGACCTGCTGCTCGGCCATACCTGCGGCTACCCCTTCATGACGAAACTGGTTCATACCCACAAACCGGTCTGTGTCGCGGAATTCGATGTCGATGGATGCGACGGCATCCACTATTCAAGCTGGATCATTGCCCGGCAAAATCATCCGGGGCGGCGCCTGAGTGATTTCTCCGGCTCGACCGCGACCTTCAACGACCGCGATTCAAACAGCGGAATGAATGTGTTTCGATATGAAATCAGCCGAATCGCCAGTGGCGCCCCGTTCTTCAGGCAAACACGGATGAGCGGGTCCCACCTCGCCAGCATCGACAACCTGATACAGGGTCATGCGGACATCGCCGCAATTGACGCGGTCACCTGGCATTTCGCCCGGCGGCGGAACCAGCCCGGAATCCCCGGCGTCAGAATTATCGGTCAGACTGTCTCGACTCCCGGACTGCCCTTCGTCCAGCCGAAGCGGTCCGAACTCAACCCGGCCCGCCTGACCCGGGCCCTCAATACCTGCCTCGAAGAGCTTCCCGACAACATCCGGTCATTTCTCGCGATCAAACGCTTTTCCACGGTTGAGGCCGATGCCTACCGAACAATTCCTGAACTGGAAGCATTCGCCAGAGACCACCATTACCCAGAACTGGCCTGAGACCCACCAAACCGACTTAGCGCTGGCTTTCCCGCCAGTTATCCGCAATACCTACCTCGACGTCGGCAGGCGCGAGCATACCCTTGCCCTTGATCAGATCCGCGGCGCGTTCGGCCAGCATGATGGTCGGCGAGTTCAGATTGCCGTTTGGAATGACGGGAAAAACAGAGGAATCCACCACTCTCAGACCCTCGATGCCCCGAACCCGGGCTTCAGAATCGACCACAGCCGACTCGTCATTTCCCATCTTGCAGCTACAGGAGGGATGATAGGCGCTTTCCACATTCTGCCGGACCCAGGCGTCGATTTCATCATCATCGCGTATCGACTCACCCGGCTGTATCTCGGCGCCGCGATAATCCCGCATGGCCGGTTGCGCCATGATCTCCCGGGTCAACCGAACACATTGCCGGAACCCCTGCCGGTCCGCCTCGGTCCGCAGGTAATTGAATAAAATGGAGGGCTTGTCCAGCGGATCAGAAGACCGGATATGGATTCGACCGCGGCTGGACGGCTTGTTGTGTCCCACATGAACCTGGAATCCGTGGCCGTCAAAGGCGGCTCTGCCATCGTATCTCATCGCCGCCGGCAGAAAATGGTATTGAATGTCAGGCGCCCTGATTCCGGCGCGGGAGCGAATAAACGCGCAGGACTCGAAATGATTGGTGGCGCCCAGCCCGGTCTTGAACAGATACCATCTGGCGCCGATCAGGAATTTATTCCAGAGATCGAGCTTCCCGTTCAGGGTGATTTTCTTTTTGCAACGGAACTGGAAGTAAAATTCCAGGTGATCCTGCAGATTGCCGCCGACGCCGGGCAAGTCGTGAATCACCTGGACCCCGGCCTCCTTCAGCGCCTCCGATGGACCGATCCCGGATATCTGCAACAACTGTGGAGACCCGACCGAACCAGCGCTCAGGATCACTTCCCTGTCAGCTTTGACGACATGATGCTGGTCACCGACCTGATATTCAATGCCGGTGGCTTTTTTGTTGTCGAGGACAATGCGGTGAGTCAACGCTCGCGTCACCACTTTCAGGTTGGCGCGCCGCATGGCCGGCTTCAGATAGGCGTTGGCGGCAGACCAGCGAACGCCATTTTTGACGTTCATGTGCATCGCGCCAAAACCTTCCTGGCGGAACCCGTTGTAATCTTCCGTGCGGGCATAACCGGCCTGGATACCCGCTTCGATAAATGCGCGATACAACGGGTTCTTCATCTCATTGCCATTGTTGACCGCGAACGGTCCGCCCTGACTGCGATATTCATCGCTGCCGAACTTCCAGTCATCGGCCTTCCTGAAATAAGGCAGGCAATGTCGATAGTCCCATCCCTGCGCCCCCTGCTCGGCCCACTCCTCATAATCCATCGCGTGCCCGCGGACATAGACCATGCCATTGATGGAAGAAGAGCCGCCAAGCGCCTTGCCTCTGGGGCAGTGCATTTTTCGATTGTCGAGGAAGGGCTCCGGCTCACTGTAAAACTGCCAGGCAAACCGGTTCGTATTCATTGGAATGGACAACGCGGTCGGCATCTGAATGAAGATACTGTTGTCCCTGCCGCCGTATTCAAGCAGCAGGATACGGACATCGGGATTTTCCGAAAGCCGGTTGGCCAGCACACAACCGGCGGAACCGGCGCCGACAATAATGTAGTCAAATCGCTCCATCATAACCGGACTATAGTCAATAATCCCGCCTGTCGCCACCCCGGATTCCGGGAAATCCATACCCGGCCACCACGGAGGGTTGCTCCCGCACTCAGACCGGATTACATTTCCAGTCGATAGAATGCACTAATCACCGATTTTGCTGTCAGACCGTACAGACAGAACCGCAAACAACCCCGACAAACGACAAATATCAGACATGAATACAGTGCGAACTACCCTTTCAGGCGCTTTTCTTCTGCTCATCACACTTTCCGGCAATTCTTATGCCGATTCGAAACTGGCCGAGTACTGGAGCCATTCAAACGCAGATAGTGAAATCACGATAGACCACAGCAGTTGGGACCGGTTGCTGGCCACTTATATCGAGGAAAAACAGGGATTGAATTACTTCCATTATTCGGTTGTGACCTCGGCGGACCGGGAAGCGCTGGAAAGCTATATCGACAGGTTGCAGTCCGTAATCGTAACGGAGGCCGGCCGGCGACAGCAGTACGCCTACTGGATAAACCTGTATAACGCGGTGACGGTCAAAGTGATTCTCGACCATTATCCGGTGAAAAGCATTCGCAAGATTTCCTATAGCCTGCTGTCGCGCGGCCCGTGGAAAGAAAAACTGGTTACAGTCGAAGGGATGAAACTCAGCCTGGATGATATCGAGCATGAAATCCTGCGCCCCGTTTTTCAGGACAACCGGATCCACTATGCGGTGAATTGCGCGTCCATCGGCTGTCCCAACCTGCAGGCGACGGCCTTTACGGCAGACAATATCGAGGACCTGCTCGATGATGCCGCGAGGCAGTACATCAATCATCCCCGAGGCGTCACCATTCATGGAGACCGGCTGATTGTGTCCAGTATTTTTGACTGGTATATGGAGGATTTCGGTGGCAGCGATCGCGAGATCATCAAGCATTTCATACAGTACGCCCAACCCGATCTAGCCCGGGGACTGGAGGCTTTCACAAAAATCAGCGATTATGAATACGACTGGAAACTGAACGAAATACGGTCATGATCAATCACCGGCACATTACCGTCATCATCCCGGCGCTGGATGAGGAGGGGTCCATAGCCCGCGTGATTCACGATCTCCCCGATTGCGTGGATCAGGTTCTGGTGGTCGACAACGCCTCGCGGGACGCAACCGCCGCCAAGGCCGAGCAGGCCGGAGCCCGGGTGGTGCGGGAACCACAGAAAGGTTACGGAAAAGCCTGTCTGACCGGGATCCGCGCAGCCGGCGATACCGACATCCTGGCGTTCATAGACGGTGACTACAGTGACTATCCGGAAGATCTGGTCAAACTGTTGAAACCGGTGGCGCATGATTATTGCGACCTTGCCATCGGTTGCCGGCGGGAGGACAGGGACACGCCGGGCGGGCTGTTCCGGCACCAGAGATGGGGAACCCAAATGGCTTGCCGCGCCATTCGACTGCTTCACGGGTTCCGCTACGAAGATCTGGGGCCGATGCGATGCCTGGGCAAAAGCACATTGACCAGACTGCAAGTGAAAGATGAAAGTTTCGGCTGGACAGCGGAAATGCAATTAAAGGCTTCCCTGGCCGGAGCCACGATTCTGCAAGCGCCGGTGCGTTACCGGCCGAGAGTGGGAAAATCGAAAGTGTCCGGAACACTGCGAGGTTCGCTGATGGCCGGGTACCGGATTTTCTACTGGATCATACGACTGGCGGTCTCCCCCAAGCCTCAAAGTCTTCACTGATTCCCGGCCTCACCGAAACCCGCCCCTCCTGTAGTCAATCAACAGCGCCACCGCGATACCGGTCAGCTCGACAATCCGGGCGGGCGCGGCAACCTCATAGGCCCGCAAATCCGGGTCTGCCAGATGCAGCCCGGTCGCATAGGACAGCGACACGAAAATGGAAGCGGTCCAGGCCCAGCAACTTGGACGGAGCGCCGCATAAGGCAGCAGCCAGATCAGATACCATGGATTGACCACGGGCGACAACAACAGAAACATCCCGAACACCCAGTCCATCCTGGGTATTTCAGTAGCCTCACATTGCCGATTATAGCGGACCAGATAAAAACCAAACCAGATCAAGAACAGGGCCGCGCACAAAATTCTCGCCAACAGGTCGGGCGCCAGCGTCGACGCCAGATCAAACAGGAATGGATTGAAGCTCCAGCGCTCAACGAATATCCCGAGCGTTGGCAGATCCGTCTGCCCCTGAAACAGAAACGGCAAATACAACAGGACAATAACGCCCGATGTGATAGCCCAATACCGCAACGGCTGCCTGTAAAGGAAAAAGGGCAATGCCAGGACCGCGAATATTTTCGTGCAGATAGCGAGACCCAGCAGAATGCAGCCGACCGCGGTACGGCTGTTTTTCCGGGCGACAAACGCAGCCAGTAAAAGACAGGCGCCGATGATATCCGGGTGCGCCGTGAAGGCGAATTCTTTAAGCGCCAATGGGCACCAGGCGTACAACAGTACATACTGGACAGGGGCAGACAGGCTCCTGCCCAACAGCCAGATCACAGCCAGATCAAAAATCGCCATGATGAGCTGCAGAACATCGACATTCGCTGGCGACAGCAGATGGGACAGAGCGAATACATATTGCAGGAAGGGAGCGTAAATTGTGGGCAGGTCCGGGTTATTCACTCCGCTCAAGGTGGCCTCACAAACAGGAGAAAGATTGTTCTCGATAAAAAGAGAAGACGGCGCGATTCCATAGGGCGACCCGGTGGATATAAAAAGGCAGCCATCCAGCAGGTACCTGTAGAAATCATCTTCGAGTATCGGCTGCCCCCAGACACCGATCAGCCGGAACAGCGCCGCCCACAGGAAAACCGGCCAGAAACCCGGCTCAATCTGCCTGGCCCGCAACCAGAACCAGTAAACCGCGACAACGGCCGCGATACCCCAGTATCCCGCGAGGAAATCGAACAGGTCAGCGCCGCCGGGAGAAGCGCCTGACCGGATAGCCAGGAAGACGCAACCCACCGCGACCAGCGTCCCCGCCAGAATATGGATCAGAAACGGCAATCGAATGGAACTAACGGGATTGACCATGTCCAATTTCAGTAATCAGCATGATATTATTGCTGTTGATTCACAACGATTGAACTCCGGCGCTAAAGGGGGGAGCCATGTCAATGAGTGCATACAGGTACAGCAAGAATATAAACATCGCGAAAGGTATCATAGTTTCAGGTTTCCTGGTCTGTACGCTGGCCCTGGCGTCCGGTGGCGGTGGCGGTGGTGGAGGCGGCGCCGCTTCTAACAACTATGTCTCCAAGTACGACACCGGCAAGAAATTATTTCTGGAGAGAGTGGTTTGCGACTCCTGCCCGTATGCCAGTCTCGGACTAAATCCCGAAAATGTCGGCGCAGTGTGGCCCGACCTGAAACGCGACCTGAGAAAGTCAGGAACGATCGGGCAGAAATTATCCTGGTGGCAACGCTCCTCCATAAAACACTACATCAGAAAGCGTTTCTCCTCTTAACCTTAACCGGCTCTGATCCGGCGAAAACCCAAGGCTTATTCAGCCCGGAATTGAGACTGTCCGATTCCGGTAATCCTGTACAATCCCGGCTGTATCCACTACTAAACTTCTCAACAACCGCCGGACCAGGAACGTATGATACTGCTCGAAAACCTGCCTTTTGAGATGGATGAAGGACTGGCCATACGCGCGAAAATCGGGCTGATTGTGCTGTCCACGGACTATACCATTGAGCAGGAATGGCGGCGGATATTTCATCAGGTGGAGGGGGTCGCGCTGTACCACAGTCGCATTGCCAATGACGATGTAATCACGCCTGAATCGCTACGTGCCATGGCTCCGCGAATTACACAGAGCGCCCGGCTATTGACTCCGGGTACACCGTTGGATGTGATTGCCTACGGTTGCACCTCGGCCAGCACGGCAATCGGCGAGGACAAGGTTTTCGAGCGCATCCACGCAGTGCAACCGAATGCAGAATGCACAACCCCGATCACTGCCGCATTCGCGGCTTTTCGTGCACTGAAAGTAAAGAGAATCGGGGTTCTGACGCCCTACTGCGAATCAGTAAATCGAATCGTGGCCGGATACATGACTGACCGGGGGTTGGATGTCCCGGTATTCGGATCATTCAATGAGAACCGGGATTCCAATGTTTCCCGCATCACCCCGCAATCCATTGAATCGGGAATCCGGGAAATCATGAAACATGCGGATATAGATGCCGTTTTTGTTTCTTGTACCTCGGTACGACTCATCGAGGCCTGCCGGAAACTGGAAGGCAGTCTTGACCTGCCGATCACGTCCTCCAACCACGCCATGGCCTGGCATACACTGCGCCTCGCCGGGGTCGAAGACCGGTTACCGCAATTCGGCTCGTTGTTCGAGTTGCAAAATAGTTAATCTCTTTTATCAGACAAATAATATAAAATACTGATTATAAATATAATTGTGATAAACCATCTTCACTTTTTTCTTGCCAGGAACAACCCGTCACCGATCGCAATCATCGAAATATCCACCCTTTGATCCCGGGAAATGATCCGGTTCATATTGCGGATGCTCACCGTATCCTCTTTCTGGTTCCGATCGTCGATCACCGCCCCGTCCCAAAACACATTGTCCACGACAATCAGACCATTGGTTTTCAGCAATTCGATTCCACGCTCGTAGTAATTCCGATAACTCCCCTTGTCGGCATCTATAAAAATCAGGTCGACCGACCCTGCCAACCCTTCATCGAGCAATTCATCCATCGTCTCCAGCGCAGGGCCGATTCTCAAATCGATCCGGTCAGCGACTCCCGCCTGTTCCCAGTAAATCTCTCCGGTACTGGTCCATTCCCGACTGATATCACAGGCGATGAGTCTGCCATCATCCGGTAACGCCTGTGCCATCGCCAACGCACTATAGCCGGTGAATGTACCTACCTCGACGACACATTTCGCATTCATCAGCTTGACCAACATCGCCATGAACTGCCCCTGATCCGGAGAAACCTGCATGTTCGCCAGTTCCATTTCCTGAGTCACCTCCCTCAACGACCTGAGTTGTTCTGACTCCCTCAGGGAAACGGATTTAACATATTCATACAGTTCTTCACTGAAATCCAAGGGGTTTTTTGACATGATGGCCTCTGACCGGTATCTACCGTGAATTCAAACTCGAAACAATGACTTCACCCCTTGGACAATGTATTTTCATCTCCATGTACGCAGGGTGGCAATCATCGATTTCTTCAATGCTTACAAGCTGCGCTGCGTTGATGGATTCGAGCGCATCAATCAACCAGGGCTTTCCTGAATGATATAATTTCAGGGACCCGAACCGGCAATTCAACTGCTGCATGCGCTCGGACGGATGAAAATCAACCTGCCATTGAATGCACAGTGGAATGAATCCGGCAGCAGGCATTCTGCCATCTTCTGAAATGGCCACCCGCCATTTCAGGTCATCGCGTTGAGCCTCCTTTATGATTCCCAAAGGAACACTCGAATGGCTTACCAGGTTATTCAGGTCGGGGGTATTGACTGCCCAGGTCAACAAGCGGGGCGTTTCCTCAATCGACCTTCGGACATGAGGGTCGTCAAGGCCGAACCATCTGGGTTGATCGGGCCGCATCATGCCCGGGTCAATCGCAATCACTTCGAGATAAACATTCTTCCCCAAAGACATCACCTTGTTGTGGGTGGCCATCATGTCATGGCGGCCCCCATCCGGAATGTCCACACCCAATAGATCTTTAATATATTGCCCTCCCTGCTCAAGGGACCGGGCAGCTATCACGATATGATCCAGGCGGGTATTCATTTCCAATCAATCAGTGAAACTACAGTTCGCCCGGAACCCCATAAGACGGGGCGTTGGCCGGGTCCACAGCGCGCGTCACATAATCCAGCATCTGGGGCTGATATTCCTCCCACAACGCCTGCAGGAGCACAACCGGATCGTCGTCTGACCAATCCACTCTCAGATCCACCAGAGGCCAGGGCTGGCTATCGACCACCAGTAACGCGGCGGAATGGACTTCACCCGCTTCCCCGCCGGCATCCTGCCCGGCCTTGAGAGACCGCAGCAACCGTTCGGCAAGGCGCCTGCCGCGCAGGTCTTCGAAAGCCCGGGTCATCGCTCCGGGCACGCCCGTATTCTGCAGGAGATTGCCGGCCGCGAAACAATGATGACCACTCGATTCGGCGTGGATACCGAGGATTTCAGCGCCGGAATGACAAGCGGTATCGCCATTCGAATCGACCACCGTCAACTGGCGGTACTCAGCGTTTTCCAACCCGGTGACGATGCTGTCCAGCGCCTGTTGCGCGGATTTCCCCGCCGCCAGTTGATCCAACAGGGCCGGCCCCAATGCCGGGTCCGTAATATTCTGGGAGGCAACGGCGCCCACACCCGCCCTGGCGTGCGGGCAACGCGCGCCGACACAAATACTGGAGGTGGTGATGGCCACCCCGAACATGTCGCTGTCCTGGCAGCGCCCGATAATGGAGAATGTCATGATCCGGTTATATGGTTCCCCGCTTCCACGGGAATTGTATCTTTTCCGACAGGAGTCCGGTTTGATATAATGCGCGTTATGAGGTTGACCGGATTATAGCCGATCCGGTCATAACCTGTTTACTGGACTGACAATACCTGTCATTATTGGCGACCGGACTTGTCGGCCAACGGGCCACAAGCCAGGGTTTCCTGTTCTTTCAACCAAATCCTGAATTAACTGCTTATGTGTGGAATAGTCGGTTTGTATACAAAATCGCCGGGGCTCGAGAAAAATCTGGGGAGTCTGGTTTCCGCCATGCTGGTGCAGATGACGGACCGCGGCCCGGACAGCGCCGGTTTCGCGATCTACCATGATCCCGTGCCAGATGATTCCGTCAAGATAACGCTTCAGGGCGCCGATGATATCGACTGGAACCGGATAGCGGAGTCCATCCGTTCAGGCATTGACTCGACCGCGTCGCTCCGCCCGGCCGCCAATCATGCCGTTGCCATAATCCGGGGGGACGGGGACACGGTTTGCGGCTGGATGGAAGACAATCTCCAGGGCGTGAGAATCACCAGCACCGGAAGCTCAATCGAGATTTTCAAGGAAAAGGGCCTGCCGGATCAGGTTATCCGGAAATTCGACCTCAATTCAATGAGTGGGACTCATGCGCTCGGCCATACCCGTATGGCGACGGAAAGTATCGTTACAACCGAACATTCCCACCCGTTCAATACCGGGCTTGATCTGTGTCTGGTGCACAATGGCTCGCTGTCCAATCACAACCGGCTCCGGGAGAACCTGAGGAGCGAAGGCATCCGCTTCCAGACCGATAACGACAGTGAAGTGGCCGCCGGCTATCTGACCTGGCGTCTGGGTCAGGGAGCCACATTGAACGAAGCGATGGAAGCGGCGCTGGTTGATCTGGACGGGTTCTACACTTTTGCGATCGGAACCCGGGATGGATTTGCGGTATTGCGGGACCCGATCGCCTGCAAGCCCGCTGTGATCGCGGAAACCGATGACTGGGTGGCCATGTCTTCGGAGTACCGCGCCATCGCGCAATTGCCGGGTAACCAGAACGCCCGAATCTGGGAACCTGAACCCGCCCGGATTTACAGTTGGGAGAGACACTGATGAGAACCTTTGATCTGGCCAGCGACAGTGTCCGGGAATTAAATCAGGCGCTGCACAGCGATGCCTCGTCTTCACAACAGTTTGTGGCGCTGAATCCCGGCGGCAAACACAATATCGCCGCCGGCGCCATGTACAACACGGACGTAGATATCCAGGGCCATGTGGGCTACTACTGCGCGGGCATGAACCAGGCCGCCCATATCGTGGTCAGCGGCAATGCCGGCCCCGGCCTGGCTGAAAACATGATGTCCGGTTCGGTCCGGGTGAAGGGCAACGCCTCCCAATACTGCGGCGCCACCTCCCACGGCGGGCTGCTGGTGGTGGAAGGAGACGCGGCGGCGCGCTGCGGTATCTCGATGAAAGGATCGGACATTGTCATTGGCGGCTCCATCGGTCACATGAGCGCTTTCATGGCGCAAAGCGGTCGGCTGGTGGTCTGCGGCGATGTCGGCAATGACCTGGGGGATTCAATATACGAAGCGCGGCTCTATGTACTGGGAACCGTGGCAAGCCTGGGCACGGATTGCGTTGAGAAACCGATGCGCGATGAACACAGGGAGGAACTGGCCGGGTTGCTGCGGGAGGCGCGGTTTGACTACTGCGCGAACGACTTTCGCAGATATGGATCAGCCCGCAGGCTTTACAATTTCGCGGTTGACAACGCCAGCGCCTATTGAGCGCGACTGCTGTATAGCAAGAGAATCGTCGGACGGACAGATATGACTAAAAAGATTGATCATTCCTGGATGCTGGAATCAGCCACATTCTCCCGCCCGGTTATCCGGGAAATCCAGAGGGCCGCAAAAGAGGGCATCTACGACATACGGGGGTTTGGCGCCAAACGCTCTGTACCATCCTTCGATGACCTGCTGTTCCTGGGCGCCAGCATGTCGCGCTATCCACTGGAAGGCTACCGGGAGAAATGCGACACATCGGTAACTCTGGGGACCCGGTTCGCCAAAAAACCGATCACCATATCCACCCCGATCACCATTGCCGGAATGAGTTTTGGGGCGCTGTCAGCCCAGGCCAAGGAAGCGCTCGGACGGGGAGCGTCGGCGGTGGGCACCAGCACCACCACAGGCGATGGCGGCATGACACCGGAAGAACGGGGCCATTCCGACCTTCTGGTTTATCAATACCTGCCTTCACGCTATGGTATGAATCCCGACGACTTGAGGAAAGCGGACGCCATCGAAGTGGTGGTCGGCCAGGGCGCGAAACCCGGCGGCGGCGGCATGCTGCTCGGTCAAAAGATCAGTGACCGGGTCGCTGAAATGCGCAACCTGCCGAAAGGGATTGATCAGCGCAGCGCCTGTCGGCATCCCGACTGGACAGGCCCCGATGATCTTGAAATCAAGGTGCAGGAATTAAGGGAGTTGACTGACTGGCAAGTTCCGATTTATATCAAGGTTGGCGCCACGCGCACCTTTTTTGATGTACAGCTTGCGGTCAAGGCCGGCGCGGATGTCGTGGTGGTGGATGGCATGCAGGGCGGTACTGCCGCCACCCAGGATGTTTTCATTGAACATGTCGGCATCCCGACCCTTCCGGCAACCCGGATCGCGGTGGACGCGCTGAAGGGCATGGGTATGCATCGCAAGGTGCAGTTGATTGTGTCAGGCGGTATCCGCTCCGGCGCGGATGTGGCGAAGGCGCTCGCGCTTGGCGCGGACGCGGTTTCCATCGGCACCGCTGCGTTGATTGCGATGGGGGACAATTCCCCGGAATTTGAAGAGCAATACAATGAACTTGGAACCAGCGCCGGGTTTTATGATGATTATCAGGACGGCCAGGACCCCAGCGGTATTTCCACCCAGAATCCGGATCTCGGGAAACGGCTTGATCCAGGACTGGCCGGCAGGCGGGTCGCCAACTACCTGCGAGTACTGACACTGGAGACCCAGACCCTGGCCCGGGCCGCTGGAAAAACCAATGTCCGCAATCTGGAACCCGAAGACATGGTGGCCCTGACGGTCGAAGCGGCCGCGATGGCCCGGATTCCACTGGTCGGAACAGACTGGATTCCGGGAACAAAGTACTAGTTAAATGCGTTATTATTCTTGATATGAGTGGATAAAGAGGTAAACAGACCATGGCAAAAGATTTGGCGGCAATCGCGAAACAAAACAACATCAAATATTTTTTAATCAGTTTTGTCGACCTGTTCGGGACGCTCAGGTCGAAACTGGTACCGGCCAGGGCAATCGGGGACATGCAAAAGGACGGCGCCGGATTCGCCGGATTCGCGGCCTGGCTGGACATGAGTCCGGCAGATGGCGACATGTTTGCCATTCCCGACCCGGACAGCCTGATCCAGTTACCCTGGAAACCCGAAGTCGGCTGGCTGGCCGGGGATTTATACATGGACGGGAAAGCCATCGAGGCCTCTCCCCGCGTGGCATTGAAAAACCAGATCGACAAAGCGGCCGGGCAAGGTTACCGGCTTAAAACCGGGGTTGAATGTGAATACTTCCTGATCAGCGAAGACGGCGCATCCATCGCCGACAGCCGGGACACGCAATCCAAGCCCTGCTATGACCAGGCCGCGCTGATGCGCAGATTCGACGTGATCTCACAGATTTGCGATTGCATGATTGAACTGGACTGGGGGCCGTACCAGAATGATCATGAAGACGCGAACGGCCAGTTTGAAATGAACTGGGACTTTGACGATTGCCTGAAAACAGCGGATCGGCATGTGTTTTTCAAATACATGGTCAAACAGATTGCCGAAAATCATGGTCTTCGCGCGACCTTCATGCCCAAGCCTTTCAGCAATCTGACCGGCAATGGCTGTCACGCCCATGTCTCGCTCTGGAATCAATCAGGAGAAGAAAACCTGTTCCTCGATACCGGAGATGAAATGGGGCTTTCAGAACTCGCGTATCAGTTTCTTGGCGGCATCATGCACAATGTGGAAGAGCTGGCCTCCATTTTCAATCCCACTGTCAACAGCTACAAACGGATCAATGCGCCGCGGACCCTGTCGGGCGCCACCTGGTCTCCGAATGCGGTCAGTTACGGCGGCAACAACCGGACACACATGGTCCGGATTCCGGACCCGGGACGCTTCGAGCTTCGCTTGATGGACGGAGCCGCCAACCCATACCTGCTGCAGGCGGGAATTCTGGCGGCAGGACTGGATGGCATTGACAACCAGCGCGACCCCGGCAAACGTCTCGATATCAATATGTATACCGAGGGCCATACCGTAGAAGGGCTGAAGAAACTGCCACTGAACCTGCTGGACGCGATCCGGTTGACCCAACAAGGCCAGTCGCTCAGGGCACAGCTTGGGGCGCCGCTGGTGGATGCCTACTGCAAACTGAAAATGGATGAATGGAACGACTTCTCCCGATCCCTGTCACAGTGGGAACGGGACCATACTCTGGATTGCTAGTAAACTGTCTCCATACGCACTACAATCCCCTGACCGTCTCAACAACGGTTTATTATTGTTTCTATGGCGGTGAAAGAGGATCTCCCTGATGGCGACAGGTCGTGAACCCGGTCAGGTCCGGAAGGAAGCAGCCGCAGCGATCATTTCGGGTGTCAGGACAAGGTGCTCCGGATCCGCCACCATTTGAATCCATGAGTTATCTGGCGCTAGCGCGAAAATGGCGGCCAAAAACCTTTTCCGAGGTGATCGGCCAGGAGCATGTGGTATCCGCATTGACCAATGCGCTGACCAATCAACGCATCCATCACGCTTTCCTGTTTTCTGGAACGAGGGGAGTGGGTAAGACCACACTGGCGAGAATCTTCGCCAAGGCCGTGACTTGCGAATCCGGGATCAGCGCCGAGCCATGCGGTCAATGCAGCGCCTGTCAGGGTGTCGATCAGGGTAATCTGATTGATCTGATCGAGGTGGACGCCGCTTCCCGCACCAAAGTCGAGGACACCCGGGAACTGCTGGATAATGTTCAGTACACTCCGACCATCAGCCGATTCAAGATCTATCTGATTGACGAAGTGCACATGTTATCGACGCACAGTTTCAACGCGCTTCTGAAGACCCTGGAAGAGCCGCCCGCACACGTCAAGTTTCTGCTGGCCACCACCAACCCCAAAAAACTGCCGACCACCATCCTTTCCCGTTGCATCCAGTTCAACCTGAAATCCGTTGATATTACGCGCCTGAGCGCCCACCTTTCGAGCATACTCACAGCGGAAAAGATCCAATTCGAACCCCAGGCGTTACTGATTCTGGCAAAGTCCGCCAATGGCAGCGTTCGGGACTCTCTCAGCCTGCTCGATCAGGCAATCGCGTATTGCAACGGCGACATTACCACCACACAGACCCGGACCATGCTGGGCATGATTGATGACCAGCTGATCAATCAACTGTTCGATCAGATCATTGCCGGGGACGCGGACGGCGTATTCGCCGCCATTGGCCGGATGTCAGAGAAATCCGCGGATTATGCGACCGCCCTGGATGAGTTGATGTCCCTGGTTCATAACGTTTCGCTTTTCCAGATCAGTCCTGAATCCCTGCAATACAAAGGCATTGATACCGGGGAAATCAGCCGGTTTTCCACCCGGATGGATGCCGAGGAATTACAGTTGCTGTATCAGATCGCGCTGCTCGGCAAGCGGGATTTCCCTTACGCGCCTGATCCGGCGTCAGGATTTGAAATGACAGTCATGCGGATGCTGGCGTTCCAACCCCGGAAACGCATCGCCAATCCCCCTCCGGGCCGGCAACCGCAAACCGCCAGACTGGATTCCGCCTCCCCCGCGGCCGTGGCGTCTCCATCATCCGGCACATCTGATGTATCGGCAGTATCCAGGGCGTCCGCAACGCCCAGAGACCCCGCCTCCTCCGCGGCCGGGAAACCCGACCTTCAGAATATCGGAACTTCACAAGGATGGCAGAACCTCATTGACCAGTCTGGACTGACCGGTATCAAACGGACCCTGCTGATGAACATGTCACCCGTCTCTGTTGACGGCCATGCGGTCACCGTAGCGCTGGAATCCTCCTGCCGCGCCCTGTTCACCGAAGACAGGAAGCGCAACATCGAACAACACTTCAGGGAACAATTCTCCATGGACATGCGGCTCAAGGTCAAACTGGAAGATATGAGTCAGGCCACCCCTGAAAATAACACCCCGGCGCAGAAAATCGAACAGCAGAAGCTTGAGGAACAGAAAGCCGCGCGCCAGGCCTTCATCAACGACAGCAATGTACAGAAAATGATCGAGGTTTTCGACGCCGAAGTGGTCAGCGATTCAATCCGTAAAATCAAACAATAACCAGGTCGGTTGGCTGTCGGCTGAGCCGTTCGACTCCGATTTCAGTAACCCGTATGGTTTGCCCCAGCGTCATTGAATTCCCGGTATCGCTGTTCATCAGGATGATGTGGATAAAGAACACATTGTTGACCCGCATCTGATATGGATTGTTCGCGTAAAACATCGGGAAATCCATCCACACCGGCGTGTACATCGCGCCCAGGCTGTAGCCGCAGGCATTCATGCGGTGTTCCCGATACCCGGCCTCATCCAGTACTCTTGCGTGTTCCGAAAACACGGTTCCCATTGTCTCGCCGGGTTTGATCGCCTGCAAACAGGCTTCCAGCGCATCCACACAGGCCCGGTGCATATCGCTGTGTTCGGCAACTGGAGAGCCGGTCAGGAAGGTCTGCATCAGGCAGGCGTGATACCGTCGATAAGCGCCGGCGTACTCAAGCGTAAGCTGATCCCGCTCGCCGACCGTTTCCCGCCCGGAAAAATAACGGCACAACAGAGCGCCGGCGCCGGAACCGATCACGAATTCATTGCCCGGATAATCCCCTCCCCCTCTGAACACGGCGCCCTGCATCGCCGCCAGGATATCGCCTTCAAAAACCCCGGGGCCCGCGGTCACCACCGCCGCGTCCATCGCGTCATCGGCCAGACTCGCGGCCTTGCGGACATATTCGATTTCGGCGTCGCTTTTCACCACCCGAAGCTCACTGACCAGGGTCGAGGCATCGCTGAGCGTACAAAACCCGTCCAGCCCGGCTTCCAGCATTTTGCCATAGGCCGCGGACAGGCCGTAAGCGTTGTATTCACAGCCCAGCCTGTTTCCCGCGACATCGTAATCCTGCAATGCCCGCTTCAGGTCATTCGATGGATCAGCCCCTTCGCCGTCCACCCATACCCGGATATCCTCAATGTCCGAAGTATGACGCGCCTGTCTCAGGTCCGGCGCCCGCGTCACCAGGAAATAGCGGCCATCCACGCCCAGGTACAGACACTGGAAAAAGCAATAACCGAAAGTGTCATAACCGGTCAGGTAATACATACTTTCCTGCTTGAACAGTAAGATCCCGTCCAGATTCCTGGATTCAAGCAGATTGATCACGGCGTTGCGGCGGGCGGCAAGCTCTGATTTCTCGAAATGCAAAGGCATGGCAGATTCCTGCAAGAATGAATGATAAGATAGTATCCAGATATTATTATGACATGAAACAGGAACAAGCGGATGGCACGACCCATTAATACCCGTTTTGACACCCTGGCGCTGCATGCCGGACAACGGCCGGACCCGGTTCACGGCGCCCGGGCTGTCCCGATCTATCAGACCGCCAGCTATGTTTTCAAGGATAGCTTGCAGGCGGCTTCGCTGTTCAACATGGAACGCCCCGGCCACGCCTATTCCAGATTATCCAACCCCACCACCGCCGTGCTGGAAGAACGTATCGCGGCTCTGGAGGATGGGGTCGGCGGCATTGCGACCGCCAGTGGACAGGCGGCGCTGCATCTGGCGATCACGACCATCATGGACACCGGGAGCCATATCGTTTCCTCAAGCGCGATTTATGGCGGTTCGCATAATCTGCTGCAATATACCCTTCCCCGATTCGGTATTGAAACGACCTTTGTTTCACCTCGCGATATCGACGGCATCCGCAATGCAATCCGACCTGAAACCCGTCTTATCTTCGGCGAGGTGATCGGCAATCCGGGCAACGACGTGATGAATCTGCCGGTGGTGGCCGGGATTGCGGAGCAGAACCGGATTCCATTATTGATTGATTCCACCTTCACCACGCCCTGGCTGATGAAACCGTTTGAACACGGCGCCCACCTGATCATGCACTCCGCCACCAAGTTCCTGTGCGGTCATGGCACGGTGATCGGCGGCCTGCTGGTTGACCAGGGCCGGTTCGACTGGGAAAGGAGCGGAAAATTCGGGACGCTCTCCGAACCCTATAAAGGCTTTCATGATATGTCATTTGACGAAGAATCGAGCCAGGGAGCGTTTTTGCTGCGCGCCCGGCGTGAAGGAATGCGGGATTTCGGCGCCTGTATGTCGCCCACTGTAGCCTTTTACATACTCCAGGGTATGGAGACCCTGTCCATCAGAATGGAGCGTCATGTAGCCAATACCCGGAAGATTATCGAATTCCTGCAAGCTTCGGACCAGGTTGAAGGAGTCAGTTATCCGGAACTGCCCGAGCATCCCGACTATCAGCTTGCCCAACAATTGCTACCCAGGGGGGCGGGCGCGGTATTCAGCTTCAACCTGAAAGGCGGGCGCGATGCGGGCCGGGCGTTTACCGAGGGCCTGGAGATTTTCTCACATCTGGCCAATGTCGGCGACGCGAAATCCCTGGTCATTCATCCGGCCAGCACGACCCACTACCGAATGAGCGACGAAGACCTGAAAAAGGCGGGAATCGGTGAAGGCACGATTCGCGTGTCCGTCGGCCTGGAAGATATTGACGACCTGCTGGAAGACCTTTCCAGGGGTATTCATCTGGCGAAAAAGACAACCCGTAATTGAACCATGTGAACCCATGTCCATGTACATCACAATCAATAATACCGATTACTACGCTTATACCGGGACACACAAGCCGGATGAGAGTCGGGAAACCGTGGTTTTCCTGCATGGCGCGTCGATGGACCATACCGTCTGGTCGCACCAGAGCCGATATTTTGCCTACCACGGATATAACGTCGCGGCGCTCGACCTGCCGGGGCACAAATTCAGTAAAGGCGCCCTGTTGTCCAGAGTGGAAGACATGGCGCAGTGGCTGAATGCCGTCATCGGGATGATTCCGTCGGCCGGTATTCATCTGGTCGGACACAGCATGGGGTCACTGGTTGCGCTACAGGCCGCCGCCGACTTCAACCATGCCGGACAAAAGCTGAAGACTCTCTCCCTGGTTGGTTTCAGTTATCCGATGTCGGTCACGCCGCAATTGATGGAGGCTGCCCGGGACAACCCGGAGCAGGCTTACTCCATGATGACCCAATGGAGTCACACCTCCAGAATCGGAGGTGAGCCGGTTCCCGGATTCTGGTCCGCCGGGATGCAGATGAGCATGATGAAAAACAGCCCGGAAGGATCAATCCACTACAATCTGCAAGCCTGCGATAACTACCGTAACGGCGAAGCCGCGTTTGAGAAAGTGACCTGCCCGATTCTGTTTGTCAGTGGGCAACGAGACAAGATGGCGCCGGCCAAACTGGCGAAAATTGAAGCGGACCGCAACCAACTGGCTGAAATCATCATGCTCCCGGATTGCGGTCACAATATCATGTCGGAGTCTCCCGATGGAGTCCTCAATGCGCTCACCTGTTTCATCGGCAATCATGCCAGTACGGCATCCCCGAACGAACCATCGTCGTAGGGGCCGGTCTCCGTGCCGGCCCGCAGTCGTCATACTCCGCCCCAAGCCCTCGTCATTCCCTTGATAAGTGGGAATCCACAGTACGGCATCCCCGAACCTTTCCACTACTTCCGGCAGCATCCAGTTTGACTTATAATCCGATCATCCATACAACCCCCGGGTAAACACGGAACCCTCCAATGCAAGAAATTGACCTGTTGATCACACCGGGATGGATCATCCCCATTGCTCCAGATGAGCGGGTCCTTACGGGATACACTCTCGCGGTTGATCAGGGCCAGATTATTGGCCTGGACAAATCCGAATCCATTTCAGCCCGGTATAAGGCGAAAACCGATCTGGCGCTGGATCAGTCCGTCCTGCTGCCCGGACTGATCAATACCCACACTCATGCGGCCATGACCCTGTTCAGGGGTTATGCCGATGATTTACCGCTACTGGAATGGTTGCAGGAATGGATCTGGCCAGCGGAGGGGAAATGGGTAAGTGAGTCTTTCGTAGAATCCGGCGCCGACTTGGCCTGTGCAGAAATGATTCAGGGGGGCACAACCTGTTTCAATGACATGTATTTCTTCCCGGATATCGTAGCGCAGCGAGCAGGACGCGCCAGGATGAGAGCCTGTATCAGCATGATCGTGATTGATTTTCCGACTGTCTGGGCTAAAGATGCTGATGAGTACATTAGCAAGG
The DNA here is from genome assembly GCA_965214205.1 of Candidatus Poriferihabitaceae bacterium. Classification (GTDB taxonomy): domain Bacteria; phylum Pseudomonadota; class Gammaproteobacteria; order Arenicellales; family Poriferihabitantaceae. The sequence continues at coordinate 1,668,913 of OZ243941.1, read as the reverse complement.
GGCTGTCAGTGAAAGATGCCATTCGTCATTCCAATCTAATCACTGCCGCTTTTTCTCCTCACGCCCCCTACACCGTATCCGATGAACCGCTGCGCCGGATTGCAGCGCTGTCAGAGGAACTCGATTGCCAGATACACATGCATGTCCATGAAACGGAACAGGAAGTCAAGGAATCTGTGGCCAGATACGGCATCCGACCTCTGGAGAGACTGAATCAACTGGGATTGATCGGACCTCGCCTGATGGCGGTGCACATGACCCAGCTTCTCGATGGTGAAATCAATACCCTGGCCGAACAAGGAGTTCACGTGGTGCACTGCCCGGAATCCAATCTGAAGCTGGCAAGCGGGTTTTGCCCGACCCATGCTCTCGTTGATGCGGGGGTGAATCTGGCTATCGGAACGGATGGCTCGTCCAGTAATAATGATCTCGATATGCTATCCGAAATGCGTACAGCCTCCTTGCTGGCCAAGGGAGTTAGCGCAGACCCGACCGCGCTGAACGCCTGGTCCACCCTGAAGTCTGCAACCCTGAATGGCGCAAAAGCGCTCGGTATTGATCACCTGGTCGGCTCTATTGAAATTGGCAAACAAGCCGATTTGATTACCCTGGATCTATCTGATTGCAGTACTCAACCGATTTTCAACCCGGTCAGCCAGGTTGTCTACAGCGCCTCCCGAAGCCAGGTTTCCAATGTCTGGATCAATGGCGAGCGCGTACTGGATAATCATGAGTTAACCACAATAGATAAAGATCGGGTCTGCCATAGCGCACGTCAATGGCGGGACAAAATGGCTTCATAGCGTTTGAAATGACCGAAAACGAGCAAAACCGGATGAACGTGGATGCGGTGGAAGTCGAAAAATTCAGCCGCTCCGCCGCGCGCTGGTGGGATATTGAAGGGGAATTCAAATCCCTCCATCAAATCAACCCGCTGCGTCTGGATTATATTGACCGGCATTCCCGGCTCGCGGGGCGCCGGGTTCTCGACACAGGATGCGGCGGCGGCATCCTGAGCGAAGCGATGGCGGTAAAAGGCGCGGACGTGACCGGCATTGACATCGGTGAGGCGCAAATTGAAGTCGCCCGGCTACATGCGTTGGAAAACCAGGTCAAAAATATCCAGTACCTGAAAATTACAGCCGAACAACTGGCAGAGGAAAAACCCGGACATTGGGATATCGTGACCTGTATGGAACTGCTGGAACATGTACCGGACCCCGCCAGCATCGTGCAGGCCTGCGGCAGACTGGTCAAACCGGGCGGAACCGTCTGGTTTTCCACCATCAACCGCCACCCGAAAGCATTTGTGTTCGCCATACTGGGCGCGGAATATGCGCTCAATCTGCTACCTGCGGGCACTCACCAGTACGAGAAATTCATCCGTCCGAGTGAACTTGACCAGTGGGGCGGCAACTGTGGTCTTGAGACCCGTGACCTGGTCGGACTGCATTACAATCCGGTTCTGCAAACCTTCCGTCTGGGCAAGGGGCTGGAAGTCAACTACATCGCCCGTATGGAAAAACCGGTCTGAGACTCCTGCCTGCCCGTGACTAATAACGTCGAAACCATACTATTTGATCTGGATGGCACTCTACTCGATACCCACCTTGATCTGAGCGGCGCCCTGAACCGGGTGCTGGAAGACCATGGACAACCTCCCCTGCCGACGGAAAGCCTGCGTTCTCTCGCCTCGAAAGGCAGCATGGTCATGGTCTGCCGGGCCTTCGGATGCCAGCCCGAAGACGACCAGGCGAAATCATTGCTGAACCGGATGCTCAATGCCTACGAGGAAAATATCGCGGTTCACACCCGGTTTTTCCCCGGCATGGATTCCATCCTTGAGAAAATCGAGGCAAGTGGAAGAAAATGGGGAATCGTGACCAACAAACCCGGCTATCTGACCGACCGGCTGCTGAATATCCTGACCATGCCCTCGACTCCCGGAATAGTGGTCAGCGGTGACACGCTAACGGTCAAGAAACCGCATCCACTGCCGTTGATCCATGCCTGCAATCATCTGCGGGGCGACCCGGCCAGTACGATTTACATCGGCGATGATGAACGCGATGTCCAGGCTGGCAGAAGCGCGGGAATGCGTACGTTGGCGGCATCCTGGGGCTACATTGCCGCCGAAGAAGACCCCCATGCCTGGGGCGCCGATGAGGTGATTGATCAGGCGGCTGACATTCTGCCCTGGCTGTAGGCTGAAATCCCGACCATTGATTACCGGATTATCCTCACCTCGGGAAGCGGCCGAATGGTGCAGCCGGATGCGCCGGGGCGGACTGTCGATCGGCTATGTCCCCACCATGGGCGCGCTGCATGAAGGACATCTGACGCTGGTCAGAAACGCCGCACAAAACAATGATGTCTGCTGCGCCAGCATTTTTGTCAATCCGTTGCAATTCAACAATCCCGAAGACCTGGCAACCTATCCCGCGGACCCGGACCGGGATTACCGGCTGCTGGAAAAAGCCAACTGCGATATGGTCTACACGGGTAATCTCCGGCAGTTTTTTCCGGACAGCCTGGATATGAACAACATTCCCCTGCTTGACGCGGGCAACGCTGCATTGGGACTGGAAGGGGACTGGCGGCCCGGCCACCTTGAAGGGGTGGTTACCATTGTGGATCGACTGTTCCGAACCGTCGGCGATTGCTCAGCGTATTTTGGTGAGAAGGATTTCCAGCAAACCCTGGTAGTCAGGGACCTGGCGAAAAACCTTGCGCGCGAGAACAGGAAAGTCAGGATCATTGTACATCCAACCGTGCGCGAGCCATCGGGACTGGCCCTGTCATCCCGCAATCAACATCTGACGCCGCGCCAGAGAACCATCGCGCCGAAACTCTATGAAGCGCTCTGCGCCGCCCGGGATGACTGGCAAAACGGGTCAAGGGACCCCGACAGACTGGAAAAGATCATGCGCCGAATTTTGCGACATCCGAAAATCCATACGGAATACGCCGTGATCCGGGATGAAACCAGGTGGTCCCGGCAGACGCCGTCAACCGGAATTAAATCCCCGCGGGCGCTGATTGCCGCCCGGCTGGGTGAAGTCAGATTGATTGACAACCTGTTTCTCGGCATGGATTCGTAGCATCAGTTTGTCCTGATTGATTTTCCCCGTTTTATACTTTCCTTTCCGTATTTGTTCTTTATCTCATCGGTCAGAGAATCCAGCAACTGTTTTTTATCGCTTCGGGGATCTTTCAGGCCCGTTTCATCAGCAATCCCGTCAAAAATCGTTGTCTGCCGTCCTTTATTTTCCCCGAATCCGGACACCCTGACCCCTGCGAGCCGAATTGAAACCGGCTTGTCCTTCAACGTTTGCCGCAGGATTAGTCTGGCTTCCCGCCATATATCATCGGTGGCGCTGGTATAAAAATCCAGACTTCTGGAACGGGTAATGGTCCGGAAATCATCATATCTGATTTTAACAGTCACTGTTTTTCCTTTGATCCCGGCTTCCCGCAGTCGATATCCGACACATTCAGTCAGATAGATCACGCTTGATTCAATCGACTCATACTCGGTTATGTCGCGCTCAAAAGTCGTTTCCTGAGAAACTGATTTGACTTCGCTGTCGGGGGTGACTTCCCGCTCATCGACTCCATGCGCCAGATGCCACAACTGTTGCCCGTGCTTGCCGAACTCCCTGATCAGGAATTCCTTTGACCGGGACCTCAGATCCTGTACTGAATGGATTTTGAATTCGGCAAGCCTGGCCTGGGTAACCCGGCCCACCCCCCATATCCGTTTGACCGGCAATGGATCGAGAAAGGACTGAACCTGTTCCGCTTGAATCACCGTAAACCCATCCGGTTTGCCGTGGTCGCTGGCCAACTTCGCCAAAAATTTGTTCGGCGCGACCCCGACAGACGCAATCAGTTCCAGCTCCTGTTTGATATCCGACTTGATGCGCCTGCCTATTTCGATAGCGCCGCCGTATAGCCTTTCACTGCCGCCGGGGTCCAGAAACGCCTCATCCAGAGACAACGGCTCGATCCTTGGCGTATAACGATTGAATATGGCGGTGATTTGCCGTGATACCTGACTGTATAAATACCCCCGCGGCTTGATAATCACCAGATCAGGACATCGTTTGACCGCGGTCGCCGTCGGCATGGCGCTGTACACGCCAAACTCCCTGGCCGCGTAATTCGCCGCCGCAACCACCCCTCTGGCGGAAGCCTGGCCGCCGACAATCAGCGGCCTGCCCTTCAAAGCCGGATTCTCCCGCTCTTCCACAGAGGCATAAAACGCATCCATGTCGATATGCAGAATCATCTTTCGATACATGATCTTCGACACACGATCTTCTTGGGGATTATTTATGGCTGTCTGGTATCATCGACTGGGGTACACTTGCAACGATTCTAGCGGAATAACGCCTGTAACGTCATGTATCCTTCTGAATCCAGCCTGGAAGTTTCCAATTTATCCTGCGAAAGGGGGCACAGGCCCTTGTTTGACAACCTCTGCTTCAGGCTCGAAGCCGGGGAGGTGGCCCATGTCGCCGGACTCAATGGAGCCGGCAAGACCACCCTGCTACGCGCGATCGCAGGATTATTCCAATCTGAATCCGGCGAAATCACACTGAATGGAAAACCCATCCCCGAACAACAGGCCAGAATCGCTTATCTGGGGCATAAAATCGCGTTAAAGGGCAACCTCACGGCCAGAGAGAACCTCGAATTCGCTGAAAATATCCAGGGAGAATATTCCGGAATCTCTGTAGATTGTTCCATTAACCTTTTGAATGCAAAAGACTATTGCGACACGCCGGTTGCCCAACTGTCCGCCGGTCAAAAACAGCGCATCGCGCTGGCCAGGGTGGTACGGACAGATACCTGGCTATGGCTTCTGGACGAACCCGCCACAGCGCTGGACAGCGACGGAATCCGGATACTCCAGCGACTGATCGAACAACACGCGCAAAAGAACGGCATAGTCCTGTATACCGGGCACCAGCCATTGCACTTGTCCGCGAGTTGTCTTAAAACCATCCATATCTGAAATCCGGCAACCAGGCCGCCTTGAAATTGAACTCCCCTTCCCTTATCCGTGTATTCATCAGCGTAATCAGGCGGGACACATTCCTGGCATTGCGGAATATCGGTGAATTCGCCTGGCCGATCCTGTTTTTCGTGATTACCGTGTGTCTGTATCCGTTCGCGCTCGGCCCGGATTCAGAACTGCTGACAAAGGTTTCGCCGGGTATCATCTGGGTATCGGCCTTGCTGGCAACCCTGTTCGCGCTGGACGGGATGTTCAAATCCGACTATGACGACGGCAGCCTGGAACAACTCATTTTAAGTCCATATCCCCTGCCCCTGCTGGTCTGCGCCAAGGTTCTCGCGCACTGGGTGATGACCGGATTCCCGCTCATTCTGACCGCCCTGTTACTGGGATGGTTGATGAAACTGCCCGATTCCGCGTTACAGGCGCTTTTTTTAAGCCTGTTGATCGGGACTCCGGGACTAAGCATAGCCGGCGCCATCGGCGCGGCGCTCACAGTCGGGTTGAAGAGAAGCGGACTACTGCTCACCCTGATCGTAATTCCGATATACGTCCCGATCCTGATATTCGGCGCCAGCGCCATCCAGGCCGGCCTGCTGCAACTCGACTGGTCCGGACAAATCTGGTTCCTGTCCGCCATAGTAGTCTTCTTCATCACCCTGGCCCCGATCATCATCGCAAGCGCACTGAAAATCAGCCTGGAATGAACCACCTGATCTGAACGAACTACACGACATCGTAGGGGACGGTCTCTGTGCCGTCCCGCAACTCAAACAGTATGACTCAAATAAAACTGTCTCCGACAAATCCGGGGCGGTTCACACCGATATTATGGCGTATCTTATCGAGATCGAAGATATTGATGAAGTGATGCATCTTCGAAAATACAAACCACACTATATGGGCGGTGACCGTGCCGGAACATACAGTTTTCATGTTACGGCGAACTGGCGAATTACCTTCAGATATGACACTGGGGAACACCAACTGTATGATATGGATTATGAGGATTATCACTAACCAGTGAGGAATATGAACGATGGCGATTAAAGCAGGTATGAAACCTCCACACCCGGGCGGGTTTATCAAGCGCTCGGTTTTACCGGATGATTTATCCGTTACCGCCGCTGCCCAAGCTCTGAATGTCGGACGGCCAGCGCTTTCCAGACTGCTGAATGAAAAAGCCTCCCTATCGCCTGAAATGGCGCTGCGAGTCGAGAAGGCATTTGGCGTAAAGATGGATACACTCTTACGCATGCAAGCGCGCTATGACGCTTGCCACATGCGCCAACGCGCGAAAGATGTTCAGGTAAAGAAATTTGTGACAGTATAGCGTATGCCCACAGAATCCGACAGTTCGTACCCTGCTGATTATAGATTCCCGCTTCTGTGGAAGAGACGAGGAGCAGGACGGCACAGTAGCCGTCTCCTGCTGATGCTGGCGCTGCTTTTCTGCGCGCCCTCTTCCGCTCATGCCCATTTCCAGCTGGACTTGAATGTCCGTACGATCCATGTCGTGCATACCCGTTCAGGGCTGGATGTCTATATGCGTCTGCCGACACCGCTTTTTCTGGCGGGCCTCGTGGGGGATATTGGCAGGGATGGTATCCCGAAAGCCGCTCCCTTTACCTGGAGCCGGATCGAATCCGGCAGACCGATGTATTACCTCGACCTGGACGCCATTCGGGATCAGCCGTTGGCGTTTGCATCGCTTGCGGCGAAAGGGCAGGTGTTTTCCGTGGATGGCCAGGCCCTGACGGCGGATATTGTCGATATCAGTATTCATCCCGGCAGTGAACAGCCACCTTTCGCCTCTCTGGAAGAAGCGAGACGGGCGCTCCGGGAAGAGGCGGTGTTCCCATACAACGATCCTCAAATTTATGTCGGGGAAACAGTCACCGATCTTTTGCTTCGTTATCACCATGACCGCCCCATTGATAGCTACACATACCAAAGCGCGTTGAATCCGGGGCTGCGAGGTCAGGAGGATATGGCGAACCTGCTGCTGGATTATTTTCCGGGCAAGACCCGTGTTCACAGACTGACCGGTCTTCTGAATGAACCGGTTGTGATCCGCAATTCGGAATGGGCGGCCGTCTCCACATTCATCCTGCAGGGCATCGCCCATATTCTCGAAGGCCTGGATCATGTACTTTTTGTCTTGTGTCTGACGCTGGGCGCGGCCGGACTGATGGGACTGCTCTGGCGGGTTACCGGTTTCACCCTGGGTCATACGGCCACCCTGATACTTGGGTTTTTCGGATTCGTACCGGCCGGGGCGTGGTTTATTCCCGCGGTGGAGACCACCATTGCGCTCACGATCATCTATGCGGCCACTCTGGCGCTGCTCGCTAACCGGAACTCACCGGATAGTGTGATCACTTATGCCGTCACCACGGGTATCGGTCTGATCCATGGCCTCGGGTTCTCGTTCGTGCTGCATGAACTGCTCTTGCCGGGTGGCGCCCATCTCGGCAAATCCCTCATCGCGTTCAATGTGGGCGTGGAGATCGGCCAACTGGTTATCGTCACCGCGGTCTGGGGCGTGATGATCGGGATAGCCCGCGTAAGCGGTAGAGGGCCCGCCCTGCTGCGCTGGGCAGTGGCGCTACCGTGTATTGTCATTGCATCGTACTGGACCGTGGAAAGAGCGATGTTGTTGATCGGGTAGGGGCGGGAATTGACGGGGTGATCGAATAATGGCGGAGGCCTGGACACGATGATATAATCCTTGTCTTTTATTTTCCCGTCACCGAACCCCCCCGCCGCCCAGAATGAAATCGCCTGATACTCGATTGAGAGCCGGGAAGGCATCGTGGTTATGGTTCCATCGGGTGGGTTCCCCTTCCTGGTTTTATCATTTCGCGTCGAGGTGGGCGCCCGTGTTTGCCGTCCTCACCCTGCTTTTTCTGGCTGCGGGTCTGTACTTCGGCCTGGTTGCGGCTCCGCCCGATTATCAGATGGGAGATAGTTACCGCATCATATTCATTCATGTGCCGAGCGCATGGATGTCGATGTCCACCTATGTGTTGATGGCGGTTTCCGCCGGGGTTGGATTGATCTGGCGGATCAAGATGGGGCATGTCGTCGCCCGTTCCTGCGCTCCATTGGGCGCGGCGTTTACATTCTGCGCTCTGGTTACCGGCTCCTTATGGGGAAAACCGACCTGGGGCGCCTACTGGGTCTGGGACGCGCGGCTGACTTCCGAGTTGATACTGCTGTTCCTTTATTTCGGCTATATGGCGCTGGCGAACGCATTTGACGACAGAACCAAAGGCTCGCGGGCGGCGGCGCTGGTCGCGCTGGTGGGTGTGGTCAATATCCCGATCATTCACTTCTCCGTTGAATGGTGGAACACCCTGCATCAGGGTTCCACCATAACCAGACTGGGACGACCGAGCATGGACATGGAGATGCTGATCCCGTTGCTGATCATGTTCGCGGCCATCAATTTTTATTTCGCGGCCTGTCTGTTGAACCGGGTTCGCTGCGAGTTGCTGGCTTCGGAACGCCAGACCCGATGGGTCAGGGAACTGGTCAATGGCTGATTTTTTCCACATGGGAGGATATGCCTTCTTCGTCTGGACGAGCTATGCCGTTACTTTGACTCTGCTCGGTTACCATTTCCTGTCGCCGGTACTGAAACGGAGAAAACTGATTCAGCAGTTGTCCCATCGCTACAAGCACAAACAACCCTGACATGAAACCCAGACGAAAACAAAGGTTTATCGTAGTCGCCCTGATACTGGCCGGGGTCAGCGCGTCCGTTGGTTTGACCCTGAAAGCCCTGGAAAAGAACATCAACCTGTTTTTCACTCCCAGCCAGGTTGCGGCCGGAGACGCGCCCGGCAATATTAACTTCCGGGTTGGCGGCATGGTGGTCGTCGGCAGTGTTGAACGGAATCCGGACAATCTGGAGGTTACCTTCGACCTGACCGACACGGCGGAAGCGGTCACGGTCGCCTATAGCGGGATACTGCCCGACCTGTTCCGGGAGGGACAGGGTATCGTCGCTCTCGGAAGCATGCAGGGTGACCGGTTCGTCGCAGATCAGGTATTGGCTAAACACGATGAAAATTACATGTCGCCCGAAGTGAGCGAGGCCCTTAAAGCCGCAAACAAGGATAATTTTGCGGCTCCCGACCCGGCAGGCGACTATAACCTGCCCCAGGAGTCGGTCAATTGATCCCGGAACTCGGCAATTTCTCGTTGATCCTGGCGCTGGCGCTCAGCGTCATGCTTGGGATCCTGCCAGTCATCGGCAGTTCCTTAAGGATTCATTCGTGGATCGGTTTTGCCCGCCCGGCGGCGCTGGCGCTGGCGCCTCTGGTCGGATTCTCCTATCTCTGTTTGACCGTTTCGTTTCTGCAGAATGATTTCTCGGTCGCTTATGTAGCCAATCACTCCAATACCCGGCTGCCCCTGATTTACAAGATATCCGGGGTCTGGGGGGGGCATGAAGGCTCGCTGTTGCTCTGGGTTTTTATATTGAGCCTGTGGACCGCGGCGGTGAGCCTGTTTTCACGCGGGGTTCCGGTGGGGCTGAGCGCCATCGCGCTCTCGGTACTCGGTATGATCACCGCCGGGTTTTCCAGTTTCACCCTGTTCACCTCCAACCCGTTCGAACGACTGGTTCCCACGCCATTTGAAGGCATGGACCTGAACCCTTTGCTGCAGGACATCGGCATGGCCATGCACCCGCCGATCCTGTACATGGGATATGTCGGGTTTTCAGTCGCTTTCGCGTTCGCAATCGCCGCGTTGATAACCGGCAAATTTGACGCGGCCTGGGCGCGCTGGACACGCCCCTGGACCAACATCGCCTGGATGTTCCTGACCATCGGTATCGCGCTGGGTTCCTGGTGGGCCTATTATGAGCTCGGCTGGGGCGGCTGGTGGTTCTGGGATCCGGTGGAAAACGCATCCTTCATGCCGTGGTTGATCGGTACGGCCCTGATCCACTCGCTGGCCGCGACTGAGAAAAGAGGGGTATTCAAAGCCTGGACCGTACTGCTGGCGGTGGTCGCCTTTTCGCTGTCACTGCTGGGCACTTTCCTGGTCCGCTCCGGCGTGTTGATTTCGGTACATTCATTCGCCAGCGACCCCACCCGTGGATTGTACATACTGCTGTTCCTCGGTGTCGTGATTGGCGGCTCGCTGCTGTTGTACGCCTGGCGCGCGCCCGGAATCGTCTCGCGCGTCCGCTTCACCTCCACCTCCAGAGAGATGGCGATCCTGCTGAACAACATCATATTCGGCATTCTGTGTTTTGCCGTATTGCTGGGTACACTTTACCCACTGATCATGGATGCGCTGAATCTTGGAAAGATTTCGGTGGGGCCGCCGTATTTCAATTTCGTATTCACCATAATCGGGTTTCCCCTGGCCCTGCTGGTCGGAATCGGGGCGCTGCTGCGCTGGAAGACGGATCAGGTCAGGCGCGTCAGTCCGGGTATCCTGGTCTGCCTGACCCTGAGCCTGGTGGCTGCAATCGGCATTCCTCCCTGGCTGTTCCACCCTTCCCCGGGCGCGTCCGCCGGTTTGTTTGCCGGTAGCATGATCATTTTTCTCAGCCTGAAGAACCTGATTGACCGAACCCGGCCCGGCAACCGCCTGCGGGCAATCATCAACACGCCAAAAGGAATACTCGGCATGGTGACCGCGCATCTCGGGATGGGGGTATTCGTGATCGGGGTGACCATGACCAATGTCTACAGCATCGAACGGGATGTCCGTCTCGCCCCCGGAGAACAATATCAGATCGGGCAGTATCAGTTCGTTTTCGACGGCACAGACACCATTCCAGGACCGAATTATCAGGCCGTGCAGGGCAGCTTCAGGATTTTCAGGGACGATGAAATGATCGCCCGGCTTTTCCCGGAAAAACGAACCTATCTGGTCCAGAAAAACCCGATGACAGAAGCGGCGATTGACTCCGGTCTCACCCGGGATTTGTATATTGCTCTGGGGGAACCCCTGTCGGCAAGCGCGGATGACAACCAGCCCTGGGCCGTCCGCATCTATTACAAGCCTTATGTCCGATGGATCTGGCTGGGCGCCCTGATCATGGCGATTGGCGGGTTGCTTGGCGCCGCCGACAAGCGGTACAGGCGCTCCCGCGCGGCGCCCCTGCCGTCAGCGCAACCTGAACCCGGAGGGAATTGACCATTGCTTCGGCTGGCATTGTTCCCGTTTGTCGTTTTTGTTCTGATCGTCGGCTTTCTGGCAGTCGGGTTGCATCGCGACCCCGGTCTCGTGCCCTCCCCTTTTATCGGAAAACCCGCCCCCGCATTCAGCGCGCCGACACTTTTCGGGACACAGCCCCAGCTGACCAGTGAGTCGCTGAAAGGCCAGGTATGGATGTTCAATGTCTGGGCGTCGTGGTGCGCCGCCTGCCTGGATGAACACCCGTTGCTGATCGGGCTGCAACGCGATCAGGTGGTTCGTATCGTCGGACTGAACTACAAGGATCAGGAAGAAGACGCCAAAAACTGGCTGGAAAGATTCGAAAACCCGTACAACATAATCGCCCTCGACCCCGAAGGCGATATCGCCATCGACTATGGCATATACGGCGTACCGGAAACCTTTGTCATCGACCAGCAAGGCGTGATTCGCTACAAGCATGTCGGGCCGATCAGCGAAACCGAACTGGCCGGGAAGATCAAGCCCCTGATCAATGCTTTGCGGCAGGCGGACTCATGACAGCAATCCGGCGATTGTTCCGGGCCGCGGTCCTGCTGCTCGCGCTCAGCGCCCCGGTCCATGCGCAGACTGAACTGGCCCCGTTCGACCAGCCGGAACAACGAGAACTTTATCAGGAGCTGTTAGCCGAGTTGCGCTGTCTGGTTTGCCAGAACCAGAATCTGGCCGACTCGAACGCCGACCTGGCCCGGGACCTGCGAACCAAAACCGAGGAAATGGTCCGCGCCGGGAACAGCCGGGAAGAAGTGGTCGAGTATATGGTCAGCCGATACGGTGATTTCGTCCTGTATCGACCGCCATTCAAAAATACCACCGCTGTTTTGTGGGTATCTCCGTTCGCGCTGCTGCTCCTGATCGTTTTCATCGCCTGGCGAAGAATCCGGCGCAACGCGGGAGCCAGCCAGGCCGTCCTCTCTGACGAACAGTTGCAACGGGCAAAATCATTATTGAACCGGTCCGGCAAGTGATTCTGTTTTATTTGCTCCTGCTGGTCATTACCGCCGTGCCCGTCGCGATTGTTTTGCCGTCCCTGCTCAGGAAAGCTTCCCGGAGGCCGGACGGCGCGGAGCCAGCGGATCAGGAAGTTGCGGAACAAATGAATATCGAGATCACGAGAAGTCGAATTGATGAAGTCCGGCAATATCTCGAAAATGATCGGGATCGGGCGGCAGCTGAACAGGAGTTACAGGCCACTCTGCTCGATGATTTACAGAATCAGGGCAATCCCGAAAAAAGAAAAATAACGGTTCCGGCTGTCTGGAATGTGGCGCTGATCCTGCTGATTCCCGTGGCCAGCCTGATCATCTACAGCGGGATCGGCAACCCGAAACTTGCCGACACGCGCGGCCCGTTGATGGCGGACATCCCGGGTCCGGTGGCAACCCCGGACATCCAGTCCCTGCTGGATCAACTCGAAGAGAAAATCGCCGAAGACCCGGACAATTCGAGAGGCTGGGAGTTGGCCGCCACAACCTATATGAGACTCGGCAACTACGCAAAGGCCGAAAACGCCTATGCGGAACTCAACCGGCTTGTCGTCGGCAACCCTGATCTGCTGACCGCCTGGGCTGACGCTTCTATCCTGCACAATGGAGGTTATACCCCCGGCGCCAGAAAACAGATCGAAAAAGCCCTGTCGATTGACCCGTTCCACGCGAACGCGTTGTGGATAGCGGGGCTGGGCGCCCAGAGCCTCGGCAACCACGCGGAAGCGACCGACTACTTAAACCGCCTGAAGCCCCTTCTCGGAGACAACCCGGAGTCGATTGACCGGGTCAACGAACTGATCAAAAGAAGCGCCGCCAGCAACGCCAGTGAAAGTCAGGTATCTCCGACGGCTGAAGCCGATGAGTCAGGCCGAAGCATAACGGTAACACTGGATATCGAGCCGGATATCCAGCGGCGAGTCGGCGACGAGGCCGTGGTATTTGTCATCGCCCAGGCGAAATCAGGCCCCGGAGCGCCATTGGCGGTCAGCCGCCACACGGTAGCCGAATTACCCCTGCGAACCACGCTGACCGAATCCATGGCGATGATTCCGGATTTGACGATTGCCTCTTTCGACGAAATAACGATCACGGCCCGCATCAGTCTGTCGGGAGATGCCCGACGGCAGAAAGGCGATTTTATCAGCGATCCGGTAACGGTAACCAAAGACACCCCAGATCAGTCTGTCAAGTTGATGATTAAAAAGGAAATTATCGAATAAACAGATTGATTATGACTTATAATCGCGGCTCTGGAATATCCGCCCTCTAATCATGAATGACCTTGAACAAACCATAATCCAGGCTTGGGACCGGCGCGCTGAAATCACTCCACAGAATGTGGACCCGGCGCTGAAAACCGCAGTCAATCAGTCTATCGCGTTGCTCGATAGCGGTGCAGCCCGTGTGGCTGAACCGGACCAGGGAGGCTGGAAGGTCAATCAATGGCTCAAGATGGCCGTTCTCCTTTCCTTCCGGATCGAAGAAAATCAAATGATCGTGGACGGCGCCACCAGATACTACGACAAGGTCGCCACCAAATTCAGCCAGTATACCGACGAGGATTTCTCCCGTTGCGGTTTCCGGGTTGTGCCGCCGGCCACAGTGAGAAGGGGCGCGTATATCGCCGAAAACGTGGTATTGATGCCAAGCTACGTTAATATCGGCGCCTGGGTGGGAGCCGGTACGATGGTGGATACCTGGGCGACCGTCGGCTCCTGCGCGCAAATCGGCGCGAACGTCCATTTGTCCGGTGGCGTGGGCATCGGCGGCGTTCTGGAACCCCTGCAGGCGTCCCCGACCATCATCGAAGACAATTGTTTCATCGGCGCGCGCAGTGAAATTGTCGAAGGCGTGATCATCGGCGAAGGCGCCGTTATATCCATGGGCGTATACATCGGCCAAAGCACCCGCATTCTGAACCGGGAAACCAATGAAATCAGTTACGGCTATGTGCCGCCCGGATCGGTTGTGGTTTCGGGATCGATCCCGGCGAAGGACGGCAGCCATAGCCTGTACTGCGCGGTCATCGTCAAAACCGTGGATGAAAAAACCCGGAACAAGGTGGGGATCAATGAGCTTCTCCGTGGAATATAGGATGTCCTGACCGGGGCGCGCAATGCAGACCGTTACCCGATTCCCGCCAAGCCCCACCGGGGAGCTTCATATCGGAGGCGCCCGAACCGCCCTGTTCAACTGGCTGTACGCCAGGAAAACCGGGGGCCGGATGGTGTTGCGTATCGAAGATACGGACCGCGCGCGCTCCACCCGAAAAGCCACTGACACGATTCTGGAGTCGATGAAGTGGATGGGATTGACCTGGGACCAGGGAGTCTACTACCAGACCGAACGGTTAGGCCGCTACCGGGATATCATCCGGCAATTGCTGGATCAGGGCAAAGCCTATCATTGCTCATGCAGTCAGGAGCGGCTGGATCAGCTGCGGGAAGCGCAACGAGACCGGGGAGAAAAGCCGATGTACGACGGCCGGTGCAGGGACAGGCACCTTGCGCCCGAAGCCTGCGAATCCACTGTGGTCCGATTCAGGAACCCGCTGCAGGGTTCGGTTGTATTCAATGATGTAGTCCGGGACCGGGTGGAATTTGCCAACAATGAACTGGACGACCTGATCATTGCGCGCAGTGACGGCATGCCCACCTATAACCTGACGGTAGTGGTGGACGATATGGATATGGGGGTGACCCATGTGATCCGGGGGGCGGACCATATCAATAACACGCCGCGGCAAATCAACATCCTCGAAGCTCTGGGAGCGTCCCTGCCGGTCTATGCCCATGTGCCGTTGATTCTGGCGGAAGACGGCCAGCGCCTCTCGAAACGCCACGGCGCAGTCAGCGTTCTTGAATATCGTGACATGGGCATCCTGCCATCAGCCCTGCTCAACTATCTGGTGCGGCTGGGCTGGTCCCATGGTGATCAGGAGATATTCGATGTGGACGAAATGATCGAACTGTTCGACATCGATAAAATCAACAAGGCTCCGGCGACATTCGACCGGAACAAGCTGTTATGGATGAATCAGCAATATATTCAGGCAATGGACCCTGATCTGCTGGCCCGGGAAATATCCAAACGTCTCAACCAACGGGGAATCGGGTTGTCCGATGGCCCCCGGATGAGCGAAGTAATTGAAGTCGTGCGCAAGCGGACGCAAACCCTGGAAGAAATGACCGACAGCATTCTTTATCTGTATAC
Source organism: Candidatus Poriferihabitaceae bacterium (assembly GCA_965214205.1). Classification (GTDB taxonomy): domain Bacteria; phylum Pseudomonadota; class Gammaproteobacteria; order Arenicellales; family Poriferihabitantaceae. The sequence continues at coordinate 1,653,484 of OZ243941.1, read as the reverse complement.
TGATTTTGATCAATACGACCCGCAATCCGTGGACAAACACATAAACGGCGCGACCAGCGGGATTCTGTCGCTTGTGAAGGCCGAACTGAAAGCGCTGGAGGACTGGAACAGCGACGAAATCGGCCGTGCCGTCAAATCGTTTGCCACGGAACAGGGAATCCGGTTTCCCGAAGTCGCTCAACCCCTGCGAATCGCGGTCTCCGGGTCGGCCGCCACACCCTCGATTGACCAGACACTGTGGCTGGTGGGGAAAGACCGATCATTGCGGCGAATTGAAAAAGCGATCCGGCGGTTCTCGAAAATGACCTGAATAATCCATTAAAATCCTTGATTGACCATCGCTGTAGTCGTAGAATACGCAACCTCTTCGGGGCCATAGCTCAGCCGGGAGAGCGCAACACTGGCAGTGTTGAGGTCGGCGGTTCGATCCCGCCTGGCTCCACCAGCTTTACCGGGTGATCCCCGGCGCTGGTTCCTGAAGAGGAAAACGACCGATATTTCAGGTCTGAAACAATCTTGTTGTCCCCATCGTCTAGTCGGCCTAGGACATCGCCCTTTCACGGCGGCAACAGGGGTTCGAATCCCCTTGGGGACGCCATCACTCAATCTCGCCTTGGCGGGCGGCGGCGGGTACGGGAGTTGCTCCGGCTTCTCAGGACAGCCGTTCCAGGCGTATTCGATTGATTCGGCCTTTCACCGTATCGAGCTTTTCCACTTCCGTAAGCGCGCGGTTCAGATTGCCCTCCAGGGTTTCCTGGGTCAGGAAAATGATGTTGACATCCTCATCCTTCCGGCCACTGCCTTTCTGGACCACGGAATCAATACTGATGTCGCTTTGTCCGAATATGGTTGCGATGGACGCCATCACGCCGGGGCGGTTGACCACGCACATCCGCAAATAATAGGCGGTCCGGATCTCCGCCATATCGAGTATTGGAAGATCAAGGATCGAATCCGGCTGAAACGCGAGATGTGGAACCCGGTTTCCGGGGTCCGTGGTAATCATTCGGACCACATCTATCAAATCAGCCACCACCGCAGAGGCGGTCGGCTCCGAACCGGCGCCCGCTCCATAATAAAGGGTCGGGCCCACCGCGTCCGACTGTACCAGTACGGCGTTCATCACCCCGTTCACATTCGCGATCAGTCGCCTCTCCGGGATCAGGGTCGGATGTACGCGCAACTCCACCCCCGCGTCTGTCTTCTTCGCGATTCCCAGGTGTTTGATGCGATAGCCCAACTCCTCGGCCCAGGCGATATCCTCCACGGTCACGCGGTCAATACCCTCGATACAGACCTTGTCGAACCTCAGCGAAATCCCGAACGCGATGGATGCCAGAATGGTCAGTTTATGCGCGGCGTCCACGCCTTCCACATCAAATGCCGGGTCCGCTTCCGCATAGCCCAATGCCTGCGCTTCGGCCAGTACCTCGTCAAAATCCCGGCCGCTTTGGGACATTTGCGTCAGAATATAATTCGAAGTCCCGTTGATGATGCCGGCGAGCCACTCGATCCGGTTTGCGGACAGCCCTTCCCGGATCGACTTGATGACCGGAATCCCACCGGCCACCGCGGCTTCGAATGCGACCATCACCCCCTTGCGCTGCGCTTTCTCAAACAGGGCATTGCCATGGGTCGCGATCAGCGCCTTGTTGGCGGTTACCAGATGCCTGCCATTGTCGAGCGCCTGCAGGCAGGCTTCCAGGATTGCGTCGCCGCCGCCGGCTACTTCAACTACCACATGGATATCCGGATGATTGACTATTTCTGAAATGTCTTCAGTCAGGTGGATACCGGTGGTATCCACATCCCTTGGTTTTGAAAGGTCACGGACAGCCGCGCCAATGATTCTGATTTCCCGGCCGGCGCGGCGCGAAATCTCTTCGGCATTGCGTTGCAGCACGAGAAGTGTGCCGCTTCCTACCGTACCCAGTCCGATCAGACCGATGTTCACTGCACTCATTGTGAATGGTTTATAATGTTGGTGGAGTCAAAATTAACCGGTATCGCCCACTCAATGAAACTTCATCTCGGCAATCCTGACGAAAATCACCTGATAAAAAGCTGCGAAAAACGCGGGGAAGGCTATCAGATCAGGATTGGCGATACCCTGTATACAAGCAGCCTGATAATAACATCTGAAAAACTCGAATTGTGGCCTGTCAATCAGGTTTCTGACCTTGAAACAGCGGATTTTTCCCGACTGGCCGGGTTTGACAGCGAAGTCGTCCTGCTTGGGACCCGGTCCACGCTGGCCTTTCCGGACCCGCGCCTGACCCGACCGCTGGTTGAACTTGGAATCGGCCTTGAAGTGATGGATACGCCGGCAGCCTGCCGTACCTGGAATATCCTGCTCAGTGATGGGCGCAATGCCGCTGTCGGACTGATTCTATGACAGCCGCTCTGGCAAATCGAATTCATTAAATAACGTTAAGTTATGGAACTATCCCGCCTGGCCACTTTCTATCAGTCAGGCGCTCAATACAACACTACACACTAACACAACACACTACCTGTTATCATGAAACGTATTCTCTTACTGGTCGCGATACTGGCGACCGCCCTGATCGTGACCCGGTTTGCGAACAGCCAGACCGATTCCAGCTCTGTCGATCAATCATCCGAAGCGACGGTGTCCAGCGCCGTTGTACCCGCTTCCGCGAAGTCAGGGATGGCAGTCGCCACATTGGCCGGTGGATGCTTCTGGTGCATCGAATCCACGTTCGAAAAACTCGATGGGGTCACAGAGGCTGTATCCGGATACAGCGGCGGTCAGACTGAAAATCCGACCTACTATGAAGTGGGAAAAGGCAATACGGGGCATACCGAAGCGGTACAGATCTATTATGACCCGGAAGTGATTTCCTACGAAGAACTGTTATTCCGCTTCTGGCGTGATATCGACCCCACGGATTCCAAGGGGCAGTTTGTCGACCGGGGGGATCATTATCGGCCCGCCATTTTTTATCATACTGAGCAGGAAAAACAGTTAGCGCTTGCATCCATAGAGGCTCTCGAACAGTCAAAGCGTTTCAACAAGCCGATCACGGTTGAAGTCGTCCCGTTTGACAAATTCTACAAGGCGGAGGGTTATCACCAGAATTATCACGTCACAAACTCGCTTCGTTACAAACTTTACCGAAAAGGTTCAGGCAGGGACCGGTTCCTGGAAAAAGTATGGGGCGATGATCTCTATGCTAAATTTGAGAAATCCCTCGACATACCGGACTCCGGTTCATCCGGCGCAAAGGATGACATGAACCAGTCGAACCCGGAAATGGCCTGGGCCAAACCCGATGACGAGACCCTGCAGCAAGTCCTGACTCCCCTGCAATATCAGGTTACCCAGCACGAAGCCACTGAACCGCCTTTCCGCAATGAATACTGGGATAACAAAGCCGAAGGGATTTATGTGGATATCGTCACCGGAGAACCCCTGTTTTCATCCACGACAAAATATCGATCCGGTACAGGCTGGCCCAGCTTCTGGGAGCCGATTGATGATCATTTCATCGTCAAAACCACGGATTACAAGTTGTTGTATCCCCGGACAGAAATAAAAAGCAAGTACGGCGGCTCTCATCTCGGACATGTGTTCAAGGATGGCCCGGCGCCGACCGGACTGCGCTACTGCATCAACTCAGCGTCACTCCGGTTTGTCGAGAAAACCCAGATGAAAGAACAGGGATACACGGAGTATCTGGCTCTGTTTGAACAATAATCCGCGAGGACAAGGCAGGGTATTGCCCGAACGGCAATACCCTGTCCGTCAGCCGCGTCCGCGCTGCCGATTCACCTCGTACAGGAAGATTCCGGTTGCAACTGAAACATTCAGGCTCGGCACACTCCCGGACATCGGAATATTCACCAGCCAGTCGCATTTCTCACGAGTGAGCCGTCTCAGCCCCTTGCCTTCGGCCCCCATGACAATCACCGCCTTGTCGGCGAATTCACACTGATATAATGAGTCGGCGCCCTGATCGGCCGCCCCGTATATCCAGAACCCGTTGCCTTGCAGTTTATCGAGGGCATGAACCAGATTAGGCGCCTGAAAGATATTCAGATGCTCGACGGCTCCCGAGGAAACCTTGCGCACGGTCGGGTTGATCCCGCAGGCGCCGTCCTTGGGCAGGATTACGGCATCAACGCCGGCGCCCTCGGCGGTTCTCAAACAGGCGCCCAGATTATGCGGGTCCTGAATCTGATCCAGCGCCAGAATCAGACTCTGTTCAGTCTGCCTGGACAGTATCTCCTCGAGTGTGCCCCCCGGTGATGAATCGGCTCGACGAATCAATGCAACCACCCCCTGATGATTGCCCGGTCGATTACCCTGCCGAGCCAATTGATTCAATTCCTGTCTGTCCCGCAATCGAATCGGGATGCCGGTTTCCATCGCCAGCGCACGAACGTTATCAATACGCTGGCCAGACTTTACCTGGTCTACTCGAATCTCAAGAACTTGACCTGGATTGCGGCTGAGCGCAGCCTCAACCGCGTGAAAGCCGAAAACAACCTGAACGGACTGTTTGTTTTCAGTATTCATTGTATTTCAGGGTGATCGGTTTACCTTTTACCGGGACGATTCCTGTTTTTGCCTCCTGCCTTGCTACCTGATCGCCGGGTATTCCCTGTCTTTCCCGCCTTGTGCGCAGAATGATGGGCAGAGACCAACTCGAAATCAATTTTCGCCTGATCCATGTCCACCCGTATGATCTGAACCCTGACCTTGTCTCCCAACCTGAAACGCTGACCGCTACGCTCGCCCTCCAGCTGGAACCGGGCCGGATCAAAGTTATAATAATCATCACCCAGTGCACTGACATGGATCATGCCATCTACAAAGAACTGATCCAGCTGCACGAAAACACCAAACTCCCTGACCCCGGAGATTGTGCCGTCGAATTGTTCGCCGACCCGCTCCATCATGAATTCTGCCTTCAACCAGGCAATCACGTCATAAGACGCGCTATCGGCCCGCCGTTCAGTGAGAGAGCACTGCTCGCCAATCTGTTCAAAACTAACCCCGTCCGGGGCAACCACTCCATCACCTGAACCGGAAAGAGCCTGCCTGATTCGCCGATGCACCACCAGATCGGCATAGCGGCGAATTGGCGATGTAAAGTGCGTGTAGACCGGGAATGATAACGCGAAGTGACCGGACTGTTCCGTACTGTACACCGCTTGACCCAGACTTCTCAACAGAGCCGATTGAACCACTCCCACAATATCATCGCGCCCGGCGATACTCTCGACCAGAGCGGCATAATCACGCGCCTGTGGCTCATCCCCTCCTGTGAGAGTCAGCCCCAACCCGGCCAGAAAGCGTTTCAGGTCAGCCAGTCCCTGTATATCCGGCCCATCGTGATTGCGATAAATGGAATCACTCTGATAATGATGCTGGAGATACCGGGCAGCGCACACATTGGCGGCCAGCATACACTCCTCGATCAGCCTGTGCGCGTCATTTTGCAGCCGCGCTGTAATCCGTCTGATTCTCTGTTTGTCATCAAATTCGATGAACGGTTCGGGAATTGTGAAATCAATCGACTCCCGGCGGCAGCGCAAAACCCGATATAGCTGATAGAGACGGTCCAGATGAGGCACAATTTCTTTCCATTGCTCGCGCATGGCCGAGTCCTTGTCCGAGACGATGGCGTTGACCACATCGTAGGTCAATCGGGCCTGGGAGCGCATCGTGGCCGGATAGAACCGGTAATCCGTAATTTCTCCGCCAGCGCTGATGTTCAGATCGCATACCATGCAAAAACGATCCTCGTAAGGATTCAGGGAACAGATTCCGTTGGACAAGACTTCCGGCAGCATCGGAATGACCCGGTTCGGGAAATATACCGAAGTACCCCGCAACCAGGCTTCCCGGTCCAGTGCGCTGTCTGCGCGGACATAGTGACTGACATCGGCAATCGCAACGATCAGCCGGAAACCCGGGTCGGTTGACTCGCAATAAACCGCATCATCAAAATCCCTGGCGTCTTCTCCGTCAATGGTTACCAGAGGCAACGATCTCATATCAACCCGACCGGAACCATGTTTTACAGACTTCAGGGAATTACTTAAGGACGCCACCTCCATTGTGGTCTCCTCGTTCCAGATATACGGGATTTCATGCTTGCGGAGCGCGATCTCCGTCTCCATTCCGGGCGCCATATCCCTGCCGATGACTTCGATGATCTCACCAACCGCATGATGATGCTCGATCGGATGCCGGGTTACACGGACAACCACAACATCGCCATCGGCGGCGCCATTGGACTTCCCCCTGGCAACGGTAATATCCCTGGCGAAGCGAGGGTCATCCGGTTCAAAAATTCCGATCCCGCCTTCCTTGAAAAAGTGACCGACAATTTCCCGGCCGGTTTTCTGCAGCACTTCGACAACAGACGCTTCCTCGCGTCCCTGATAATCAATCCTGCGGGCGCGTATGCGATCCCCGTGCAGTAATTTCTTCATCTGCCGATTATGCAGATACAGATTTTCCTCACCCTCATCCGGCCTGAAAAATCCGAAACCGTTGGCATGACCAACCACCGTCCCTGTAAGCTCACTCTTTTTATTCATTAATTCCGTATTTATGTATTGGTTCAGTGTCTGTCCCGTTTCGTGAAGGCGGTAGTGTAGATTGTTTTTCTATATATATCATTAATTCTATTAATTAGTAAGATACGCGATCAGGCGGTATATTCACGATTATCGAAGACCTTGCAAATGGCTGATCCGATGAAAATAGGGATACCCAGAGAAATTTGTGAAAATGAATGCCGCGTGGCCTGTACGCCGACAGAAACATCCAGGCTGGTGGACCTCGGCTTTTCGGTCGTAATTGAAGACAACGCCGGACTGGCCGCCGGATTCAGCAACCAGTCCTACATCGACAGCGGCGCTGGAATTTCCGGCTCGGCGCGGGAACTGTGGGCAGAGGCCGACATCATCTGCAAGGTGCGGGCGCCGCAGCATCATCCGGTGGACGGGGTCGATGAGTCGGCTTGGCTAACCAGCGGTAAAACGCTGATCTGTTTCATCTGGCCCGGACAACATCCCGACCTGATGGAAAAACTGCGCGTCACCGGCGCCACTGTGCTGGCCATGGATGCCGTACCCCGTATTTCCAGGGCGCAAAAGATGGATGCCCTGTCATCCATGTCCAATATCGCGGGCTATCGCGCCGTGATTGAAGCGGCCCAGCATTTCGGGCGGTTCTTCACCGGACAGATTACCGCGGCCGGCAAGGTGGACCCGGCCAGGGTATTGGTAATCGGCGCCGGGGTGGCGGGCCTGGCCGCTATCGGGACCGCTGTCAATCTGGGGGCCATCGTCCGCGCGTTCGATACCCGTCTGGAAGTGAAGGAACAGATCGAAAGCCTGAACGCCGATTTCCTTGAGCTGGATTTTGACGAGGACGGCAGCGGAGAGGGAGGATACGCCAAAGTGATGAGCGATGAATTCATCCAGGCGGAAATGACTCTTTTCTCGGAACAGGCCAGAGAGGTTGACATCATCATCACAACCGCGCTGATCCCCGGAAAACCGGCCCCGAAACTGATTACCCGGGAAATGGTGGACAGCATGAAACCGGGAAGCGTGGTTGTTGATCTGGCCGCGGAACAGGGTGGAAACTGTGAATATACCGAACCGGGCGACGCAGTCCGGATCAATGGCGTGTCGATTATCGGCTATACCGACCTTGCGAGTCGAATGGCGGCGCAATCCAGTCAATTATACGCGGCCAATATCCGTCACCTGATCACAGACCTCACTCCTGACAAGGATGGGGTCATCGACATCAACATGGAGGATCAGGTAATCCGGGGAACGACCGTGGCGCATCAGGGAGAAATCACCTGGCCGCCTCCCGCGCCTCCCGTAGCGGCGCCTGCGCCCGAACCGCAGAAAAAATCCGACCTGACCGAAGCCGGAACTCCGTCCGCGGCTGCAGAAATTCCACAAGGCGCGCCGAAGCGCCGCGCTGTCATAACCCTGGCCGGCATGGCGGCGGGAGCGCTGGCTATTCTGGGACTCGGCGCCGTGGCTCCGGCTGAATTTATGAGCCATTTCATCGTATTCGTCCTGGCCTGTTTTGTCGGATGGCAGGTGATCTGGAACGTAACTCCTGCCCTGCATACCCCCCTGATGAGCGTCACCAATGCGATCAGTGGGATCATTGTGATTGGCGCCATTTTGCAAATTGACTCCTCATCCGTGTTGGGCGTGGCGCTTGCTATTACGGCTGTGACGATTGCCTCCATTAATATCGCGGGCGGTTTTCTGGTTACCCAGCGTATGCTCAACATGTTTCGCAAGTAAGGATCACCCACCATGAGCGGAAATATCACCTCAGCAGCCTACCTCGTAGCGAGCATCCTGTTTATCTTAAGTCTCGGCGGATTAAGCAGCCAGAAAAGCGCGCAAAAAGGAAACCTCTACGGCATCGCTGGCATGTGTATCGCCATTGTCGCCACATTGTTCAATGACTCGATATCAAGCTATGGGCTGCTTGCCGGCGCCATGGCAATCGGTGCAGTTATCGGCACAATTCTCGCCCTGAGAATACAGATGACCTCGATGCCGGAACTGGTCGCGATACTTCACAGTTTTGTCGGACTGGCCGCCGTATTTGTTGGTTTTTCAACTTATATGGATACCCGGGTCCATCATGTCGGCGTGGCCGAAACCATTCATGATATCGAAGTTTATCTGGGCGTCCTGATTGGCGCCGTGACCTTTACCGGATCGGTCATCGCCTTTGGGAAGCTCAGCGGCCTGATTGGTAGCCGCCCGTTGACCCTGCCCGGACGTCATCTTGCAAATCTCGTTATCCTGCTGGTCTGTCTTTATCTCGGATTCGACTTCATTCAAGCGGAAAATACAGAATCCGGGTTAATTCCGCTGACGATCATGACCATCCTCGCCTTCCTGTTCGGCATACACATGGTGGCCGCTATCGGCGGCGCGGATATGCCGGTCGTCATTTCGATGCTGAACAGTTATTCCGGCTGGGCGGCGGCGGCGACCGGATTTATGCTGTCGAATGATCTGCTGATCGTCACCGGCGCCCTGGTAGGGTCAAGCGGAGCGATATTGAGCTATATCATGTGCCGCGCCATGAACAGAAGGTTCCTCAGCGTTATTTCCGGGGGGTTCGGGGTGTCAGGATCAACCACGGTAGCCGCGCAGACTGAGGGTGAGGTCATTCCGGTTTCGGCTTCACAAGCCGCTCAACTACTCTCGAACATCGAATCACTGGTGATTGTGCCGGGATACGGCATGGCGGTTGCCCATGCCCAGCATCTGGTGGCCGAACTGACCGAAAACCTGAGAAACCGGAACACAAAGGTATCGTTCGGCATCCATCCGGTCGCCGGACGGATGCCCGGCCACATGAACGTGTTACTGGCCGAAGCCCGAATCCCATACAACATTGTCTTTGAGATGGATGAAATAAACGAGCAGCTCCCGCAGACAGATGTGGTACTGGTAATTGGCGCCAACGACATCGTCAATCCTTCAGCCATCGAATCTCCTGACAGCCCGATTGCCGGGATGCCCGTAATTGAGGTCTGGAATGCCAAAACCGTGATCATACTCAAGCGGAGCATGGCGAGCGGCTATGCGGGTATCGAGAACCCATTGTTTTATAAAACCAACAGCCGAATGCTGTTTGGCGATGCCCGCGACAGTATCGAAACGCTGGTGCGTGAATTGTAATCCTGTTCAGTTATAATCCCCGACCTGATCCATGACCCGATTACCGGACCTGAACGCATGACAACCAAACTTAAACTCGGCATCCCGAAAGGAAGTCTCGAAGCTGCGACCAAAGAGTTGTTCGCGCAAGCCGGATGGAACATCAACACGAAATCCCGTAATTACTTCCCGTCCATTGATGACCCTGAAATCACCTGCTCTCTGGTGCGCTCACAGGAAATGGGAAGCTATATCACCAACGGGGTTCTGGACGCCGGATTGACCGGGCAGGACTGGCTGGCTGAAACCGATTCAGATGTACAAATCATGTCTCATCTGGTTTATTCAAAAGCGTCCGACCAACCCTGCCGATGGGTTCTGATCGTAAAGAATGACTCGGATATTCAATCCGTCGAAGACCTCCAGGGGAAAAGAATATCGACTGAACTGGTCAATTTCACGAAACGTTACCTGCGGGAAAGGAACATAGACGCGACCGTTGAATTTTCCTGGGGTACGACTGAAGCCAAAGTCGTTGAAGGACTGGCCGACGCCGCAGTGGAAATCACAGAAACCGGCAGTACCATCAAGGCGCACGGACTGCGTATCGTCTGTGACCTGATGGAGACCCATACCGTGTTTATCGCAAACCGGACAGCGCTCGAAAACCCCTGGAAGAAAAGGAAAATCGAACAGATCGCTCTGCTTCTTGAAAGCGCATTGATGGCCCGTGAAAAGGTACTGCTGAAAATGAATGTCCCCGGCGACCGGATTGATCAGCTTGTCGAACAACTACCCAGCCTGCACGCCCCCACGATCAACAAATTGTACGACGCCAACTGGCTGGCCGTGGAAACGGTAATCAGTAAAAAAGAAGTGAGAAGGATTATCCCGACACTCAAGGCCACGGGAGCCGAGGGCATCCTTGAGTTCGAGCTCAGAAAGATGGTGGTATAAACGCAGGCGCAAATAAAACGGGACTGCATCACAAGGATGCAATCCCGGTTTCGGGGAAATTGGAAAACTTCTAGTTTTTCAGATATTCGAGGTCGGAAGCTTCAACCGGTCCAACCGCCCAGGCGCCTCTGGTTTTGGCGTGGTTGATTGCCGCATCTATCTCGCTTTGCGATGAATCCCGCGGAATATCCAGAATCTGTCCCGGATAGATCAGGTCGGCATCCGTAATCTCCTCCTGATTCGCCTTGTAAATAAGCGGCCATTTCTCAGGGACGTTATAGACCTCTTCTTCAGCGGCTATACTCCAGAGATTCTCTCCCGCCGCCACAGTCCAGAAGATCAACGGCCCGGGGTCAAGCACAGTCACCGGCGCAGGCTCCGGCTCCGGTGCAACAGGCTCCACTACTTCAGGAACCGCCACTGCCGGAGCAGCTTCCGCAGTCGGCTTGCTTTTGGCGCTGATACAACCTGAGATAAACATGAACATAACCACGAATATGGTTAATTTAAGTGCTGATAGGACACTATCAGAAGCTCTTCGCATAATTGATTCCCCAGTTAATCGTTTATTCAAGATCAGAGTATAACCCCTTTTCGTCGCATTCTAAACAACATCCGTTCAATATTCAATCAGGAAACCCCACCGATACACAAATACTTCATCTCCAGATATTCCTCGATACCGTGGCTGGAGCCTTCCCGACCCAGACCGGATTGTTTGACTCCACCAAAGGGAGCCACTTCCGTGGAAATCAGCCCGGTGTTGATTCCGACCATTCCGTATTCAAGTTGTTCCGCCACTCGCCAGACCCTGGCCAGATCCCTGCTGTAAAAATAGGACGCGAGACCGAATTCCGTATTGTTGGCCATTTCAACTACCTCCGCTTCATCCTCAAACCGGAACAGGGGCGCCAGTGGACCAAATGTTTCCTCTCTCGCCACTTTCATGTCCGAGGTCACATTCCTCAATAATGTCGGCTGGAACCAGGTGCCACCCAACTCATGACGGCTTCCACCCACAACCACCTCCGCCCCATGCTGCACCGCGTCGGCAATGTGCTCCTCGACTTTCTGTACCGCACTCATGTCGATCAATGGCCCCTGAGTCACACCATCCCGCGCCCCGTCCCCCACCTGCAATCGGTTCACCGCAATGGACAACTTCTCAGCGAATTCGTCGTAGACCCCTGCCTGAACATAGAGCCGGTTGGCGCAAACACAGGTTTGTCCGGCATTGCGGTATTTGGAAATCATCGCGCCCTCCACCGCCGCATCAATATCTGCGTCATCGAATACAATGAACGGGGCATTGCCGCCCAGTTCCAGCGCTACCTTGATGATGGATTCGGAACACTGCCTCATCAACAATCGGCCCACTTCGGTCGAGCCGGTGAAACTCAGGTGCCTGACCGCTGGATTCGATGTCATTTCACCGCCAATAGCCGATGACGACCCGGTCAGCGCATTCATCAGTCCGGCCGGCAACCCTGCCCGTTCAGCCAGCTCACAAAGCGCAAACGCAGACAACGGGGTCTGTGTCGCAGGCTTGGCTACGACCGCGCATCCGGCCGCCAGGGCAGGCCCGACTTTTCGGGTAATCATCGCGGACGGAAAATTCCACGGGGTAATGGCCACACAGACGCCAATCGGCTGCTTGAGCACCACAATCCGTTTATCAGGCTGATGCTGTGGTATGGTTTCACCACTCACCCGGCGCGCCTCACTCGCGAACCAGTCCAGAAATGACGCGGAGTAGAGGACTTCGCCACGCGCCTCCGCCAGGGGCTTGCCCTGCTCAAGCGTCATGATCCGGGCAAGATCCTCCTGATTCTCGATCATCAGGTCATGCCAGCGCCGCAAAATATCAGAACGTTCCTTGCCCAGCGCGTTACGCCAGCTCTTTTGAGCCTGTTCCGCCGCCGCAATCGCCTCCGCTGTTTCCTCAGCCCCCATTTTCGGAACCCTGGCAATCACGGCGCCATTGGCGGGATTGGTCACATCAATGGTTTCTCCGCAGTTGGCGCTTCTCCATTGACCATTGATATAACACTGCTCACGAAAAATTCCGGTGTCATCCAGATTCATATTTGTCATAGAAAATTCTCCATGAAATTGTTCCGTCTCATGTTCTTGCAAAGGGACCGGGTTTATTTGAATGGATGATTCAACACAATCGTATCATCGCGTTCCACGCCGGTCGAAATCATGTCGATTGGCAATTCCAGCAATTCAGAAATCCGGTCAAGATAGGCTTTGGCAGTGGCTGGCAGGTCATCATAATTGCGAGCGCCTGCCGAGAGTTCCTTCCAGCCGGGCAGTTCCTCGTATACCGGCTCACATTTTTCCATATCATCCACGCACGAGGGCGGCAGGTCTAAACTTACGCCATTGCACCGGTAACCTGTGCAGATTTTGACGGTATCCAGCCCGTCCAGCACATCCAGCTTGGTAATACACAAGGCGCTCAAACCGCAAACCTGTTTCGCCCTGCGCAACGCCGCCATGTCCAGCCAGCCGCAACGCCGGGGCCGTCCGGTCGTGGCGCCGAATTCATGCCCCTTCTCCCCCAGACGCTGACCGATACGGTCCGTCAATTCAGTCGGGAACGGACCAGCGCCCACTCGTGTGGTATAGGCTTTGGCGATACCCAGGACAAAGTCAATGTCGAGAGGTCCGATTCCGGCTCCAACCGCAGCCGCGGCGCCAATGGTATTGGAAGACGTGACATAAGGATAAGTGCCGTGATCAATGTCCAGCAACATGCCCTGGGCGCCTTCAAACAGGACAGACTTGCCCTGGCCGCGGAGTTCCGACAGACGCGTTGCAACATCCCCCGCCATGCCTCGAACCCGCTCTGCCTGGGCCAGCGCTTCATCCAGCGTGGTCTGATAATCCACCGGGCAGGAACCGAAATAATGCTCCAGCATATAATTGTGATATTCCATCACTTCCTTCAATTTGACGCGAAAGCTGTCCGGCTTCAGCAGGTCCGCGATTCTCAATCCGCGTCTCGCGACCTTGTCTTCGTAAGCCGGGCCGATCCCCCTTCCGGTGGTGCCAATGGCTTTCTTTCCCTTGGCTTTTTCCCGCGCCATGTCCAGTGAAACGTGGTAGGGAAGAATAATCGGACAGGCGTAACTCACCATCAACCGGCTCTCGATGTCAACGCCCCGATCCACGAGGTCGCCAATCTCCTGCAGCAACTTCGTAATGTTCAAGACCACGCCATTGCCGATCAGACACTCGACGCCCTGCCGCAAGGCGCCGGAGGGAATCAGATGCAATACGGTCTTGCGTCCATTGATGACCAGCGTATGCCCGGCGTTGTGCCCACCCTGGAAACGGACCACGGCGTCCGCGTGTTCCGTCAATGAGTCAACAATCTTGCCCTTGCCCTCATCTCCCCACTGGCTGCCCAGCAATACGACATTCTTCGCCATTTTCATGAAATTTCGGTATTCCCAAATTATCGGGCGTTATCAGACGCTGTCTGGCGCTATCGGACGACGTATAACAGTGTGATCCCTGCGATCATGCTGAGCAGCCCATAGATTCTCAACCTCGAATCCGGTATCTCGACTATCTGCATTACGAATCGCCTGAAAGTCCCCGGATTAAAAAACGGAATCAGTCCTTCGAGCACCAGATACAAGGCAAACGCAGCCGCTAAATCTCTCCAGTCCAGCACAGCGGGAACTCAGATTTCGCCGCCTAATTGGCTGTCCTGCCCTCGGATTGCTTGAAATATTTGAAGAACTCCGAACTCGGATCGATAATCATCAGATCCTGCTTGCTGTCGAAGCTGCCCCGGTAAGCGTTCAGGCTGCGATAGAAATTGTAGAATTCAGTATCCCTGCCAAAAACATTCGCGTACGCGGCGGTCGCAGTGGCATCGCCTTCACCCCGAAGCACTTCCGCGTCGCGCTCGGCATCGGCCAGCAATATCAGACGCTGCCGGTCCGCGTCTGCCCGGATCTTCTCGGCGACCTCCTCACCCTGCGCCCGTAATTCCTTGGCGACACGCTGCCGTTCGGCAGCCATCCGTTGATAGACACGCTCACTGATTGTCGTGTCGAGGTCAACCCGTTTCAACCGCACGTCGATCACTTCGATGCCCAGCGTGGCCGCTTCCTCGTTCATCTCGGTCCGCACCGTCTCCATGATCATCTTCCGGTCACCTGAAATAACCTCCTGCACAGACCGCTTGCCGAATTCCTGACGCAGACTGTCATTCACCCGTTGCGACAAACGTGAGCGGGCATTCAACTTGCTGCCCTGCAGACGAGTATAGTACTGATGAACGTCCTTCACCCGCCACTTGGCGAAAGAGTCCACAATCAGGTTTTTCTTTTCCTGCGTCAGATAGGATTCCGGGTCCGCGTCCATGGTCTGTACCCTGGCATCAAAGAACCGGACATTATTGATAAACGGAACTTTCCAGTGCAGTCCGGGTTCCACGTCGGACCGGATGATCTCACCGAACTTGAATACGATGGCCTTTTCCCGCTCATCGACCAGATAGGCCGAAGAAAACGCCAGAGCGCCAATTATGGCCAGAAAGACAACGCCCAGCATTGATTTACCACTCATTTTATTGCCTCACAGTACGATCAACACTTCGCGTGGTTGATCTTGAAGAACTATTATCCAGCGTATTCAGCCCGGAGCCGGACAAGGGTTGGCCGGACGCGCCGCTCCTGGCCGAATCCTGCCCGCGGTCGCGAAGCAACTGGTCCAGGGGCAGATACATGACACTGTTGCCGCCGTCCGGCTGGTCAATCACCATCTTGCTGGAGCGGCTGAAAACCTCTTCCATGGTTTCAAGATACAAACGGTCGCGGGTGATGTCAGGCGCCTTTGAATATTCCGTCAGCACCTGTTCGAAGCGGGCGGTTTCCCCGTCCGCCTTGGCAATTATGGAAGCGCGGTACGCCTCCGCCTCCTGCATGATCCTGGCCGCGAACCCCCGCGCCTTGGGGATAATATCGTTGGCATAGGCCTGCGCCAGGTTCTTCAGTCGGACTTCGTCCTCACGCGCCCGGACCACATCGTCGAAGGCGTCCTTCACCTGCTCGGGCGGCTGCGCGTTCTGCATTTCAACGGTTCGTATATTGATCCCCGTTTCATAACGGTCCAGAATCTCCTGAAGCAGGACCTTGGTCTCCGACGCCAACTGCGCCCGGCCTTCTGTAATCGCGAAATCCATGCTGTTGCGGCCTACAATTTCCCGCACGGCGCTTTCCGTAGCCTGACGCACGACCTGATCGGCCAGATCCCTCTGATTGTATTCGCTGACGTTGAACAGCAGGTCGGTGGGATTCTTGACGTCGTACTGGACCGCGAACTGGATATCAATGATATTCTCATCCTGGGTCAGCATCAGCGCCTCCCGGGGCACGGACTGGATGGACCGGCCGCTTTCGCGATAGCCCACCTCGACTGTGTTCACATTCTGGGTATTGACAATTTCCACCGACTCGAACGGAGTCGGGATGTGAAAATGCAGGCCAGCATCATTGGTTTCCAGATACTTGCCGAAACGTAGCTCGATGGCCTGCTCACCCTGATCCACCGTATAGAATCCGGTGAATACCCAGAAACCCAGAGCGACAACCAGAATTCCCAGAATCGGCACAAGACCAGCCCCTCCCGAGCCCCGTGACCTGAAGCCACCGGACCTGGGACCATTGCCATTGCCATCGCCGTCACCACCGCCCCTGCCTCCGCCTCTTCGGCGGCCGAACAGGTTGTCTAACCGGTCTTTAGCCTGGCGAAGCACTTCGTCCAGGTCGGGCGGGGCTTGATTACGGCCGGTTCTGCGACGATTATCCTGACCCCAAGGGTCGTCATTGTCATCCGATCCGGGTTTATTCCAAGGCATTGAGTCAACTCCAGAAGATTTATCTTTATATTCGTAACGGTGAATTGTATCACAGTCAACCAGGCGGGAACGCATTGCCGGGACTGTTTCGGTCTATTCGCTCCAGGGCGGCGGTTGCTTGTTGAAAAACCCGCCGATCCCGGCCTGGGCCTCATCCGTCTCCCAGGCGTCCGCCAGCATTCTGGCTGTATACCGCCGGTTTTGCTCCGGGGTCTGCCGGCTGACGTTGCGAATCAGCTCCTTGGTCATGGAGATCGCTCCGGGCGCGCAGGCCAGACAGCTTTTCAGCTCATGGTCAATCGCGTCATCCAGTTCCCCGGCGCGAACCACCTTATGAAGCAAACCCAGTTGCAAGCCTTCTTCCGCGCCGAAGAAGTGGGCGTTAATCAGGATTCTCCGGGCATTGCTGACGCCCAGACGCGCGATCAGATACGGGGAAATATTGGCGGGAGTCAGGCCGAGCCTCGTTTCAGTCAGGGAAAACCGGGCGTGATCGACACTGATCGCGATATCGCATACCGCGATCAACCCGACCCCGCCGGCATAGGCCTGTCCATTGACCCGGGCAATGGTCACCTTGTTCAACGCGTCCAGCGATTCCAGCGCGTCCGCGAGCAAGGCGCTTTCCGCCATGCGCTCTGCCCGGTTCTTCCTGAAATTATCCTTCATCCATCCGAGGTCAGCGCCCGCAGAGAAACTCTTGTCCCCGGCCCCGGTCAAAACCACGGCGCGAATCGCCGGATTCGCCGAAATCTCCTGACAGGCCTGCTGGATCTCCCGCATCATCCGGTGACCCATCGCGTTATGTTTCTGTTCCCGGTCGAGCGCCAGCCAGGCGACATTTCTATCATCCACCGTCAGTTTGATATCGGAATAAGTCATGGAGGTCAGTCGTATTTGCGAATATCGTCGATCACAATGCCGTCGTTGGCAATGCCTCCGGCCTCAACCCACTGAACCTCCCCGCGCACCCCGCATAAATCCCGGATACTCTGCCGGACCGCGTCAGCAAACCCGTCGGCCTTCGCGTCCTCCAAAGAAGCCGGTTCACAATACAGGGTGATTTCATCACGTTGATCAATCCAGTCAATCACCAGCCTCGCCCTGGCAATCTCCGGGTACCGCCCGACGATTTCCTGAATCTGCTCCGGATGAACAAACATTCCCCGCACTTTCGCGGTCTGGTCGGCTCGTCCCAGCCAACCCCTGATCCGGCGATTGGCGCGTCCGCATGGACTCTCTCCCGGCAGGATCGCAGACAGGTCACCCGTAGCAAACCGGATCAACGGATAATCCGGATTCAACGCGGTCACCACCACTTCCCCGACCTCACCGTCCGCTACCGGTTCACCGCTTCCAGGACGGACAATCTCGAGATAAACGCCCTCATCGACAATCAGGCCCTGATCGGCTATGGTCTCATAGGCGATCAGGCCCAGATCCGCCGTAGCGTAAGCCTGTACCACCGCAATGCCGCACTCCCCGAAAAACGCCCGTAACGGGGGCGGCAGGGCTTCACCGGATACCAACGCCTTGTCGATGCTGCCCGTATCGCAGCCCAGTTCCCGGCCTCTTTCGATCAGAATCTTCAGGAACGAAGGAGTGCCGACATAACCGTCCGGCTTGAGGTCATGGATCGTTTGAACCTGCATATCGGTCTGTCCGGTTCCGGCCGGAATCACGCCGCAGCCGAGGCTGTGACAGCCACTGTCGAGCATGAACCCGGCGGGCGTCAGATGATAAGCGAAACTGTTATGTACGAGGTCTCCTTCGCGAAACCCGGCGGCATGCAGCGCGCGCGCCAGCCGCCAGAAGTCAGTCCGGCGCGAACAGGCTTCATAGATCGGCCCCGGCGACACATGGATGTATCGGATCTGGTTTCCACGCAACGGAGTCATCCCACCGAACGGCGGCTCCTGTTTTTGCAGGCGAAGCAGTTCCGACTTGCGGGTGACCGGGTACTTTGCAAGCTGTTCCAGCGCCGTAAAATGGTCGCAATCAAAATCGCCCAGTATCCGGCCCCAGGCCGGAGCATGGGCCTTGGCGTGCGCCAGTTGCCCGGCTATGGCTTCGACCAGGTCGCTGGAACGCTGCTGTGCGCTCCTGGTTTCGAGAGCGTCGTAATACGGGTGATTGGTCATAACCGAAGTCAGGCCAGCCAGCGCTTGCGGCGGCGGTAATGCTTGACATCGCGAAACGATTTTTTATCGCCTCCGCTGATGCCCAGATAAAACTCCTTGACATCTTCGTTTTCGGCCAGTGATCCGGCTTCGCCGTCCATCACCACTCGACCGTTTTCAAGAATATAACCATACGTCGCATAGCGCAGGGCAACGGTTGTATTCTGTTCCGCCAGCAGAAAGGTCACCCCCTCCTGAACATTCAGCTTGTGCACGATTTCGAAAATTTCCTCGACCAGTTGCGGCGCCAGTCCCATCGAGGGTTCGTCCAGCAGGATCACCTTGGGCCTGGCCATCAACGCCCGGCCCACCGCAATCATCTGCTGCTCACCGCCGGAAGTATAGCCCGCCTGGCTTTTCCGGCGCTCTTTCAGCCGTGGGAAATAACTGTAAACCAGTTCGAGATCACGGCCTACATTCTTTCGCCCATCCTTTCGGGTATAAGCCCCGGTCAGCAGATTCTCCTCCACGGTCAGATGTTCAAAACAATGCCGCCCTTCCATCACCTGCACCACGCCCCTTTGCACTAGTTCCGTGGGCGAAAGGTTGTCCACTTTCTCGCCCATGAATTCGATGGAGCCTTTGGTCACCTCCCCCCTTTCCGTGCCCAGTATGTTGGAAATTGATTTGATCGTCGTCGTTTTACCGGCTCCGTTGGCGCCCAGCAAGGCAACGATACCGCCCTCCGAAACCTCCAGAGAAACCCCCTTCAACACCAGGATCACGTGATCGTAAATGACTTCGATGTTGTTGACGCTCAGAACAATGTTGCCTGGCGGGTCATTTTCGATAGCGGGGGTTTCCAGAGACATATCAGATCAACCGCATTCTCAACCGCAATCACGGGGCGTGATGTTGTTCTCGGCAGCGAATGCCGCGGAATCCTCCGCGATCAATGCATCAACCACCTCCCGGTCGGCGCCGGCGAACTCCGTAATCAGGGACCAGGATTGCGAACTCGCGTCCCATTGCTGGATGGCTCCCAGGCCCGGCCCGCCGTGGTTGGCGCAAGTGATCTCGATTTCAGGGCCGAAGTTTTCAAAACCCAGTTCAGTCATGCGCGCCTGACCCAGTTTCAGCGCTTCCAGGCCATCACGCATCTGTCCGGGATTGATTTGCGCGACACCATGGATAGCCTGAGCGGCGCGCGCCGCTTCCGAGGCCAACAGCGCGGCATACATACCCCGGTTGTAAAGCACGGTGCCGAGATAGGAACCATCGCCCGCCGCTTTGCCGGCGCCAGCCACATATTTACGCAGATCGTCATACACGGCAAAGCCGTCACCGACCCCGTGGAAAGCGATAGCCTTGTAGCCATGCGCTCCTTCTCCGGCCGGAATTACGTCATTTTCGGAGGCTGACCACCACACGCCGATGAAATGATCCATCGGATAACGGATGTTGGCCGCTTCCTGGATCGCAACCTGATTCATCACTCCCCAACCCCACATCAATACATAATCAGGGCGTTCGCGGCGGATTTGCAGCCATTGTGATTTCTGTTCCTGGCCAGGATGGTCGACCGCCAGCAGAGTCAGATTGTAGCCATGTTTTTCCGCCAGCCTTTCCAGCGTACGAATCGGCTCCTTGCCGTAAGCCGAATTATGATAAACCAGGGCAATGGATTTACCCTTCAGGTCGCCGCCTTCCTGATCCAGAATGTGATTGACGATAATCGAAGCGGCATCCCAGTAAGTGCCCGGAAAGTTGAAGATATGGCTGAATATGGCGCCATTGGCGGCGGCCGTCCGCCCATAACCCGAGGAAAGGACCGGAATGCCGTCGGCGGTCGCCTTGGGTATCAACTGATAGGTGATTCCGGTGGAAAGCGGCTGATAAACCAGGGAGCCTTCCCCCTTGGTGGATTCGTAACACTCCACCCCTTTTTCGGTGTTGTATCCGGTTTCACAGGGCAGCACACGGACCGGGACTCCACCAATACCTCCATCGCGCTCATTCAGAAGGGTTAAATAATCGTGGTAGCCGTCGGCAAACGGAATCCCGTTCGGCGCATAGGGCCCGGTACGATAATCCAGCGATGGAAACACCAGTTCCGCTGAGGCCGTCCAGGAAGCGACTGACATCCCTAATGCCAGACTTAAGGCAGCAAGTTTAGTATGTTTCATATTTCCTCCTTAATGGAAATGATTGTTGTCCGGATACGTGACATTGAAATCTTCAGGGCTTCACGTCCAGGGACAGGGTTACAGCCGGCCCTAATGCGGGAACGGCCAGAGTCTGAGTTTTTCTTTGGTGACCCTCCAAAGCTGAGCCAGCCCATGAGGCTCAACAATCAGGAAAAACATAATCAGCCCACCGATCAGAATAAAGATCAGGTGAGCCACCAGGTCGGTCGGCCAACCCAGTCCGCCGACCATGATATTCTTGAATAATACCGGAATCAGCACCATAAAGGCAGCCCCTATGAACGAACCCAGTATGGAGCCCAACCCGCCGATGATGATCATGAACAGGACCAGGAAGGACTTGTCGATGCCGAACGCTTCGGTCGGCTCCACGGCTCCAAGATAGATCATGAAGAACATCGCGCCCGCCACGCCGACATAAAATGAGCTGACAGCGAACGCCGACAATTTCGTTCTCAGGGGCGGCACCCCGATGATTTCGGCCGCAATATCCATATCGCGTATCGCCATCCAGGAGCGCCCGAGTCTGCCGCGGGTCAGATTCTTGGCGATCAGGGCGAACGTCACCACGATCACCAGACAAAACAGGTAGGTCGCCCAGGGCGGGGAATTCGGCCCGGTAATTGCGATACCGAACATGAACCGTTCGGGAGCGGTAATCATTCCGGAGCCGGAGTAGTTATAGAACCAGGGAACCTTGTTGAACAGCCAGATCAGGAAGAACTGGGCCGCCAGCGTAGCCACCGCCAGATAAAAGCCCTTGATTCTCAAACTGGGCAAGCCAAACAATATACCGACCAGCGCCGTCACCCCACCTGAAAGCAGGATCACGATAAAGATGTTCATTTCCGGAAATGACGTGGTCAGCTTGTAGGACGCGTAAGCGCCGACCGCCATGAAGCCGCCCGTACCCAGGCTGAGCTGTCCGCAATATCCGGTCAACAGGTTCAGGCCAAGCGCAGCCATGGCCCAGACCAGCACCGGAACCAGCACCGATTTCTCCCAGTAATCGTTGATCAGGAACGGCACGACCAGAAACGCGAAGGCGCAAACCGCAATTACGAACCACCGATCCAGGGAAATCGGAAACATCTGCTGATCCCCTCTGTAGGACGTCTTGAAGTCTCCTGATTCCCGATAAAACATGATTGCTCCTCTGCCTCGACCCGTATTTATACCCGTTCTATGATTTTTTCGCCGAACAGACCCTGCGGCCTGAACATCAGAAAGAATAACGCCAGCACATAGGCAAACCAGTTTTCAGTGGCGCCTCCGATCATTGGCCCGATTGAATACTCGAACAACTTCTCCCCCACGCCGATAATCAAGCCACCGATAATGGCGCCCGGTATGGATGTGAAGCCACCCAGAATCAGCACCGGCAACGCCTTCAGCGCGATCAGTGAAAGCGAAAACTGAACCCCTGATTTCGATCCCCACATGATACCCGCGACCAGCGCGACGAACCCGGCGATCGACCAGACGATGACCCAGATCACGCGTAGCGAAATACCGACCGTCAACGCCGCCTGATGGTCGTCCGCCACTGCCCGCAACGCCCGGCCGATCTTGGTATATTGCGAGAACAGGGTCAGGATCGTGACCAGCGCGACCGCGATGACCGTCGCCCACACGTCCAGCACGTCAATGTACATACCATAATAATCCGCGCCTGCCGGAGCCCATTCCCGGGTCACGTCCTCCCACCAGAACGAACCGCCTGACGGGATGCCCACATCCAGGGTTTTTATATTCGCCCCCCACATCAGGTCGCCGAATCCCTCCATGAAAAAAGCCAGCCCGATAGTGGCCATGAACAGGATGATCGGCGCCTGGTTGACCAGATGCTTGAGCACCAGCTTCTCGACCAGCCAGGCAAACAGAATCATCAACAGAATGGTCAGGACAATAGCCAGAAAGCTGTTCATCCCTTCGCCCCAATGATGATAATCCGTACCGAACATGACATTGATCAGATGCGAAAACGGAATCTGTCCGGTCTGGAACCCGACCAGCGTCAAGGCCGCGAACAGCGCCATCACCCCTTGCGCGTAATTGAAAATTCCCGACGCCTTGAAGATCAGGACAAAACCCAGCGCCACCAGGGAATACATGATCCCGGCCATCAGCCCGTTCAGCAGAACCTCTATGATATTCAGTATTTCAGGACTCATGGGACACTCCCAGATAGGCGTTGATCACCGCCTGGTTGTTACGCACCTCGCCCGGCGTTCCGTCCGCCAGCTTCTTGCCGTAATCGAGCACAACCACGCGGTCGGATATATCCATCACGACCCCCATATCATGTTCAATCAGCGCAATCGTGGTATTGAATTCATGGTTTACGTCCAGTACGAATCGACACATATCCTCCTTTTCCTCCAGGTTCATCCCGGCCATCGGTTCGTCCAGCAGCAACAACTTGGATTCGGCGGCCAGCGCCCGGCCCAGTTCGACCCGCTTTTGCAGGCCGTAGGGCAGCCGCCCCACCGGAGTATTGCGGATCGACTGTATTTTCAGGAAATCAATAATACGCTCCACCCGTTCACGATGCTCCTCCTCCTCGCGTTGCGCCGGACCTCTCCAGAGCGCCTGCCAGAACAGATTGGTTTTCATCCGGATGATCCGCCCCGCCATCAGATTATCCAATGTGGTCATGCCCTTGAACAGGGCGATATTCTGGAAGGTTCTGGCGATGCCGAGCCGGGCGACCTCGTGCGGCCTCATCTGGCCGCGAAGCTGGCCGTCAAACCAGATCTCCCCTTTCTGGGGGTGATAAAATCCATTGATCACATTGAGCATGGAACTCTTGCCGGCGCCATTAGGGCCGATGATGGCGCGCACCTCGCCCCGCGATATTTCAAAACTGACGTCCTTCAACGCCTCCACGCCGCCGAATGACAGCGAAATATCCTTCACTTCAAGGAGAGCGTTTGACGGATCAGGCAGCATCGGCATTCATGATGTCGAGGTCCGCTTCGATGGTTCCCTTGCGGCCATCCTCGAATGTGACTTCCGTTTTTATATGGCAATTACCCGCCCCGGAGTATAACGCGTCAATCAGCGTATCGTACTTTTCAGCGATAATCCGGCGCCGGACCTTCCGAGTGCGGGTCAATTCCCCGTCATCGGCGTCGAGTTCCTTGTGCAGAATCAGAAATCGCTGGATCCGGGACGCGGACAATTTGCTGTCCGCGGCCAGATCCTGATTGACCTGTCGAATACTCTCAAGCGCCATTTTGTAGACATCCGGATGCCCCGCCAGCTCCTGGTAACTCGCATAAGGAATGTTGTTGCGCTCTGCCCAGTTTCCAACCGCGTCCAGGTCGATATTGATCATCACCGCGACATAATCCCGCCCCCCTCCCAGCGCCACCGCTTCCTTGATCTGCGGGAAGAACTTGAGTTTGTTTTCGATATACTTCGGGGCGAACAGGGCGCCATTGTTCAATCGGCCGACATCCTTGACGCGGTCAATGATTTTCAGGTGTCCGTTATCATCGAAATATCCGGCGTCGCCGGTCATCACCCAGCCCTCGTCGTTCTTGGCTTGACGGGTCGCTTCCTCGTTCCGGTAGTAACTCTGGAAGACACCCGGACCACGGTAGATCACTTCCCCGTCTTCCGTAATCCTGACTTCGACCCCCGGAGACGGAGTGCCAACGGTATCGGCATACACTTCCCCGTCCGGCTGCGCCGTAATGAATACGGCCGCTTCGGTCTGACCGTACAACTGCTTGATATTGATACCCAGCGAACGGAAAAAGTCGAATATCTCCGGGCCGATCGCCTCACCCGCGGTATAAGCGACCCGAATCCGGCTGAATCCCATGGTGTTTTTTAACGGCGCGTAGATCAACCAGTCACCCAGCCGGTACAACAGCCGGTCCTTCAGGGAAACGGGTTTGCGGTCGAGAATCCGGATTCCGGTAACCCGGGCAATCGCCATGAACCGGTGAAAAAGCCATTGCTTGAACCGGCCCGCGTCCTCCATACGGATCATCACCGTAGTCAGCAGGTTTTCAAAGACCCGGGGCGGGGCGAAATAATAGGTCGGGCCGATTTCACGAAGATCGTTTGCCACGGTGGCGTCACTTTCCGGACAGTTGATACACATACCGGTGACATACGCCTGCCCATAAGAAAAAATGTGGTCGCCCACCCAGGCCAGCGGCAGATAAGCCAGCATCTCTTCATTTTCAGTCAGGCCATCCTGTTCGGCGCTGTTCCTGGATGTAATCAAAACATTATCGTTGGACAGGACCACCCCCTTCGGGTTGCCTGTCGTCCCCGAAGTATAAAGAAAGATCCCCACATCACCGCCGCTGCCCTGATCAATTTCCCCCTGTAGGAATCCGGGGTTTTCTGCAGCGTGTTCCCGGCCGGCGTTCTGTATATCCACAAAATCACGCAGACAGGCGGTATCATAATCTCTCAGTCCACGGGAATCGTCATAGATAATATATTTCAGCGTTTCACAATCGGGCATGATCTCCAGAATCTTGTCCACCTGCTCCTGGTCTTCCGCCAGAACATGGCTGACACCGGCATGATTGAGGACATACGACACCTCCTCAGCCACCGAATCAGCGTAGATCGGAACCGGAATGCCGCCCAGACATTGCGCGGCGCAAATCCCCCAGTACAGCCGGGGGCGGTTGGCCCCGGCGATCGCCAGTTTGTCGCCGCGCCCGAATCCGATCGTCGCCAGACCATTCGCCAGCAGGAAAACCTCATCCCGAACCTCCTTCCAGGTCCAGCTTTGCCAGATGCCCATATCCTTTTCGCGTACCGCGGTCCGACCGGCGAACCGGTCCGCGTTGTGTGTCAGCAATTTGGGAAATGTATCGTTCATAAAATTAACATGGAAAAACAGCATCGCCGGATCAGACAGAGCGCTCACATTGTAAATCAAGTCAGAGCGCTCACATTGTAAATCAAGTCAGCCCAATGTGTATCGACTTTATCGGTTTTCGGCAACCCCGGCCCGTTTCGTGATATAATTGTCAACGACCTGTACAGACCGGGAGCCGAAGTATAGCGCGATTTAACACGACAGACAGGAGAAGCGGGACATGCAAAATGCAGTGGCAAGGTATCTTGAAGAGCTTGAGAACCATTTTCATGACAGCAGGAAGTTATCCCGAAGAGCCATCAGTCGATTCGATGACTTCCAGTCGCTCAATTCCGCTCTGATCGCCCGCGCGCTCGAAACCAGAGACGCAAATCTGTGGGTAGGTGTCAATCCGGCCTCCGTACACAGCCTGTACGAAGTCGTCCTGTTTACGCTGGCGGTGCATTTCTTCCAGTTGAATCACGCCGCGGGCAACCGGAAATCCCCAAAAAAGGGGGATAAATACCAAAAAGGCAAGAATATCTTCGAGGTCATTGACCCCGAATATACGGACGAACTCGGTTATACGGGAATAAAACTCAAGGCCATCGACAGCAACCGGTCCGACCTGACCACCAAACCGACCCTCGAGTATCTGAATGAGCGGTACACGCCGTTAAACACGAACGCGAATATGACCGCGGTAAACTTTGAGCCAATACACAAGCTGTTCCGGGAAGCGATGGGACAAAAGGTCAATATTCCTTCCTTTCCGAAGAAATTCGCCATCATCGTGTCCAGAGACCAATTCGAATACTGCTTCGGGAAAACCGACAGACGCGCCTATCCTTACGTCCATCTGGAGGATCAGGACAGACGCTCCAGAAATCCGGAAGATCTGGAAGACAATCTGTTTTACATCGCGCACCGCTATGAAGACATCAAGGCGCCTGTTTTTGACCAGGGGATCGAACTCGATGTAGTCGCATTTCTCGGCCAGTCGATTGACGCCGGGGTACAGGACGACATGGACCGGGAACACATCAAGCGCGTCATCGCCATCGGACCTGAACGGTCGGAGCGGCCCGACCTGGGTTCACTGCTGTGCTGGCAATGGACACCGCCTGAGCTTGCGCATCTGCAAAAAACCGAACCGGACGACCCGTTGCACAATCTGAACGGAAACAAAATCGATAACTGCCTGATCCGGGAAATGAGCTCCTCTGACAGAAAGGAGTTGTCGGGTATCGCCTTCCCGCCGACCGCTCTCCCACCCGAAGAATAGCGGGCCGTTATTCCGGAGCCGGAGCCGTCTTGCGGCGCGGCCCGGTAATGTCGAACCGGCGCAGCGTGCTTGCGATAGTCGGTCTGTCAAAGCGGATCCGTTCATCGTTCAGCAAATAAGAAAAGATAAAACCGGCTCCGAGTATGAGTGTGCCTATGAGGAAACAATAAATAATCGCGCGGTCAGGATACTGGTCCTTGAGATAGCCGACATAAACCGGGCCGAAGATGCCCGCCGCCGCCCAGGCGGTCAGAATCGCCCCGTAGATGACCGACATTTTCCGGGCGCCGAAAACATCCAGCACGAATGAAGGCATGGTCGCAAAGCCGCCGCCGAAACACAATAGCACATAACAAACCAGCGCCGAGAAAACCCACGGATTGCTCTCGGTCATCAGGATGCCGAAAACGACCAACTGGCTGGCGAGCAGGAAGCGGAACACCTGGATTCGGCCGAACCGGTCCGACAACAACCCCCAGAACAGCCGGCCAAAACCATTGCACAACGAACTGGCGGCGATCAGGGTCGCGCCGTATTGCGCCAGAATTGCCGGGTCGACGGATGGATCGGCCAATCCCCAGATATCCTGGAGCAGCGACGACTGAAAACTGATAACGGATATTCCGGCGGTGATATTGAAGAAAAAGACCAGCCACATGAAGGTGAATTCGCGAGAGCGAAGACACTGTGAAACAGACCCCGAATCATCCGATTCTTCATGCCAGCGGGGAGTGGAGCTGGCCGTTGCCCGGTAAAGGGACGGCGGGTTGCTCAGGAAATAGCTGGATGGCAGCAGAATCGCCGCAAACAGCAGGCCGAGCCAGATAAAGACCTGCGCCAGGTCACCCTCGGTAGTGACGATCAGGACCGGCGCCAGCAATTTGCTCAACAAAAAAGCCCCGAAACCGAAACCCATGACCACAATGCCAGTTGCCAGTCCCTTGCGGTCGGGATACCATTTCACCGCTGTCGCTACCGGAGTCACATAGCCCAGCCCGATCCCGGCGCCGCCGATCACACCGTAGCCGAGATAAAAGAGCGCGAGAGAATCAAGATGCAGAGCCAGACCGGCAAGAAGATAACCGCCGCAAAACATCAAACTGCCGATCATCGCCAGTTTTCGCGGACCGAGTCGCGGCAGCGCCGCGCCGGCCCAGGCTGCGGACATGCCGAGTGAGAATATGGTGACGCTGAAAGCGATCGCGGTTTCGGTAAACGCCCAGCCGAGTTGCCGGACCAGCAACGTCTGAAAGAAACTCCACGCATAGACCGTACCGAAACAAAGCTGCAGCATGGCGCAGAGCAGAACCATCACCGCGCGGGGGGGCGTCATGACGCGGAGTCACCCTCCATGGAGATATACTTGAGCAGGCGCGCAATCTGCCCAACCTCATCATTACGAACCAGAATGCCGTCGTCGGACGCGGGTCCGGCGTCGTCGCGCGCCAGGCTGACGGTATAGGCAAGCAGGGAAGCCAGTGGATTCGCCGCCAGATTCACCAACCAGATCGCCGCGACAACGCCGAAAACGAATATGGCTGAGATCAAATAAACCTGCTGGCCAATCGCCCGCTGGATTTTCAGCGCAATCAGGCTGGTATCCATGCCGATATAAACCCGGCCTGCGACACCCGCGAGAATCGGACTGCTGACTTCGACGAAATTGCCCATTCCCGGCAGGCTGCGCTCCACCGAAGCGCTGCTGTTCCGGTCGCTGGCAAGTATCTCATCGGGGATACCCGGCACAAAGGTATGGGCGAGAATATCTCCGGTATCGTTGACCACATAGATATAACTGATGCCCTGGATTTCGATGAACTGGTCGATCAACGACTGCAACGACGACAGTCCACGATTCAGGATGATATCGACGCTGGCGTCGGCAATGGTTTTCGACAGCCCCCTGGCATTGTTTTCATATTCTTTCGACAACTGGGTGTCAACCGTATAAATACAGAGCGCCGAAGTCGAGACGCCGATCACGCCGAACAACAGAAAAATCCCGAACAGAGTCTTCTGGAACAGTTTTTGAATTTTCATGATGGTTAAAACCTGGTTTTCCAATCGTCCAGAGGTACGAATCGACCGCCATCTACGACGGTGTAATAAACGCGGTCCTGCCCTTGCCTGCGGTTGGCGGAAAATGAGACCGGCACACCGACTCCGAGATCAAAATTCCTGACCGAGTAGACTGCGTACTCCAGATGATTCCGGGTCGGTCTGTTGCCGAGACGCCGCAAAATTTCGACCATCAGTTTCGCGTCAAGGTAGCCCTCAAGACTGACAAAACTATATGGAAAGGGACTGTAATCCTCCTTAAGCAATTCTCCCGGCGGCTGTGGGTCGTAACGCTCCATCAGCTCACGGTATTCCCGAACTGCCGGAATCGAAACATCCTCGTAACTCGGCACCACCTGTGAATTGACCAGAAGCTCGGTGTAGCGCCGACTGTCTTCCTGCCCGTCCGTAATCAGATTGAGCAGGTTTTCGCTGCCGACGAAAGACAGATTCGCAATCGGCGCTCGCAATCCCTGGTCAACAGCATCGCGCAGGAAAGCGGCGCAGGCGGCATAGGCGCCGATGCAGATGATCGCGTCGGGATTCGCCGCTTTCAGAATCTCCACCTGACGGCGCATGGCATGGGTGAATTTCCGGCCACGCTGGTAGGTCGCCTCGCCGACGATCTGTTCACCGTACCTGCCGAGGGCGCGCCGCACCCCCGCCCAACCGCTGCGGCCATAAGCGTCGGCCTGGTAAAACACAGCGATGCGCCGTCGGCCGATGGATACGAACTTGTCAACCAGGCCTTTGGTTTCCTGACGGTAGGAGGCGCGTAGATTGAAGGCGAATTCCCCATAAGGCGGCTGCCGCTGCGGCTGCGCCCCGGTGAACGGGAAGAAGAGAAACATCTTCTCGTCCTGGAATTTCTTCAGAAGCGGCAAAACCCGCGTCACGGTCGGCGTGCCGACATAGCCGAACAGCGCAAACACCTGATCGTCCAGCGTCAGCTTTACCGTGTTTTCGACTGAGGGAGTCGGTTGATAGCCGTCGTCATAAGTCCTGATGACAATCTCGCGGCCGTTGACACCGCCCGTGCTATTGACATGGCTGAAACAGGCCATGGCGCCGCGGTAGAGTTCAATGCCCAGCCCCCGTGAAGGACCGGAAAACGCCGCAGACATCCCCAGAACGATCTGTGTGTCGGTCACTCCGCCGGTCTTCGGGAGCATGCCATGAGACAGCAACCATGGCGCCGCAAGGCATCCACCAATACCAGCCCTTAGCGCCTCTCTCCTCGATACTCGCCGCATGGGCAACGCCTGTTTTCGGCATGTATGGTAAATAAAGTCCCGAATTTGTCACAAATTCAGGGGCGTTGTCAACTCCGGACAAGTGCGCTACCAGCCCGTCCGGGCAGCCTCTATGTCTTCCAAACTCCAGCGGGGGCGGATGTCAAATCGGTGATCGACACCGGGACCGGGGGAGTTCCGTCCATCCTGACCGCCCTGACCGCCCTGACCGCCGCTAGCCCTTAAGGACAGCCGAAAATGACCGGCGTAGGCAATCATCGCCCCATTATCGGTACAGAATTCGGGGCGGGGGTAAAATACTTCGACACCCGAACCGGCGGCGTTCTCCCTCAACGTACCGCGCAACCGCCGGTTGGCTCCAACACCGCCGGAGACCACCAGCCGGCGGCGGCCGGTTTCTCGCAGTGCCCGGTCACATTTAATCGCGAGTGTATCGACCGCCGCCAGTTCAAAGGCAACCGCAATGTCGGCAATGGTCTGCCGGTCCAGCCGATGTTGTCGGCAGACGATTGAAACATGGGTTTTCAATCCGCTGAAACTGAAATCCAGGCCGGGTCGATTGGTCATGGGCCGGGGAAACACGAACCGGTCCGAATCGCCGTCGCGGGCCGCTTTCGCAATAGCGGGGCCGCCCGGATACCCCAGGCCAAGGAGCTTGGCAGTCTTGTCGAAGGCTTCTCCGGCGGCGTCGTCAACGGATTGACCCAGTATGCGGTATCGTCCGGGGGACGCGACATCGACCAGCATGGTATGTCCGCCCGATACCAGTAATGCCAGAAATGGAAACTCAGGGGACGGGGTTTCGAGCATCGGCGCCAGCAAATGCCCTTCCATGTGATGAACGCCGATCGCCGGTATCTGCCAGGCCATGGCCAGGCTCCTGCCCACAGAGGCGCCCACCAGCAAGGCGCCAGCGAGGCCGGGGCCGGCCGTATAAGCCACCGCGTCAACCCCCCTGTCCGGGTTCGGGCAGCCGTTGATCAGAGTGTCGATCAACGGCAACAGCGTCCGGATGTGGTCCCGCGCGGCCAGCTCCGGGACCACCCCGCCGTATTGGCTGTGCAAGTCCACCTGCGAGGCCAGTTTATGGGCAATAATCCCCTGTTGGCTGTCATAAACAGCCACGCCGGTATCATCACAGGATGTTTCTATTCCAAGAACACGCATCAAGTCTATCCGAAACAGGACGCAAAACCGCGATTCTATAGAGTGACCCGGATTAAGCCAACTGTTTCCGCACAGGCCGATAATTTTACAAATGCCGCTATTTCAATATATGATGCCTGTATGTCCTCAACCAAAACCGGAAGATTGAACACAACGCCAGCCCGGCTGGCGGGAGCGGCGAATTGAGTATCCAGACGAACCAGCCCAAGCTGTATGTCTCGGCGCCGCATGCCTGCCCATACATCGAACCGGAGACGGCGACTACGGTTCTGCTGGACCCGGACTACGAGATCAACAACGCGCTGTTCAGCATCCTGCTCAGAGCCGGGTTCCGGAGAAGCGGAAAAACGATCTACAAACCCCATTGCCAGAGTTGCAGCGCCTGTGTTTCGGCGCGGATACCAGCGAGTGAATACCGGCCCAACCGCGCCCAGGCCAGATGCAGAAAACTCAACACCGACATTCATACCACCATGGTCCCCGCGGTTTTCAAGCAGGAGCATTTCGAACTGTATCAACGCTATCAGTCCGACCGCCATCCGGGTGACATCATGGACCACAACGATGTCGGGCGATATCGGGAATTTGCGGTCGATTCATCCGTCGATACGGTATTTCTGGAATACTGGCTGGAATACAGGCTGGTTGGGTTGTCGGTCTGCGACCTGCCCGACGATGGCATGTCCGCGGTTTACACTTTTTTCGATCCTGAGATGAAGAAACGCAGTCTGGGCACTTACGCCATCATCAAACAACTCGACTATGTCAACGAAATGCAACTGGACTGGCTGTATCTGGGCTACTGGATCAAGGATTGCAGGAAAATGCACTACAAGATCAATTTCAAACCGATGTTCGGCTTCGTCAACAACGAGTGGCGACTGATCGCCCTGTGACCATGCCCATGCCGGACACAGCACAGGACACAGAACGCAATTGCCTGACCCGGCGGCAACTGTTGTCCGGCGCCACCTTCGACGGCCCGGTGGACAATCGCTGGTTTCTGCCGGTCAGGGCAAGCGAGCCGGCCCCCCGCGTCTCTTTCTCGATTGCCTTCCCGGAAACGGAAATGCGCTGCAATCATCCGGGCGCGGTGGTCAATAATCTCCGCATCGACCGGTTTCCGGCCGCCGTCCTGCGCCTGACCAGCGATGACCGGAGCCTGATTCCGTTTGAACGGGATCTGATCAGCGACCGCGATGGCGGCAGTTACTGGAGCCTGGTGGTATCACCCGGACAGATCTGGAAGGAATCCGGCGACGACGGATGGCTGCGCGCCACCCTGCCTTTCCAGCTTTGCAATATCCTGGAAAACGACACCCATCATGGCATCGCCGCCTTTTTATTCAATCAGGATGAAATCTCGCCGGTCTACTTTCAGATCGTAGCGGAGACCCGCACTTTCCTGTCCCCGGAAAACCTGTTGGCCTGGGGAACCCTGGACGCGGCGGTCGAGGCCGTCAGACCGGAGTGGTCGCAACCGGTTGTCCGGGCTTTTCGCGAAGAGCGGCGGGACCAGCGCCCATTGAGACCTCTGGATGACTGGCTCGACGCCGAAACCGAAGCCTGCTTCATCGATTTGAACTCCGGCTTCGGCAGCGACAGCGCGCTGATAACCGGACTGGTTATCGATGATCAGGTTCACCACACCGCATGCGCCACCCGATTCGGCGACTTCCCCTACCCCAGAGCGCTCAAATTCGGAGTCTGGTCGGTCACCAAGACGGCTTTTTGCAGCATCGCCTGTCTGCGTCTGGCGCAAAAATTCGGCACAGACCCGCGCGCGGTGAGGGTCGCGTCAGTCCTGCCGGAAGCGGCGGAAAATCCTCACTGGCGGGACATTACGATTGGCCACTGCCTCAACATGGCGAGTGGAATCGGCACGGCGGCGCCTGAACCGGAGCCGGTCGATATTTTCGCCGACTACCTGCTGGAACCCGAACAGGCGGAGCGGTCGCCGCTCGCCAGGAAAAGCTACGACCATTACCATGACTGGTTTCTGGCGCCGGACCAGAGTCAGAAAAATCAGGCGGCGCTGGCCTGTCCGAGTTACCCCTGGCCGCCCGACACGGTTGCTCGTTACCGCGACCAGGACCTCTATATCGCCGGAGCGGCGCTGGACGCGTGGCTGAAACAACAGGCCGGCGGCGACGCGCGTATCTGGGATATGACGCGCGATGAAGTATACCGCCCCGCCGGTATCCATCACGCCGTCAAGTTCCACACCATCGAAACCGACCCGGACCGGGAAGTTCCACTCAGCGATGCCGGGCTGCTGCTCACCCTGGACCAGATCGCGTCTCTGGGCGAACTGATCCACGATGGCGGCAGAATCGGAGACCGCACGATTCTGGAAGCCGGAATGCTGGCGGAATGGTTTGACCCGACCGTTCAAAAAGGGCTGCCGACCGGCACGCATACCACCGATGGCGAAGTCCGCTACCTGGGCGGCGTCTGGCATCTGCCCTATGTTTCACGCAACAACCGGTTGTGGTGGCTGCCCACCATGCGCGGTTACGGTGGCCAGGTCATCCAGATACTGCCCAACGGCACAACCGGATTCCGGTTCGCGTTCGATTCATACCAGACCGAAGAACGTTACGACCACCTCAAACTGGCGCGGCTGTCCGACGCCATCCGCCCGTTTGGCGAAGCAGAAAATTAATCACCCGGTAAAGAAAATGCCAGAACTTGACACCGAATCCATACAGAAGCAGGACAACCGATTCCTGCATCCCTGGGAAGACATCCGCAAACTTGGAGAAAACAGGCGCACCGTCATATCCGGCGCCGATGGCATTTACATCGAGGATTCAGACGGCAACCGGATGATTGACGGGCCGGCCGGAATGTGGTGCGTCAATATCGGCCACCGCCGGGAGGAAATGGCGAAAGCCATCGCCGACCAGGTAATGCAGCTGACTTATGTCAGCCCGTGGAGCCTGACGACTTCTCCAGCCTCGCTGCTGGCTGGGAAACTGGCCGAAATATCTCCGGGAGACCTGAATCACGTCTTTTACACGACCGGCGGCTCCACGGCTGTGGACTCGGCCTTGCGCTTTGCCATGTTCCGCAACAATGTACTCGGCCAACCTGACAAAAAGCATGTCATTTCACGCGCCAACGCCTATCACGGCAGCACTTACCTTTCGGCATCGGCCTCGGGAAAGTTCACAGACAAGAGCTTTCTGGATTTTATGGATGACCGTTTCCATCATATCGCAGACCCCAACCCGTTGAACATGCCCGCAGGCATGAATGAAAAAGAGTATTGCGCGCTGCTGGCCGACCAGCTTGAGGAGAAAATCCTGGAGTTGGGAGCGGACCGGGTGGCCGCGTTCATCGCCGAGCCGATTCTGGCTTCCGGCGGGGTCATACTGGCGCCGCAGGGATACCACGCCGCCTGTCTCGAGGTATGCCGGAGACATGACGTGATCTACATATCGGATGAAGTGGTGACCGGATTCGGCAGGCTCGGCCACTATTTCGCGTCAGAACCGGTTTTCGATATCGTCCCGGACATCATCACCTGCGCCAAGGGCATCACTTCCGGTTATATCCCGCTGGGCGCGTTTCTGGTTTCGGACGCGCTGCTCCAATCGATTGACGCGGCAGAACCCGATCTGGTGTTTTCCAATGGCTTCACCTATTCGGGACACCCGGTTGCCTGCGCGGCGGCGCTGAAAAACATTGAAATCATCGAGCGGGAAAATATTCTCGAACACGTCCGGGAAACCGCCCCGTACTTTCAGTCCCGATTGAAAACCCTGGAAGACCTCCCGATTGTCAAAAACGTTCGAGGAATCGGATTGATGGGCTGTGTCGAATGCGGCATCAACCAGGACGACAACGGGGAAGCGGCAAAAGATGACGAGATCGGCAAGCGGATCGACCACTACTGCCAGCGGTCCGGGTTGCTGATCCGCCCGATTGTCAACATGTTCGTCCTGTCACCGCCCTTGATCATTACCGAGGCGCAAATCGACGAGATGATCCGCATCCTGCGCGCCAGCATTATCGCGGCAATGGAGGATGTCATAAACGAAGGCTTATGGAGCCGAGAATAGTACAGCCCTGACTTAAAAAACCAGACATTCCCGCACGGCCCGCTGACCGGACAACCAGGCGCCATGTGCGGTATTCAGGAAGTCTGTCGAAGTGGCTTCACCGGCGAAAAACAGCTTGCGGTCGAGCGGTTCGGCCAGCGTTTGCCGGACATTCCGGTAACCGGGGACGGTTGAGGAATACGCCCCCCTTACCCAGGGGTCATAACCCCATGCGCTGACCCGGAATTCTCTCAGGCCGGACCGTATACCCGAACCGAAGATTTTGACCAGCGCCTCCGTCAACCAGGCCTCGGAAGCGGCCGGACCCTGTTTCTCCAGCCACCACGCAAACCGGCCGCCGGTACTGGCGAACAGACAGGGCGTATCGAACGGCCTGATCCGCAAGGCCATGGACACTTCACCGTCCTGATAGTGAATCTTTTGCGGAACGTCACCATCAAACGTGTCTTCATCGAAACTGAAAAACTGATAATTGGAATTGCCGAGCGGCAAGGCATGAATGGCATCGGTCTTGTCCGCGGGCAGCTTCGGCGCGAATTCAATCGCGGACGCGCCCAGAACGCCGGTGGATACGGTAACCACGACCTGGTCCGCGGTCAGCGTCCCGTGGTTGGTGGTCACCCGCACCGGACTGCCTCCCCAGGCAATCGACAGCGCCTGGGTATTCAGACGCACCGGGGCCGCTTCACCCTGCTTGGCAATCAGGGCGCCATACCCTTCCTTCAACGGCCAGTCTTCGCCAGTCTCCCTGAAATCAATGATATCGACGATGCCGACCTGATCCACATCATTCGAGTGCAGCAGGGACATCCAGTAACAATAATGCGTCATCCAGGGGCTATCCGGGTCGCTAATCGCATCCAGCGCCGATAATTCCGGGTTATCGCGGTACGCCTGCTGGACTGCAATATCGTTATCGGCGCAAAACGATTCATACGCCTGTCGCTGCTGTGTTGACAGCCAGTTGCCGTTGAAGTGCATCGAGTATGGAGTCGCTTCGGTTTCATAGCTGAACCCGAGGCGGTCCGCCCAGGCGACATAGGGGTTGAGGCTCGCGCAATGCATCCAGTGGCAGCCCAGGTCAACCGGTATCGACCCTTCAAGGTATTCAGTCAACCCCCGGCCTCCGATTCTGTGCGAAGCTTCCAGCACAATATGCCGGACACCCTGCCCGGACGCATATTCCGACGCCCCCAGACCAGCGGCGCCGGCGCCGATAATGATCAGGGGATAGTCTGATATTCTGGATTTCATAATATAACGGGTGTTCGTTTGAAGACAGGACCGGCAAATTGTACAATCACCCGATCTGAAATACATCCTGAAATATGCCCCGCTCGTCATTAATAAAGAGGAACCAATATGACCGACGATTTCAGCGATTGCCTGGCAAAATGGTGCTATCGCGACAAGACGCTTTTTGATCTTGAAGGGGATCGGCTGTTCAGGAATAACTGGCTGCTGGTCGCCCATATCAGCGACATACCGGACGATCGGGATTTCCTGACCTTCGAAGTGGCCGGTGAATCCGCCATCGTAATACGCGGCAATGACAACCGGTTGAGGGCTTTTCATAATGTCTGCCGCCATCGCGGCGCCCGGCTCCTGAATGAACGCTCCGGTCAATGTGCGCCGACCCTGAGCTGCCCCTTCCATGGCTGGACCTACCAGCTCGACGGCCAACTGGTTGGCGTTCCCGCCGCAAACTCCTTCACGAATCTGGACAAGTCCGGCAAAAGCCTGATTCCGGTGGATCTGGAAATCTGGATGGGCTTCATATTCATCCGGTTCACCCCCGGCGGAACCTCATTGGCGGAAACCATGAAGCCGATCGAGGATCGGCTGCGGCCTTACCGACTGCCGGAAATGCGGCCAATAAAAAACTCCCGGTATCGACAGTTGATGCCCTGCAACTGGAAGGTCATCCATGACATCGACAATGAGGGCTATCACGTCCCGGTGGGACATCCGACACTGCAGGAATTGTATGGTAAAAACTACACGGATCACTCCATCGGCGGCCATGCTGTATCATCGGCCTGGCTGAATGATAAGCCAGCGAAGAACTGGAGTGTCAGAAACTATCAGAAGCTGCTTCCACGATTCGACCACCTGCCCGATGACAGCCAACGGCTGTGGTTCTATGTCGCCATTTTCCCGAACATGGCGCTGGGACTTTACCCGGACAGTATTGAATACTATATGACGGTCCCGGTTTCACCACAGAAGACCATCCTGACAGGAGCGAGCTACGCGTTGCCTGATGCGCGCAGGGGGATGGATGCGGTACGCTGGCTTAACCTCAGGATAAACCGGATTACGAGTGAAGAAGACGTGAATTTTGTCATGCGGATGCACAACGGCATGAAATCCAGCGCCTTCCCGGAACCTGAACTGTCATCCCTGGAAAGCGGTGTCCGGGAATTCCACCACAAGATTCAGTCAGTCCTGCCCGTGACCCGATTGAAACAGTCGCCCGGCGCGGAAAAAATGGTCGAGATCAATAACGCCATGACCGAGGCCGTCGGCAACGATACCCCACCCCAGCGCGAAGCGTAGAATATTACTTGTCCCCGGCGGCCATCTGCATGTCGCGCTCCCTCTGCTTCTGCTGCCGGAACATGATCCAGCCGGCGATGACCACGCCAATCGCCACCGTAACAATAATGATAGTAGCCAGCGCATTAATATCCGGGCGCAATCCCAGCCTCACCCTGGAGTAGATCAGCATCGGCAGGGTATTGGAGCCGGGGCCGGTAACAAAACTCGCGATCACTAGATCATCCAGCGACAAGGTAAAAGCCAGCAACCACCCCGCCATCATGCCGGGCGCCAGCAACGGCAATGTCACATCGGTCAGCACCCGGAATGGTTTGGCGCCCAGGTCCTGCGCCGCCTCTTCATAGTCCTGCCCCATACCAGACAGCCTGGACTGGATGATGACCGCGACATAGGCCAGCGAGAACGTGATATGCGCGATCGTGATTGTGGTGAATCCGCGGCTCGAGGGCCAGCCGAAAAACTCATTCAATGTAATGAAAAGCATCAGCAGGGACAACCCGGTAATCACTTCGGGCATCACCAGGGGCGCGGTGATCATGCCGCCAAACAGGGTCCTGCCCCTGAACTTTCCGAACCGGACCATGGCAAGACCCGCCAGCGTGCCAAGCAGGGTGGCAAAAGTGGCATTGACTACCGCAATCTGCACGCTCAGCGTCAACGCGTCCCATACCTCCTCGCTTTCAAACAGGGTGACATACCATCGCGTGGAGAAACCGCCCCAGACCGGGACAATTTTCGAGTAATTGAAAGAATAAACAATCAGCATGACCATCGGCACGTACAAAAACGCCATACCGAAACACAGCATCGAAAACAGGAAAGTGGACCGTTTTTTCCGCATCAGCCCTCGTTCTCCCGGGCCTGTACTCTCTGATAGAGCATGATGGGGATCACCAGCAGCAGCAGCAACGCGATCGCCACCGCGGAAGCCACCGGCCAGTCATGATTGGAATGGAATTCACCGAACAAAACCCGCCCGATCATCAACACATTCCCGCCTCCGAGCAAATCAGGGATGACGAACTCGCCGGTCGCCGGAATGAACACCAGCAGGCAACCCGCTATGATACCGGGCATGGTCATCGGCAGCGTAACGGTCAGGAACGTAGTCATGGGTTTCGCGCCGAGGTCGGCGGCCGCTTCGTGCAGCGTAATATCCAGCTTCTCCATATTCGCGTAAAGCGGCAGGATCATGAACGGGACATAAGTGTAAACAATGCCCACATAGACCGCGAAATGAGAATACAACAGCCGGACCGGGGTATCAATCAAGCCCATCCAGATCAGGACATCATTGATCAGCCCCTGGTCTGCCAGCAACCCCATCCAGGCATAAACCCGGAGCAGAAAAGAGGTCCAGAACGGCAAAATCACCATCATCAGCAGAATATGTTTCGCCGTATGCGAGGCCCGCACAATGGCGTAAGCAATCGGATATCCGATCAGCAGGCACAATAGCGTTGAAATCGAAGAAATCTTGACCGAACTGATATAGGTATTCAGATAGAGCTCGTCTTCCCACAGGTACGCGTAATTGTCAAAAACCACGCGAATGCTCATCGCGCCATCGCTGGCCCACTGAAACAACGGAGAGAAAGGTGGACTGGCGATTATCGGTTCAGCGACACTGATTTTCAGGATGAGGAAAAAGGGCGCCAGGAAAAACAGCAGCAACCAGAAGAAAGGAACAAACACCACCACGGTTTTCCATCTGGACTGAAGCAGATGCGCAAGCCGGGTCGCGAATCCG
Organism: Candidatus Poriferihabitaceae bacterium; assembly: GCA_965214205.1. GTDB lineage: Bacteria > Pseudomonadota > Gammaproteobacteria > Arenicellales > Poriferihabitantaceae. The sequence continues at coordinate 1,613,644 of OZ243941.1, read as the reverse complement.
TCAGCGGCTGGCTGACTTTTCAGTTTATCCGCAGCGCCGGCGCCAGTTTTCATTTAAGGTCAGGGCTACTTGGTGAGAACGACCGGACTGGAAGCGTCCCACTGCAGCCAGACCTGTTCCTCCCAGTACACCACATGACGTCCGCCTTTCGGGCGTATCTGATTAGGCACGGTCACGTCGATGATCTTGTCACTGGCGAGCTTGATACGATAAGTCGAGAAATTGCCCAGATAACCAATATCCTGAACCACTCCCCCGATCTGATTGATCCCCGATTGTTCCTCTGGTGATTTCGAGACCCGTATTTTCTCCGGGCGAACCGCCACCCAGACCTTGCTGCCCTCATTGACCGGAATGCCATGATCAATATAAAACTCGACATCGTCGTCATTGGATTGCACTTTCAAATGGTCGTCCCCGCTCATCGTAACTCGCCCTTCGAACATGTTGATCGAACCGATAAAGTCAGCCACCATTCGCGAATCAGGGTATTCATAAATTTCGGTCGGCGTGCCGATCTGGACAAATTTCCCGACATCCATCACCGCAATGCGGGTCGAAAGCGTCATCGCCTCCTCCTGGTCATGGGTCACGACGATGAAAGTCACGCCCAGCTTGTCCTGAATATTCATCAACTCGAACTGAGTCTGCTCACGCAGACGCTTGTCCAGCGCGGCCAGTGGTTCATCAAGCAGCAACACCTTCGGACGTTTGACCAGCGCTCTCGCCAACGCGACCCGCTGACGCTGACCGCCCGATAACTGGTGGGGTTTGCGTTTGCTGAAGTCAGCCAACTCCACCATCTCCAGCATTTCCGCCACACGCAACCGAATTTCCTCCTTGTCCACACCGTCCCTTTTCAATCCATAGGCGACATTCTTCTCGACATCCATGTGCGGGAACAGCGCGTAGGACTGGAACATCATGTTAACGGGACGCTCATAAGCGGGCACATCATTCATCCGCGTACCGTCAATATAGATGCTGCCCGATGAAGGGGTTTCAAAGCCGGCCAGCATACGCAGCAGCGTTGATTTTCCACAGCCCGAACCACCCAGCAGGCAAAACAGTTCCCCCTGGTAAATATCCAGATTGACGCTGCTTACCGCTGTGAAATCACCGAAATTCTTGGTGACATCGGAAATACGGATAAACGGTTCGGCATCCGGGTCAAGCCAGGGCCTGTCCTGATAATCTATCGGCTCCGGCATGATCTGTTTTCTCCCGGACGAATTCTATCAATTGCCCGCCTTGAAGTTAGTCCACAATCTGGTCCGCATCCGCTCCACTTTCGGCGGAAGAACCGCTAACGTATACATCCGCTCGACCGCTTCAGGGGGCGGGAATGCCGCCGGACTCGACGTAACCTCCTCACTGATCATGTCAATCGCCGAGGCGTTGGCAGTAGCGTACCAGGTATAGTTACTGTCATTCGCTCCCACCTCAGGACGCATCATGTAATTCAGGAACAGGTGCGCGTTGTCGAGATTCTTGGCGTCCGCGGGGATGACCCAGCCATCCACCCAGAGGTTGGCCGCTCCATCACCAGCCGGAAGGAAGAAATCCAGTTCGACGCCGGTATTCGCCTCCGCGGCGCCGGCAACCGCCAGCAATCCATCCGGCCCCCAGGTCACAGCCAGACAAAATTCCTTCTCTGGCATTCTCTGGTAGGCATAGTTGTCAAAAGTCTTGATATAGGGACGGATTTTCAACAGCATTTCCTCCACAGCCTTGTGGTCATCCCGGTCAGTCGTATTCGGGTCCAGCCCCATATAGGCCAGCGCCATGGGTATGACATCACCCGGAGAATCCAGGAAGGAAACGCCGCAGGAGGCAATTTTCTCCATGTGCGCCGGATCAAAAATCAGGTCCATGGAACCGATTGGAGCGTCTGGATAGGTTTCCAGCACCAACTCTTCATTATAGGTCACGCCATGGGTTCCCCACATGTACGGGACAACGTACTGGTTGCCCGGATCCCACTGCGTATCCAACTGACCGAGCACATCGGAGCGCATGTGTTGGAAGTTATCAAGTCTGGATTTATCCAGAGGCTGCAGGATTCCGGCTGGAATCAAACGCGCAATTGAACTGCCGGCATGACTGACCACATCGTATCCGGTATTCCCGGCCAGCAATTTGGAATCAATGGACTCGACCGAATCATAATTATCGTAAGTCACCTCAACATCGTACTCTTTCTCGAAGTTCTCGATCGTGTCTTCAGCGATATATTCCGCCCAGTTGGTCACATTGAGCTTGCCCCCTGCATACACCGAAGCCATCCCGAAAACCAGCGCAGAAGAAGCGGCGCCAACAATGCAGTTTTTCAGCAAACCAGATGGATTTTTCATAATTTCTGCCTCCCACGGCCATTAATTGACTTGAATTGACTTAACAATAAATAAATCATACTGCTGGTATAATGTGTCAAATCAAAACCGATTGTCAAGCCTGCCCGAAACATAAATCTGATGCGGTTCAATTTCAGGATTCTCCTTGCCGGAGCCGGCGCCCTGCTGGTCGGGCTTTACCTCCAGCTTTTCGGGTTCAACCCGCCTCTTGTCAAGGTGGAACCCGCCACCTCCCCGATTGAAGGTTTTTTCTGGCCCGATCAACTGCAACTGCATCAATTCGGCCTGGTTGATCATGAAAACCGGAAGTTCGACCAGCCGCGGCTCTCCGGGCAATGGAGTTTCGTGTTTTTCGGGTATACCCACTGCCCGGATATCTGCCCGATCACGATGAACCTTCTGCGCCAGGCCAGGACAAAACTCCTCCGGGACGCCGGGCCGGATATGGATCCAATCGACATTGTTTTCGTCTCGGTGGACGGTGAGCGCGACACGCCGGACCGCCTGCGGGACTACATTGGATTTTTCGGAGAAGGATTCACCGCCGCGTCCGGCACGAAAGCGCAGATCGAATCGCTGACCACCCAACTCGGCGTAGCCTGGTCAATCGACGAACACGAAGAGGGCGAGGATTATCTGGTCGGCCACAGTGGCGCGGTCTTCCTGATCTCGCCCCAGGCCACCGTCGCCTCAATCTGGCAGCCCCCGCACAAAGCCGACGAGATTGCCGACCGCTTCATGCAAATACAGGACTTCCTCCGCAACGGCAACCAACCGGGCTGAGATACCGGATACGCCCCTACCTCCGGTCCCTGAAAAACTGGCCGAGCAACTGCCCGCACGTCTCCCGCATGATGCCTGAAACCACACTGCACCGGTGATTCAGGAACCCGGACTCCAGCACATTCAGCCGACTGCCCCCCGCCCCGTACCTCTCATCATAAGCGCCAAACACAACCCGTCGCACCCTGGCCTGCAATATCGCCCCCGCACACATTACGCAAGGTTCCAGCGTGACATACAGCGTACAATCCGGGAATCGATAATTTTCCAGGAAACGGCCAGCGTCCCGCAGCGCCTGAATTTCGGCATGGGCAGAAGGATCATGGCTGGAAATCGACCGGTTGAATCCCTGCCCGACCACCTCTTCCTTCCGAACCACCACAGCGCCAACCGGTATCTCACCCAGCGCCCGCGCCTTTTTGGCGAGTTCTACCGCCTGCGTCATGAACCGCAAATCAAGCTGGTTTTGTATCATTGTCATAACTGAAGCAATAATATTTTCTATATCATACGGGACATAAACTGCATTATTCAATCTGGATTGCACGAATTTTTCACGTACGGTAAAAACTTATTGTGTTCGGGGGCTTGATATGTTATTTTTTCCCGTACGATAAATTCTTGTTTACGTTCTATGACCAAACAACAAGTGCAATACGGTACGATTCAATCTGCCGGGGATCTCGGTAAACTGGCGCGCATACATCGAAAACAGCGGAAGCTGACATTAGAGACCATCTCGGGCCTGGGCAACCTGAGCCCCCGCTTCTTGTCCGAATTCGAACGTGGCAAGGAAACTGCCGAAGTAGGCAAGGTACTGAAAGCATTACGCACTCTGGGACTGGAAGTGATTGTCCAACCCCGCGAGAGTTCTGTATTCAAACCACCATTACCGCAAGACGAAGAAAACCATGCCTGATGCGGACGGCCTGAACGTCTGGAACAATCAACGACTCGTTGGCTACCTGTGGCGAAATGCCCAGGGCCGAATTGGCTTTCGTTACGATGAGGAATGGCTGATACAAGGCGGGTTTGCCGTTTCCCACACACTGCCTCTGCAAAACGAGGATTTCGCTCCTGAAGAAGACCTCGCTCATCGCTTCTTCGCTAACCTGCTTCCAGAGGGCAGTATTCGGGATCAAATTGCTCGTGACCTTAAAGTTGCCAATACCGATTTTGACTTGCTCCGGGCTATAGGTGGCGAATGCGCAGGCGCGCTTTCGTTGCTGCAGGTTGAACACCAGCCTTCCACTGAACACGAATATCACACGTTCCCGGACGATCAGTTAACCAATTTCATCCTGCGCCGTGGTCAGGGATATACCTGGGCTATAAATGAACGTCCCCGACTTTCCCTCGCCGGAGCCCAGGACAAATGCCCTGTCTTTGTTGAAAATGATACTTATAAGCTACCCAGGAAAGAATCACCTTCCAGCCATATCCTCAAGTTCGAACTGGTCAACTATCGCCACATCCCGGCCTACGAAACCTTTACTACACTGCTTGCCAGAGCTATCGGCTTGCCTGTCGTGAATATCCGGTTACGATCTATTGCAAAGACACACTATGCGTTGATTGAGCGCTATGACCGTAATCAGGATGGGCGTGGTCAGATCACAAGATTGCATCAAGAGGACTTTTGCCAAGCGCTGGGCTTTGGGCATGAACGGAAATACCAGGAGGACGGCGGACCCTCTTTCACGGACTGTTATCGCCTGATTCAAGATGTTTCCAGCGACCCGGCCAACGATCTGCAACACTTACTGCGCTGGCAAATCTTCAATGTCCTTGCCGGCAATTCGGATGGCCATGCCAAAAACCTTTCGCTCCTTTATCAACCCAATGGGGAAATCCGGTTAGCGCCCTTCTACGATCTGGTCTGTACCCGAGCCATCGAACGAATTGATTATCACCTGGCGTTTTCTGTTGGCGAAGAAAGATCCCCCGGGATGGTTTCATCGAAACACTGGGCGGATTTGGCTCAACGTTGTGGCATTCGGTCCCGGTTTCTGCACAATCAGGTTCAGGGAGTGGCTAACGGATTGCTGCAACAGCTACAGCCAACACGGGAAATATTTGAAAGCCTGTATGGAAACTATGCCGCTCTGCAACGAATAGAACAAATTGTCACCAGACAATGCCAGAGAACACTGAACGAAAAGGCATAAGTTCTGACACTCGCAGCCTTCCAGTCCCGGATCGGCATCATCCAGGTCCTGAAGTTTACGTGGCAGGAAATTTTTCCCGCCATTTGATGCAACGTTGCGCGTCACGTTCTTCATAAATGCGTATGGCGGCCTGTGGGTCGAGCGTGAAAGTGTCCTCTTTATCCTCTCCCAATGCGGTCAGACGCATGGTGTACCAGGCCGTCACCCCACCCCGGGGCGGGGAATCGAACACAGGAAACTCAGGATCGCCGCCTGCCTCAGACAACCAGGCTTCTGCGAGCCGTGGATTCAGAACCATGGCGCGCGCCAAACTCACCATATCGGCAACGCCGCCAGCCACTGCGTCCGCTGCCTGCTCACGCCTTTCGAACCCCCCTGTCAACATCAGCGGCACATCGGTTACCCCTTTTGCGCGTCGCGCAAACTCAAGAAAATATGGCCCGCTACCCGATAACCCTTCAGAGCTTGACTTCGCTCCGGGGAAATAGGTCCCGCCACTAATGTCAATCAGATCGACCGAGGTTTGGTCGAGAAGGCGCACCACCTCCAAAGCATCCTCCTCTGTCAATCCGCCTTCCAGTTTGTCCGTCGAGTTGATCTTGATCCCGATGGGAAACGATGGACCAACAGCGCGCCGCACTTCGTCTATCACCTCGAGCGCTATACGGCATCGCGCTTCGATTGAACCGCCGTAGCCATCGTCACGGCGGTTGAATAATGGAGACAGGAATTGGCTAAGCAAGAACCCGTGCCCGGCGTGAACATGAACGCCGCTAAATCCTGCGTTCATCGCGTATGCCGCAGCTCGTGCATACATACCAGGTAGTTTCTGGATGTCTGCAACGGACATACCCGCGCATTGAAGACCTTCGAGGTTCAACGCGGATGGCCCCTTCGGCTGACTGATCGGCAGGTGCGACAGAGCGCCGGCATGACCGAGTTGCGGCCATAGATGAGCGCCCTCAATCACAGCCCGGCGGACCAGTGACTGGATCGCTTGTCTGTCGCTACGCGCTCCGAGCGCCAGATTCCCGGGTTTCTCCGGATAGCGAGGGTCTCCTTGAACCTCACCAATGATCGACACGGCAACTCCGCCTTCCGCCCATCTCTCGTAAAGTCGAGCTTGCGCCTCGGTGGAATCACCCTCCCCGTTACCGAGCGAATCCGACATCGCCGACTTTGCCAGTCGATTCTTCAGGATCGCGCCACAAGGAAGCTCCAGCGGGCTTCGAAGAACATGATTGGGGTTCGGGGATTTATGATCCATGGCTTGTCCTCTCATCTCAAATGACACTGGATAGCTGTAACGAAACCCGTGACTATATACCAGATTTTGAGAATGAGCATAAACGATTGTTTCAAGTACTGAGGCCAGTTAACCAGCATAATACTTTTTTGTGCAACACATCTGGATGCGTTCTCAAGTCCACTGATGCGGTTGGCCGAATACCACATGGACGATTTCGGCCAGATGACCGTGCCGGGTGAGACCGATCATTTCTACAGATATATTGACATGACCGCCCAAGCGGAGGCGCTGTATGATTTCATCGTACTCACCATTGAGCGCGAGCTTGTGGAAGAACTCGATTTTCTTGCGAATTACGACAGAACCAGGCAGGCCATTCAGGAAATCGTAGACATGCCCGATCGTCTCATTGATCTTTTCATCCAACTCTGCCTACAAAACAACAGTCGTCTTCCGGCGAGGAAGAGAGAGTCACATTTCGCGTTTCTAACCGATGACGAACTCGCGGCAATGGAACAGGCTGTTAGAGATAACTACAATCGACCGAGCAAATCAAGCGCCTGACTGTGCAGGTCTTGATTCGGACTCTCTGGTCCCTGATAAGGCGTTGAATATCCTGACGCTCATGAATACCATGGGCCGCAAAAGTTGTTTTCATGAGGCGCTTGATACCCCCCTCATTGAACTCATAAATTGCCATTAAATTACTCCCATTCTATTCAAATAAGGCTTTTTCTTTTTATTTTCAACCGCACCTTAGGCAACCCTTCGGGCTTTGACTTCCAGGTGGACGCCCTCCTGCTCCAGCAGGTATTGAAGGTTTTGTCTAGCCACTATTCTCTTTACTTGTCAGGCTAATACATTTTCGTTTATATATCCATTACAGGTTCAAGATATTAGCGAAACACGATTGCAGGACAATGTATGAATCATAAGGCTCTCGACAAAAACTATCAAAATGAAGTAACGAGGCTTTTTACGTCTGTTTTCACATCATCTGAAGGAGAGGAAGAAGGTAAGTTGATTGGCAATCTCGCCTCAGAGCTATCATCCAATATCGACAATAAAGAAATAATCTGTTTCGGCACATTTGAAAATGAATCACTTATTGGTTCTATTTTCTTTACTCGCCTTCGGTTAATGAGTCTATTCTGGTTTATATGCTCGCTCCGGTTGCAGTGAGCACAAGACATCAGGGAAAAGGCGCAGGACAGGCGTTAATCAATTATGGGCTTAATGAACTGAAAAATAGTTCTGTGAATGTTGCTATCACATATGGTGATCCATCTTTCTACTCAAAAGTACGATTTAAACCCCTGCCGGAAAATGTCATACAGGCTCCACTAAAGCTTTCAATGCCAGTAGGTTGGCTTGGCCAATCATTAACGGGAGAGCCAATTCCTGCCATTAATGAGCGTCCCACATGCGTGAAGGAATTTAATGATCCCGTTTATTGGTAGATACGCTATCGCTACCCGCGCCCGCGATAGTGCCGCATCCGTCGGGAGGACCTGGCGAGGTTGCCACCACGGCCTTCCCTGTGCGAACCCATATCCTGCAACTGAAACGCACACAGATGAACCACTCTATCCAGTGCACTGAGCGCCCCGCCGGCCAGCCCTGAGCCACTGATTCGGATGTCATCCCCTATTCCCACCGCCGGATGCCCTGAACTATCGGCTGCCACAACCGCTGACAGAAAACGCATAACGTCAGGCGGACTGCGATTCTCACTCCCATCCTGTTCGTCGATTGCATCCAGCGCATAGCTGCGTAACAGCTTGGGCATTAGCTTGCGAAACGTCGCCGAAAAATCGAACAACTCCACACCCCGAATCTGGCCATTGATGGCAAAAACCGCCCCCGCCTGACCTTCTACCATTTTAATTGCCTTCAGATACTCTTCCATCTGATCCTGGTAATCCTCGTACAGACATTCCATTGCCGCCGTATCGGAATAGCTCTTCATTCGACTCGACTTCGCGGCGATTTCTTCCCAAACTTCGCCTTGCCGTGAGCGGCGCGTGCCGCTTGTCCGCAATGAAGCGGTCACCTGATCCGCCTTCCGTGCGCGGCCTGCAGCATAAAAGGCGCGGCCCTTCGTGCTGAATTCCAGGCTGGTATGCGACCAACGGCCTGCCTCGACACAGGACACCGGGATCGTGATGGCGCTTTTCGCCGGGGCCAGAATCGTGAGATTCAACACCCGGTTCTGTTTCGCGCCTACCAACTCCTCCCCATCCAGCAACAGCACAGGCTGCTCGCCCAGGTTCTCCAACCGAAGCTCCGGCACGTCACCTGCCTCAGATGTCTCAGTCACCCTCACATTCTCCCTGGCCAATGCCTCATCAAGCGTGAGGTAATCCGGTTCAATCCCATTCCCGGCAACCAACGGGATCACGGATAGATTGTTAAATGAAACACCGGCGCCGGCTTTTACGCGCGAGAGTGTTTCCTCGATGATCTGCATTACACACCTCCTTTACTAGACTGGTCCATTTAATCATAATCAAATTGATGATGTCAATATATTGTATTGACTCTGATATGATTTCTTTAATATCATAAGCAACCATGAGAAACACAAGTGCAGCAAGAACGGATGGTAATATGCCCGAACCCAGCCTGGTGGATGTCAGCCAAGCCCAGAAAGAGCGCCTGTCCCATATTGATTTCAAAGTCTGTTTCCTGGGCACCATCGGCCGAAACGACCTTGTCAACCGATTCGGCATCAAGGAAGCGGCGGCGACCAGGGACATCGCCTTATATAAGAACCTCGCCCCGCATAACCTGGAATACGACACCAAGGCCAAGGTGTACACACGGTCCGAATCCTTTGAACCGCTGTTCGACTACTCCTCCAGCCAGGCGCTGGCAGCCCTTGCATACGGATTCGGTGATGACTTCGTTGGCACTCACAAGGGTTTCATCGCGTGCGAAATGCCTGCACAGTTGAACAAACCCTCGCTCTCGACACTGTCCGTTCTAACCCGTGCCATCCATCAAGAGAAAGCCACAAGAATTACCTACCGCTCCCTGAGCAGTGGGCGAACCACGCGCGAGGTTGTTCCTTTCGTACTGGTCGACAACGGACTACGCTGGCATATCCGCGCTTACGACCGTAGGCAATCGAGATTTTCGGATTTCGTTATTACCCGTATCGCCGACCCGATTATTGTCGACAGCAAGATCAAAGAACATGAAACTCGCGAATCAGATATCCAGTGGAATCGAATCGTAGAACTGGAAATCGTGCCACACCCAAATCTCAAACATCCGAAAACCATAGAAACCGACTACGCCATGGAACACGGCGTGTTGAATGTTAATATTCGAGCCGCCGTCGCGGGCTACGTACTTCGCCGGTGGAATGTGGACTGCTCGGAAGATCACAGCCTAATAGGCCCTGAGTACCACCTTTGGCTGAAGAACCGGCAAGCGCTCTATGGCGTAGAGAACCTCGTCATTGCACCGGGCTACAACAAGAACGAAGAGGAGTAACCAGGGAAACAATATGCTCAAACTCGAAGACATCAAGAAAGATGCCCAAATCCGCGGCATCCAGACCGACGATACTCTCACCGACGGGGCAGAAATAGAGACGCCACCGCGAGGGTGGCGTCGGGCCGGGGATGCTATCCCCGGTGGGGTTAATGCGCGGGACTATAGGTGCACAACCTCCTGTTGTCAAGGGTTACCACGCGAGGGGCAAGGATTGTGAACCGCGTCATCAGCTATATCGACGGCTTCAATTTCTACTTTGGCCTGCGTGCCAAAGGCTGGCGACAGTACTACTGGCTGGATCTGGCAGCCATGACTCGATCTTTCCTGAAGCCCGGACAGCAGTTCGTGCACTGTCACTACTTTACCGCCCGGATTCGCCAGCAACCCAATGGCCAAAGCACCAAACGTCAGTCCCTGTGGCTGGACGCGCTGGCCACACAGGAAGAGATTACCTGCCACTTTGGTCACTATCTGCCAAAGGATCAGCAATGCCGAAGCTGTGGTGCCACATGGACCAGCCACGAAGAAAAAATGACCGATGTCAACATCGCCACACAGCTGCTGGTCGATGCCTACGATGACCACTATGACACCGCCATCATCGTGTCGGGCGACAGCGACCTGACCACGCCGGTCAGGCAAATCAGAAACCGCTTCCCGAACAAGCGGCTGATTATTGCATTCCCGCCCACCCGACGTTCGGCGGAACTCAAAAAAGCGGCTCGTGGGCATTTCGTCATTGGCGCGGACAAACTGCGACAAAACCTTTTACCCAACGAGATTACGACACACAGCGGCTATGTGCTCGAACGCCCTTCCCGCTGGTACTGAAGTACCTGGTATGACAAAGATAAAAACTGATTGAGGTGGTGCTGCCACCTCTGTCATTCCAACTTCTAACTAAGCCACATTGCTCCCAAATAGAAACAACATCTTCTGTGTCAGAAACTTCGAAAGTCCGGGGCAGTTCATATTAGATAATGATTAAGGAACATTAGTTGACAAGGTTCAGTTGTGCGCCCGTCTCCGTGCAGACAAGCCGGCGACGTTCTTCCGACATCCCAATAAACTCTTTCATGCTTCGCTTTCCCGATTAGCCAGTGAACGAAAGATATCGGCGATCCAGGCCGGGGCATATCGAATATCCTTTACCAGTTGCTTGCGTGCATCGTCATCGAGTCGACGATCGAGCTGTGTGACAACTTGCTGATCGACGTTCTTCCGGCTCAGGTGGCGCAGTGCATGGATCACCAACCCACTGATCTTTCCCGCAGTTGCCATATTACGGGGAGTCGTGTGCTTCAGAATGATCTGGCGCTTGCCAACCTGGACAGTCCGCGAGCGACCATCCGTTAAATAAACGACCTTCATGGGGACTTGCGTAGAGAGCCCAAGCAAATTGGCTGCATAAGCCCCGGAGGGTTGAAGCCGGGTGGCGTCGCGACCTGCCAGCGCCCTTGCGATATCATCCGTCGATGGTTGTAACAGACCTAACCGGGAATCAATTTTCGGGTAGTCGTACAGTCCTCGGGCCAACTGGCGGATAAGGCCGCTGCCGCGATGCCGCATCAGTGCAAGATCGACAGCCCGGCGGGTTCCGAGATCCGTAAAACTATCAGGCGTAAAGACCCAGCCCCGCTTGCGGCTCTGTATCCGGCGGAGGATCTTGCTGTCAGCACTGTCGATGTGCTTGCCCATATCTTTTGAAAGGAAAGTGTATATCTTTTTCCTTCAAAAATAAAGCACGATCCAGAGCCTGGTGGGAGGTATATAGATATCTGGCGCCGCAGGCGGCGAGCCGCGCCAGCATCGGATACCAATAGTTATTGAAGGTTTTGCCTGGCCACTATTCTCTCCTTCCCTGCCAGGTTACTGTTTGTGTTCGTTGAGGAACCGGCTGTTGTATTCGTTCTCACTGTTCACTACCAGTTCAAGCCGGACTGTCGCTCGAGTCATTCCGCAAAACAGTATTCTTTCATCGCGCGTCAAGTCTTCTGTATCCGGATCTACATCCACCAGAATCACAGCGGGCGCCTCTTGCCCCTTGAATCGATAAACGCTGTCGAACATCAGTTGGCCCTCTGTCATAACCTGACGTCCGTCCTCATCGTACTCACCGGTGAAATGCCGCAGACCCACACCACCGACCTGATCACATTGACTGAATACGGAGCTCTGCGCGCCCCGACACGTGATCACTACAATGTCAGCACGTGTAAAACCATAGCGCATTAACTGCTGAATGATCTTTCCTACAATTTTTGGCTGATCATCAGCATCTATATAACCGTGAACGGCGACACTCAGACCCGGCAAGTCATTACCCTGCTCAAACGGAATGGGCAGCGTATCCTTGATAAATCTTGTAATAGACTCCGGAGAGCGGTAGTTGATTTTGATGCTATAGCGAACAAACCCATCCAGCGATACCGGCGGCTTGTCCTGCAGATTCTGGTCACCATCCTCCAGCCAGAGAATGTTCGCACTTTCACGAAGGAATATCTGGATAAGCTCAAACCATTCCTGCTCAAAATCCTGACCTTCATCGACGATCAGCGTGTCATATTTACTTTCCTCTCCAATTTCATGGACCAACACCTGTTCCTGTACACGCTGCCAGAACCCCGGATCCGTCTTCATCGACGAGAAGTCCAATTTCTGTCCGAGAGATTGCAAGAATTCATCGCAAAAACCGTAAAACGTACTGACCTTTCCCGCATCGCCAACGCTTTCCCTGATGCGATCAGCCAACGGCCGGTTATAACAAATCAGCAAGACTTTTCGGTTTGCGGATACCTCACGATCCAGGAACCTCCTGGCGAACAGACTCTTGCCACTTCCAGCCGCACCTGAGATCTTGAGCCGGAATGGCTCCATCTCGAGATTGGTCAGAATATCTGCCAGACCCCCGCTTTGACGCACGAACTGCTTTTCCTGTGAGCCGATATGGGTATGTATATCGGGTACAAGGTCAAACGTTTGATAAAAGAAATCCTCAACCTGTTCATACCAACCGTCACGCATTTCCTTGCCGGGACCCAGTAATGTCTGTATTCGTTTTGACAAACCATCTTTTGCAGCGGCATCTACGATACGCTCAGCATTGAGCCCGGCTGCATTGACCTGTTTGACCTGATAGTCAGGACAGTAAATTAGGTAATCGACGACGAGGGTTCGGGTTTTGCCGTTCAGCCGGTTGAATTTTTCCCGCACCTTGTCAATGGATCGGTGAATCTGTTGAGCGACATTCTTTTCGTCAGTACCATATCGCTTGACGAGCCCCTGCTCTGTTTCTTCCAGACCTCCATTCTTCTGCTCTATAAAAAGGACTTCTCCAGCCCGATTCAGTACGACGAAATCTATTTCTCCAAAATGCGTCCATGCCTCATACTCCCGTGACCAGTGAACCCCGTGGAAAACCGTAAAATCATTCGGAAGAGATGTTTTTAATGCATATAGCGTGTCAAGTTCCGAGCGATGAACGCCGGAAAGGGCAAGACGTGAGATGTCCGAGGGAATTATGTAAGCCAATGCTATCTTTTAAACCTGCGACTCAAAAGTATTGGTATCGATCTCCAGAATCCCTCACCTCGGACCACCTTGAAGACCATTCCGGTCTCGGCACTGTGAGAACGGGATTTGAAGGACTGTTCCCACTATTGGCCACTACTCGTGACTCCATTGATATCTGACCTTCAAATCATTGCAATGCGTCGGTGGCAGCAGTCTTTTGTGTTGCAATTGCCCCACCACAATTCCGGGAGCAATACCCACTTCCTGCGCAAATTGGCAAATAACCGCTTCACTGAACGGCGCTTGTGCAACAAGATTGTTGAAGGCCTTTCTCGGTAGCAGCTCGTGCTCGGCGAAGAGATTGGCTTGTTCTTCCTTCTCACCATCCATACCGTTGGTACCTTCAATAAACAGCTCCTTCTTGCCGTGTAGGAGGATATGCCCGGCTTCATGGAAGAAAGTGAACCAGAGGTGATCGTTGGTTTTGTAGCGCAGGCTGAGCTGGATGATGGCCTTGCCAGAACTAACCCAGCGAGTTGCCCCGCTGACGCCGATCCTGGGCAGACAGGGAATAAACACCACGGCGACGCCGGCTTGGGCACAACGCTGCTGCAAGGCGGGTACGAAATGCGCGGGATCGGTTTCGGCCGTGAGGGAGCGGATATCATCCAGCGCCTGCCGAAATGCGGGTTTGTCATACGGGTGGCACTCGATGTTTGCAGCCTCCAGCTCGCCTTGGCGCAGCCAGGCAGAAACCGCCTCCGGGAAGATTTCATGCTTGTTGTGCTGACGGTAGGCGACGGCCACGTTGGGCCAGATATCGTCCCATTGCTCCACGCTGGCAATACCGAAAAAGCGCAGTACTTCATCGAGCTGCTGCTTTTTGTCCTTATGCTTTTTTAGCCATCCCATTTTTACCATAGCGTTGACGGGTATACGTTTGAGCCAGCCGAGGTCTTTTTCCAGCTGAACCTCTTCCGCCAACCGCGCGCGGGTCTCCTGGTAGTGGGCATCCAGATTGAGCCAGTACTCGACTGGCATACCCAAGGCACGCTCCAGCTTGATAGCGGTTTCAGGCGTGATAATGACCGTACCCTTGCCCTTGAGAATGGTAATGATGTGCTTTTCACTTAAGCCCGTGCGCTTGGCCAGTTCGGTCCGACTCATGTTTCGCAGTTCGAGCTCGTAGTCCAGCGCCTCGCCGGGAGTGACCGTGTAGTCAGGTGTATAGTGGTTGATAGCTGCGTTATCCATGGGTGTCCTCAATACCTAATATCTTGATGGCGGTAATACGGTGCCAATCCAGCCCACCTTCCGGCCGCTTTGGGGGCGGGTTGTTTAGCGGCTGGACGATCAATCGGTACGGGCCGTCCAGATCCAGACTGAACGTGCCCTTGCGCTTGCCCGTCAGTTCGTGGCACCGATGTGGTGGACTGTAGGGCGGCGCAAATACGCCCAGGGTTGGGGCTGCCCGCAATGCTGTCATCACCACCTTGATTCGCTTTGCGCGTTGCTGCCCGAAGACCTTGAGCATCGTCTTTTCTTCGTTAAATTGCTTTTGCAGCTTCTTGTTGGCAAAACCGATATCAATCAATTTTTACTTACCTGTTAGGTTAATACATTTTCGTCTATATATCCATTACAATTTTTCCAACACTGGCGCGCAGCCAGTTCATCCAGGATGATCTGGAGCTTGCCAACCTGGACAGTCCGCGAGCGACCATCCGTTAAATAAACGACCTTCATGGGGACTTGCGTAGAGAGCCCAAGCAAATTGGCTGCATAAGCCCCGGAGGTTTGAAGCCGGGTGGCGTCGCGACCAGCCAGCGCCAGACATTAAATCATTCCCACTCAATAGTAGCCGGAGGCTTGCCTGAAATATCGTAGGTGACCCGGCTGATGCCGCGCACTTCGTTGATGATTCTGTTGGAAACCTTTGCCAGCACAGGGTAAGGAAGATGCGCCCAGTTCGCGGTCATGAAGTCGGTGGTTTCAACGGCACGAAGCGCGATGACGTAATCATAGGCCCGGTTATCACCAACCACACCGACTGATTTCACGGGCAGAAATACGGCAAAGGCCTGGCTGGTTTTGTCGTACAGGTCGTTTTTATGCAGTTCATCCAGGAAAATCGCATCGGCCTGACGCAGAATTTGGGCGTATCGCTCCTTGACCTCCCCCAATATCCTGACAGCCAGCCCCGGACCGGGGAAAGGATGACGGTTAATCATTTGATCCGGAAGCCCCAATTCCACGCCGATCCTGCGTACCTCATCCTTGAACAGTTCACGCAGAGGCTCCAGCAATTTCAGATTCATGTCTTCCGGCAGGCCACCCACATTGTGGTGAGACTTGATGACTTTCGCCTGCGCCGATTGGCCTCCGCGCCGGTGACCGGCGGATTCGATCACATCCGGATAAATGGTGCCCTGGGCCAGCCATTTGGCGTTGCCGATCCGGTTCGCTTCGCGCTGGAATATTTCCACGAACAGATTGCCGATGATCTTCCGCTTGCGCTCCGGATCAGTCACTCCCTCAAGCCGGTCGAAAAACTCGTCAGCGGCGTCCACTCTGATCACCCGGACTCCCATCGAACTGGCGAATGTCTGCATCACCTGATCACCTTCATGGAGCCGGAGCAATCCGGTATCTATGAATATGCAGGTCAGTTGGTCGCCAATCGCCGTATTCAACAAGGCGGCGACCACCGAGGAATCAACCCCGCCTGACAGCCCGAGAATCACTTCGTCATCCCCTACCTGGTCACGAATCCATTGCAACTGGCTTTCGATAATGTTGGCTGGAATCCAGTCGGAACCACAGCCGCAGATTTGATGGACAAACCGGGACAGCATCGCTTTGCCTTCGGTGGTATGGGTAACTTCGGGGTGGAACTGCACGCCATAGTAGCCTCTGGTTTCATCCGCAATGACGGCGAAGGGGCAGGTGGCCGTCCTGCCGACGACCTCGAATCCGTCCGGCAGCCGGGTCACCTGATCGCCGTGGCTCATCCAGACCGACAGCTCCTGCTCGGCGCCCCCGCACAATCGGCTGGATTTGCAGGTATTGACCAGGGCCTGTCCATATTCATGGTGGTCTGCTATTTCCACCGAACCGCCGAGTTGGTTCACCAGGGTCTGCATACCATAACAGATGCCCAGTATCGGCCAGCCCGACTCGAATATGATGTCGGGAATCCGGGTATCGGAATCCTGATAAACCGAGGCATGGCTGCCCGACAGAACGATGCCCTGGGGAGCGAATTGCCGGATTTCCTCTGCATCGGCATGATACGGGAAAATCTCGCAATAGACCCCGAGTTCCCGGATGCACCGGCCGATCAACTGCGTATACTGCGCGCCGAAATCGAGGATGAGGATTTTTTGCCAGTGCGGGTCCTGAAAACCGGACATCTGTTCAAGTCCTCGCAAACCGGATCATATTCAATCGAAAATCGCCAATAGCGCCAGAGTCTGCGGAATCAGTTGGACCGGGTGGTTTGATAGTTGGGCGCTTCCTTGACGATGGAAACATCATGCACATGACTTTCCTTCATGCCGGCGTTGGTGATTCGAATCAGTCTGGCGTTCGCTCTCATATCATCAATGGCGGCGCTGCCGGTGTATCCCATGCTGGCCCGCAATCCTCCCATCAGTTGATGCACCACATTCACCATCGGCCCCTTGTAGGACACGCGGCCTTCGATGCCTTCCGGGACAAACTTGTCCGCGCTGTCCACCCCCTCCTGGAAATACCGATCCCTGGAACCCTTCTGCATTGCGCCCAATGATCCCATCCCGCGATAAGACTTGTAGGATCGCCCCTGATAAATTTCAATCTCGCCCGGCGCCTCATCGGTTCCGGCCAGAATGCTGCCGACCATGACACAGTTGGCTCCACAGGCAATACATTTGGCGAGGTCCCCGGAAAACCGGATGCCGCCGTCGGCGATAAACGGGACATCGGAACCTTTCAGCGCCCTGGCCACTTCCTGGATCGCGTGGACCTGCGGCACGCCGACTCCGGCCACAATCCGGGTGGTGCAGATCGAGCCCGGCCCGATCCCGACCTTGACCGCGTCCGCGCCGGCGTCAACCAGGTCGCGCGCGGCCTCGGCGGTCGCGATATTGCCGCCAATGACCTGTACGCCGCTATTGAATCGCTTGATCCATTTCACCCGCTCGATCACGCCTCTCGAATGGCCGTGAGCGGTATCGACCACAATCGCGTCCACTCCCGCGTTGATCAGGCACTCCACCCTTTCATCCGAGTCCACGCCCACGCCGACTGCGGCCGCGACCAGTAACCGGCCCTGGCTGTCCTTGCATGCGCGGGGGAAATCGGTGGATTTCTGGATATCCTTGACCGTAACCAGTCCTTTCAGGGTATTCCCAGCTCCCACGACCAGCACTTTTTCGATCCGGTGCTTGTGCAGAAGCTGTTGAATCTCGTCGGAAGTCGCTCCTTCCGTCACCGTGACCAGCCGATCTTCGGGGGTCATGACCTGACTGACCGGGGTCTCCATGTTCTTCTCGAAACGCAGGTCCCGGCTGGTCACAATACCGATCACTCTCGGTCCCTCCACGACCGGAACCCCCGAGATGTTGTACCGGTTCATCAGTCCCAGCACATGATTCACGCTGTCCGACTTTTCCACTGTGACGGGATCGGTGATGACTCCGCTTTCGTATTTCTTGACGCGGGTAACTTCCCGCGCCTGTTCGGTGGGGGTCATATTGCGGTGGATGACGCCGACCCCGCCTTCCTGGGCCAGACTGATCGCCATATTCGCCCCGGTAACGGTATCCATGGCCGCCGATACCAGCGGGATATTGATGTTCAGATCACGGGTGAAACGGGTTTCGAGACGCGCGTCGCGCGGCAGTATTTCGGACTTGGCCGGGAGCAGCAGAATGTCGTCAAAGGTCAGCGCCAGTTCAATAGGTTCCATCTACGGATTGTATCGCAAGCGAACTGTGTTAGGAACAACTCTGAATAAAATTTGCTATAATTTCAGGTTACACCAAGACCCTGGCTCTGCGACCATCCCGATTATTACTGTAACCGAAGACAACCAGGCATTCGACCATCTCCGGGGCGCCCGCAAGGCGTCGGAACAGGAGCGTTTGGACAATCGAACGTCCGGGGAACCTGAAAGTCAGGCCGGGACATGGCAGGGGTTTGTCTTCAGTGTCGGACCGTTCAACCTTGCGGCGCCCTGTACGGACGGGGTCGAAATTGTACCGGTTCGTGACCTGTCTCCGGCGCCGATGACCCGGGACTGGATCCGGGGGATGCAAGGTATTCGCGGTGAAGTTCATACCGTGGTGGATTTCGCCGCGTTCATCGGGCTGGCGCCGACCCCCGTCACTCAAACCTGCAATCTGCTGACGCTCCCTGACGCCACACTGAAAAGCGCCTTGTTGATAGCCGGACGGATCCGCATGGAATCATTTTCATCCGCATTGCCCCAGGGTGATTGCGGACGCTTCCACAGCTTCCATACGAGTCTGGCGCCGTACCTGAACCGGGTGGCGGTGGTTCAGGGCCAACCGTGCGGGGTGATTGATGTCGAGGCGCTGTGCGGCTCCCCGGACTTCGCGCAAATCGGACTGTATTGAAAAATGAAGAAGGTCTACCTGCTGGTCACACTGGTTTCTTTAGGAGCGCTGATCTACTCCGAATGTCTGGAAACGGCCCGCTCGGAAAGTCGGGCCCGGTTGCAGGCAATCGGCTCACAACTGGACACGGATATCCGAGAGGTCGGGAATCAGTCGCTGCTGGCCGTAACTACGAAGCTGACCGAAAGGCTCACCGGGAAATCAGGCTCGGCTGAATGGACCAATACCCTGATAACACGCATCAACTCCAATCTTTCTGAACTCGAATCCGGGGAGAACTGGCGGATTCAGCCGCAATTTATATCGACCATAGTGAATGTGGACGGACAACCAGACAGTCCGGTCCCGCAGTCAATCACGGCCGCGGCGGCGCGAATCAAACAGGCATTGACTCAAATAGGCCCGGATCTGGATAATCTGTTCAACAGCGTCGATACGATTGATCCTTCTTCGGTTCGCGATTCCGTCCGCAATGTGACCGCGGTCAGTGACGCCATCGCCGGTCTTACCGGCGATCTGCAGAATAAATTGAAACCCGGATCGGTCATGGCGGAACGGGGCCTGTCGTTCATATCGGGCGGGATCGCGCTGTTGTCCCTGGGCGGCTTGTTCTGGTCGGCGCTGGGCGATTCCAGAAACACGAGACTGACGGTGACCCGATTGCTGGATGAAACGAAAGAGTTGGCTCGGGGGGACCTGACGGTAAAAGCCCAGGTGACCGGCGATATCACGGCCCCGATCGCGAATTCGATCAACCACGCGGTCAGTGAGATGCGCAGACTGGTCACCGGAGTCAGACAGGCTGCCGGCGAGGTCTCGCAGACCGCGTCAAAAACAGAAGAGCGCCTGGCCCGGTTAAAGACCCACCGCGTCTTTCAGTCCGGGGAGATTTCGGATTGCACTGATGACGCGACAAATTTGTCCGACAGGATTCACGGAATCAGTCAATCGGCGGCCGCGTCCACGCCGCCTGTCCGGGAATGCGCGAAACTCGCGCGACAGGGCCTGAATACGACCGAAAATACGGCGCGGGTGATGGACGCGGCGCGTAATCAGGCACAACAAACCCGCAATCATCTGCAGCGGATGGTAGAGGGATGCCTGCAAATCCGGGACGTCGTGAATTCGATCCGGGATACAACCGAACAGACCCACACCTTGTCGCTGAACGCCTCCCTGCAAGCGGCGGGAGAAACGGAAACGGGACCGGGTTTCGCGGGGACTGCGGAAGAAATCCGGAGTCTGGCGGAACACTCGACACAGGCGTCGAATGAAATTACCGAGCTGGTGGAAAACCTCCGGCAGGAAGCCGGCCACGCCCTGGCCTGCATCCAGGCGACCAACCGGGAGGTGATTTCAGGAACCGCCGGCGCAGATCAGGTCCGCCGTACATTGAATGAAATTGAAACCCTGAATCAACCATTGCCTGCAATCATGGATCAACTGTCGGATGAGTTGGAGAATGAATTGAAAACCGTTGTAAAAATCGGAAAAAGAATGGAGGCGCTGCAGGATTCGACAGCCAGGGCGTGGCTCGATGTTTCCCAAATTGCGGTCTCGTTGGAGAAAATGAAACTGGCGGCCAATCGACTGGAACAATCGACCGAGGGGTTCAGAATGCCCGAATCCCGGTCAGGAAACGGCTAGGAAATGGCTGAGCGCGCAGTCGGGGAGGCGCCCGGGGAATTTCCCGAAGAGTTGGGGCAATTGCTGTGCAGGATCCAGTCTTCCCTGAACGAGTGGCGGGCAACCGGCAAGAAGGCCGGAAATTTCGATGATATACGACAGGGCTTCGACACGTTGCAAACCAGCGCGCAGACGGCCGGCTATCCGGAGGTTTCCGGATTGAGCCATGCCGTGAAAAGATTGATGGATCAATATGGCGATGACCGGACTTCGGATTACAACGGTGAACAGGTTCTGATCAACCTGCTTGAGGAAATGCACGACGGCCTGACCGCGGTCGCCGGTATGACGCCCGCCGCCGCCGGAGATCATCTGCGGCCCCTGACCAGCATCGTGGAGTCCCTGCTGCCTGCCAATGAAACCGGGACGCCGGATTCACTCGACTCGGGGGACTCACGGGACTCACTCGACTCACGAGACTCACGGGATCAACAGGGGGCAGCCGACCCCTTCGCGGCCCAGCCTGCACGGAAATTCTCGTATCTGCTGGATGTTTCCGGTGAACTGGGCCGGACACGGAACCGGCTGGGGAACACGGTGGAGCAAATGCGGCGCGACCTGACTGCCCTGAAATACCACGCCAATCAGATTCGCGGCGGATTGCAGGCCCTGGGCGCCGAGCGGGACGAAGGATTCCAGACCCGCGCGCGAAAAGTCAATCTGCAACTGGATACCCTGATCCAGGTGGAACGAAAGTTGCGCGAACGGGTATCCACCCTTGCCGGTACGCTGATACAGCAGTCCCATTACGGCGAGCGATTGCAGGCTGGATTGATTAAAGCCGGAATGGTCCGGGAGAATATGACTCTCTCCCGTGTATTGCTGGTCCGGGTTGGCGCCTGGCATTTTGCGATCCGGGCCGCCGCCATCATACGCGCCCTGCGGGTAGGAGATGAGGAAATCAGCGCGGTGGACGGTCACAGATATATCCGGACGGACGATCAACCGGAACCTGTACCGGTTGTTGATCTGATCGGAAAAATCAGTAAATCCAGGCCGGGTACTGAACCATCCCGCCGGTCTCTGGTATTGATACGCTCTGATAACCGGACTTCAGCTTTCGAGGTGGATCAGTTTGAGGGAACCGCTGAAGTCGCAATCGGCGTTCCGGGAAGCCAGTTGGCTTCGGTCCGGGGAATCACCGGGGTCACGATTCTGGCGGACGGACGCATCGTTCCTGTCCTCGACCTTGCGGAATTTCCGGGCCACCCGGCTGTCCGCCAACCTGGCTCTAGCGCTCTGGCCTGAAAATGTCCCGGAAACCCTTGCATCCATCATCCGGACAACATGGCGCCGCGCCCGCGCCTGATCTCGACAGCCTGATTGGCCTTGTCAGGAAGGCGGCCTCGAAAATCGAATATTTCCGGCAAAATGGGGACCGGTCGGAGTTGAAAATGGATGGCAGCCCGGTCACCGGGGTTGACCGCGGAATCCAGGATTGCCTGGATCAGGAACTGAATAGCCGATGGCCTCATTTCGGGTTTATCGGCGAAGAGATGCCGCACGATGATCAGGTCCGGGTCTGTGAAAACAGCGAACAGGGCTACTGGGTGCTTGACCCGCTGGATGGCACCACCAATTTTGCCTCCGGGTTCTTGTTTTTCGGCATTTCGCTGTCATTGGTGATTGCGGGACAGCCTGTACTGGCCGTGACTTACGACCCGGTCCGGGATGAATGTTTCGCAGCGAAGAAAGGCGGGGGAGCCTTTCTCAACGGCACGCCTCTGGTTTGTCCGAACACCGGGGTATTGGGTGATTGCATCGCCAATATCGACTACAAGCGTCTGGTGGGAGACCTGTCATCACAACTGGTTCGATGTCCACCCTATCGGTCTCAACGAAACCTGGGCTCTTCGGTTCTCGAATGGTGCTGGCTGGCGGCAGGCAGAATCCAGCTTTATCTGCATGGCGGACAGAAGCTCTGGGATTTCGCGGCCGGCTACCTGATTCTGCATGAAGCCGGTGGCGCGGCCACGTCATTATCCGGGCAAACCCTGGATTGCGGGAAGCTGAGAAAACGCTCTGTGGTGGCCGCGGTCAATGCCGGATTATTGGATCAATGGGTTGACTGGATCGACTCCAACAGCTATATTTCGCACTCTTCCCCGTATTGATTTACGTACTGATTTTCAATCCATAAAGCGTCATTTGTTCTCTGCAATCCCATATCGTGAATCCATGATTCCAGCGAGAGAAGTCAGATGGCGTCAGTAAGCCGGCGGCAAAGAGCGAATGCAATACGGGCGCTCAGCATGGACGCGGTACAAAAAGCCAAATCAGGCCACCCCGGAGCGCCGATGGGGATGGCCGACATTGCCGAAGTACTCTGGCGCGACTACCTGAAGCATAATCCCGCCGACCCGAAATGGCCGGACCGGGATCGGTTCGTGCTGTCGAACGGACACGGTTCGATGCTGATTTATTCCCTGTTGCATTTGACCGGATACGACCTGCCGATTGAACAGATCAGAAACTTCCGACAGTTACACTCGCAAACGCCGGGACATCCCGAATACGGATACGCCCCCGGGATTGAAACCACCACCGGCCCGCTCGGCCAGGGAATTGCCAATGCGGTCGGCATGGCGATTGCGGAAAAAACACTGGCGGCCCAATTCAATCGTGACGGCTATAATCCGGTTGATCATTTCACCTGGGTCTTTTTGGGCGACGGTTGCCTGATGGAAGGCATCTCCCATGAAAGCTGTTCACTGGCCGGGACCCTGAAGCTCGGCAAGCTGATCGCCTTTTATGATGACAACGGCATATCCATTGATGGCAAAGTGGAAGGCTGGTTTACCGACAATACCCCTTTGCGGTTTGAAAGCTATGGCTGGCAAGTGATCGCGGATGTCGATGGGCACGACCCCGAAGCGATCCGTACCGCCATTGAACAGGCCCGGAATGATTCCGGCCGACCCAGCATAATCTGCTGCAAAACCGTGATCGGCTACGGTTCCCCCAACAAGGCCGGCAAGGAATCCAGTCATGGCAGTCCTCTGGGAGAGGAAGAAATTGAATTGACGCGCCAGCGCCTGGGATGGGCGCACGCGCCGTTCGAGATTCCGGCGGATATCCAGGATTCATGGAATGCCTGTGAAACGGGAAGACGGGCGCAAAACCGCTGGCGGGAAATGTTCGCCGAATACGAGGACCGCTATCCGCGGCTGGCGGCTGAATTCAAAAGAAGAACAAACGGCAGGTTGCCGGATAACTGGGAGCGCGAGAGCGCCGAATTCATTGACGCCGTTGACCGTCAGGCGCAAACCATCGCTTCGAGAAAGGCCTCACAAAACGCGCTCGAAGGATTCGGGCCGATGCTGCCGGAGTTGATCGGGGGTTCCGCCGACCTGACCGGATCGAATCTGACATTGTGGTCCGGCTCCAGGGGGATCGAATCCGACCCGGAAGGTAACTACATCTATTTCGGGGTGCGTGAATTCGCAATGGCGGCGATCATCAACGGCATGGCCCTGCACGGAGGGTTCAAGCCCTACTGCGCGACCTTCCTGATGTTTTCAGAATACGCCAGAAACGCCTTGCGGATGTCGGCCCTGATGAAGATTCCCAGCCTGTTCGTGTTCACCCATGATTCGGTCGGTCTGGGCGAAGACGGTCCGACTCACCAGGCGGTGGAACAGACCGCCACCCTGAGATTGATACCGCGCATGTCGGTCTGGCGGCCTTGCGACACCGTTGAATCGGCGGTCGCCTGGCAGCAGGCCTGCGAATCGGTGGATCAACCCTTTTCACTCATCTTCTCCCGGCAAAACCTGCCTCACCAACAGCGCAGCCATGACCAGATCAGCCTGATTCAGAAAGGCGGCTATGTGTTGCGGGACTGCGGGCAGCCCCCCGACGCCATCATCATTGCCACGGGGTCGGAGGTTGAACTGGCCATGGCCGCGGCGGAGCAACTGTCCGGGCATTCCATCCGGGTGGTTTCCATGCCGTCCACCGACCGCTTCGACAGCCAGGATCAGGACTACAGGGACTCCGTATTGCCGCCTGCGGTCAAGGCGCGAGTCGCGGTCGAGGCGGGGGTGGGTGACGGCTGGCTGAAATATGTCGGACTGGACGGCGCCGTCATCAGTATCGAGACATTCGGGGAATCGGCCCCGGCGAGGGATGTATTCGAGCATCTGGGAATGACCACTGCCAATGTGGTGGACGCGGTACGAAACCTTTTATTGAGTTGAACAATGACAATCAGAGTTGCAATTAACGGGTATGGCCGGATTGGCCGGAACATACTGAGGGCTAAATATGAATCCGGCAACGAGGAAATCGAAATCGTTGCGATCAATGATCTCGGAGACGCCAATACCAACGCTCACCTGACCCGGTACGATACGGCCCACGGGCGGTTTCCCGGAACGGTGGAAGTCGATGACGGCCATATCATCGTCAATGGGGATCGGATCGCGGTATACGCGGAACGCGATCCCGCCCGGTTGCCGTGGGCGGAGCTTGGCATTGATGTGGTGCACGAAAGCACTGGCTTCTTTACTTCCCGGGAAAAAGCCGGGGCGCACTTGCGGGCAGGAGCCAAAAAAGTCATTATTTCCGCTCCCGGCGGCAAGGATGTGGATGCGACCATCGTCTACGGCGTCAATCACGATACCCTGAAATCGAGCGACGAGGTGATCTCCAACGCATCGTGCACCACCAATTGTCTGGCGCCGCTGGCCAAGGCATTGCATGATTCAGTCGGAGTCGTTCACGGGTTGATGAATACCATTCACGCCTATACCAATGATCAGGTCCTGACCGATGTTTATCATAGTGACCTGCGGCGCGCCCGCTCCGCGACCAGTTCGATGATACCCACCAAAACCGGCGCCGCGGTTGCGGTCGGTCTGGTCCTGCCTGAGCTGGACGGTAAACTGGATGGCTTCTCGATCCGGGTTCCGACCCTGAACGTATCGGTGGTGGATCTGACCTTTGTCGCCGCCCGGGAAACCTCGGTGCAGGAAATCAACGCCATCCTGAAAGAGGCGGCGGACGGAAAAGTGCTGGACTACAGCGAAGAACCTCTGGTATCGGTCGATTTCAACCATGTCCCCGCTTCCTCCACGGTCGATGCCGGTATGACCCGGGTGACCGGGGGGACGCTGGTCAAGGTATGCGCCTGGTACGACAATGAATGGGGATTTTCCAATCGTATGCTGGATACGACCTCTGCCCTGATGGCCGCGAGCCGTTAATGAAGTTCAAAAAGCTGCGGGATATTGATGTCGCAGGCAAGGTCGTTCTGATCCGTCAGGACCTGAACGTACCCGTCAGGGATGGCAGGATCACATCGGCGAAAAGGATTGAAGCCTCGCTGGCCACCATCCGCTATGCCCGCGACGCCGGCGCGAAAGTACTGCTGATGTCCCATTTGGGAAGGCCGATGGAAGGTCAGCCCGAAGAAAGGTTCTCCCTGTGGCCGGTAGCTGATGACCTGAGTCGCCGCCTGGGGCAAACAGTCAGGCTGAACCGCGATTATCTCAGCGTCCCCCCGGTTCTGGACAACGGCGATGTCGAGCTACTGGAAAATGTCCGTTTCAACGTTGGGGAAACCTCCAACGATCCCGTTCTTGGCCGACAATATGCCCGCTTGTGCGATGTCTACGTCATGGATGCGTTCGGCGCCGCTCATCGAGCGCAGGCTTCCACTTACAGTGTCGGACAACACGCCGCCGAGTCCTGTGCGGGGTTGCTGCTGACCGCGGAACTCGAAGCCCTCGACAAGGCGCTCACCGCCCCCCGGCGACCGATTCTGGCGATTGTCGGCGGCTCCAAGGTTTCGACCAAACTGACTGTACTGCAATCCCTGTCCCGCAAGGTGGATCAGTTGATTCCCGGTGGCGGCATCGCCAACACCCTGATCGCCGCGGCGGGTTATCCGGTCGGCCAGTCACTGCATGAACCGGATTTGCTGGATCAGGCGACCAGACTGATGGAGACGGCCCGGAACAACGGCGGAGAGATTCCGATTCCGGTGGATGTGGTGACCACAAAACACCGACCGGGAGCAGCGCCTGCAGAAATCAAACCTGTCGAGATCAAGAAAGTGGACCAGGTTGAAAGTGATGACCGGATTCTGGATATCGGACCCGATACCGCGTCCCGATGGGCCAGACTCATTCTGGAAGCCGGTACCGTGATCTGGAACGGCCCGGTGGGGGTATTCGAAATACCGGAGTTTGCCAATGGCGCCAGAACCCTGGGACAGGCCATTGCCAAGTCGGACGCGTTTTCCATCTGTGGCGGCGGTGACACGCTCGCGGCCATCGAAGCGTTCGACCTGGCCGAAGAAATATCCTGCATCTCGACCGGAGGCGGAGCGTTTCTGGAATTTCTGGAAGGAAAGACACTGCCAGTGGTGGAAATGCTGGAATCGCGCGCGAATCAGACCTGAAGCGCGAAACTGTTGTGGTCGTAGAACAACATGCTTTTCTGGGTATACCAGTCTCCCATCACGTAACGTCGGGCAACGCGATTATCCAGCATGAATTCATGTACCGCAGGGCTGTGGGTGTGTCCATGGATCAATTTCAGCACGCCATGTTCCCGCATCACGTTTTCCACCTGCCGCTGATCAACGTCCATCATTTCCGCGCTCTTGCCCTGTTTGCCGGCTTCGCTTTTTTCCCTCATAGACAACGCGGTATCGATCCGGTCTTCGATTGATTTGTCCAGGAAGGCGGCTTTCCACTTCGAACTGAGTATCCGTACCCTGGCCTGTTGATGCTCGACATCGCCGACGCACAGCGCGTCACCGTGAGTCAGTAGCGCCTTTTCGCTACCTAAAGTAATGACAGACGGATCCGGTAACAGAGTGCAGCCTGTGCGTTTCGCGAACGCCTCCCCCACCAGAAAATCCCGGTTACCGTGCATGAACCAGAGTTTCACTCCGGCGCTCGAGGCCGACCGCATGATTTCCTCCACCCTGCCCTGTCCCAGCGCACCACTGGCATCGTCACCGATCCAGACCTCGAACAAGTCCCCCAGTATATAGATCTCATCAATCACGCCAACGGCATTCGTCATAAAATTTTCGAACCACCCGGTCGCGTCCGGTCTTTCCGGGGTCAAATGCAAATCAGAAATAAATGCGATCATGGTCTGGGAAAAGTCCGCGCGTCCGCTTTAAGGTTGGATACAGATAGCGTTTATTGTACCATCCGCCTCATCCAGGAAGTACATGACAGACACCGTCAGACAGAGCCTGCCGTCCGGGCTTCCCCATGAAAATAAAACTGTACGATAGCTATACCCGTTCACTCAGGGAGTTCGAGCCGCTTCAGGGTAATGAAGTGAGAATCTACGCCTGTGGGCCGACCGTCTATAACTACGCCCATATTGGCAACCTTCGCACCTATATATTCGAGGATGTCCTGCGAAGGACGCTGGAGGCTTATGGCTACGGGGTCACCCATGTGATGAACATCACCGATGTCGGGCATCTGGCCTCGGACGCGGATACCGGTGAAGACAAGATTGAACAGGGTTCAAAGCGCACCGGAAAGACCGCGTGGGAGATTGCCGAACTGTACACCGAAGCATTCCAGCAGGATCTGGCGGCGTTGAATATTCTTGAGCCTTCTGTCTGGTGCCGCGCCACCGATCATATCGAGGAACAGATACACGATATCCGCGTCATCGAGGAGAAGGGATATACCTATATCACATCCGACGGAGTCTATTTTGACACGGCCAGGCTGGATGGTTACGGCCATCTGGCCCGGCTGGACGCGGCCGGACTCAATGCCGGACAACGAGTCGATGTTGGAGAAAAACGCCGTTCGACGGATTTCGCGCTCTGGAAATTCAGCCCGCCGGATCAACACCGTCAGATGGAATGGGACAGCCCATGGGGCGCCGGATTTCCAGGTTGGCATATTGAATGTTCCGCCATGGCCGTGAAATATCTGGGACCGAAATTTGACATTCACTGCGGCGGGAAAGACCATATCCCGGTTCACCACACCAACGAGATTGCCCAGTCTGAGGTTTGCTACGGCACACGTCTGGCGAATTTCTGGCTACATGGTTATTTCCTGGAAGTCGACAAACTGAAAATGTCGAAATCAGCGGGAGAGTTTCTGCGGCTGCAAACACTGCTCGATAACCACTACGATCCCTTGAGCTATCGGTATCTGTGTCTGACCGCCAATTACCGGAGTGATCTGAAATTCACCTGGGACAGTCTGGGCAGCGCCCGAATCGCCCTCAACCGGCTGAGAGTCGCAGCGCATTCATGGGGTGAAGCCACAGAGGCGGACCCGGACTATGTGGACCGATTCAATCGGCAGGTGTTTAATGATCTCAACACCACAAAAGCGCTGGCGGTGGTCTGGGAATTGGTCCGCAGTACGCTGCCGAACGGAGTCAGGAAGGCGACGATTCAGCGCTGCGACCGGATTCTGGGATTGAATCTCTGTCAATGGGCGCCTGATCAGGTCGAGATTCCGGAAGCGGTACAAGCGCTGATTGATCAGCGGCAGGCCGCGCGGGAGGTCAGAGACTGGGAAGAATCGGACCGTTTGCGTGACCGGATATCGCGGCTGGGGTACGAGATCGAAGACTCACCGGATGGCCCCGGAATCCGTAAAAAGGAATGACCAACTGAAATCCATAAAAAAACCCGGATATAGTTACTTTAATCAATTGAAATCCATGGGGCGGTTAGAGTAGAATCCCTCCTCCGTTGCGGGGTGGAGCAGTCTGGCAGCTCGTCGGGCTCATAACCCGAAGGTCGCAGGTTCAAATCCTGCCCCCGCTACCAATTTATCCCACCTGACCGGTCATACAGTCGCGAAACGTCCGGGCGAAAACTTACCAGCGCGCCTGGATTTCGATGCGGAGGCGATGCTCCGCCGGCTCACCCTGGAGGCTCTCAGCCCGAGTTGCCAGCGCCCCCAAGGTGAAGTCGGGGGCCCCGGTCCCCTTGGCGGGCGCCAGCCGCCAGCCGAGGCCGATCTCGTTCCCATCCCGGGTCAAGCTGTAGCCCAGGTGCGGAACGCCGATGAAACGCCCGCCCAGGACCTGCGTGCCGTAGCCCAGTTCGGTGGTCAGACTGCTGCTGTCGGAATCTGATGTGCGCCGCGCGAGCGGATCGTTGGCGAACAGCGCCTCCAGTCCGCCGCTAGAGGTGGCGCCGATGTCCTGGCGCAAGATCAGCGCCAGACCCTGCTCGGAGTCCGGCCACGGATCGAAGGCGAGGGAAGCCGAGAAGCCCCGCTCACCAATGGCATCGTCCTCATGGGAGATGAGCGTGCGGCCCAGCAGGTCGAGCTTGAGGCCAAACCGAGGGTCGGTCCAGGCGATTCCGCCGCCTGCCTCCACTCCAAACCCGGTCTCGGCGCTGCCGTCGTCGTGGCGCGCGCCCAGCTCGAAGCTGGGCGTAAAGCCGCCGCCGCCGGGCAGCGAGAAGAGTCGGCTGGCCTCGATGCCCAGGCGCAAGCGGCTTACGGAGGAGTCCGTCGCCACGAGGCCATCGATGCGGTCGGAGCCGGTATCCGCCCGGAGCGCATCGGAGATCAGGGCGAGCTCCGTACCGCCGGCGGACGAGAACAGGTCGGCGCGTAGCCCCGCCGCCGCCATCGTCCAATCGATGCCGGCCCGCAGGGACTCACCGCCGCCTGGTTCGAGCGTCATCTTGCCCATGCCGTAGCCCGCCGCGCCCCAAAGGTTCAGGCGTTCGGAGACACGCCAGGAAGCGTAGGGGATCGCTGCCGTAAGGGTGGTGTCAATGGCGCCGTCCATCAGCGCGGTGTCCGAACGGCGGTAGCCACCGCTGCCCCGGGTTTGCGCGAGCGCCATGCCGACCAGCCAGTTGTTTCTCGCGTAGTCCACGCCGAGCATGGCTGTGGTGACTTTGCCGTCAAGGTTCAATTTGCCCACGCCGCCGTCAAACCGGGTTTGCGCGCCGCGGCCCCAATAGCCCAACACGCCGCCCGCCTCGTCCGCTTCGCCGGTATAGGTGAAGCGGCTGTCAAGCAGCATCTGCGCGAATTGTCGCTTGGCCTCGTCGTCGCTGACCGGCTGGCTGGTGTCGCAGTCGGGGGGGTAGCGCCTCTGCGGCGCTTCGGCGCGACGGCAAGCGTCCGCCCCGGAACCGGCGTCGCCGTTGCCGCCGCGCTGAGCGCCGAACGTGCTGCCCACCATGGCGCCGCGGAGGCCAGGCTCGGTGGCGCGACCGGGCGTGCCGACGGCCTCAATGCGCTCGGAGACGCCCTCGATCGCCTGCTCGGCCACGGTGCGCCCGAAGCGGCCCAGCCAGGCCGCCGGCACCGGGTCCGAATTGATGATGGCGCCGGTCGCCAGTTCGTCAGCAATGATGCCGCCCGTTGCCTCCGTAAGCACGATGGTGAAGGTCTCCCGGCCCTCGTCGTGGGAGTCGTCGAGGGTCTCGACCCAAAATTCCCCCCGCGTGCTCCCTGCATAAATGGTCACCTGGCTGTCGGCGTAAACGAAATCCGCGCGAGGGACCGCCGAGCCGTAGCTCGGCCCGTGGCCGTTGCTGGCGTCGTGGTAGTTGGTCCCGAATCGGGTCTCCCAGTACACGACCACGTTATGGTCCACCGGATGGGAGAGCGTGAGCATGAAATGCACGTCGTCGCCCTCCTCCGCCTCGGCGTCGCCGATATGGATCGTCGGCAACAATGGATCTTCGTCGTCGGCCACCGCGACGGTGGCGCTGGCATTTGTCGCGTGCAGGGTGTAGCCGGTTCCCGGTTCGGCGGTAATGGTGAGGATGCCATCGTCTTCAAGCGTCGAGTCGTCGATAGTCGGGATGTCGATGGTGGTAGTGGCGTCCGTGCCGAGCGTCACGACCCGCGCGCCGAGTTCCCCGTCCCCGGCGAAGGCGCCGCTTTGCGTCACGCGCAGGTTGACGGTGATGTCCTGCGAAGGCGCCGGGGCTCCTGTCAGCGTGAAGCGCGCAACGCCCCCTTCGGTGATATCGTCGCCGCCGCTTATGCGCACGACGGTCGCCTGGGCGTTATCGTCACCGTCGTTGTCGGCCACCGTCACTGTCGCCGTGGACGGGCTGCCGACCCGGTAGCCGGCTCCGGCCTCCAGCGTCGCCGACACGCCTCCATTCTCCTCCTCGAGATCGTTATCCGTTGTCGCGAGCGTGTAGGTGGCCATATCGCTTCCCGCGGCGATCGTGACCGTCTTCGAGCCCTCGTCGCCATCCGCCAGAAAGTCGCTCACCGCGTCGTCGGCAATGGCCAGCGTGACGTCGAGATCCGAAGTCGGCGCCGGACTCGCCTGCACGGTGAAGGCGGCGTCACCACCCTCGGCGGTGTCGGCGCCGGCCGTAATCGTGATCTCGGGACCGGCCGGGACGACGGGGTCGTCATCCACGATCGTGACCTCCGTCCAACACAGGACGGTCGAGGTGCAATGGGCCGCGGCGGCGTTGAATGGGTAGCTCTTCACGCCGGGGAAGCCGCGATCCGGGTTGCCGAGCCACTGGAGGCTGTCCCAGCTGGCAGTGAAGGTTTTGCCCACGGAACCCTCGCACAACTCGATTTCCAGTTCGATCGTGTCGGTATTGATGTCCTCGGCGATGCGCACCAAGGGTCCGGTTCTCACCATCCCCTCGGGGTAGGAGGGCCAGTGGCCCCAATCGACCACATCCGTTCCAGGTTCCCTGCAATCGCCCCCACCCTGGGCCGTGCCGGGGCCTATATCGAAATAGAAGGCCACATCAATGCCGTGGCCTTTCAGACCCGCCGGCACGGGCATCAAGATCCGGCTGTGTCTGCCGGCATACACCACCGTGGCCGTCTCAGGTGGCGTGATCCCGCTCACGGGCTCCCGGATCGTGACGACGGCCGTGTCAGGCTCGCCAAGGGTCACGGCGCCCGGTAGTCCGGATGCCCGGATTGCCAGCTTGAAGG
Organism: Candidatus Poriferihabitaceae bacterium; assembly: GCA_965214205.1. GTDB lineage: Bacteria > Pseudomonadota > Gammaproteobacteria > Arenicellales > Poriferihabitantaceae. The sequence continues at coordinate 1,580,866 of OZ243941.1, read as the reverse complement.
TCTCATTGGGGTCATTCTGGTTGTCGCGTGTGGTCGAAATGCGCGCCTTCCCGCTCGTTGTGCCCGCCCGGATCGTGACCGTCTGCACGCCACCATCGTAGTCCGCGCCGGGTGTCGCGCTGTAGCCGCCCGGGCTGGTCGCCTCCAACTCAATCATCGTATCGGCCGCGGGCGCCTCGGACAGGTTGACCGTCACCGAGAGCGAATCGCCCTCCAGCACCTCGTAGCGCGATGTCGAGAGCGAGACCGTGCCCACCGGCCCCGCATTGTCATTGTCTGTGATGGTGATCATGGCCGGGGTAATGGTCAGAGCGCCGGAGCTTCCCGTGACTTCGATCGTCTCATCCTCCTCGCGCAGGGTGTCGTCGGTGGGTGTCAGATCGAACGTGCCGGTGTGGCTGGTGGCGCCCGCGGCGATGCCGATGTCGAAGTTCGGCGCCGCGCCGTAGTCCGTGCCCGATATCGCCGTGCCGCCGCCCACGCTCACCGTCACCGTTCTGGCGTCCACGTAGCGCGTCGTGCCGTTCACGGCGGCCGTCACCGTGATTCTGGTCAACCCATCCCCCTCGTCCAGCGTGGCGGGCGACACCGACAGCGTGATGCCGCTGGGCGCCGCGTCATCGTCGTTGATGGTCAGGGTCTGGTTGTCCGGGTTGGCGACGCCCCCGCCGCTGGCGGTGGCCGAGACCGTCACACTCTTGTTCGGCGCATCCACGTCGTTGTCTACCGCGGTGATCTTCACAGCGCCGGCGCTGGTGGTCGCGCCCGCTGCAATCGTCAGCGTCTTGTTGGCGCTCAACGTGAAATCGCCCGCGACCGTGTCGGCCCCCGCCGCCGCAGCCACCGTCAGGGTCACCGCCGTGTTGGACTTGCCCAACAGCGTCGCCGTCACCGTGCTCGAGTTCGTCGCGCCACTCTCGTTGATGGCGCTTGGCGTCAGCGCCAGGGTGACCGTCGGCGTGCCCTCGTCGTCTGTAATGGTGAGCGTCTGATTGTCCGGGTTGGCAACGCTGCCGCCCGCGGCCACCCCTGACACCACGACCGACGCATTCGGCGCATCCACGTCGTTGTCCACCGCCGTGATCGTCACCGCGCCGGCGCTGACCTTTGAGCCCGCCGCAATCGTCAGGGTCTTGTTGGCGCTCAACGTGACCGGAGCATCGTTCGGCACCGAGACCATCACCGTCACCGCCGCGCTCGACTCGCCCGACAGCGTCGCCGTCACCGTGCTGGCGTTGCCATTCCCGCTCTCGTTGATAGTGGTTGGATCCAGCGCCAGCGTCACCGTCGGGACGCCCTCGTCGTCGTTGATGGTGAGGGTCTGGTCAGCCGGGTTCGCCACTCCACCACCACTGGCGGTGGCCGAGACCGTCACACTCTTGTTCGGCGCGTCCACGTCGTTATCCACCGCCGTAATCGTCACCGCGCCGGCGCTGGTGGTCGCACCCGCCGCAATCGTCAGAGTCGTGGCGCTGCTCAACGTCACCGGGGCATCGTTCGGCACCGAGACCGTCACCGTCACCGCCGCGCTCGACTCGCCCGACAACGTCGCTGTTACCGTGCTGGCGTTGCCATTCCCGCTCTCGTTGATGGTGGTTGGCGTCAGCGCCAGCGTCACCGTCGGGACGCCTTCGTCGTCCGTAATGGTGAGCGTCTGGTCGGCCGGGTTCGCCACTCCACCACCACTGGCGGTGGCCGAGACCGTCACATTCTTGTTCGGCGCGTCCACGTCGTTGTCTACCGCCGTGATCGTCACCACGCCGGCGCTGGTGGTCGCACCCGCCGCAATCGTCAGAGTCTTGTTGGCGGTCACCGTGACCGGGGCATCGTTCGGCACCGAGACCTCCACCGTCACCGCGGCGCTCGACTTGCCCGAAAGCGTCGCCGTCACCGTGCTGGCGTTGCCATTCCCGCTCTCGTTGATGGCGCTTGGCGTCAGCGCCAGGGTGACCGTCGGGACGCCCTCATCGTCGTTGATGGTCAGGGTCTGGTTGGCCGGGTTCGCCACTCCGCCGCCACTGGCGGTGGCCGAGACCGTCACACTCTTGTTCGGCGCGTCCACATTGTTGTCCACCGCCGTAATCGTCACCGCGCCGGCGCTGGTGGTCGCACCCGCCGCGATCGTCAGGGTCGTGGTGGCGCTCAACGTGAAATCGCCCGCAGCGGTGTCGGCGCCCGCCGCCGCGGCCACCGTCAGGGTCACCGCCTCGTTCGACTTGCCTGACAGCGTCGCCGTCACCGTGCTGGCGTTGCCATTCCCGCTCTCGTTGATGGCGCTTGGCATCAATACCAGGGTGACCGTGGGCGTACCCTCGTCGTCCGTGATGGTGAGCGACGTCCCGGTGACCGTGACGCTGGTGAGCGTGCCTTCAATGCTGATGCCCTCACTGGGCTCGTCTATATCGTCGTCGGTGGGCGTGAGCGTGAACTCCACATAGCCGCTCGACTCACCCGCATTGATCGTGATGCTCTTGCGCGTGACCTCCGTGTAGTCCGTGCCCTCCTCAGCGCTGTCGGCGTCCGCGCCTACCTCCACCGTCACCGTCTTCGCCTCGGTGAAGGTCGAAGTACCGACCAGCGTGGCCGTCACCCGCACCATCTTCGCCCCGCCATCCTCGGCCAGGGAGGTCTGGGTTCCCATCGTGCCCGTATCCGCATCCACTGAAAGCGTCAGCATTGTGGGCGCCGCGTCGTCGTCGGTGATCGTACCGGTGGCCTCGGCCGTGGATATCGTGGCGCCGACCGGATCGGTCAACTCCACCAGGAAGGTCTCGTTGCCCTCGTGCAGCATGTCCTCGGTGGTGGCGACCGTGAAGGTCTGACTGCTCACGCCGCTGGCGAAATCCAGCTTCGTCGCCGTCGTCATCGCGGTGTAGTCGGTGGCCGAGGCCGCATTCGCCCCGTCGCTGGAGTCCGCCTTCGTGTTCCACTTCACCGACACCGCATTCTCCATCGCCCCGCTACGGGTCACCGTGAAGGTGACCGCATCGCCCTCCGACGCGCTCGCGTCCGCCACGGCGAACGACGGCTGGCCGTCGTCGTCAGTCAGGGTGAGCGAGGTGTCCGTCACCGTCACGCCCGTCACCGTCCCGTCCAGGTTGATCGTCTCACTGCCCTCGTGCAGATCGTCCTGCGTCGGCGTCAGGTCGAACGTGCCGACTTTGCTTGCATCGCCCGCGGCGATGATGATGTCGAAGTTCGGCACCGCGCCGTAGTCCGTGTCCGATGTCGCCGTGCCGCCACCGACGCTCACCGTCACCGTCTTCGCATCCACGTAACGCGTGGTCCCGTTCACGGTGGCGGTCACCGTGATCTCGGTCTCGCCGGCCCCCTCGCCCACCGTGGCGGGCGACACCGTCAGCGTGATGCCGGTCGGCGCCGCATCGTCGTCGGTCAACGTCATCGAGGCGTCCGTCACCGTCACGCCCGCCAGCGTCCCGTCCAGGCTGATCGTCTCGCTGCCTTCGTGCAGCACGTCCTGCGTCGGCGTCAACGTGAACTCCACATAGCCGCTCGACTCGCCCGCATCGATCGTGATGTTCTGTGTCCCCAGGTTGGCGTAGTCCGTGCCCTCCTCGGCGCTGTCGGCGTCCGCGCCTACCTCCAACGTCACCGTCTTGGCCTCGACAAACCGCGTCTCGTCGGTGATGGTTGCAGTAACCCGGACGGTCTTCGCCCCGCCGTCCTCGGCGATGGTTGTCTGCGTGCCGACTGCGCCCGTGTCCGCGTCCACCGAAATCGTGATGGCGCCGGGCGCCGCATCATCGTCGTTGATGGTGACCGTGGTTGGGGTGATGGTCAGACTGCCGGACGTGCCCGTAACGTTGATCGTCTCGTTCGCCTCGTCCAGGACGTCGTTGGTGGGCGTCAGGTCGAACGTGCCGGCTTTGCTGGCATCGCCCGCGGCGATGGTTATGTCGAAGCTGGGCGCCGCGTCGTAGTCCGTGCCCGATATCGCCGTGCCGCCGCCCACGCTCACCGTCACTGTCTGCGCGTCCGCGTAGCGCGTGGCGCCGTTCACGGTGGCGGTCACCGTGATCTCAGTCTCGCCGTCTTCCTCGCCCACCGTGGCCGGCGATACCGAAAGCGTGATGCCACTGGGCGCCGCATCGTCGTCGTTGATGGTCAGGGTCTGGTTGGCCGGGTTCGCCACTCCGCCGCCACTGGCGGTGGCCGAGACCGTCACACTCTTGTTCGGCGCGTCCACATTGTTGTCCACCGCCGTAATCGTCACCGCGCCGGCGCTGGTGGTCGCACCCGCCGCGATGGTCAGGGTGGTGCCGCTCAGGGTGAAATCGCCCGCAGCGGTGTCGGCGCCCGGCGCCGCGGCCACCGTCAGGGTCACCGCAACGCTCGACTTGCCCGACAATATCGCCGTCACCGTGCTCGCGTTGTCATCCCCGCTCTCGTCGATGGTAGTTGGATCCAGTGCCAGCGTCACCGTCGGGACGCCTTCGTCATCCGTGATGGTGAGCGTCTGGTTGCCCGGGTTCGCCACTCCGCCACCACTGGCAGTGGCCGAGACCGTCACCGTCTTGTTCGGCGCGTCAATGTCATTGTCCACCGCCGTGATCGTCACCGTGCCGGTGCTGGTGGTCGCACCGGCGGCGATGGTCAGGGTGGTGCCGCTCAGGGTGAAATCGCCCGCAGCGGTGTTGGCGCCCGCGGCGGCAACCACCGTCAGGGTCACCGCCGTGTTGGACTTGCCCGATAGGGTGGCGGTCACTGTGCTGGAGTTCGTGGCGCCACTCTCGTTGATGGTGCCTGGCGTCAACATCAGGCTCGCGGTGGGCGTGCCCTCATCGTCCGTAATGGTGAGCGTCTGGTCGGCCGGGTTCGTCACCCCGCCGCCCGACGCCGCGCCCGACACCACGACCGATGCATTCGCCGCATCCACGTCATTGTCCACCGCCGTGATTGTCACCGCGCCAGTGCTGGTCGTGGCGCCCGCCGCAATCGTCAGGGTCGTGTTGTTGCTCAACGTGACCGGGGCATCGTTCGGTACCGACACCTCCACCGTCACCGCCGCGCTCGACTTGCCCGACAGCGTCGCTGTCACCGTGCTCGCGTTGCCATTCCCGCTCTCGTCGATGGCGGTTGGCGTCAGCGCCAGCGTCACCGTGGGCGTGCCCTCGTCATCCGTGATCGTCAGGGATGTCCCGGCGACGGTGATGCCGGTCAGCGTGCCTTCAATGCTGATGCCTTCATCGGGCTCGTCTATATCGTCGTTGGTGGGCGTGAGTGTGAAATCATGTATGACGCTGGCGACTCCGGCGCCGATGGTGATGGTCCGATCGGCGACGGTGGTGTAGTCGGCGCCTTCCACAGCGCTGTCACCGTCCTTGCCGACGGCGAGGGTGAGGTCCGCGGCCTCCTCGAGGCGGGTGGCGCCATCGAGCGTCGCGGTGACGCGCACGGTCTTGACGCCGCCGTCTTCGGCGAGGGATGTCTGGACGTTGTCGGTGTCCTTGTCGGCATCAACCGTCAGCGTGATGGCCGGCGCCGCGTCGTCGCTGGTCAGCGTGATGCTGGCGCCGGCAACGGTGACCCCGGTGATAGTGGCGTCGAAGGAGATGGTCTCGCTCGCCTCGTTGAAGGCGTCGTCGGTGGGCGTGAGGGTAAAGGTGTGCTCAACGTCCTGGTCGCCGGCGGGGATGGTGAGGGTGACGTCGGCGACGTTCGTATAGTCCGTGCCTTCGGTGGCGCTGTCATCGTCGTCGCCGACGATCAGCGTCAGGGTCTTGTCAACGTCGAACTGGGTTGAGCCGCCGAGCGTGGCAGTGACCTTGACGGTCTTCACGCCGCCATTCTCGGCCAGGGACGACTGGACGTTCTCGGTGTTGTTGTCGGCGTCGACGGCAAGGGTAAGCGTTGTCGGGGCCGCGTCATCGTCATTGATGGTGCCGGTGGCCTCGGCCGTGGTGATCGTGCCGCCGACCGCCTCGGTCAGCTCCACCAGGAAGGTCTCGTTGGCCTCGTTCAGCGTGTCCTCGGTGGTGGCGACGGTGAAAGTCTGACTGCTCACGCCCTTGGCGAAGGTCAATGTCGTCGCCGTCGTTACCGGCGTGTAATCGGTGGCCGACGCCGCGTTCGCCCCATCGCTGGAGTCCGCCTTCGTGTTCCACTTCACCGACACCGCGTTGTCCATCGCCCCGCTACGAGTCACCGTGAAGGTGATGGCGTCGCCCTCCGTCGCGCTCGCATCCGTCACGGCGAACGAGGGCCGGGTGTCGTCGTCTTCAAGGGTGATCGAAGCCTTGGTGATGGTGAGCGCGTTCGAGGTACCGGTAACCTCAATCGTCTCGCTGCCCTCGTACAGGTCGTCATCGGTGGGCGTCAGGTCGAACGTGCCGGTGTGGCTGGCGTCGCCCGCGGCGATGGTGATGTCGAAGTTGGCCACCGCGTCGTAGTCGGTGTCCGATATCGCCGAGTCGCCGCCAACGCTCACCGTCACGGTCTTCGCGTCCACGTAACGCGTGGCGCCGTTCACCGTGGCGGTCACCGTGATCTTGGTCTTGCCGTCCTCCTCGCCGACCATGGCCGGCGACACCGTCAGCGTGATGCCGGTGGGCGCCGCGTCGTCGTCGGTGATGGTGCCGGTGGCCTCGGCCGTGGCAATCGTGGCGCCGACCGCCCCGGTCAGCTCCACCAGGAAGGTCTCGTTCTCTTCGTCCAGCACGTCCTCGGTGGTGGCGACCGTGAAGGTCTGGCTGCTTACGCCCTTGGCGAAGGTCAGCGTCCGTGCCGTCGTTACCGGGGTGTAGTCGCTGGCAAATGCCGCGTTCGCGTCAGCGCTGGAGTCCGCCTTGGTGTTCCACTTCACCGACACCGCATTGTCCATCGCCCCGCTACGGGTCACCGTGAACGTGATGGCGTCGCCCTCCGCGGCGCTCGCATCCGCCACGGCGAACGAGGGCTTGGTGTCGTCGTTCCTGATCGTGCCCGTGGCCGTGCCCTTGCCCGACTCGATGCTTGCCCCGGTGCCGGGGTCGTTCTCCGCCAGCGCCGGGGCGCTCAGCACCGCCTTGAACGTCTCGTCCGGCTCGAACAAATCGTCCTGCGTGGTCTGCACCTCCACCGTCTGGCTGGTGGTCCCGGCGGCAAAGTTCAATGTCTGCGCCGCGGCGATAGCGGTGTAGTCGTCCGCATCGGCGGCATTGACGCCGTCGCCCGAGTCCGCCGCGGTCGCAATCTTCACCGACGCCACGTTGTCCCCGGCCCCGCCGCGGTTCACCGTGAAGGTGACCTTGCCGCCCTCGGTGGCCTCCGCATCGGCGATCGAGAAACTCACCGGGTTGTCGGTGTCGGTAAGGGTCACCGTGGCGCCGGTTACCGTGATGTCGGTCAGCGTGCCGGTGACGTCGATCGTCTCGTCGGACTCGTCGAGGTCGTCGTCCACCGGCGTCACGGTGAAACTGCCGGTCTGGCTGGCCGCGCCAGCGGCAATGGTGATGTTGAAGCCGCTCACCGCCGCGTAGTCGGCGGGCGATGCCGCGGTGTCGTCCGCCACGCTCACCGCCACGGTCCTGGCGTCCACGTAGCGCGTCGTGCCGTTCACTGTGGCCGTGACCGTCACCACCGTGGCCCCGGCGTCCTCCGCCACCGTGCTCGGCGTGCCCGCGGTCGAACCGTTGGTGTCCACGCTCAGCGTGATGCCACTCGGCGCCGCGTCATCGTCCGTGATGGTGATGGTGGCGTCGGTAAACGTGATGTTGGCCTGCGTGCCATGCACGCTGATGGTCTCGTTCGACTCGTCGAGCACATCGGAGGTGGGCGTCAGGGTGAAGTCCACATATCCACTGGCGTCACCCCCGTCAATCGTGATGGTGAGGGTGCCGACCTCGGTGTAGTCCGTGTCTTCCGTGGCCGAGTCCGCCGACTTGCCCACTTCAAACGTGACCGCCTGGTTGGCCGCAAAGCGTGTGGCGCTGGTGATGGTCGCGGTGACACGCACCGTGGTGTCCCCGGCTTCCTCGCCCACACTGGTCGGCGTGCCGTTCCCGCCGGCGTTGGTGTCCACGGCCAGAGTAATGAATTGCGGCGCAGCGTCATCGTCGTTGATGGTGATTGTGGCCGCGGTAAACGTAACGCCGGTCAGTTCGCCGTCCACGCTTATGGTCTCATCCGCCTCGTCGAGGATGTCGTGCGTGGGCGTGAGGGAAAAGTCCACATAGGCGCTTTCAGCGCCAGCGGGGATCTTGATGTTCTGGTCCGCCACCAGCGCGTAGTCCGTGCCTCCCGTGGCGGAGTCCCCATCCTTGCCCACCTTTACCTTGACCGTTTGCTCGGTGGCAAAGCGCGTGGCGCTGGTGATGGTTGCGGTAACTCGCACCGTGGTGGCCGTGGCCCCCTCGCCCAAAGTGGTCGGCGTGCCGTCCCCGCCGGCGTTGGTGTCCACCGACAACGTAATCGCGCTGGGCGCGGCGTCGTCGTCCGTGATGGTGATGGAGGAATTGGTGAACGTGACGCCGGTGTGCGTTCCCTCCAAGCTGATGGTTTCGCTGCCCTCGAACAGCACGTCGGTGGTGGGCGTGAGCATGAAGTCCACGTAGGCGCTGGCCGCGCCGATCGGGATTTCGATGCTCTGCGCGTCCACCATGGCGTAGTCCGTGCCTTCCGTAGCGGAGTCGCCGTCCTTGCCCACCGTTACCGTGACCGTCTGCGCGGTGGCAAAGCGCGTCGTGCCGCCGATGGTGGCCGTGACCCGCACCGTCTTGACGCCGCCTTCCTCCGCAATACTGCTCTGCACGTTGTTCGTGCCGGTGTCCGCATCCACCGACAAGGTGATGGCGCTGGGCGCAGCGTCGTCGTCCGTGATGGTGATGGAGGAGTTGGTGAACGTGACGCCGGTGAGCGTTCCCTCCAGGCTGATGGTTTCGCTGCCCTCGAACAGCACGTCGGTGGTGGGCGTGAGCATGAAGTCCACGTAGGCGCTGGCCGCGCCGATCGGGATTTCGATGCTCTGCGCCGCTACGTTGGAATAATCCGCGCCTTCCGTGGCGGAGTCGCCGTCCTTGCCCACCGTTACCGTGACCGTCTGCGCGGTGGCAAAGCGCGTGGCGCCGTTGATGGTGGCCGTGACCCGCACCGTCTTGACGCCGCCTTCCTCCGCAATACTGCTCTGCACGTTGTTCGTGCCGGTGTCCGCATCCACCGACAAGGTGATGCCGGTGGGCGCCGCGTCATCGTCCGTGATGGTGCCCGTGGCCTCGGCGGTGGCAATCGTGCCGCCGACCGGCTCGGTCAGCTCCACCAGAAAGGTCTCGTCGCCCTCGGCCAGCACGTCCTCGGTGGTGGCGACCGTGAAGGTCCGGCTGCTCGCGCCCCTGGCGAAGTTCAGCACAGTCGGCGCTGTTACCGGGGTGTAGTCGGTGGCCGAAGCCGCGCCCGCTCCGCTGTCCGGCTTGGTGTTCCACTTCACCGACACCGCGTTGTCCATCGCCCCGGAGCGGGTCACCGTGAAGGTGATGGCATCGCCCTCCGCAGCACTCGCGTCGGCCACCGCGAACGAGGGCTCGGTGTCGTCGTTCTTGATCGTGCCGATGGCCGTGCCCTTGTCCGTCTCTATGCTGACCCCGGTGCCGGGGTCGTCCTCCGCCAGCGCCGGGGCGCTCAAGGTCGCCTTGAACGTCTCGTCCAGCTCGAACAGGTCGTCCTGTGTGGTCTGCACCTCCACCGTCTGGCTGGTGACGCCCTTGGCAAAGTTCAACGTCTGCGCCGTGGCGGTGTAATCGTCCGCATCGGCCGCATTGGCCCCATCGCTGCTGTCCGTGGCGGTGGTCACCCGCACCGACGCCAGGTTGTCCCCGGCCCCTTCGCGGCTCACCGTGAACGCCACCTTGCCGCCCTCGGTGGCCTCCGCATCGGCGATCGAGAAACTCACCGGGTCGTCGTTGTCGGTGAAGGTCACTGTTGCGGGGGCGATCGTGACGCTGCTGAGCGTGCCGGTTACGTTGATTGTCTCGTTGGCCTCGTCGAGGTCGTCGTCCACCGGCGTGACGGTGAAGCTGCCGGTGTGGCTGGCAGCGCCCGCGGCGATGGTGATGTTGAAGTTGTCCACCGCCGCATAGTCCGCGGGCGATTCCGCGGTACCGTCCGCCACGCTCACCGCCACGGTCCTGGCGTCCACGTAACGGGTCGCGCCGTTCACCGTGGCCGTTACCGTCACCACCGTGGCGCCGGCGTCCTCGGCCACCGTGCTCGGCGTGCCGTCCTCGGCGCCGTTGGTGTCCACGCTCAACGTGATGCCGCTCGGCACGGCGTCATCGTCCGTGAGGGTGATCTCATCAGGCGTTATCGTGATGCCGGACAGGATTCCCGTAACGTCGATGGTCTCGTTACCCTCGGCCAGCACGTCATTGTCGGGGGTGAGCGTGAACGTGTTGCTCGCGTCGTCCTCACCCGCGCCTATGGTGATGTCGAAACTGTCCACGGCCGTGTAGTCCGTGCCGGAGATGGCCGTGCCGCCGCCCACGCTCACCGACACGGTCCTGGCCTGCGCGTAGCGGGTGGCGCCGTTCACCGCGGCGGTGACGGTGACGGTTTTGGCGCCTCCATTCTCCGTTACCGAGTCGGGATTCGCCGTGAGCGTGATGCCGCTGGGGGCGGCGTCATCGTCGGTCACCGTCACAGTCACTCCCTCGGCGGTTTCGTCGGCGTAATCCGTCCCCGCGGCGCTCACCGTGTGGGCGATGGTGGTGGTGCGCTCGTTGCCGGTGTTGTCGATGACGTCGGCCTGGCCGGTGACGGTCACCGTGCGTTCCGTATTCCAGTCGCCGGTTCCGAAAACCAGGCTCGCCGTATCGATCCTGGCCACGGATTCATCGCCGCTTTCCAGGTTGACCGTCACCGCGCCGGTGGGCTCGCTTGTGAGCACCACCTTGTAGGTTTCCTGGTTCTCCCTGGTGGCCGCGGTGCCCGCATTGTCCGCCTCGGCCACGGTCAATGCGGTGGGAGTGACGCTGACGCCGCGGGTATCGTCATCCGTGATCGTCCCGCTGGCGGCGCCCGCGCCTTCGGCCGTCGAGACCGTGGCGTTTGTCGGCATGCCCAGCGTGACCGTGATCGTTTCGTTTTCCTCATCCACCTCATCGCCGGCCACGGGGATTGCGATATTCGCCTGCGTCTGCCCCGCGGCGATCATCACGGAGCGCGGGTCGGGCTCGGTGTAGTCCGTGCCTGCCGTGGCTGTGCCGGCCAGGGTGTAGGGCACCGTCACCTCCAGGCCGCTGACCGCCGAGAGCGTGACGGCGAAGGTCATGTTGTTGGGCGGATCGGGGGCCGCCACGTTGCCCTCGGACACAGCCGTGGCGTCGGCGACGGAAACCGTGGGCGTGGGGTCGTTGTCATTGATGGTTCCCGTGCCGTCCAGCGTGGTGGCGCCGCCTGTCAGTGTGGCATTGGAAGGCGAGGACAGGCGCACGACCACCGTCTCGTCGGATTCATGGATGTCATCGCCGCTCACCGTGACCGCCACGGGCTTGCTGGTTTCGCCGGGCATGAAGGTCAGCGTGCCGCTGGCCAGGGTCGCGTAGTCCGTGCCACCCGAGGTTGCGGTGCCGGTGCCGGCGTCCGCGTAGTCCACGGTCACCGTGTTGCCGCTTCCGTCTGCCGGTTTCAGTTGCACGGTGAAGGTGAGCATTGCCGTGGCGCCGTCGTCCAGCTCCTCGGTCACGGATGGATCGTTGATGGACAGCGTCGGCGCGCCATCGTCGTCATTGACCGTGACCGTCACACCGCTGGCCGTTGCGCCTTCGTAATCCGTCCCCGTGGCGGTCACGGTATGGGTAATAGCCGCAACGCGCCGGTCATTCGGATTGTCGATACCGTCAGCAACCGCGGTCACGGTCACCGTTTGCGGCTCATTCCAGTTGGAGGCGGTGAATGTGAGAGTCGCCGGAGCGACCCCGGCGACAGTCGTATCGCCGCTGGCAACCCCTATCGTCACCGTGCCGCCGGAGGGTTCGCTATCGAGCGCCACGGTATAGGTGTCCTGGTGTTCGTCCGCATCCATGGTTGCCGCGTTGTCTTCCTCATCCAGCGTCAGCGCCGCCTTCGACACGGTGATGCCGCGGGTGTCGTCGTCCGTGATCGTGAGGGTCTGGCTCCCCGGCGCTTTCACCAGCGCATTGCCGCCGGTGGCGGTGGCGGCAACGGTGACGGTCTTGTCCGCCGCATCCACGTCGTTATCGACGGCGGTGATGGTCACGACCCCGGCGCTGGCTTGCGTGTTGGCCGGGATCGACAGTGTGGTGTTTTCGCTCAGGGCAAGGTCGCCCGCGACCGCCGGGTCGACCGGCGTGGCGGAGACCGTGAGCGTCACGGCTTCGCTGGACTCCCCGTCCATGGTGGCTGTAACCGTGCTGGCGTTGGTGGCGCCGCTCTCGTTTATCGATTCCGGAGTCAGAACCAGCGTGACGGTGGGCGTGTCATCATTGTCTTCGATGGTGAAGCTCGTGCCTTTCACTGTCACTCTGGCGAGCTCGCCGGCCACGGTGACGGTCTCATCCGGTTCGTCCACGCTGTCGTCATTCAGGGTGAGTGTCAGGTCTTTGGAGACGCTGGTGTCGCCGACAGGCAGGGTGATGTCGAAGTCATTCACCGTGGCATAGTCGCCGCCCTCTCCCTCGGTGGCGGTGTCGTTGTCGTTGTCGCCTACGGTGATGGTGATGGTTTGGTTGGCGCCAAATTGGGTCTCACCGTCAAGCGTTGCGGTGATCCGCACCGTGGGACTGCTGGCGCCTTCGCTGATTGTGTCCTGGTCGTCGTCGGCGCCCGTGTCGGTATCGACCGTGATCTTGAGCGCTGTGGGCGCCTCGTCGTCATCGTGGACAGTGACTTCCACATCCTCAACGTCCTCGCCTGCGTAGTCCGTGCCGTCGGCACTGACCGTGTGGGTGATGGTGGTGGCGCGCTCGTTGCCAGTGTTGTCGATGGTGTCGTCCTGGGCGGTCACGGTCACCAGCTGAGCATGGTCCCAGTTGTCCGCATGAAACTTCAGGCTGGAATTGCTCACCGCGGCTACCGTCGTATCTTTGCTTGCGACGTTGACCGTTACCGTGCCTCCTTCGGGTTGGCTGGTAATCCTCACCGAGTAGGTGCCCGTTTTTTTCTTTGGCGGACTGGTGTTCGTGTCGTCCGCCTCATCGATGGTCACCTGGGGCGACACCACGACGATGCCGCGGGTATCGTCGTCCTTGATCGTGATGGTGGCATGGGTGACCGTCATGGTGCCGAGTTCGCCTTCGACGCTTATCTTCTCGTCGTCATCGTCAATTCTGTCGTTGACAGGCGTCAGCTTAAACGTGCCTTTACCGCTTTTCTGTGTTGCCGGGATGGTGATGGTAAATTGATCCACGGTTTCGTAGTCTCCGCTCTCCCCCTCGCTGGCTTCCCCCTCATTGGCGGCATTGCCCACGGTGACGGTCACGGTCTGATCGGTGGCGAAGCGCGTGGGACTGTCGATGGTAGCGGTGACGCTAACCGTGGTCTCACCCGCGGCCTCGGCGATGGTGTCCTGAACGTCTTCCTTGTCTTCGGTGGTATCCACCGAGATGGTGAGCTCCGTGGGTGCATCGTCGTTGTCGGTGATCGTGCCGACGGCCGTGCCCATTTCGGTAGCAATGGCGGGTTTCGGCAACCCCTGATTGTCTACCGGATTGCTCAGCGTCACCGCGAAGGTTTCGTCGGGTTCGTCGACAATGTCGTCCGTTATAGCGACCACGAAGTCTTTGCTGGTGCCGCCCTGCCCGAAGTCCAGCTTTTGGGTCTTTGCCGTGTAGTCCGTGTCTGCTGTCGCCCGCTTCGTGTCGTCACCGTGGTTCCCGGTTTTAGCGGTCACGGACACGTCGTTGCCAAGCGCACCGGAGCGCGTGACGGTGAATGTGAGATTGCCGTTCTCGGGCCCGCTCACATCCGCGATGGAAAACATGGGCTGCGGGTCGTTATCCTCGATCGTGAGGCTGAGGCCCATAGGCTTTTTGAAACCGTCGTTGAAGCTACTATTCCCGGTCCCGGTATCGAGATTGACCTTCACGTCTTCGGTTGTGCCGACCCCTCCCTCGTACAAGTTGTCGTCTCTGACATTGAGCGTCACCGTGCACGTCACCGCCTCGCCAGCGGCCGAACAACCGTTGGGAAGCGCGGCGGGACTCTTGCGAATCACGAAAGTATCGGCGGTTGATGTGTAGTCGGCGGTGCCGCCACGCATCGCCTTCCCCGTGTATCCCAGAACGAGCTTCGCATCGCCTTCATCGACATCCGCGCCGGTAAATGGCGGATCTCCCGACGGGGCCGCTTTGGGCCTGCGGTCAATGCGCAGCTGAAACGTTGCCGTTCGGTCGCCCTGAGTTTCCGTCAACTTGTCTTTGCTCAGACTCAGCAGGCTGGCCGGGGTCTTGTCGTTGTCCAGCATGACGACTTCGTACTTGCTGCGGTCTCCCTTGGTGTAGCCAGTTGGGAAATTGTTGGTGTCATTGATTTCCACGACCAGCAGCTCGCGGTATCGTTCGTCGTCAGCGTCATCTCTGATTGTCAGGGTGACGCTGCCAGATTTTTGGCCCGCCTTGATAATGATGGGACCGGGCTCGTTGTGGTCAGCCGACGTTGCCTCGCCGCTCGGGTAATGATCAAACTTGAGAGGAATCCGGATATCGTTGGTTGGGGCGGCGCCCGCTATTTCCGCGGTGATGGTTACGCTCTGGCCTTCTGTAAGAGTCTTCCTCGTGCTTGGAAACCCCATAATACCTCCTCCCCCTTCTCCACGCAGGTAAACGACACCTCCCGCGGGCGCCGTGTCGTTATCCATGATGGAGACTGAGAGCGGCTGTGTTCGGACCTTGCTTTCCTGAAAATTGACCGTCTTGAACGTCCCTTTCGCGTTGCCCGGGTCAAGGGCTTTAGCGGGAGTGCGCAACAGCAAGGTGAAGTACTCGGTTGGTTCGACTAGTGAATCATCAACGATGCCGACATCAATGGTGACGGACGTGTTACCTCCGAGTATTGTTGCTGTGCCGCCACTCATCGTGAAGTCGTCAGACGTTGCGGCGGTTGTGTGGGGAGCGGAGCCGACGGTGTAACCAATATTCAAGTCGTAGGGAAGCTGCTCGTTGAGGTTGATCGTAAGTTGATTTTCGTTTCCCGTACCTCCTTCTTTTGCCATAAACTCCGGATGAGAAACCATGGGCAGGGCAGAGTCCGAAACAGGCGAGAGAGTGAGATACCTTTCATCGTTTTCTGTGATTCTCACTATGACTTGCTTACTGAAAGATATAGTGCTGCCTTCATCCTGATAAGAACCCGATGCTGTTAAGGTGAAATACTGCCGTGGTTCGTAAACCTCGTCATCCACCGCTGTTACAGTAAACGCATGGGATGCGGAGCTCCCCGCAGGAAATTCATAAGAAGTGGGGATGGAGGTATAGTCTCCCTCCCCTGCACGCTCTGCAGTTAGGTTCGCAGGTCCACCACCACCGGTGATCGTGTAATTCACGGTCAACGCATTTGAACTGTCCCCTGTCCTCTTTACGGTAAAGGTCACATCTTCCCCTTCCTCTATCGTGACATACTGGGGGAATGCAGCCGGGCTTACCGAGATTGAAACCCCTTGGGTCTGAGCCACCGCCTGCGGCGGCAGCGCAGCCAGCAATACCGCCAACAACAAGCCGCCGGCGGCGCTGGCGCGGGCGGGGAACGCACGCACGAGCGCGCAAAAAGTTTCAAGGAAACCAACGCCCATGATGCGAGTGGTCATCTGCTGACGCCTGCCGTGGCGGTCAGGCGCCGTTAATGCGTCCGGGATATGCCCAACCAGGTGGGCAGTCGGTGATTACGCGGGCGTAACTGCCCGGATTCTGGTTGTATGCGGGGGGGGGGGGGGGAGGGGACATATAATTTAATGTTAATAAATCAATCACTTCGGAGAACCTGTAATAATTATTATTGTCCCGATTGTAGCAAAATCTGGAATAAACATATAACAATTAATCGATTGTATTTGGACTCTGCTTCGGGAAAGATAGCAAATGGTGCCGGAAAGAGGAGTCGAACCTCCGACCTACTGATTACGAATCAGTTGCTCTACCAACTGAGCTATTCCGGCAAGGGGTGGGATACTGGATTATGGAAGCGCGGACTGGTTGGCCGGGATTCTATATCTACACTATAATTGATTACAACATTTAAACCAACAAAATCGAAACCGCCAGAAGTTAAAAACCATGCCGGATTCTGAAAAGCGCGGTAAGGGGCGACGGCGACGGCGCAATGCCGACACCAATCCGGGGCGATCTGCGAGTCCGTCAATGAGCGGCTCAATCGGTGGACGATATCGACCGCTGAATTCTGAAGATTTGCTTAAGGTCGATGAAGCTGTACGCGCAATTCTGTCAGATGTTGGCATGGCGGAAGCCCCCGATATTGTTATCGACCCTATTACCGCTGCCGGCGGGCGCCTCGATGATGAAGGCCGCCTGCGCTTCTCGCTGGAGTTGATCGAAAATGCGTTAAATGATTTGCCCCGCAATTTTGCGCTCTGTGGTCAAAATCCGAAACATGATATGCAACTCGAGGTGGCTAAAGTCCATGCCGGTTCCGGAGGCGCGGCGCCGCTTATCCTGGATCTGGATAGCGGGGTTTATCGCGAATCCACGTTACGTGATCTCTACGATGCGGCACGACTGGTCGATTGTCTCGATAACATCCATTTTTTCAGTCGTTCGATGGTCGCCCGGGATATGCCCGATGCCCGTTCGCTGGATATTAATACCGCCTATGTCTGTCTGGCAGGGACGGAGAAGCATGTTTTCTCTGCGGCGACAGAGGCCGCCCATATCGAAGATATCGCTAACCTGTGTTATACGATAGCCGGGTCCCGAGAGGCTTTTCTGGCGCGCCCCTTTTTGTCCTTGAATTGCAATATATCGGTACCGCCGCTGCGGTTTGACGCTGAATCCTGCGAAATAGCCGCCGAGGCAGTACGCTTCGGAATCCCGTTGCATTCCAATACCTTCGGTCAGATGGGCGCGTCGAGTCCGGTAACACTGGCCGGGTCCATCGCTCAAACCATTGCCGAAACGCTGGCAGGGATGATTTTCGCCTGGGCGCTGGACCCAGCAGCTAAAGTGATTCTTGGTACCCGACCGATGTTGACCGACCTTCGTACTGGCGCAATGAGTGGCGGCAGCGCCGAGGGCGCCATAGCGACGGCCGCCAGTGTGCAGATGGCGAACTATTATCGGTTGCCGAATTCCGTGATAGCCGGCGCCACCGACAGCAAGATTGCCGATGCGCAAAGTGGCTACGAAAAAAGTCTGACAGTGACACTGGCGGCACAGGCCGGTAGTAACCTGATTACCCAGGCCAGCGGGATGCAGGCCAGTCTGATGGGTTGTGCGCTGGAAAGTTATGTTATCGATAACGACATGCTCGGAGTGATCATGAAGTCTTTAGCTGGAATCGAAGTGAATGATGAGACTCTCGCATTGCAGGCCATCAATGAAGTCGCCCACGGCGAAGGGCATTTCCTCGGCAGAACCGAAACTCTCGAACGTATGCAGAGTGATTTCGTCTATCCTGAAATCGGTGACCGCCGAACAATCAATGAATGGGCAGCCGATGGAAGCCGGGAAATTCGAAGTGTTGCCGTTGATCGAACCCGGCAGATTTTGCAGCGGCATTATCCCGGCCATTTAACCGAAGAACTGGATCGAAGCCTGCGCGAAAAATTTGATATCCGGTTACCACAATCAGATATGCGGGCGAATTAGGATATGAACGTTTTATCAATTCGACCATTTCATTATTTCCGTTCATCCGGGAATGACGTAAATTACTCGAATACGAAAACCGGGGAGAGCAATCATGAAAAGAATTTATGACTTCAGTCGCAGCCCGTCTGCGCGAAACTACACCGTCGCCGATCTGCAGTCATTAAAGGGTTCCGATAAAAAGCTCAGCATGAGCAATCCTAAAGATGGTGTCGAACTGAAAGCCTGTATAGATGCGGGCATTGACCTGATGGTGGTCTGGGACAGCCAGATCGAAGAATGCCGGGAAATCGCACCGTATCACTTTATGGGAGTCGGTAGTACCTGGTCGCAATTTGGAGACCCGAAAGAGATTCTCGATCATGCTTTCGACATGATGCGTAAGGGTGGTGATATGTATTACACGTTACGCTCCTTCGAAGTCATGGAAATGTTGTCGAAAGAGGGTATTCCGGTTCAAAGCCACATCGGTTTGATTCCAACCTTCAGTCATTGGTGCGGGGGGTTGCGCGGCTGGGGCCGCAATGCGGATGAAGCAATGGAAATTTATCGCACACTGAAACGAATGGAAGATGTGGGTGTGTTCGCGGTTGAGGCCGAATGTATCGCTGAAGAAGTGCTGGAAGCGATTAACGACAAGACATCGATTGTAACTTTCTCACTCGGCTCGGGCATGGCCGGTGATGTGATTATGTCGTTTGTATCGGATATTTGCGGTGAAGATAGCGAAGAAGAGAAGCCCCCAAAACATGCCCATGCTTTTGGAAACCTGGCTCGACTTCACAAGCAGATGTATGAGGAACGCGTGGCTGCGATGAGCGAATTTCACAACGAAGTCACGAAGAAAAAATTTCCTTATGCCGAAACCAATATTTCCATGCACCCGAATGAAAAAGAGAAATTTCTAGAGGCTTTGGATAAAGAGTAACGCACTATAGCAAGAGGGTGTAAACAAAACTGTGTAAATGGTCATCCGTCATCCCGCCCCTCCCCGTCAATTCCCGCGAAGGCGGGAATCCACAACAAGAAGACATGCTTCAGGAGAATCATGTCCTCGTCAGACCAGACTGAACAGGCTCAGCAATCGCCAACTCGTAACGGGTTGTTCGGCCACCACCTGCTAACGGGACTATGGCCCCCTTTGCAACCAGGTCTGATAAATCACGACTGGCTGTTCGGTTTGGGCACTTGGTGATCGCTTCATATTTCCTGGTCGTTATTCCGCCGTCAAAGCCCTTCCGGCCTTCAGCAAACACCCGCGATACCATTCTGGCCTGCCGGTCATTCAACTGGTTGCCATAGGCTTCATAAAAACGTGTCTTGGACAGTACAAAGTTCACCTCTTCCCTGGCAATTTCCTGCGCCTTGATTATTGTGTCTGCAAAATAATCCAGCCAAATGTTAACATCCATGCTTCCGTGGCTGGCTTTCTCCAGCTGCAGGTAATAGGATTTTTTATCCCCCTCTATTGCCGTGGCAAGACAAGCCATGGTTGGATAACCGAGAGATTGCGAAAGTGCATGGTCAGAGATCGCCCTGCCGACTCGCCCATTACCATCATCGAAGGGGTGAATCACTTCGAACCAGAGATGTGCAATACCTGCTCGGGCAATCCCCGGTATCGTCTTACCACCTTTCGAACGATTGGTCTTGTCGTACCAGTCGATGAATTTTTCCATTTCATCAGACACCTGGTTCGCCGGCGGCGCTTCATAGTGAACCTTTTCCCGACCGTAAGACCCGCTTACTATTTGCATCGGTGAAGGATCGTGGCGGTACGCGCCACGCAGAATAGACGTGTAGCGTTTCTCCGGAACCGCCATGGATTGCCACTTGCCCAGCAGGACATGCGTCAAGGCTGTTTGCCAGCTCTTGCGAACATCCACCAGCAACGAAGCAGCCCCGGCAGCTTTCTGGTCTGAATTGGCCGGTAACGTATCCGATGTTATCAAAGACAATAGCGATGACCTGACCGATTCACGGTCCAGAACCTCGCCCTCAATGGCGTTGGTTTTGATGGCCTCGGAAAGCATCAAGCCAATCGTGGCATCTTTCTGAGACGCCATGGGAAGTGCATCAAAGCTGCCTGCCAGGCGCTCCGAATTTATGCGAAATGCAAACTCCCGATCTTCGAGTGCGCTCTTGTCATAGCGAAAATCTGGCCAGCCTGGTTGTTGCCATATCCATCTCATGGCGTAATTGTAGCGCTCATTCACGCCATATTATCAATATTTTTGGCGTTTTTATAGCTCTGGATCACGCCTGCCTTGACGCTGGGTGTTGATTACGGCGAGGGATTATATGATACTGACGGGATGCAATCCAAAGACAAAACACTGATTATCGCGTGCGGCGCCCTGAGTCATGAACTGGTCGAGTTGATTCGCGTGAATAACTGGAATCATCTGGAACTGACCTGTCTGCCGGCGTACTGGCATCATCAACCGCAGCGCATCCCGGAAGGTATCCGGAAAAAGATTCGGGAAAACCGGGATAAATACAAAAAGATCTATATCATGTACGGCGATTGCGGGACCGCTGGATATATTGATGCCGTGGCGGAGGAAGAAGGCGCCGAACGGATAGCGGGGCCACATTGCTTTTCCTTCCTGATGGGCAATGACGCTTTTGAGGAATATACCCGGGATGAAATCACCACATTCTATCTGACGGATTTCTTTTGTCAGTATTTCGACCGGTTCGTTTGGGAGGCTCTGGGTCTGGACCGCCGGGACGACATGGTTGATTTTGTGTTCGCCAATTATGAAAAAGTCGTGTTCATGGCGCAAACGGACAATCCTGAACTGCGGCGCAAGGCCGAAGAAATCGCCGACAGGCTGAAACTGAAATATGAATACCGATATACCGGGTACGGGGATATGGAAAAAATGCTGCGGGATCAGGCTTGAGTTCGAGTTGGAAAAAGATTGTCCATCGTAATGGTCAGAGCCGTTTACCGGACAGGAAGAGATTGTCGACGATCACCAACACCGCCCCGAAGGTAATCGCCATATCCGCAATGTTGAACGCCGGGAAGTACATATCCTGATAATGCAGAGAAATAAAATCAATTACATATCGATACTGAAGGCGATCAATCAGATTACCCATCGCGCCCGCCAGAATCATGGCCAGTCCCCAGGCCAGCAGGCGGTTGACGGTAAAGCATCTCCATAACCAGACAACGATGAAAGTCGAGGCCAACGCGGCCAGTGTCGAAAAAAAATAATGCTGAAGCCCGCCGGCGTCACTCAGAAAACCGAATGCCGCGCCGCGATTCGTCACCCAGGTCCATTGTAATACAGGTAGCGCCTCAATTGTCGGTTGCCCCCGCAAATATTCGTAAGCCGCTTGCTTGGTAATCTGGTCAATAATCACGATCCATACTGAAATACTGATATATCCCAGAAATTTGAGCGTGGGCTTCTGCGCCTTATGTCCGTTTTTCACCTGTTAACCGATTCCCGCTTGCTGGCAGAGCCGTTTTCCGGCTTCGCAATCAGCCAGTATCTGCGTTTTCAATTGATCGAATGAATCGAATTTCCGTTCATCGCGAATCTTGTCGATGAATTCCACACAAATCCGTCTACCATAGATGTCTCTGTCAAAATCAAACAAATGCACTTCCAGTAGCGTTTTCAGGCCCCCGACCGTGGGGCGTGTACCCAGATTGGCGACGCCGTGGTATTCGTTTTGACTCTCATCGACTTTACTCTCATCGCCATCGACCTTGACACGAACCGCGAAAACGCCGGTGAACGGGGGCTTTTTGACTGCAATGTTGAGCGTGGGAAACCCCCACTGCCTGCCGCGTTTGTCGCCATGACTGACCCGTCCCATCATCGAATAGTCTTTCCCTAACATCTGTCTGGCCGCATTCAGGTCGCCCTGTACCAGAGCCTTTCTGATTCTGGTGCTGCTGATGCGGGCGCTGGAATCCGATACGGTGTGAAATTGCTCAGCCGCAAATCCGTACTGCTGGCCAAACCGCTCCAGTAATCCATGATCGCCCGTTCTGCCTTCACCGAATCTGAAATCGTCGCCTGTAAGAATATATCGGATACCCAATCCTTGGACCAGAATCCGTCGAACAAATTCCCCGGCGCCGGTCCTGGCCAGGGCGGAGTTGAACGGCAATGCCAGCATAACGTCGATATCGTATTTCCGGATGGACAAATACCGGGCGCTCAATCCGAACAGGCGGGGAGACGCTTCCTGTTTTTGAAAATACTCGTTGGGGGTGGGCAGAAAGGTCATCACGACCGTGGGCAATGACAGTTCTTCCCCCTTCCCGACCAACCGCCGCAAGATCATCTGATGCCCCAGATGGATGCCATCGAAGTTGCCGATGGTCAGGACGCACCCCCCGTCCGGTATCCATTTTGAATCCATTGATCTGGCCAGTTTCATAATGCGCCGCTTTCCCTGATTCTCCAGAGCGACCTGGGGTTCACGCCCA
This sequence comes from Candidatus Poriferihabitaceae bacterium, assembly GCA_965214205.1. Lineage (GTDB taxonomy): Bacteria > Pseudomonadota > Gammaproteobacteria > Arenicellales > Poriferihabitantaceae. Next base: position 1,558,642 of record OZ243941.1, on the reverse strand, counting down.
AAACAAGCAACGCGGCAATATAGGTGACGCAGCCCAGTCCCACCAGCAATCCGAGCCTCATGGCCTTTGCCCATACGGACACTTCCAGCCACCAGCTTTGCGCCCCGACCAGCCACCATACCGATAATCCCATAGCCGCCGCGGCAATCATAATCCGTACCACAAAGCCGATCCATTTACGCTCGACGACGAAAATTCCCTGTCGCCGCAGGACGATCAATAATATCAGCGCGTTGGTCAACGCCGAAATCGAAGTGGCCAGCGCAAGACCAACATGTTTGTAAGGCCATACCAGAATCAGGCTGAACACGATATTGACCGCAACCGCAATCATCGCAATCCGAACCGGAGTCCGGGTATTCTGTCTTGCGAAAAATCCGGCTGACAGCACCTTGACCATTACAAACGGAGTCAGTCCCAGCGAATACGCGATCAGGCTCAACACCGTCATATTGACCCCGTTTTCGGTGAAATCCCCATGAAAATAAATGGCGCTGATCATCGGATGCGCCAGCACAATCAAGCCGACGGTAGACGGAATGCTGACCAACAGGGCCCATCGGGTCCCCCACTCCAGAGTCCTGGAAAAATCCGCTGAAGCGGTTTCGGTGTGCTTTCGTGACAAATGGGGAAGAATCGCGGTACTCAGAGCCAGTCCGAACACCCCCAGGGGAAACTCCATCAGGCGGTCCGAGTAGTACAGCCACGAGACGCTGCCGGTCACCAGAAATGAGGCCAGTATCGTATTGATCAGGATGTTGACCTGGGCCACCGATACTCCGAACAAAGCCGGTATCGTCAAAGCCAGCACACGCCGGGCGCCCTCGACCCCGACCTCGTCCCCCGGCCGTTTGACCACCCGTGGCCGGATTGTCAGCTTTTCCTTACGCAGGAATGGAATCTGGAAAAGCAATTGAACCACGCCGGCGGTCAGGACTCCGATGGCAAGCGCGATCGGGGAATCATCGACCAATGGCGCCAGATACAAGGTTGCCAGAATCAAACAGATATTGAGCAGAATCGGGGTCGCCGCGGGAGCGGCAAAGCGATTGCAGGAGTTCAGCATCCCGGCCGACATGGCGACCAGCGATATGAAAAACAGGTATGGAAAAGTGATTCTGGACGCCTGTACCGTGAGCGCGAATTTTTCCGGGTCGCGGGTGAATCCGGTGGCCAGCATCGTAACCAGGGCGGGGGCGAATATCACACCCGCCAGACAGACGAGAATCAGGATCAGGCCGAACCGTCCGATCATCAACTGCAGGAACCGGTCGTTTTCGTTGCCGGTTCTGTGCAGCCGGTACTCGGTAAAAACAGGGATGAAGGCGGCTGAAAAGGCGCCTTCCCCGAATAACCGACGGAAAAAATTGGGCAGCCGGAACGCGATGATAAAAATATCGGCGGCGGCCTTGTCTCCCAGCACATTGGCGAACAGGACGTCCCGTATCAATCCCGATATCCGCGACAGCAATGTCATCGACCCCACCGCCGACATCGCCTTGAATAGCATGGATGACATGTCTGTCTGACCGGTTATGATTGAACGGACAACATACTTTGGGGCTTGACTTTCAGGCCAAAATTGACCATATTCCGCCACCGGAACGGGTGCCGTTATTCACCCTTTTATTTCGACTCACATATTCAAGAGGATAATCCTTGGCTAATTCACCCCAGGCAAGAAAAAGAGCCCGCCAAAATACCAAACGACGGCTCAACAACATGAGCCAGCGTTCTTCGCTTCGCTCGTCCATAAAAAGGCTGCTGAAACTTATTTCGGAAAAGGACCGGGAAGGCGCCCGGACCGCATACCGTGAAGCCGTCTCCAGGATTGATCGCGCAGCCGTAAAGAACCTGCACCACAGCAACCGCGCGGCCCGTCTGAAAAGCCGCCTGAACAACCGTCTGAAATCCCTGGAATCAGCGAATCCCTGAAAATGGCCCGGATGGCCTGAATCGTCGAATTGTGAAACGGCGATGATGTTCATACCGTGATCGCAATATTATCGCGATGGATCAGTTCTGTCTCACCGCGATAACCTAACACACTTTCCACCCGGTCGCTGGCAATACCCATAATCCTGCGTACCTCATCGGCGTTGTAGTTGACCAGGCCGCGGGCGACTTCATTGCCCGCCTGATCGAAGCAGATCACGATCTCGCCGCGGGTAAAAGTCCCTTCCGCCGCGGTCACGCCAATCGGCAGCAAACTGCGCCCCTGCTCCTTCAGTACATTGACGGCGCCGTAATCCAGCACCAGCTTGCCATTCCCCCGGAGTTGCCCGGCCAGCCATTGCTTTCTCGCCGCAATCCGGCCCTTGCCTGGGATGAGCATGGTTCCCAATTCCTCGCCTCGTCTGAGTTTCAGGAGAACGTCCGGTTCAAGCCCGGATGTAATCACGGTGGTGGACCCGGAGCGGGCCGCCTTTTGCGCGGCGGTCAGTTTCGTGATCATGCCGCCCCGGCCGAGCTCGCCGGCGGAACCCGCCATTTCATGCAATGCGGGGTCGCCCGCCCGGCCATAATGCACCAGATTGACCTGCCCGGATTCTCTGGGGTCTCCATCATACAACCCCTGCTGGTCGGTCAGCAGGATCAGGCATTCCGCCTCCACCAGATTCGCTGTCAGCGCCGCCAGCGTATCATTGTCACCGAACCGGATTTCCTCATTCACGACCGCGTCATTTTCATTGACGGTCGGTACGACGCCCAAACCCAACAACTCCCGCAATGTATTGCGCGCATTCAGGTATCGCTGCCGGTTGGCCAGGTCCGCGTGGGTGAGCAGGATCTGCGCCGTCAGTATGCCATGATTTCGAAACGCGGCCTCGTAGCTTTGAACCAGAGTCATCTGGCCCACTGCGGCCGCGGTCTGTACCCGGTGCACCTCTCCGGGCCGCCTGTCCCACCCCAGGCGCCGCAGGCCCTCACCGATGGAACCGGAAGAAACCAGCGCGACATCGACATTCTGCCGCTTCAGCTCCGCGATTTGCCGGACCCAGGAATGGATCGCGTCCTGATTTAATCCGGATTCGGCGTCTGTAAGCAGTGACGTGCCGATTTTAACGACCCACCGGGCCGAATCGGTCAGTACCTTTCTCGAAACCATCACGAAACCGCCTGCCGCGCCTGCTCAGCTTGCTTGACCTGTTCGGCTTGCCGGATCTGCCGGGCCTTGTCTGCTTCGTCGATGTCGATCAGCCGCCGCATTAAATCGTGAATCAGCTGGTCGCATCCCTGTCCGGACACCGCCGATATCCGGTAAATCGGAATACCCGGTTCCAGTTGTTTTTTCAACTGTTCTTCAATTTCACAGGCTTCGTCCGGATTTATCGCGTCAATTTTGTTCAAGACCAGCCATCTTTCCCGGTTTCCAAGGTCGGCGTCATATTCGCCCAGTTCCTTTTCAATCTTCCGGATATCCTGTAGCAGGGCCGTCCCGTCAATCGGGGCAATATCAACCAGGTGGAGCAGGACCCGTGTCCGGTTCAGGTGTTTGAGGAACTCGATGCCCAGGCCGGCGCCATGGGAAGCGCCTTCTATCAATCCGGGAATATCCGCGATTACGAAGCTGTTAGAATCTCCCACGTCAACCACCCCGAGTTGCGGATGCAGGGTCGTAAAGGGGTAATCGGCTATCTTGGGCCGGGCATGGGATACGGCGCTCAGTAATGTCGATTTCCCGGCGTTTGGCGCTCCCAGCAGTCCCACGTCCGCCAGCACCCGGAGTTCCAGTCTGAGCTGTCTCTCATCGCCCGGCTTCCCTTTGGTGATTTTACGCGGCGCGCGATTGACGCTGGATTTGAACCTGGCGTTGCCGAGGCCGCGTCGGCCGCCCTGCGCGATCAGCAGACGCTCGCCGTCACAGGTCAACTCGCCGATCAGTTCACAGGTTTGCGCGTCACTGACGATGGTGCCCGGAGGAACGTCAATCTCGAGGTCTTCTCCGGCCTTTCCGAACCGGTCTCGGCCAGCGCCGCCCTGCCCGTTTTGTGCCCGATGCAATCGCGCGAACCGGAAATCGGAAAGCGTGTTCAGACCGCCTTTGGCGACCAGGAAGATGTTGCCTCCGTCTCCCCCGTCACCTCCATCCGGCCCGCCTTTCGGGCGATATTTTTCTCTCAGGAAACTCAAACAGCCATCACCGCCCCTGCCGGCAATAACCCTGATTGTCGCCTCGTCTACAAATTTCATGATAGCCGCTGCCGGATAAAACGCCCTCCGACATGAAAAATCAAGACCAGAACCAGAAAACCCCGCCCTGATAACAAAGCGGGGTTTATTATTTCATATTGTTCCGGCTTGTTCAGATAACACTGATTGTCTTGCGCTTGTTCGGCCCCTTTACCTCGAACAGCACCTTGCCCGGAGCGGTGGCGAACAGCGTGTAATCCTTGCCGAGCCGGGTATTTTTGCCAGGATGGAACCGGCTTCCTCTCTGTCTTACGATAATATTGCCCGCAAGCGCCTGTTCCCCGCCGAATTTTTTAACCCCCAGTCTTTTGGAGACCGAATCACGGCCGTTTCTCGAACTGCCGCCTGCTTTCTTGTGTGCCATGATAGACTCCTTACCGATAATGCGTCGATATGCTGATTATTCCGCGCGCGCTTCGACCGCCGCGCCTGCGGTTGGTTCCGGGGACTGCAATTGCTTTTCAGGCTCGACTACCGCCGCGGCGTTGCCGCCGATCCCGGTAATTTCTATTTCCGTGTAGGACTGCCGGTGGCCCTGGGTGCGGCGATAGTTTTTTCGCCGTTTCATTTTGAATACCTTGATCTTGCGCCGCTTGCCATGAGACAGGACGGTCGCGTTGACCTGACTGTCCACCAGCGGGGAACCCACCTTCACCTCGCCATCATCAGAGATCATCAAAACCCGGTCAATGTTCACTGAATCACCTTCAGCGACCGGAATTTTTTCTACCTTGAGTTTATCTCCCACGGCAACCTTGTATTGTTTACCGCCGGTTTCGATGACTGCGTACATGGTTTATATCTGAAGAGGTTTCAGGGACGCCGGATTTTATCCGCCCCTGAACATACAGTCAATTGATTTATTGGTAACATTCACGCAATCAAGCCATTCATTGTCGGCTAAAATAGGCGGTTACAGAATCCGATTAATCAATATGACCCTCTCGAACCTGCAATCATCCGGTATCGACCCCGCTCAAAATCCGCGACTGCTCCTGGATTCAGCCATTTCACTGGTCAGGGCGGAAATGAAAAATGTGGATCATGTTATCCGCAATCGCCTGAAGTCCGACATTTCCCTGATCAATACCATGGGGACGTATATCACACAAGGCGGCGGCAAACGACTGCGGCCTCTCATCCTGTTGTTGAGCGCGCGTTGCTGCGGCTATCAGGGCAACCATCATATCCTGCTGTCGGCCATTATCGAGATGATCCATACCGCGACCCTGCTGCATGATGACGTCGTTGACGCTTCGGTCACTCGCCGGGGACAGCCTACGGCCAATATCGCCTGGGGTAATGAGGCCAGTGTGCTGATCGGCGATTTCCTGTATTCCAGGTCTTTCCAGATGATGGTGGAAATGGACAACATGGAAGTCATGAGGATTCTGGCCGAGACCACCAATACCATGACACAGGGCGAAGTCATGCAACTGCTCAATGCCCATTCCGCTGACGTCACCGAAACCCAGTATTTCGATACCATTCACCGCAAAACAGCAAAACTGTTTGAATCGTCCGCGCTGCTCGGCGGCAGCATCGCAAATCGTGAGAACGGAATCTGCAAGGCGCTGGCGGACTATGGCATGTACCTGGGCACCGCGTTTCAGATGGTGGACGACATTCTGGATTATGACGCGCAAAGCCGGAAAATCGGGAAAGATGTGGGTGATGACCTCGCGGAGGGGAAACCGACCCTGCCGTTGATTCATGCCCTGAAGCAGTGCGATGACCAACAAAAACAGGTGATTACGACCGCTATTGAACAAGGCGACCGCACCAAAATGAACGAAATTCTGGCAATCGTCCGCTCCACCGGCGCCCTGGACTACACCTTCAAACTGGCTCAGTCCCAGGTCCGGATGGCGCAGTCAGCCCTTGCCGGGTTGCCCGACAACGAATACCGCGCGGCGCTCGGCAAACTGGCGGAATTCTCCATCATCCGGCAATTTTAGCCGGGCCGCCGGTTCAGTCCGACCAGAGGTCCAGCAATTCAGCGGTTGCCTGTCTCCAGGATTTCGCCTGGGTGATCGCTGAAATCATCGCGACCGAACCCACCCCGGTGGATTTAAGCGTCCGCGCCCTCTTCAGGTCAATGCCGCCAATGGCGACCAACGGCCACCGTCCATCCAGCATTTCCATCCAGTAACGTACCTTGTCGGGGCCCTGCGGCGCGAATGGCATCACCTTGCTGGTAGTATGATGGATCGGACCAATCGCGATGTAACCCGGATCGAGATCAATCGCCGCGGCCATTTCCCAATGGCTGTGAGTGGATACCCCCAGACGCAGCCCGGATTCGGCGATCCGGTCCAGGTCAGCGCTCTGGATATCCTCCTGACCCAGATGAACGCCGTAGGCGCGACGCTTGATCGCCAGCCGCCAATGATCATTGATGAACAATCGGGCCCCGACCCGGCTGGCGCTTTCCACCGCCTGGATGATTTCCGTCTCGATATGCCGGTCGCTGGTATTCTTACCGGCATTCTTGATGCGCAACTGGATCGTTCGCACTCCGGCTTCGAGTAGACGGCGTACCCATTCAGCGCTATCGACCACCGGATAGATGCCGAGGCGGTCGGTATCGCATCGGGCAAAGGTCCGTTTTTTCTTCTGTGGATTTGTGTAGCGCAGTGTGGGCAGTTGCCGATAATGATCCGGCCAGGACTGACATGCCTGAAACCTCATTCCGCCCAATTGATAACGCTGTCCGATATTGCGCCCGGTCACGCTCCTCGCCAGAATAATGGCGTCCCGCAGATCGTGTCCCAGCGCCATGGCTCCGGCAATGGCCGTAGCCAGGGTGCAGCCCGTGCCCCGGACTGCATTCCCTTTTTGCATCCGCGGGCTCACTATCCAGAAACTTTCATCGCCATCGCTGAAATAATCGCAACATTCATTTGCGGTATCGCCGGTATCACCGGACGCCGTGCCATCCAGATGCCCGCCCTTGATCAACAGGCTGGATATTCCGGATTCCAGTATCCGCTCTGATGCGGCAACCAGATCAGCGCGGCATTTGATCTTCATGCCGGCCAGCGCCTGCGCTTCCGCGATATTGGGGGTCAACAGGGTAATCCGGTCTGCCGCCTGCATGACACTCTCGCGAACTGTTTCGGCGCCAACCATCACCCCGCCCGATGAGCTGACCATTACCGGGTCCTGAATCAGCGGGCAACCGAACCGCTCCTGCAGCGAACAGACAGACCGCATCTGTTCGCGATCACAGATCAGACCGGCCTTGATGGCACGGGGGGCAAATTCGGCCTGGAGGCATTCCAGTTGCTGATCGAATGGCTTTCCGGTGACCGCGCTGCACAAGGAAACTCCATGACTGTTCTGGGCCGTAATGGCGCTGATTGCGAAAAACCCATGCAATCCCAGGGTTTGCAGAACGCGGTTGTCGAGATGAATGCCGGCTCCGGAGGTCGGGTCTGTCCCACCGACCACCAGTACGGCCCGCTCGTCTGGATGATCAGTCAAGCTGCCGGGAAGTCTGATGCCAGAAAGGCATGCCCACGGTGGGCGTACTCGGCGAGGCGCTCTGCCGCTTGCGAATCACGCCTGCCTGGAAGGCCAGCCGCCCGGCAATGATCGCGCCCCGAAAGGAATCCGCCATACTGACCGGGTCAACCGCTTTCGCCACGGCTGTATTCAGCAGTACGCCATCGTAACCCATTTCCATGGCCTGACAGGCATCGGAAGGTTTCCCCAGACCGGCGTCAATAATCAGCCTGGTCTCGGGCAGACGATCCCGAATGGACTCCAGAGCATACGGGTTGATCAAGCCCTGACCGGTGCCGATCGGCGACCCCCAGGGCATGACCACCTCACAGCCCGCTTCCGCCAGGGTTCTGCATAAAACCAGGTCATCCGTACAATAGGGGAAAACATTGAAATCCAGGGCAATCAGTTTTTCCGCGGCCTCGACCAGTTTCAGGGGATCGGGTTGCAAATTGTAATCATCGCCGATCACTTCCAGCTTGATCCAGTTGGTGGAAAACAGCTCCCGACTCATCTGCGCCAGGGCAACGGCTTCCTTGACCGTGTGACAACCCGCGGTATTCGGCAGAATATGGATACCCAGAGCGCGCAGCCCTTCCCAGAACTGATTTCCGCTTTGCCGCTCCGGAGATTGACGCCGCAGGGACACGGTAATTACCTGCGCCCCGGATTTTTCCACCGCCTGTCGCAAAACCAGCGGCGACGGATATTGGGCGCTGCCAATCAGAAACCGGCTTTGCAGCGCAACGCCGTAGACCTCCCAGCCATCGGAACACGGGTCCGGGGTTAATGATCCAGCCACCATAGCCAACTGCCCGTTAACCGCCGGAAACAGGCCGCACAATGTCGATCAGGTCCTGGTCCTCGAGTATCCGGGTATCGTATTGCTCCCTGGGGACGAAGGTACTGTTGACCGCCACCGCAAACGGCGCGGCCTCCACATCGTATCCGCAGGAATACAGCAGGATGGCAAGCGTGGACTCCGGCGCCACCTGCATCGCATGATTATTGAGACTAACCGTAATTTTCATTCTTCACGTCCGCATTGACTGATTCGAACAACTGACCGAATCGGATCCTCCCCGTATCACCGTTGATATAATTGTGGACATCCGCCAGCAATGCGGGCGCGAAAAGATAGCCGTGCCGATACAGGCCGTTCACGGAAATCGTCCGGCCGCAGACACGCACCCGCGGCATATTATCGGGATAGGCCGGTCGGCAGTTGGCCTCCATCGACAGAATCCGCGCTTCCGCGAAACCACTGTGGACGATAAACAGCGCGGACAATAATTCAAGCGCCGAACGGACGGTCACATCATGCATCGCGTCGCTTTCTATCTCCGTGGCTCCAACCACATAAACATGGTCGCCGTGGGGCGCCATATAGAGCGGGTATCTCGGATGAATCAATCGAATGGCTCTCTGGATATTCACTTCAGGGGCGTAAACCCGGATCAGTTCCCCGCGCACCCCTCTCAAATCGGCCTGGGAAATCCCGGAATCATCCGGTGATTCATTGAACGCGCCCAATCCCCGGCAATCAATCACCCAGTCAAAACGGCCGGATCGCCAGACCTCTTCCAGGCAGGACACCGGATGATTTTCCAGCCAGTTGACGCCGTATTTCTCCAGGGCCTCGTTCAACGCCTGATAAAGCTGGTGGTTGGACAATACCGCCTCATCCGGAAAATAGCTCGCCTCGGCGAATCGCTCGGCCAGACCGGGTTCGAGAACACGGATACGCTCGCGGTTCAGCCGCTGAAAACTCGACTCACCGAGTCTGGAGGCCGCCATCGAGTTGAATCCGCTCCAGTCCTCCCGGTCCGAACCATGCGCGACCACCAGGGTCCCCAGAGCGCGGTAATAGATCGGAAGCGCCGTAGATTGCTCCAGGCCCGCGATTATTTTCGGCCACAATTCCATGCTGGCGACGCCGATATCACACACGAGCCCGTCTTTCAGCGCGGCCTCGGTATAAGGCGCGATCATGGCCGCCGCGGTCAATCCGGCGCTGGTTCCGCCCTGCCGGTCACGCCCCTCAATCAGGGTAACCGCAGACCCCTCCTGAAGCAGTTGCCAGGCCATCAATCGGCCCGCCAGACCGGCGCCGACAATCGCGAATGATTGCCCCGGCATCAGAATTCACTCGCCCACGGAGTGGAGCGGCTTGTAAATTTCACTGCCGCCTTCCAGAAATTCCCTGGATTTTTCCTTCATGCCCTGGTCGATCTGAACTTTCTGCTGCTGGCCATAAGTGTCCCGCACCTCCTGGGAGATCTTCATGGAACAGAACTTCGGGCCGCACATCGAGCAGAAATGAGCGACCTTGGCCGATGCCTTGGGCAGGGTCTGATCGTGAAAGGCCCTGGCCGTATCCGGGTCGAATCCAATATTGAACTGATCAATCCAGCGAAATTCGAACCGCGCCTTGGACATCGCGTCATCCCGTATCTGCGCGCCGGGATGCCCTTTCGCCAGATCCGCCGCATGGGCCGCAATCTTGTAGGTAATGATGCCTGTTTTCACGTCATCCTTGTCCGGCAGTCCAAGATGCTCTTTCGGCGTAACATAACAAAGCATTGCAGTGCCGAACCAGCCGATCATGGCGGCGCCGATGCCGGATGTAATATGATCATAGCCAGGGGCGATATCGGTCACCAGTGGGCCTAATGTATAAAACGGCGCTTCGTGGCAAACCTCGAGCTGCTTGTCCATGTTCTCCTTGATCTTGTGCATCGGCACGTGTCCCGGCCCTTCAATCATGACCTGTACATCGTGTTTCCAGGCGATTTGGGTCAGCTCTCCGAGTGTTTCAAGCTCCGCGAACTGGGCCGCGTCATTGGCATCGGCGATACTGCCCGGCCGCAACCCGTCCCCCAGCGAGAAAGACACGTCATACGCCTTCATGATTTCACAGATTTCCTCGAACCGGGTATACAGGAAATTCTCCTGATGGTGCGCCAGACACCATTTCGCCATGATCGAGCCGCCGCGCGATACGATGCCGGTCACCCGGTCCACAGTCATTGGTATATGATGCAACCGCACCCCGGCGTGCAATGTAAAATAATCCACGCCCTGCTCGGCCTGCTCGATCAGGGTATCTCTCATCAATTCCCAGGTCAGGTCTTCCGCGACCCCCCTGCATTTTTCCAACGCCTGATAAACCGGCACGGTGCCAATCGGAACGGGCGAATTGCGGATAATCCACTCCCGCGTCTCATGGATGTTTTTCCCGGTGGACAGATCCATGGTAGTATCACCGCCCCAGCGGATTCCCCATACCATCTTTTCGACTTCTTCCTCAATCGAGGACCCCAGAGCGGAATTACCGATATTGGCATTGACCTTGACCAGAAAATTTCGCCCGATGATCATCGGTTCGGATTCCGGATGATTGATGTTGGCGGGGATAATCGCCCTGCCCTCCGCCACTTCCCGGCGAACAAATTCCGGCGTAATCATCGGCGCCGAACCATTTCCGGCTGACTCAGCCGCCGCCAGTCTGCCCATGTTTTCCCGGATCGCGATAAACTCCATTTCCGGGGTCACGATGCCCTGACGCGCATAATGCATCTGGGTTACGCGCCGGCCAGGCCGCGCCTTTCGGGGTAACGTCCGGTTCCTGAATACCGCCAGCGTTTCACTGTCCCTGTTCCTCTGGCGGGTAAAATCGGAACTGAAATTCTGCAACTGCTCCGTGTCTTCGCGCTCCCTGATCCAGGTTTCCCGGAGGCGGTCAAGCCCCTGCTCCAGATTAATCGTCGCTTCCGGATCCGTATAAGGTCCGGAAGTATCGTATACATCAAGCGGTTCGTTGGTTTCAACGGACTCGGAATTGTCCAACCCCTTGATCAGGGTCGGATCCAGTTTGATACGGCGCATCGGTACGCGAATATCCTCGCGGCTCCCGACCACGTAGATCTTGCTTGAACCGGGCAACGGGTCGGTGGTAATACCGCTTAATCCTTCGGTATTGAGGCTCTTGGGGGCGGGGTTCTTCATGGTATCTCCGAAATTGATAAACACTTTACAGGGAACGCCGGGGAAAACTGACGTTATCCGGACATCACGCCCGGATCATGGCTCGTGTTTGTCGGGGAACCGGAGGTAACCGACTACCGTATTGCTGCTTGTTTCCTACGGAGGTTTTAGCCTCTTCAGGTTCTACGGGTTTTATCTCAGCCTGTGCAGCACCCCGACAAGTACCATGAACCGTAGCATAAAACGGGTTCTGATGTCCATTTAATTGGACCTGTTTATGGTATAGTTTACAGATGGCAACCTGGGTCGACAAGGATGGATACAGAAAGAATGTAGGTATTATCGTTTGCAATCAGGCCCAACAGGTCTTGTGGGCAAGGCGCTCCCGTCACGATGGCTGGCAATTTCCACAGGGAGGGGTTGAGCCGGAGGAATCACCGCGCGAAGCGGCGTTTCGGGAACTCTACGAGGAACTCGGTCTGGCCCGAAAGGATGTCAGGCTGCTCGGCAATACCGGAAGCTGGTTGCGTTATGACGTGCCGTATGCCATTCGGTCCCGGCGTTATATGCAGCACAGACAATTCCGCGGACAGAAACAAAGGTGGTTCCTGTTTCAGTTGATTGCCCAGGAATCCCGGGTTCGGCTGGATATTTCTGAAAAACCGGAATTCGATTGCTGGGAATGGGTGGATTACTGGCAGCCGTTGAACCAGATCGTGGACTTCAAGAGACAAGTCTACAAAAAAGCCCTCACCGAACTCGAACCCCTGCTGAACCGCGGAAATTCATATTCCTGACGCGGGCCTGGCGCCCGTGGCGGTCATTCGCCTGCGACTGTCAGATTCTCGATCAGGATGGAGCCGGCCCGGATGTTTTTTCGCAGGTCCACGTCCGAACCGACTGCGGTGATCGCCTGGAACATCTCTTTCAGGTTTCCGGCAATGGTGAACTCCTGTACCGGGTACTGGATTTCCCCGTTCTCCACCCAGAAACCGAACGCGCCCCGTGAATAATCTCCGGTCACCGTGTTTACACCAAAACCGATCAACTCACTGACCACAATCCCCCGGCCCATATCCCGAATCATCTCCTCCAGATTGCCGGGGACGCCGGACTGCTCCGCATCCGCGCTGACGGTCAGATTATGCACTCCTCCCGCGTTGCCTGTGGTTTGCAGACCCAGTTTCCTGGCGGAATAACTGTTCAGCAGGTAGTTTTCAAGCGTCCCGTCACAAACAATCCGGTTCGGCCGCGTGGCCACCCCTTCGTGATCGAACACCGCGCTGCCCATCGCCCTGGGAAGATGGGGCCGCTCCACTATTTCCAGACCACGCGGGAAAATACGCTGACCCTTGTGATCCAGCAGGAAACTCGCCTTCCGGTACAGACTGGAACCCTTGATGGCGGAGACCAGATGGGAAATCAGGGTAGCTGAAACTCCAGAATCAAAAATCACCGGATATTCCCCGGTCCTGATCTTGCGGGCGCCGAGCCTGTGAACGGTTCTTCTGGCCGCCTCGAGTCCGATTGCGTTGGAAAGCATCAGATCATCCGCGTGACGCTTGCTGTCATACCAGTAATCACGATGCATGTCTTCGCCCGCCCCGGCAATCATCGAACAGCCGATACTGTGCCGACTTCCCCGCGACAACCCGAAAAAGCCGTGGGAATTGGCCAGCATACTGACCCCGTTGTGACTGGATACCGTAGACCCTTCGGTGTTGCTGATCCGGGAATCACTGTCCATGGCGGCCGTTTCACAGTTCGTCGCGATCTCGATCATCTGATCCACCGGGACCGACCACGGATGATTCAGGTCGAGGTCCGGAAATTCGGTGGCCAGTAGCTCAACATCCGCCAATCCGTTGCACGGGTCCTCTTCCGTATATCTGGCGATATTACACGCTGACTGGACACAGGAGCGGATCGCTTCGCTCGAAAAATCCGTGGAGGAAGCCGTGCCGCTGCGATGTCCGAAATAGACCGTCAACCCGATATTCTTGTCCCGGTTGTGCTCAACGGTTTCGACCTCTCCGTTTCGCACAGTCACGGATCGGCCCTGCTCCTGGGCTATCGACACTTCCGCCCGGTCCGTGCCCAGTTGTCTGGCCTGCTCCAATGCGCTGGACGCGACGCTGACCAGACTTCGCTCTATATCGGACTGCGCATCAGGAAACCAGGTCGGGCGCCGCTCCTGATCGGATCGGGCCATCAGACCGCCACCCCGCCGACGGTAAGCCCGTCAATACGCATGGTGGGCTGACCCACACCGACCGGAACGCTCTGCCCGTCTTTTCCACAAACCCCTACTCCGGAGTCCAGCGCCATGTCGTTACCGACCATGGACACGCGGGTCAATACTTCGGGGCCATTGCCGATCAGAGTGGCCCCTTTGACCGGCCAGGTTATCCGGCCTTTTTCGATCATGTAGGCTTCAGAAGCGCTGAAGACAAATTTCCCGGAAGTGATATCGACCTGCCCGCCCCCGAAATTAACGGCGTACAGTCCTTTGTCCACCGACGCGATGATCTCTTCAGGATCATGATTCCCGTTATGCATATAGGTATTGGTCATTCTCGGCATCGGCAAATGCGCGTAGGATTCCCTGCGGCCATTGCCGGTCGGCGCCATGCCCATCAGGCGCGCGTTCAGATTATCCTGCATATAGCCGGTCAGGATTCCGTTCTCGATCAGCATCGTATCCTGGGCAGGCGTGCCCTCATCATCAATCGACAACGATCCGCGGCGATTGGCAATGGTGCCATCGTCCACCACGGTACACAGTTCGGAGGCTACCTTTTCCCCGATTCTGCCGCTGAAGGCGGAAGTCCCCTTGCGGTTGAAGTCCCCTTCCAATCCGTGCCCGATGGCTTCATGCAACAGAATCCCCGGCCAGCCCGGCCCAAGCACAACCACCATTTCTCCGGCCGGAGCTTCCCTCGACTCCAGCGAAACCAGCGCCTGGCGAACCGCCTCTTCCGCATATCCATGCGCGCGATTGTTTTCAGTGAAAAAGTCGTAACCATAGCGTCCGCCACCGCCACCGGAACCCTGCTCCAGTCTGCCGTTATGCTCGACAATGACGTGCACATTCATTCGCACCAGCGGGCGAATGTCCGCGGCCAGTATGCCGTCAGACCGGACCACCATCACCACATCGTGCAACCCGGCCAGGCTGACCATGACCTGCGTGATGCGGCTGTCGATTGCCCTGGCTGTCTGCTCGACCTCCTTCAACAACGCCACCTTATCCGCATCCCGCATCGAGGCGGGCGGATTGAATGGCTGATACAAACGGGCAACCGGCTGATCGTGGGGCTGGATCTTTATGATACTGTCGTTGCTGCCACTGCGGGCGATGGCCTTTGCCGTATCCGCGGCGCTGGTCAAGGCCGGCAGAAGGAGTTCATCCGTGTAGGCAAACCCTGTTTTCTCGCCGCTGACCGCCCGCACCCCGACCCCCTGATCAATGCTGTAACTTCCCGACTTGACGGTTCCCTCGTCGAGCGACCAGGATTCCTGGCAAGTATGCTGGAAATACAGGTCTGCATAGTCGATCTTCGGCCCCATCACCTGATTGATAGTCCGGGTCAGGGCGTGGTCGCCCAACCCGGTCGGTTCGAGCAGCACCTGCATCGCGGTTTGAATCTGGTCAGACATGGGCGGGCCGGAAATGGATTAAAGTCAAAACAGATCGAAACGGCAATGCTGCAACGACGGCAGTTGCTGGCGAACGAGGCGCAGTTGTTCCGGATCAATCCTGCTGGAGACACTACCCCAACCTGTTTCCAGTTCGGCGGCGGTGTTTCCCCACGGATCAATTATAACAGTATGCCCCCAGGTTTTGCGCTTTTTGTTGTGTTGCCCGTATTGCGCCGGAGCCACGACATAACAACTGTTTTCTATCGCTCTGGCTCTTAATAACGGCATCCAGTGGTCCTTTCCGGTGGTATGGGCGAAAGCCGAAGGCGCTACCAGAATTTCCGCCCCCATTCGCACAAGCCGACGATAGAGTTCCGGGAACCGGAGATCATAACAAACCGACAAACCGATTCTGCCCACAGGCGTATCGACCACCTCGACCCGGTCCCCCGGCAAGGTGTAATCGGATTCGCAATAACGTTCGCCGCCCGACAGAGACACATCAAACAGGAAAATCTTGTCATAGCGGGCCACCCGTTCGCCGTGGTTATCGTAGACCAGCAGGGAGTTGGTTATCTTGCCGGGGTCGCTGGAACACATCGGCACACTGCCGCCCAGAATCCAGACGTTATGCTGTTTCGCGGTCCGGGACAGGAATTCCTGTATTTTTCCTTCGCCGTCCGTCTCGGCGCATTGCAGCAGTTGGGCAACGCTGGATGGCATCAGGCCAAAACACTCAGGCAACACAACCACCTGACTGCCCGTTTCATCCCGCCGTTCGTTATCAGGTGGACAGGCGCGGGCAATATGTTCCGTCAGCGCCGCCAGATTGCGGTCAATGTCGTCGCCCGAATTGGTCTGGATTGCGATTACAGCGCCCATAGCCGCATCCGAGGGGCAGCGCAGGCCCTGAAATCATAAAATGTAGAAATAGTGATTGCCGACCCGGGCGACGAGTCTGCCTTCTGAAATCCAATAGGGCCGTACGCTTGAAGCATGATAATGAGTGGCGCCGCCAACCTCGGTCACAGTCCCCCTGTCAAGAAATGACTGCGCCAGCGCCAGTGACTGCCGCCATGCCTTCAGATCATTGACAGAATGATATTTCGAAGCGGTGTGGGTCCAGCTGAATTGCTTCCGTTGCCACACAACCTCACAGATTGTATCAGGATAATCCCTGCTCTTGACCCGGTTCATGATGACCGCCGCGATGGCCAACTGTCCTTTCATGCCCTCGCCGCGGCCTTCATGGTAGAGATTCAACGCCATGCAACCCAACTCCTGTCCCGAAGTCAGGTCGGAAAAATCCAGTTTCTGCCCGAAATGAGTGTGGTGGGCGTGGCTGACGCCGGATACCAGAACACCGGATATCAGGATACCGGATACCAGTCCTGAAACCACCAGGATTTTCGCGAAAACCTTGCCGACGATCAATTTAATCTGCATATCTGTCGATTCTTCATTCAACAAAATTTATCTCGTCATGATTTTACCATAACTATGCAATTTTTTTGCAACAAAAACGATTCTGCCCGGACGGATTCGTTCAGACTTCCCTTGTGGCGAGGAACTCGACATCCGGCCAGCGTTGGCTCACAAGCTGCAGATTGGCCCGATTCGGAGCGATATAGACCAGCGTTTTTTGTCCGTCCAGCGCCAGATTCTGCTCGTTGCGGCGCGTGAATCCGACTTCATCGGCAGAATTTGTGAATTTAACCCAGCGGGCAGTGGATACCGGCACGGCTTCAAACACGCAGTCCACACTGTATTCTGTTTTAAGGCGATGGGCTACCACATCAAACTGCAAAATCCCCACCGCGCCGAGAATCAGGTCATTGTTGGTCAATGGTTGAAATACCTGGGTGGCGCCTTCTTCACTAAGCTGAATCAGACCTTTTTGTAACGCCTTGGCGCGCAATGGGTCCTGCAGACGGACTCTCCTGAATAATTCGGGAGCAAAATTCGGAATGCCGGTGAATTTAAGAGATTCCCCCTCTGTAAAGGTATCGCCAATGCGGATACTGCCGTGATTGTGCAGCCCGAGTATGTCCCCGGCGAAAGCGTCATCTGCCTGTCCGCGTCTGGCCGCCATGAAAGTATGGGCATTCTGGACAGTCAGAGTCCTTTGCGCCCGCACATGGCGAATTTTCATGCCTTTTCGAAATTCGCCGGAAGTGATCCGCAGAAAAGCGACCCGGTCATGGTGCGCCGGGTCCATGTTGGCCTGTATCTTGAAAACGAACCCGCTGAATTTTTCCTCCCCGGCCCGGACCATTCGGGTTTCAGTCGCCCGTGACCGGGGGGACGGCGCGTACTCCACAAAATTATCCATCAGTTCATCAGTGCCCTGACGGTTCAGGGCGGAACCGAAAAACACCGGAGTGAGTTCCCCGGAACGATAAGCCGACAGATCGAATTCGTGACTGGCCCCCCGGACCAGTTCCACCTCGTCACGCAGGGTTTCAGCCAGACCGCCCATCCTTTCATCCAGCGCCGGATGATCCAGCCCGCGGATAAATTCATCCTGATCCAGCCCCCCGCGCCCCTTGAACAAATGGACCACGTCATCATACAAACGATAAACCCCGATAAACAGCTTCCCGGAGCCAACCGGCCAGGTCATCGGCGCGCACCTGATTTCCAGAACCCGCTCGACTTCATCCATCACATCAACCGGATCCAGCCCCTCCCGGTCCATCTTGTTGACGAACGTCATGATTGGCGTATCACGCAGGCGGCAGACCTCCATCAGACTGACCGTCCGGTCTTCCACCCCCTTGGCAATGTCGATCACCATCAACGCCGAGTCAACCGCGGTCAGGGTGCGGTAGGTATCCTCGGAAAAATCCGCGTGACCGGGGGTATCCAGCAAATTCACGATACGCTCCTTGTAGGGAAACTGCATCACAGAAGAAGTCACCGATATACCCCTCTGCTTCTCCAGTTCCATCCAGTCCGATGTCGCATAGCGGTTGCTTTTACGCGCCTTGACCGTACCGGCAAGCTGGATCGCTCCGCCATATTGCAGCAGGCGTTCGGTCAGAGTCGTCTTGCCGGCGTCCGGATGCGATATGATTGCAAATGTCCTTCGCCTGGTAATTTCTCCAGCAAGATTTTCTTTGCTCATGATCCTGGTCCCCAACTCCGGCAACTCGTCTGAAAAAAGTGCGTTATTGTACAGTCTGACCGGTTGTAAATCGCGCTAAAATAGGTTTTCTTCCCCGTTAACGCCGATGTCTTTGCTCACCATATCCAGTTTATCCATCGCCTTTGGTCATTACAAACTGCTGGATAATGCCGACCTGTCTCTGGACAAAAAGCAAAAGGTCGGACTGATTGGCAGAAACGGCGAAGGGAAATCGACATTGCTCGCCATCCTGAAACGGAAAATCATTGCCGACGAAGGCGATTTCAGGGCAAGGCCCGGCCTGCGAATCGCTCTTCTGGATCAAACTTCGGTTCCGGTCGGCAATGAATCCGTGTTCGATCTGGTTGCTCAGGGACTCGGTGACGCGGGCCGGGCGCTGGCGGAGTACCATCAGGTTTCGACCCTGTCCGCCATGGGCCCGGCGCAACTGAAACGGCTGGATGAACTGCAGCAGAAACTCGACAGCAGCGATGGCTGGAACGCGCACGCCCGGATCAACAAGACGCTCAGCCGGTTGAATCTGAACGCGGATGACCGGATTTCCGAATTATCCGGGGGCTGGCAACGCAGGGCCGCCCTGGCCCAGGCGCTGGTCTGCAACCCTGACGTTCTGTTACTGGATGAACCGACCAATCATCTGGATACCGACGCCATTGTCTGGCTTGAGCGTCAACTCGTCAAATTCAAGGGCGCCCTTTTGCTGGTCACGCATGATCGCGAATTTTTGCAAAATGTCTGCACCGACATTGTCGAGCTTGATCGTGGCAAACTGGTCCACTGGCCCGGCAGCTATGCAGACTATCTATCCCGAAAAGCGGCATCGCTGGAGCAGGAAAGCAGACAAAACGCGGCCTTTGACAAAAAACTCGCCAAGGAAGAAGCCTGGATCAGACAGGGCATCAAGGCCAGGAGAACCCGTAATGAAGGCCGGGCCAGAGCGCTGAAAAAACTGCGCGAAGAACAGGCGAGCAGGAGAAACCGGATATCGAACGCGCGGTTGGAGATCAGCAAGGGACCGGCAAGCGGAAAAATCATTATTGAAGCGGAGAACATCAACTTTGAAATCAATCAGCAGATTATCGTTCGGGATTTTTCCACCCGCATCCTGCGTGGTGACCGGATCGGATTGATCGGACCGAACGGCATCGGCAAAACGACGCTGCTGAAAATCCTGCTCAAGGAAATCAAACCCCGGACCGGCTCCGTCCAGCACGGTACTCACCTGAAGGTCGCCTGCTTCGATCAATCAAGAATACAACTGGACCCCGAACAAACTGTCATGGACATGATCGGTCAGGGCCGGGAGCAAATCACCATAAACGGCAAGGACAAACATGTGATCAGCTATCTTGCGGATTTCCTGTTCTCGCCCGCCCGCGCCCGTTCGCCGATAAAATCATTGTCCGGGGGAGAATGCGCGAGAGCGCTGCTCGCCATGCTGTTCAGCAAGCCGATCAATTTACTGATTCTGGACGAGCCCACCAACGACCTGGATATTGAAACCCTCGAACTGCTGGAAGAACAACTTCTCCAATTCGATGGCACACTGCTGATGGTCTCGCATGACCGCAGATTCCTCGACAACGTAGTCACCAGCACCCTGTCTTTTGAAGGAAAGGGCGAGATCAATGACAACGTGGGCGGCTATTCAGACTGGCTGAAGCGCGTCACGAACACCCGGTCACGGGAAATGCCCGAAAAACCCTCAAAGCCCGCGCTCCGGCAACCGGAACGGAAAATTACGGAAAAAAAGAAAAAACCCGGATTCAACGAGCAACGGGAGCTGTCCGCGTTAACGGCAAAAATCGAACATCTGGAAAACCGCCAGAACAGCCTGACCCGAACCATCTCGGAACCGGATTTCTATAGTCAGCCCCGTGACGACATCAATGCCACCCTGAAGGAAATGCAGTCGGTCAGCAATCAACTGGAACAGTGCTGGCAACGTTGGGAAGAACTGGACCCCTGATCATTTTTTAAGGCAAATGGCGCTCACCTGACGACCATAACGCTTCTCCCCCTTGTGGCATCCCCGGCGATAACTGAAAAACTGCCGCTCATTACTGTAAGTATCCTCAAGCATCCGATGGATTTTTTCAATTCCCGCCTTTTTCAGTCTTTTTTCGATGTACAGGGGCAAGTCGAACATTCGTTTGTGGTCAACCCCGGCCGGGCTCGGGCTGAAACAATCCTCGCATCCAATGTCTGAACGGGCCAGCGCCTGATCCTCGAATTCGATACCGACCTCGTAGGACAGAGGCTGGATGGCGGGACCGATCACAGCGCGGATGCTTCCGGTTTCGGCGCCGAGTCCGCTCATGGCCTCAATGACCTGATCGGTAATCCCGCTGACCGCCCCCTTCCACCCAGCGTGAGCCGCCCCTATAACCCGATTTTCCGGGTCCAGAAACAATACCGGAGCGCAATCCGCACCTAAAATACCGAGCGCCACTCCCTTCTCACGGGTAACCATCCCGTCCCCCTGCAAGACAGCGCTCGTATGTGATTTTCGATCAATCTCATGAACCACGATACCATGAACCTGCCGGAGACTGACCACACTGTCGCAATGCAGCGCGGCAGCAACCCTGGAGCGGTTTTCCAGCACATGCTGCGGACAGTCACCCGATAACTGCCCGCAATTCAGGGAATCGAATTCCCCCTGAGACACCCCGCCCCGGCGAGTGAAAAAACCATGATGGATTTCCGGCTGGCGCTCCAACAACGGACTTTGCAGAAAGGGCGGCGGGGTCATCAGACAAATTTACCAACAAAACCGGAACGAATCCATTGCCGGTTGGTAGCTTGCCCAATCCGGGTCATATATAATCCGCCAACCACAACCTGCACCGGAGAGTTGGCAGAGCGGTCGAATGCGGCGGTCTTGAAAACCGTTGACTGTAACAGGTCCGGGGGTTCGAATCCCTCACTCTCCGCCACAATTTGCGCGCAGATATTAAGCGCCTGCCCGTGTCTCCGCGAGCAACAGGTCGACTACGTGGCGCAATGCTTCCTCGTGAGTATCTCCTTCCAGACGGCGCAGGTTGTAGAAGTCCAGCTGGAGGTCGGCGCTGGCTCCTTCCTTAATGATAGTCATTGTGCGGCGCATCTCGGACTCACATTCCAGCGCCTGGGCATCGACCGCCAACTCCTCGACAAGCCTGGCCAGATAATCCTGAATGTCGATTCGAGCGCCGCTGCCGCTCCTGTCGCCGAAAAAGGAGAATATTCCATAACGATGCGCTATCCAGCGGTCCTCTGTGATGAACTCAGTCAATGGCTCAGGAGGCAGGGCGCCCTCCATATCCTGACGCATCAGCCACCGAATCAAAGACGCATAAAGCGCTGCCACACTCACCGCATCCTCCAGTCGCGTGCAGACATCACAAATACGCATTTCCACTGTCGGATAAGCGTGAGAAGGGCGGATGTCCCACCATAGCTCGCTGCCATTGGTCAGATAATTGTAACGTTGGAACTGTGCAAGCAAGTCCTCATACTCCGCCGCCGAATAGAGCGGGCCGGGCATACCCGATCGTGGCAGACCTCCAACAATGGTCAATCGCCAGGATTTGAACCCGGTGCTACGCCCATCGCTGAACGGCGAGGATGTGGACAAGGCATGGAATAACGGCAGGTATTGCCGGAGCGCCGTCATCACCCGCACTCGCGTATCCGCATCTGCGAATCCCGCATGGATGTGCATGCCTCCGATCAGGAAACGGCGCAAATTATCCTGATGCATGGTCGCAAATCGCTGGTAACGTTCACCCTGCGTAACAGCCTGTGTCTGCCAGCGCGCAAATGGATGAGTAGAAGCAGCCATCACAGCCACTTCATACCGCTTGGCCGCTGCGATAATAATGCGCCGGGTCTCAACCAAAGCCTCGCGCAACTCAGCAACCGATGCACAGACTCGGGTGTTGGTTTCGATCTGAGAGCGCAATGCCTCGCGGACAATCTTGTGTGGCCCGCGAGTCGCCTCACACATCTCGAAAATGCCTGAATCGGGGTCAACCAGAAGATCACGAGTCTGTGGATCCACCAGGAAACACTCCTCCTCGATTCCGAGCGTAATCTTCAGGTCATCGCATTCAACCACCGCCGTCACTCCGTACCCTTTCAATCATGCAAAATCTTGCTGGCCAATGATCGCCATAATTTCAACGGTTTTGCCGTCAATGCGGTAATACACGCTATGAAACTCTATAATTTGCCATCACGGCGAGCTTTCGCCTTGATGCCGTCAAGCATCTCCTCTGGAGTTTGTTCGACCCATCCATATTGCTCTACGGACTGTTCGGCTGCAATCAATCGGGTGCGAATATATTCATTCTCCGCTGTCCGCATTTCTTTCTCACACAACGCTTCGCGGATCAGTTCACTGTCCGTAGCGTATTGGCCTGTTGCCATTTGCGCCTGAATCCAACTCTCCTGCTGGTCGGTCACGGTGATACTTTTTTTTACCATTGGCATAAGAAGCACTCAAAAAGTAAGATTTATACTACTCCATACTACTAAATTTTCGTCTTCCTGGAAACGCTGCAATCTGTTTTCAGCCGGATTTCTTCGTAATGTAGCGAGCAAATGCATTATCCGATTGCGGGACGGCACGGTGACCGCCCCTGGAAGGTTGCGAATCATGATGCGTAGAGCCTGCCCCGGCTTTCCCTGTGCACCACATCCGCCAGCGTTTGTACGCGCTCGGGGTTAACCGTCCCGTTCTTCAATTGCATTGCGCGCACTCTCAGACAGGGTTGCGTAGGATTCTTTGACACGTTTTGGTTCGGAAATCATCTTGTCAGCGATCAGATTCAAAAGTTTGAACAAAGTCTCGACAATCGCGCAGGTCGACCTGGCCTGGGTGGACCGCGTTATTACCGATTACGCGCACTACATCAAGGGCTTTCTGGGCTTCTATACTGAGTCCATCTTTAACCAACTCACCTATATCGTCGTTAAGGTTCTTCCCTGATTTACCGAGTTCCTTGCAAAGCTTTTGAATGGCCAACCGGATCAAGGCAGCCGACCCCCTGGGCGACAGATCAAGGATGCTGCTGGCTTCGTCATAGTCTCTACGTATCTCATCGGACAAGTCAGGGTTTGCAGGTGGAGCCTCACCGCGCTGTGGCCAAATCAGCTTGTCAGAGATCCAGATCGAAATATCTTTACAGTTTAAACATTCCGAAATGAATGTGTTATGAAGCGAAAAATTCGTGTTATGAAGCAAAAAACTCGCACGATACTCACCCTTGATCTCTTCGAAAAACGGGCGACCATTGGCCATCTTTTCAATCCATTGAGAGTTTCTACGCTCCTCGAGAACCTCAATATGTTGTTCGAAATTGAGTTCTTCCCGGTTCTCTGGACTAATGACAACAGGAAGCCGGCTTTCTCTTCGTATCGGACGAGAGTACAAGTCCCACCAACACTGCATTGCAAACGCATCACAGTGCGGACAGTTGAAAGCAGTTTCTTTAACTGAAGGAGAGACATATTTCATTATTTATTACTCTTCTGTTGCTCCCGTACCTGATCAATGAATCCCCGAATATCCATCAACCATGTTTGTTGGGCATCCGTGTAGGTGTGGTGCAATTCGCTTGGCAAGACTAGCTGAAGCCTGTTAGCCCGCATTTCATTTGTCTGATTTTCACTGATATTTCGTTCAAGGGTCAGAAGGTGCTTATCCGATATCCTCGCCGCTTCCGACAGAACCTGACGCCATCTGTCCTTGCAGGTTGACTTGACACCCAGCATGGAAAGGCCAGTTACCGGGAATTTCTTGTCATGGTACTCCGCTGCACCGGGAAACAGAAAATCAGGCCTGGATTTATGTTCGGTGACAGCCTGCCGGTCATATTTCAGTGCAAGAACACGAAATATTTCTTCAAGGTGATGTTCCAGTGCATGTCCGGCCCGGGATTTCCTCCTGTTCTGGACTTTGAGTGAATACCTGACAAATCCGTCAACGTCCACGTCCTGCCCATCCAGAAACCCTGCCCGCAGACGGCCGGATACAACACGTTTCTCCATAAGGTGAAACAATCTTAACTCTTGACCCATCCAGGCAAGCAGAGCCACATCCGGGTCGTCCCGCGGGTCGACATCAGGAAAGGCTTTTCGGGCTAATTCCGAAAATTCCACAGTTTTTGGGAAGGCATTACCAAAAGGTTCCAGCAATTTATTCAACCGGTCAGCTTCTGGCTCTTCAATCTCTATACCCAGTTCCTCAAGAATAAACCGTGCAGCAAACCCCACCTGCTGATCATCACCATTCTCAATATCCTGATACGTAAAATGGGTACCCAATTCTCGAGCAGAAAGACCAAAAAGCCATGTAAGCTGATTTTCTTCCGTACTTCCCCCGGCAACCACTATAATCATGAACTTACCTGCAGGTCTCCTGGCGATAATGAGCAGATCTCCTGCACTAGCCCGCTCCATCACAAGATTGCTCTTGAAATACAATCTGTGCTCACTGCGTTTGGGATGTAATTCACGAGCGTCATACCATGTGACATAAGTGTCTTCGGAAAAACCCTCGTTTCCTCCGCCAAACCACACAAACCGGGTCGGCTGGTTTACCAGCCTTTCCAGACCCAGCAGCCTTTTCATCGGCATGACTCCATTAAACTCGTGCTGGTTTGATGTTTCTGGATCGACCTCCACAGCACTTAACCGTTTTGCGATCACACCGACAAAGTATTCCGACAAATACCCTTTTTTCATTTCTCCACTCTCCTCAGGATTTATTCCCGCAAACCTTCAATTACGTGGTCTGTGTGCCCTGAGCGCAACCACTTTTCTGTCGAGCTTATTACCCTGTCCGGGTCGAGCCTGGTTCTCCCTTTCAAGGCACATTCGTGAATCACGGCAACACGCCAGCCTTCCTCTGTCAGGGCCTTTCGGGTTTCTTCATCCTTCTGCCGGTTGCGGGTGATTTTCCTGCGCCAGAATTCCTGTCTGGTAGATGGCCATCTGAATAAATGACAATCATGACCATGCCAGAAGCAGCCGTTGACAAAAATGATAGCCTTGTATTTCGGAAATGACATATCCGGTTTTCCGGGGAGCTTGCGATTATGCAGTCTGTACCGGAATCCCCTTGCATGCAGAGCCTTGCGAACAAAAAGCTCGGGCTTCGTATCCGTTGCACGGATACCGGCCATCATACGCCTGCGGACTTCTGGTGAAACAATATCAGGCACTGGCCGCCAGCTTCCTCTCCTCCTCAAATACAAATTCGGGCACAAACTCAGTCTGTCTTTTATCCTTGCCCATTGCGTCGCGAATATGAGGAAGCATGAACTGTGCGACTGCATCAACAACCGGAACAACAACCGCATTGCCAAACTGCTTGTAGGCTTGTGTATCGGAAACAGGAATCTCGAAATGTGGTTTTCCCGGACCATCAAAACCCATCAGGCGAGCGCATTCTCTCGGAGTCAGACGGCGCGGCCTGTTCTCATGCTGCCGAACCAGTATTTCCGACCCGTCCTTGTAATAGCGGGCCGATAGTGTACGGGAAACATCATCCGGACCAACAAGGCCATAGCCGAATCCGTTCCCTCTTGCCTTGTGTTTTGCGGCATAGTTTTCAAGATAGGTCCACAGGTTTTCCGAAAGCGTATATTTGGGGCTGACCGTGCCAGACGATCCGTGTGTATAAGGTGGCTCTTCCAGTTCAGTGCCATCCTGCGGATGCAGAATTGTGCGCATCACCGGCCCATTTCCCGGATCAGGCACATCAAGCTGGCTGAAATCAAAACCGGTGTCTCCACGAAAACCCGCGATAAAAATTCTCTCGCGGTTTTGTGGGACAACCCCCTTTGCATTGATGACGCGCCAGTCGATATGGTAGCCAAGTTCCTCCTCCAGAGTTTTTCGGATAACGCGGAATGTGTTACCCCCGTCATGACTGACCAAGTTTTTCACGTTTTCCAGCAGAAATGCAGGCGGCCGGTGATGGGCAATAATACGTGCTGCATCGAAAAACAGGGTGCCCTGTGCCTCACAGGAAAAACCGTGTTTTTTTCCCAGCGCATTTTTCTTTGAAACACCGGCTATGGAGAAGGGTTGACAGGGAAATCCTGCGACCAACACATCATGAACAGGTATTTCTTCCTCTGCTATAGCGGTAATATCACCTGCAACAGGGTGATCGCACGGGAAATTCGCTTGATACGTCTTCCGGCAGGCAAGGTCCCATTCACTGGTAAAAACACACCGCCCACCAATGGACTCGAACCCCATCCGTAGACCGCCGATTCCGGCAAATAGGTCAATAAAGGTGAATGCGGTTTTTTCCGCAGGCCGAGCCAGAACACTTATCCTGGCCTGTCGCGACAACCAGTCGATAACGGCCTTTCTGGGGATTGTCTCCCCGGATCCCCAACGATAAATGGTCCGAATGTTATACCCCGTCCTTGAGGCAATCTCTTTCCTGGATAATCCCGATTCCTCAATAAGTCGGGATATTTCTGTCTGCATGGGCACTGGCACCTTCCACTCTCTGGGACACTTTTTGACATTATGACAGAAAATAACTGAAACTTCAAAGGATGGAGATTTTTAGGTGAAGATATTTTGCAACCTGTTCGCGCCATTCAAGATGAATGATTGTTGTGCCCTCACTACAGCCGTTTCTCCATGAAAACAGACAACGGATCGTGTTTCGGGTAATCGCCGAACGAGGGCCGCTTGCGATACCCTGATCTCTGGTACAACGCCAGCGCTTCTGGTTGGTAGATGCCGGTTTCAAGCCGGGCGACCCGGATACCTTGATCAATCAGGTGTTTTTCCAGGCGCTCCATAATCAGCCGGGATATGCCTTTGCCGCGATGTGATTTGCTGACGAACATCCGTTTTATCTCGCCGTATTCTATTTTCTCACGATCATCAGCGAAGCGCTTGACCGCGCCGGTTCCAACCAATTGTTCTCCTGCAAAGACGCCGATGAAAAACACATTCTCCTGACGCAGTTGCTCGACTGAATCGAGGTGGTTGGACTCAGCCGGATAGATCGACAGCTGGTATTCATCCAGCTCCCGGATCAACGCCGACACATCAGCATCACCCGGATCCACCTGCCTGATCCTGAACATTTACAGCCAGTCCGTCTCCATCGGATAGCGAGTCAGAACTTCCGCCCCGCGCTCGGTAATCAATACCTGTTCTTCCAGTTTGACGCCTTCCCCGCTGCGTTCGGAACCAATGTAGGATTCGATGCACAGGGTCATGTTTTCCTCGATAACGCCCCGGTAACCGGCCATTTCCAGCTTGTCGATATGCTTGATGCTCGGATACTCATCGGCCAGCCCCACCCCGTGTATCAGGGAACTGTATTTGTTGTTGGAGAACTCCGCCGGAATCTTCCAGGCCGCGCGCGAGGCTTCATGGAAGGTCATGCCGGGTTTCAACATCGCGACATTATGCTGAATCTGCTGCCACGCATACGCATAAATCCGGCGTTGCTCATCAGTCGGTTTGTCGCCGCATACCCAACTTCGAGACATATCCGAGCAATACCCGTAGGGCCCGATCAAATCCGTATCAAAACTGACCAGGTCGCCCTGTTCGATCACCCGCATCGAGGATTCCCGAAACCAGGGAAAGGTTCTCGGCCCGGAAGACAGCAACCGGGTTTCAATCCATTCTCCTCCGCAAGCAATGTTGGTCTCGTGGAGTTTTGCCCACAACGCATTTTCCGTAATACCCGGTTCAAGCGCCTCGCGCATCCTGCCGATACCGGCCTCGCAGACATCAATGGAGTGCCGCATCAGGATGATTTCTTCATTGGATTTGATGACCCGGGCCAGTTCCATGACCTCCAGGCCATCGTGAATTGAAATGCCGTGCCGCAACAGCGGTTCGCAACCGGTGTGGGAGAGTCTGTCCACTGCCAGCCGGGTATTGCCGCCGCCGTGGGTTCTGACCAGGTCGGCGATCGTGTCCGCAAAATTCTGCGCCTTTTCACGAACCCGTTCTCCGGCGGTGAAATAATGAAAAGAAGAGTTCACCCGGTATTCGTCAATCGTCGGAATGCCTTCCGCCAGATGGGGATATTCACCATAGTCAAACAGGATCAACGGACCGTCGGTGGCAATAAAAACGCAACGGGTCTCATAATGAGAACACCATACCTGCATATTGGTGGCATCGCATGCGTAACGGCAGTTAATCTGGTCAAATAACAGGATGCCCGCGTAATCGAGCCTTCGCAGTTGCTGTTGTATGCGCTCCAGACGGTAGCGCCGGACGGTGTCGAGGTTGACCGGAGACTCGGCATATTCCATCGCCCCGTGTTGCCTCGCTGAAACATTACCCTGTGAAATTCTCATACCGTTATCCTCTCTAGCGCCCTTTCCAGACTGGCTCTCTTTTCTCAGAGAAAGCCAGCGCCCCTTCGTGCATATCCTCACTGTTGTAGAGTTTCCTGACCGTGGCCAGTCCCTGGGCGTTCAGCAGGTCGATGGATTCCTGAAAGTCCATATTCTCGGTTGCCCTCACGGTCTCCTTGATCGCGGCGAAGACCAGCGGCGGCCCCTTGGCCAGACGCCGTGCAACTTCCCTCGCCCGCGCCAGCAGATTGTCGGCGGTGGTGATCTCATTGACCAATCCCCACCTGTGGGCTTCCCCGGCATCCATCCAGCGTCCTGTCAACAGCAACTCCATTGCCACATGATATGGGATACGTTTGGGCAGCTTCAAAGTCGCCGCGTCCGCCAGTGTACCGGCATTGATTTCCGGCAGGGCGAAGGTCGCATGCTCTGCCGCGATAATGATGTCCGCGGAAATCATCAGTTCGAATCCGCCTCCGCAGGCAATGCCGTTGACCGCCGCAATGACCGGTTTGTTCATATCCGGCAGTTCCTGCAAGCCGCCGAATCCACCGACTCCGAAGTCGCTGGTTACGCCTTCTCCCCCGGCAGCCGCTTTCAAATCCCACCCGGCGCAGAAGAACTTCCCGCCGCCGCCGGTAATAATCGCCACCCTCAATTCAGGGTCATCCCGAAAATTCGCAAACGTCCGGCCAAGCTCCTGACTGACCGAACCGTCTATCGCGTTGGCCTTGGGCCGGTCCAGGGTCACTTCAAGCACGCTGCCGTCAATCACTGTTTTTACTGCATCAGACATTACCGTTCACCTCACATTTTTAGACTTGCCACTCTTTCATTTTCGTACTCGAATCAGCGCGTCGGCCACGACCGCGCCATGATGCCGTGGCTTAACCATTAACGGGTTGATTTCCAGTTCGACGATCTCATCGCGGCGGCTTTCAACCAGTCCGGCTACCGCCATTACGGTATCGACCACCGCTTCGACATCAGCCAGCGCCCGGTTACGGAATCCGTTTAACAGCGGCCAGGTCTGCAAGCGCTGGAGAGCGGCGATGATTGCGGCGCGGTCCACCGGAAACAGCAATATTTCTCGGTCCCGGATCAATTCGACCAGAGCGCCGCCGAACCCGACAATCAGATAATGACCAAAAACCGGATCATAACTGACTCCGATCAATAATTCCGCAACCGGGTCGGTCACCATTCGCTCCACCAGCAGGGTATCGGATAACCCGAACAGGCGGCTACTCTGGTCATTCAGTGTTTCCTCATCGCGGATTCCGACCACCACAGCGTCCGCTTCGGACTTATGGGCAATCGACGCGGATACGGCCTTCAATACCAGTGGATAACCAATTTTCTCCACCGCCTCGCGGATCTCATCCGGGGCGCTGACAACGATTGAATCAGGCGCTTCGATACCGTGAGATTTCAGGAATTGCTTGGCTTGGTTCTCATCCAGGCTCCGCACCCGGCCGCAATCCGTCGACGTCGATGAATCCGGGACGGTCGGCAGTGACCAGCGCGCGCGCCATGCCATGCCAATTCCACTGACCGTTTCAATTGCCGCCAGGGCCTGTTCCATGCCGTGCAGGGGCGCCACGCCATTCTCGATCAGCCAGGCCCGGATTTCAGGGTTCAGGTTTTCGGACAGACAGGTGACAATCGCCCCTTTGCTATCCGTCTGCCGGCAGGCCGTGGTAAACGCCCGCACCGCCTCCAGCCAATCCTCGATGACGCAATCGTTGACCAGAGGGAAGTCGAGCATCAGCAGGGTCAAGTCATAGCCCCCGGACATCATGGCGCTGAATGTCGCGGTCATGCGCTGCCGATCACCCCAAATAAAAGTGTGATAATCCAGTGGGTTATCAATGGAAACATAATCATTCAAGGTGACGCTCAAGCGTGCCCGGTGGTCGTCTTCGATGCGAGGGAAAACCAGTTTCCGCCCAACCGACAAATCCGCAATCAGCGAGGCTTCTCCACCGGAACAACTCATGGACGCGATCCGGTTGCCCGGCAACGGCCCCGTGACCAGGGCCAGTTTCAACGATTCCAGAAAGACCTCGATGTTATCGGCCACGCCGACACCCAAGCGGTTGAACAAAGCCGTATAGAGCCCGTGTTCTCCAGCCAGGGTAGCGGTATGGCTGAAAGTGATGCGCGCCCCCAGATCCGATTTGCCCGCTTTCAGGACAATGACCGGCACCCCCCGGTCACGCGCGCGGGCCGCCAGTTCAACAAACAACGGCAGGTCTCTCAGACCCTCAATATGCAACCCAATCGCTTTTATCCGCTCATTCTCAAGCGCCGCCGCCATCACCTCTTCGATACCAATAACGGCCTGGTTGCCGATGGTGACCAGCCAGGCAATCGACAATCCCCGTTGCTGCAATGTGAAGTTGATGCCGATATTTCCACTCGAAGAAATGATCGCAACCCCCTGATCTACAGAGTAAAGTCCATGCTGATCCGGGAACATCGCCGCGCCCAGCAGCGCATTGATATATCCATAGCAATTCGGCCCCAATACCGGCATATCTCCGGCAGCCTCCCGTAACCGGCGTTGACGGGTTCCGCCCTCATCCCCCACTTCGCTGAATCCGGAAGCGAGACAGACGGCCCCGCCAGCGCCGAAGCGATTCAATTGATCGACGGTCCGGATGGTCGGCTCAGCCGGCACCCCGATGAATACGGCGTCGGGCGGCTCGGGCAGCAAGCCGCAATCAGCCAGGCATGGAATACCGGCCATCGAATCCCGTTTTGGATTGACCGCCCATATCTCTCCCTGAAACTGGAGCTTTTGGCATTGAATCAATACCTGCTCGGCTTCCCGGCCGCCGATCACCGCGATCGAGCGTGGATTCAGGAATCGGAGCAGCCGCTCCCTGTTCACCCGCACAATCCTGTCTCCCGGCGGTCCTTTCGACCTCTTACGACCCGGCTTCCAGCGGCCGCAATATCGAACGGGAAATAATCAGGCGCTGGATTTCGCTGGTTCCTTCCCAGATACGCTCGACCCTGGCATCCCGCCAGATTCTCTCCAGAGGGAGGTCCGACATCAACCCCATGCCACCAAATATCTGTAACGCCTCGTCGGCTATAAAGGCCAGCGCTTCGGTCGCTGACAGCTTGGCCAAGGCCGCGTCCATATCGGTCATCTCATTCTTGCAGGCGCGCGCGCCGGCCTGATAGGTAATCAGTTCAGCCGCCCTCAGCTTCAGGGCCATATCCGCCAGTTTGAAGCTGACTCCCTGGAATTTGCCGATGGTCTGGTTGAATTGGGTGCGGCTGGCGGCGTGCTCGCAGGCCAGTTCAAAAGCGCGGTCACAACGCCCCAGACAGATCGCGGCCACTTGCAGCCGGGTATTGCCCAACCAGTCATTGGCGACTTCAAACCCGCTGTCCACCTCTCCGAGCACCTGATTCGCCGGAACACGGCACTGATCGAATTCCAGAATGCAGTTATGGTATCCGCGATTGGATACACTCTGGTAGCCCGGCCGTATCGTGTAGCCAGGCGTGCCGGTATCAATCAGAAACGAAGTAATCCTTTTTCTTGGGCCTCTCGGCGTATCATCCACTCCGGTGGCCGCGAACAGGATCACGAAATCAGACACATCCGCATGGCTGATAAAATGCTTGACGCCATTGATGACATAATCATCACCGTCCCTTTCCGCCTTGCAGGACATCGAGCGGACATCGGAACCGGCGCCCGGTTCGGTCATCGCCAGACAATCGGTTTTCTCTCCGCGTATGCAGGGATACAGGTATTTTTCCCGTTGATCGCCGGTGCAGGCCTGCAGAATGTTGCTGGGGCGGCCGACGGCGTACTGCAACGCATAACCGGCCCTGCCGAGTTCCCGGTCGAGCATGCACATGGATAGCGGGTCCAGTCCGCCGCCGCCCAACTCTTCAGGCATCGCCGCGGCGTACAGTCCCGCCTTGATCGAGCGGTCAATGATCTGTTGACGAAGCTCAGGGCGGACATCGCCGGATTGTTCGACCTCCCGCTCAAACGGATACAACTCCTGTTCGACAAATCGCCGGGCGGTCTCAATCAGCATCAATTGCTCTTCGCTGTAGTCAAAGTTCATTGCCATATTCTCCGGTTGTCTGGTTGGGGGCGTTCAGTCATCCAGTCCCTGGAAGGTTTCGAGATGACCATCCACATTCAGTATCTGGCCGGTGACTGTCCGGGCCTTGTCCGAACAGAGGAACAGGGCCATATCCGCGATATCCTGAGCGTCAATGAATGTTCTCATCGAGTTGCTTCTGGTATACCGCTCCCTGACGGTCCGCTCGCTGATTCCCTTGAGACTGGCTTCAGCCGCGATCACGCAGTCCATCCGCTCGCCATGTATACTCCCCGGACAGATTACATTCGCGCGGATACCCGACCCACCGAGTTCCATCGCGAGCGATTTGGTGAGACCGATCACCGCCCACTTCGACGCGGCGTAAGGCGTTCGCAATGGATAACCGTGCCAGCCGGCCGTCGAGGATATGTTGATAATGCTGCCGGTCCGCGCCGCTTTCATGAAGGGGATCACCTTGCGGCAGAACAGAAAGACCGCATCGATATTGACGGCAAAACAGCGTTGCCACTGTTCCAGCGAAATATCTTCCGCAAATTCAGTGGGACCGGCAATTCCCGCGCAATTCACCATCACATCGACACCGTCAAATTGTTCGATATGGGCATCCATGACCCGGCCGACATCGGATTGACTGGCAACATCCGCGACCGTGGTCCTGATTTCGGGATAATCCGAGGAAAACCGCGCCACCGCCTGTTCATCAATATCGACCACATGCACGGCGTCCCCGTTCTGATGGAATGAAGTCGCGATGGCATGGCCTATGCCGCTAGCCCCCGCAGTCACAATTACGCTTCTGCCGGAAATACTCATGATTCTGCCTCCCGGCTGTTTTCAGTCTGTACAACGGTTGGCCGGGGGCGTTTTACGCCAATCGAACGCCCGGCGGATTCCGGTCTGGGAAGAGCCGCGTGGCCCTTGAAAATCGAATCCAGTTTCTGCAGTACGTCAGGTTCAGCCGGACAGGCTTTCGAGGCATTGGTATCGACATGCAACAGCATCTGCTCCGCGCTGGCGACCAGCCCCCCCTCATCACCGATCATGCTGTGATAGAGATGGATTCGCTTTTCATCGACATGCAGCAACTGTGTGGTTACGTGAAACTTCCGGCCCGCCGTAATTTCCCCCGGATTCATCATGTGGGTTTCGACCGTGAAGTAACTCATTCCCCTGGCATGATAATCCCCATCCACCCCGATCAATCGAAACAGAGCGTCGGAAGCGTTGCCAAAGGCGGTCAGATAACTGCTTTCCGTCATGTGGTTATTGTAGTCCACCCATTGCGCCCGGACCGTATCCGAATACAGCCGCAGGGGCTGGCTCAGGTCATGGCCGGAATCCGAATCCGGCCCGTCCTGATGCGAGACCTGATAAAGCGACTCTTCATAACGGGTCAGTACCTTGCCCGCGGCCTGATCGTTCGCTCTCAATGCCTGGAGTATCGCCACAATACAGTCATCCCTTTTCCTTTCCAGGTCGAGGATACTGCGGCCCCCGGTCTGTTCATCGGACTGCGCCGATATCTTGTCGAGCAGTTCATCAGTCAGGTCAGGTCCGTCAAACCGGGTCCAGGGCCATTTCAACGCCGGACCGAACTGGGCCATGAAATGGCGGATGCCGCCCTCGCCGCCGGCAATGCGAAAGGTCTGGAAAGAACCCATGAACGCCCAGCGGATACCCGGTCCATAAACGATCGCCTGATCCAGCTCATCGACAGTGGCGACTTCCTCATTCAGCAGATGCAGCGCTTCCCGCCACAGGGCCTCCATCAGCCGGTCGGCGAGGAATGCCTCGACCTCCTTACGCACAACCAGGGGATGCATGCCGATAGCGGAATAAAACGCGCGTGCGGCATCGACGGTCCGCTTGCTGGTCTGGCCGCCCCCCACGATTTCAACCAGCGGCATCAGATAGACCGGATTGAACGGGTGGCCCACAATCACGCGGTCCGGATGATCCACGCCTTCCTGCATTTCGCTCGGCAGCAATCCGGACGAGGAAGAGGCCACGACCACCCCGGCGCCGGTATGAGCGCAGATTTGACGCATCAACGCCTTTTTGACATCCATTCGCTCAGGGCCGCTCTCCTGTACAAAATCGGCGTCCGACACGGCCTCCTCAATACCGTCAACCAGTGACAACCGGCCCCGGACGTCAATCGGGGCCAGAGTCATGGCGCGGTAAGTCCGCAACGCGTTGTCCAGCACGTCATGGATCCGACTCTCGACCCCTGCCGCCGGATCATACAGGTTGACGTTGATCCCGTTGATCAACAAGCGGGCCGCCCAGGCGGACCCGATAACCCCGCCGCCGATCAGTCCGACGGTCCTGACCTTGCCGCTTGTCTCGTCATTCACCTGACCCATGGATGATTACCCTCTTTTTTGCAGTTTGAGGTTATTCCTGACTGCATCCGGGCCCAGAATATTGACATTCATCGCATCCAGAATGGTGACCGCTCTTTCGACCAGTTGGGCATTGGAAGCCAGCACGCCCTTTTCCAGATAGAGATTGTCCTCCAGTCCAACCCGGACATTGCCGCCGGCCAGTACCGCCATAGCCACATACGGCAGTTCGTTTCTGCCAATCGAAAAGGCCGAGAAAGTGGCGCCTTCGGGCAAGGCATGCACCATCGACATCAAGGTGGTGGGGTCATCCGGCGCGCCATAAGGAATCCCCATGCACAACTGAATCATGACCGGGTCATCAATCAGGCCCTCGCGGATCATTTCCTTGACCAGAACCAGATGACCGGTGTCAAACACCTCCAGTTCCGGCCTGACCCCGAGTTCCTGCACTCTTCTCGCCATGGTTCTCAACATGCCGGGGGTATTGGTCATAACATAATCGCTTTCCGCAAAATTCATCGTACCGCAGTCCAGCGTGCAGATTTCCGGCAGGCATTGTTCAACATGGGCGAGCCGTTCCAGCGGACCCGCCATATCGGTGCCCTTCCTCAACGGCAACGGGTTTTCACCTTGTCCGAAAACCAGGTCACCACCCATGCCAGCGGTGGTATTGATGACGACATCGGTGTCACTGTCCCGGATACGGGCGACGACTTCCGCGAAATATTCAGGTTTCCGCGATGGCGCCCCGGTTTCGGGATCCCTGACGTGAATATGGACAATCGCCGCTCCCGCCCTGGCGGCCTCAATCGCCGCATTCGCGATCTGTTCGGGGCTTTTCGGAATATCCGGGTGTTTACCCACCGTGTTACCCGCCCCGGTAACCGCGCAAGTGATAAATGCGTTATAGTTCAAGATATAGCCCTCAAGCAGAAAAAGGAAAGGCAAAAATTTTCCATCTTTAGTACCGGACTTGCAAGGATTATATTAAACATGCCCACTACACACGAAATCCACATCCGCGAAGCCACATCAGATGACGCTCGGCAAATCGCCGACTTCAACCGGGAAATGGCATTCGAGACTGAGGGCGCGAGGCTGGATTCGGAGACCGCTCTGGCTGGCGCGCAGCGAATGATTCAGGACCGGAATCTCGGCTTTTACCTGATCGCCGAAAGCGAACGGGAAATAGTCGGATTGCTCATGATCACCACCGAATGGAGCGACTGGCGCAACGGCGTCTTCTGGTGGGTACAGAGTGTTTACGTGATCCCCCGATGGCGGCGAAAGGGAATCTACCGCCGCCTGTATGAAAAAGTGAAAGAACTGGCCGGAACAAACCCCGATGTCTGCGGCTATCGCCTGTATGTGGAAAAGGAAAACACCGCCGCCCAGTCAACCTACCGCAACGTCGGCATGACAGAAACCCACTACAAAATGTACGAAGAACTGAAAAAATCACTCCCCACCTGAGAGCCGATGGGGGGACACGGTGGGCGCCGAGCAGCCCGTCAACCCCGATTCTCTTTCACCAGCCCACCAACCCGCCGCCAATCACATGTCACCACTTCCGCCTGACGCCTTTCCCCGGACTCAAGTTCCACAGACAGAATATTCCCCGGAGCGCTGAACCCGACTTCGACCTTCGCAAAAGCAATATTGGAACCGTACTTTCTGGAATACGCCAGACTGGTCACAATCCCCACCGGGTTATCGCCGCTATCGAGCAAATCCCAGGTATGGCGTGGTGACGGCAACTCCCCGCCACTGACAAATACATAAACCAGGGCATTCTTTATCCCCTCTCGCAAAATCCGGCCAAGCGCCTTTGTGGACAGGCATTCGGCGTCCTTTTCCAGACTGAAAAAGCGGTCAAGCCCGATTTCATACGGATTGTCCTGTAGCGTCATGTCACTGCCATACGACAACAAACCCCGTTCGATCCGATCAATCAGATTGGGGCAGCCAGCGCGAATATGATACTTCTGCCCGACTTCCCAGATCGCGTCCCACAGCGCCAGCCCCCTCGTCGAATCCTCAAGATAAATTTCGAATCCACCCTGACCGCTCCAGCCGGATCTGGCTATGACCAGGTCCATATCCGCGATACGGCGCCTGTCATACCAGAAAAATTTCAACTCCCTGATTTCTTCACCGACTATTTCAGCCATCAGATCATCGGCTTTCGGACCCTGAATCGCCAACGGACTGACATCGGGCATGAACACCTCCACATTCAGATTCCGGCCGCAGGCAATCCCCTTTAACCATAACAGAACCCCGGAGTCCGAAATCGACACCCAGTAGCGGTCCTCAGCCAGTTTGATCAGAAGAGGATCATTCACAATCCCGCCCCGCTCATCCACCAGAATCGCATACATACACTGACCGATCCGGCACCGGGATATGTCTCTCGGAGTGACCAGTTCGATCAGTTTCAGGGCATCGGGCCCGACCACTTCGACCTGGCGCTGACACGACACATCCCAGATTTGCACATGCTCGCACAAATGTTCGTACTCTTCCTGATCGGACCGGAATATGGACGCGAGCGGCATGTGGTTGTAAACGGTAAACATGCGCGCGCCCTGCTCGAACACACGGTCTTCAAAAGGGGTTTTTCCGATTCGCCGGGACAAAACCAGTTGAGAATTTTTCATAGATGCTTACCAGATACCGGAATCACTGCACAACTACCAAAAGCGGCAAGGATTATGCCCGTAATTTGTGATTTTGGGAATCAAATTGTCTTATTGTTTCCGTTTCAAGTATATTTGCCCTGCGCCTCCCAACGATTTATTTTCAACCGGGTTGAAAAAGGTTATGAAACAAAATTACGACATCCTGGGCCAGATCAATGGTCTCAACTATGTGGAACTCACTCCAATTTCGTTCCTGCAACGCGCCAGCGAGGTCTACGCGGACCATCCGGGGATCGTGTATGGCAACCGGACCTCAACCTGGAAAGAAGTCTCGAAACGATGCCGCAGACTGGCTGACGGACTGAAAAAACTGGGGGTAAAACAAGGCGACACCGTATCCATAATGGCCGCCAATACTCCGGAACTGGCAGAAGCCCATTTCGGCGTTCCAATGTCCGGAGGGGTACTGAACACGATCAATACCCGGCTGGACGTGGGCACGATTGCCTTTATTCTCGCGCACAGCGACGCCCGCGTCCTGATCACCGATACCCACTTCTCCGATGTGGTTTCAAAAGCCCTGGAGACACTGGACAACCCGCCTGTCGTGGTTGATATTATCGACGATCAGGCGCCACCGCCACAGTCCGGCGGCGAACGCCTCGGCGACATGACCTACGAGGAACTGCTCGACAGCGGAGACGAAAACGGCGACTGGGGCATGCCTGAATCCGAATGGGAAGCGCTGACACTGAACTACACTTCAGGCACCAGCGGACAGCCCAAAGGCGTGGTCTATCATCACCGCGGCTCATACCTCATGTCGATGGGTACGGTCGCGGCCTGGCAAATCCCGAAATTCGCCCGCTACCTGTATACGGTTCCGATGTTCCATTGCAATGGCTGGGGGCATGTCTGGAGCATGGCCCTGATGGGCGCGACATTGATCTGCAACCGGGTGGTCAGCGCCGAAAACATTTTCTCCGCCATACGCGAACACCAGATCACCCATTTCGGCGCGGCCCCGATTGTCCTCGCCATGCTGGCCAACGCGCCGGATGAGATCAAGTATATCCCCGACTATACCGTCCAGGTAATGACGGCCGGCGCTCCCCCGCCGAGCAAGGTACTGGAAAAGACCCAGCAACTCGGACTGAATGTGATTCATGTATACGGCCTGACCGAAACCTTCGGACACGTTTTGTTCTGTGACTGGCGAACCGAATGGTCGGATTTGACCACTGAAGAACAAGCCGAGATCAAATCCCGGCAGGGTGTCCGGTTCCCGATGATGCAGGAAGCCAGGGTCATTGACGTCAATTCCGGTGAAAGGGTACCGGCTGACGGGCAGACAATCGGGGAAATCGTCCTCCGCGGCAACCCGATCATGAAAGGCTACTACAAAAGCCCCGAAGCCACCGCCGAAGCGTTCCGGGACGGCTGGTTCCACAGCGGCGACCTCGCGGTAGCGCACCCGGACGGCTACATGGAAGTCAAGGACCGACTCAAGGACATCATCATATCGGGCGGGGAAAACATCTCCTCCATCGAAATCGAATCGGCGCTTTACAAATTCCCGAAAGTAGCCGCCGCCGCGGTAGTCGCCAAGCCGGATGAAAAATGGGGAGAAACCCCCTGCGCGTTTGTCGAACTGAAACCCGGCGAAGAATCCACCGCAGAGGAAATCATTGAATTTTGCAGACAGAACATGGCCGGCTACAAACGCCCGAAACACATCGTATTCCTGGAACTGCCAAAAACCTCCACCGGCAAAATCCAGAAATTCAAACTCCGCGAAATGGTAGCCAACGGAGAAGTGTAAACTCATGGCACAAGCCCGCAAAACCAATCACTCTCCGCAGGCCGGCAAGGCCGCGCAATACCAGCAGACCGCAGAGACAAGCCGAGCCGCAAGGCAACGGCTGATATGATGGGGTGCAATCACTCCCCCCTCAAGGGGGGAGTGATACCTCAGTCCGTCACAGAAAGTCGGCCTGGGTCGGTTTCTGGCGGGCGACCTGGACTGCGTCCTGGATCGAGATTTTTTCGTTGAACAGCGCCCAGCCGGTCACGGCTCCCGCTATGTTCGGCAAATTCGCCAGTATGGAGATGTCATCCAGGTTGCGAACCGTGCCGCTGGAAATCACCGGGCAACTCAGTTCGGTGCCCATCTGGGTGGTATTCGCCATGCTGCTTTCCGGCAATTCGTCATAGCGATCAATATCGGTATAGATAATCGCCGCGGCGCCGCATCGCTCGAATCGTTTGGCCAACTGCTGAGCGGTGAACGTCGAGGTATGCTTCCAGCCATGGGAAACCACCTTGCCGCCGCGCGCGTCAATACTGATCACGATTTTGTCGGGGTATTCGGCGCATAAGGTTTCAACCAGCCTCTGGTCCACCACGGCTGCCGTGCCGAGCACGACTCGTTCGGCTCCGCTTGCCATCCAGCCCTGAACCGCGGTCAGAGACCGGATACCACCGCCGACCTGAACCGGAATGTTCGACTGGCTGATAATCTGTTTGATGATGTCGGAATTGTCGGCGGGATCCTGATGTTGGAACACTCCGTCGAGATCGACGACATGCAGCCATTCGGCCCCGCTCCGCTCAAATTTCCTGGCCGCGTCCAGAGGGGATATGTCGAATACCTGTGGGGCTTCTATACTGCCATGCTTGAGATTTACACACTGCCCCCTGTGTAACTCGATATCTGGATAAACTATCATGAGTGCCTCGCTGGAAAAACCCGTAAAACAACCTTGCTCATGTTCCGGAGCTGTTGTATTGATAATGAGTTTATACCATAACCGGGTTCAGCTAGAACAATCCTTCTACAACGCCTTGGTCGTTGATGCGGATGCGGTTGGCGGCGGGCGCCCTGGGCAGGCCGGGCATGGTCATGATGTCTCCGCATACCACCACTACGAAACCGGCGCCGGCGGACAACCGCACTTCACGCACTGTCAGGGTATGCCCGGTGGGCGCGCCTTTCCGGTTGGGGTCGGTCGAGAAGCTGTATTGCGTCTTGGCGATACAAACGGGCAGGTTGCCATAACCGCCGGCCTGCAAATCAGCGATCTGATTCCTGGTCTTCTGATCCGCGGTGATGCCGTCCGCGCGATAAATTCTGGTGGCGACGGCTTCGATTTTTTCCCATAACGGCATTTCATCGGGATAGGTGGTGGTGAACCGGGCTTCGCCGCTGTCCGCCATATCCGCTACGGCCTGAGCCAGTTCGGTCGTTCCGTTTCCGCCTTCGGCCCAGTGGTTGGCGTCAATCGCGCGGACGCCGTATCCTTGCGTGACTTCCCGCACCGCGGCCAGTTCCGCCGGGGTATCAGCGCTGAACTGATTGATCGCGACCACCACCGGCAACCCGAATGATTTGATGTTTTCAATATGCCGCGCCAGATTGACACAGCCGTCCCGGACCGCCTGGACATTTTCTTTCGTAAGGTCGTCCTTGCCGACACCGCCGTGCATCTTGAGCGCCCGCACGGTGGCGACCAGTACTACGGCATCCGGTTCGAGTCCGGCCTGACGGCATTTGATGTCAAAAAACTTTTCCGCGCCGAGGTCGGCGCCAAAGCCCGCTTCCGTGACCACATAATCCGCCATTTTCATCGC
Source organism: Candidatus Poriferihabitaceae bacterium (assembly GCA_965214205.1). Lineage (GTDB taxonomy): Bacteria > Pseudomonadota > Gammaproteobacteria > Arenicellales > Poriferihabitantaceae. Next base: position 1,517,098 of record OZ243941.1, on the reverse strand, counting down.
CGCGCGGGTGGCGATCACGGAATTGCAGCCATGCGCGATATTGGCGAATGGCCCGCCGTGTACAAACGCGGGGTTGTGTTCCAGGGTCTGGACCAGATTGGGCGCAATCGCGTCTTTCAGCAATACCGTCATCGGACCGGGGCCCATCACCGCCGAGGCCAGTACCGGCTTACGCTCACGGGTATAGCCAATCACAATCCTGCCGAGACGTTCCTGCAGATCTTCCAGGTTTTTCGACAGACAGAAAATAGCCATGACTTCAGACGCGACGGTAATGTCGAATCCGTCTTCGCGCGGGTAACCGTTGGCGATGCCGCCGAGAGAATTGGTAATCTGCCGGAGAGCGCGGTCGTTCATGTCCACGACCCGGCGCCATCCCACCCGGCGCGTATCTATCCCCGCTTCATTCCCCCAGTAAATGTGATTGTCGATCAACGCGGAAAGCAGGCTGTGCGCCGATGTGATCGCGTGAAAATCACCGGTAAAGTGAAGATTGATGTCCTCCATCGGGATGACCTGCGCGTAGCCCCCGCCGGCAGCCCCCCCTTTCATTCCGAAACAGGGGCCAAGCGAAGGTTCACGCAGGCAAACCATAGTATTTTTCCCGATCTTGTTCATGCCGTCGGTCAGGCCAACCGAAGTGGTGGTCTTGCCTTCACCGGCGGGGGTCGGGGTAATCGCCGTGACCAGGATCAGTTTCGCGTCCGGCCTGTCTTTCAGTGAATCAATGTAATCCAGGCTGACTTTTGCCTTGGTATGGCCGAAAGGCGACAACGCCTCACCGGGTATGCCAATCCTGTCCGCAATTTCCGAAACAGGCTTGATCGCTGCCGCGCGGGCAATTTCTATATCACTCATTGGAATTTAACTGGTTCTGGGTTGAAAGAGGTTTTTTACTGATAACGGGGCAACGGGTCGGCTAACCGGATGCTTCCACCCGAGCCGCGCAAAACTTGAATTCCGGTATCTTGCCGACCGGGTCCAAAGCCGGGTTGGTCAAGATATTCGCTGGCGCCTCCGCGAAGCAAAACGGAATGAAAATAATGTCATCGGGCAAGGATGCGTCGACACGGGCTTTCAGTTCGATGGCGCCCCGCCGCGTGGAAACCACTACCTTGCCGCCGACTCGGGCCTTCGCTTTTTGCAATGCGGCCGGCGACAGTGTGGCTACGGCTTCAGGCTCAATCTGGTCAAGCACATTTGAACGCCGGGTCATGGTCCCGGTATGCCAGTGTTCCAGTTGGCGTCCGGTCGTCAATATCATCGGATACTCATCATCGGGCATTTCATCAGGCGGGATGATGCTGGCGGGCACCAGTCGGCCTTTCCCGCTCATCGTCGGGAAGTCATCGACAAAGACAATCTCGTTGCCCTTCCTGTCCGGCGCTTCGCACGGATAGGTCACGGAACTCTCATCCATCACCCGCTGCCAGGATATGTTGTCGAGCGACGGCATCATACCGGCCATTTCCGCGAACACATCGCCGGGGCCGCCATAACTCCAGTCCATTCCAATTCGTTTGCCAAGTTCGTAAATGATCCACCAGTCCTGGCGGGCGTCTCCGGGCATCTTCAACGCCGCTCTGCCCATTTGCACCTGACGATTGGTATTGGTCACCGTGCCGTCCTTTTCCGGCCAGGCGGAAGCGGGCAGAATCACATCCGCGTAAAACGCGGTCTCGGTCAGGAACAGATCCTGCACCACCAGATGATCCAGTCCGGCCAGCGCCTCGCGTACATGCCGCAGATCCGGGTCCGACATGGCCGGATTTTCACCCATGATATACATACCGGTAATGTCGCCGTCATGGATCGCGTCCATCACTTCAACCACGGTCAGTCCTTTTTGCGGGTCCAGCGGCGTTCCCCACGCGTCTTCAAAACGGGCCCGCACATTCTCGCTTTCGACCAACTGGTAATCGGGCAGCATCATCGGAATCAAACCGGCGTCCGAGGCCCCCTGGACATTATTCTGGCCGCGCAATGGATGCAATCCGGTTCCCGGCCTCCCGATTTGACCGGTAATCAGAGAAAGCGCAATCAGGCAACGCGCGTTATCGGTACCGTGGACATGCTGGGACACTCCCATCCCCCAGAAAATGATGGACGCTTTCGCGGTCGCGAAAGTCCGGGCCACAGTACGTAGCACATTAGCGTCGATACCGCAGATGGCCGCCATTCTTTCCGGGGTGAACTCCTGGATATGGGCCTTCAGGTTTTCGAATCCTTCGGTATGCCGCTCGACATATTCAGAGTCATACAGCTCTTCATCAATAATGGTATGCAAAATGCCGTTCAGCATCGCCACATCGGCGCCCGGATTGAACTGCAGCGTCCAGGTCGCGTGACGCTGGAGCTGGGTCCCTCTGGGGTCCATCACGATCAACGTTCCCTTCGCAGCCGCCTGCTTGAAAAAGGTCGCCGCGACCGGATGGTTGCCGATCGGGTTGGCGCCAATGACCACCACGCAATCGGAATCCTCGACCGCGTTGAATGGCGCCGAAACCGCGCCGGAACCGATCCCTTCGAGCAGGGCCGCCACCGAGGAGGCATGGCAGAGCCGGGTGCAGTGATCCACATTGTTGGTGCCGAATCCCGAACGGATCAGCTTTTGAAACAGGTAGGCTTCTTCGTTACTGCATTTTGCCGAACCGAATCCGGCCAGGGCGTTGCCGCCTTTCTGATCCCGGATCCTGGCCAGCCCGCGGGCGGCGTGATCCAGCGCCTCCTCCCAGCTTGCCTCCCGGAAGTGGGTCAGTGGATTGGCTGGGTCGAGGTCGTCGTCCGCCGTCTTGGGAACCCCGTCGAGCCGGATCAATGGCCGGGTCAAACGATGGGGATGCTTGACGTAATCGAAACCGAACCGGCCCTTGACACACAATCGGTTCCGGTTCGCCGGTCCATCCCGCCCCTGGACAGCGACGATCTCGTTATTCCGGGTTTGATAAGTGATTTGGCAGCCGACGCCGCAATACGGACAGACGCTGTCGGTCTCGCTCAGAGGGTCGGTTTTCCCGATGCCCTTTTCATCCACCATGGTTGCCTCCATCAAGGCGCCGGTGGGACAGGCCTGCACACATTCACCGCAAGCCACACAGGTGCTTTCACCCATCGGGTCATCAAAATCAAAAACGATCCTGGCCTGGTGGCCGCGCAAGGCCATGCCGATCACATCGTTCACCTGCACCTCGCGGCAGGCGCGAACACACAGATTGCACTGGATACAGGCATCCAGCGCCACATGCATGGCCGGATGACTGGCATCCGCCGGCGGCGCCTCCCTTTTCGGGAAGCGGCTGGTCGTGACATTCAGCCGGTCGGCCCACTGCCACAGATGCGAATCCTGCTGGTGAGCCACTTCGCGGGGGGGCTGGTCGGCGACCAGCAACTCCATAACCAGGGTCTGCGACCGGACCGCCTTGTCGGTATTGGTCCTGACCACCATTCCTTCAGTCGGTTTACGCAAACACGAAGCGGCGAGGACCCGTTCACCTTCGATCTCCACCATGCAGGCCCGGCAATTCCCGTCCGGGCGGTAATCAGGCTTTGGCGAATAGCATAAATGGGGGATTTCCGTGCCTTGTCGTTTTGCCGCCTGCCAGATGGTCTCATCGGCATCGGCCCGGACGGCCTGCCCGTCCAACATGAAATTCACGACCTCGGACACTATAAATCCTCCGGGAAATATTTCAGCACACAGTTGATGGGATTGCCCGCGGCCTGCCCAAGGCCGCATATCGAGGCATCGGTCATCACGGCGCTCAAATCATTCAACAAATCGACATCCCATTGCGGCTCCTGCATCACCTTGACCGCCTTTTCGGTGCCGACCCTGCAAGGCGTACACTGCCCGCAACTCTCATCCTGAAAGAACCGCATCAGGTTCAACGCGACATCCTTCATATTATCATGCTCACTGAACACCACAACCGCAGCCGAACCGATGAAACAGCCGTATTCCTGAAGCGTCCCAAAATCGAGCGGAACGTCACTCACGGAAGCCGGTAAAATGCCTCCGGACGCGCCCCCCGGCAAATACCCCTTGAAAGTGTGTCCCTCAATCATGCCGCCACAATAATCATCAATCAACTGCCTGATCGTCACTCCAGCCGGGGCCAGCTTGACCCCTGGATTATTGACCCGTCCGGAAACCGAGTAGCTGCGCCAGCCCTTGCGGCCATTTACTCCGGCTCCGGCAAACCATTGCGCGCCCTTCTCGACGATGTCCCGGACCCAGAACAGGGTCTCGACATTATGTTCCAGCGTGGGTCTGCCGAACAGGCCAAGCTCGGCCACATAGGGCGGTCGGTTTCTGGGCAGTCCCCGTTTGCCTTCAATGGATTCGATCATCGCGGACTCTTCTCCACAGATATACGCGCCCGCTCCCCGGCGAACCTCGATCCCGACATGATCCGCAAGGCCGGCTTCCTGAACCTTGCGGATTTCCGTTTTCAACAATGAAACGATGGCCGGATATTCGTCCCGAACATAAACGTAAGCGGTTTCGGTACCTACCGCCCAGGCTGCAATCAGCATACCTTCGATGAAACGATGGGGGTCCGTTTCCATGTAGTAGCGGTCCTTGAACGTACCCGGTTCACCCTCATCGGCATTGACCGCCATCAGTCTGGGGGCGTCGAAACCGCGAACAATGTTCCACTTCCGCCCGGCTGGAAACCCGGCTCCGCCCAGGCCTTTCAGTTCCGATTCATTCAGGCTGTCGATGATGTCTTCGGGTGTCCGGGTTCCGGCCAGACAATCCCGGAGCAACCGGTAACCGCCGTCATCGGTATATTTTTGATAGTCGATATAATCCGGCAATTCAGGATGAGTCTGCCCGGCGCTCGCGGCGGCCAACAGTTTTTCGGTGTCCGCGCGCGCGATATGATGATGGCCGACCTCCGCGACCGGCGCCATTTCACAGCGCCCCATGCACGGCGCTGATCGGACGCGCACCGTGTCCGGCGGCGCCTGCCGCTCCAGTTCCCCGATCAGTTCCTGCGCTCCGGCCAACTGACAGGCAATACTGTCACAGACCCGGATTGTGAGCGGCGGAGGCGGAGTCTGACCTTCCTTGACCACATCAAAATGCGCATAAAAAGTGGCCACTTCATAGACCTCGGTCTGGGCCAGACGCATGATCGACGCCAGCGCCGCCAGATGGGCGCTCGAAAGATAACCATATTTATCCTGTATCCGGTGCAGATACTCAATCAGCAAATCACGCCGCAGCGGCAAACCCTCAAGCAGGGACTGGATTTCCTGTAACGCTGAAGGATCAACCTGTCGGCCTTTCAGGTGGGCGCTGGCTTTGGCTTTGCCGCGACCCGGATGACGACGCTTTGACATTGCCTGAAATTAACCGATAACCTGTTTCAGGGTACGCCCCAGCGAGGCCGGGGAATCGGCTACCGCGATGCCGGCGCTTTTCAGGGCTTCGATTTTTTCAGCCGCGCCGCCCTTGCCGCCGGCAATGATGGCGCCGGCATGTCCCATTCGTCTGCCGGGAGGCGCCGTAACCCCCGCTATGAAACCACATACCGGTTTTCCGGTTTTACTCTGACGGATGAAGTCAGCCGCCTCCTCCTCCGCGGTACCGCCGATCTCACCGATCATTACAATGGATTCGGTTTCCGGATCCGCCAGGAACATCTCCAGACAATCGACAAAGCTGGTTCCGTTCACCGGGTCGCCGCCGATTCCAATACAGGAGCTTTGACCAAGACCTTCAGCGGTGGTCTGCGCAACGGCCTCATAGGTCAATGTCCCGGACCGCGAAACAATGCCAACGCTGCCCTTTTTATGAATGTGGCCCGGCATGATGCCGATCTTGCATTCATCCGGGGTAATCACGCCGGGGCAGTTCGGTCCTATCAATCTGGTCGCCGAATTTTCGAGCGCGCGTTTGACCCGGATCATGTCCAGTACCGGAACTCCTTCGGTAATGCACACCACCAGCGCAACCCCCGCGTCAATCGCTTCGAGGATGGCGTCCGCGGCAAAAGGCGGAGGCACATAGATGACGGAGGCGTCCGCTCCAGTGACGGCCACAGCCTCTTCGACGGTATTGAAAACCGGCAACCCGAGATGAACCATTCCGCCCTTGCCCGGCGTCACGCCGCCAACCATGCCGGTGCCATAGCTGATCGCCTGCTCACTGTGGAATGTAGCCTGGGAACCGGTAAATCCCTGGCAAATGACTTTTGTGTTACGGTTTACCAGTACTGACATCAGCCCTCTCCGTTGACGACCTGAACCACTTTCCGGGCCGCGTCATCAAGATTGTCGGCCAGCACAATCGGCAACTGCGACTCGGCCAGAATCCGCTTGCCTTCGTCCACATTGGTACCCTCAAGACGAACCACCAGCGGCACGTCGAGTTCTGCCTCTCTGGCGCCAGCGACAATCCCCCCGGCAATCACGTCACAACGCATGATGCCGCCAAAAATATTCACCAGAATGCCCTTGACATTATCGTCAGACAGAATGATCTTGAATGCTTCGGTAACCCGTTCAGTGGTAGCGCCGCCGCCCACGTCCAGAAAGTTCGCCGGTGAACTGCCATACAGTTGAATAATGTCCATGGTCGCCATAGCCAGCCCCGCTCCGTTGACCATACAGCCGATGTCCCCATCGAGCTTGATATAGTTCAGGTCATATTCGCTGGCTTTCGCTTCCGCCGGGTCCTCCTCGTCCTCATCCCGCAATCCGGCGATGGCAGGTTGGCGATACAGCGCGTTGCTGTCAAAATTCATTTTCGCGTCCAGCGCGAGCAGGTCCCCGCCGCCCGTCACCACCAGCGGATTGATCTCGACCATACTGGCGTCGAGTTGTGTAAACGCCTGGTACATCCCCTGCATGAATCGGACCGCGGAGCGGACCTGCCCCCCGGACAGATTCAAGCCATACGCCAGTTTGCGGGCATGAAAGGGTTGCAGGCCGGTAACCGGATCAATCACCACCGTGATGATTCTTTCCGGGGTATTTGCGGCCACTTCCTCAATATCCATACCGCCTTCGGTAGAGGCAATCACCGTGACCCGGCTCGTCCCCCGGTCCACCAGCATGCCAAGATAGAGTTCCCGCGCGATGTCACAGCCTTCTTCAATGTAAATCCGCTTGACTGTCTGGCCTTCGGGGCCGGTCTGGTGAGTGACCAGTTGCATACCGAGGATATCGTTGGATGCAGTCTGCAGATCCTCAATCGAGGAAACCACTTTGACGCCCCCGCCCTTGCCCCGGCCGCCGGCATGAATCTGGGCCTTGACCACCCAGACCGGGCCACCCAGCTCCCGCCCCGCGCTCAACGCCTCATCAACGGTGAACGCAATCCTGCCTTGCGGAACAGCAACGCCAAAGTCAGACAACAGAGCCTTGGCCTGATACTCATGGATATTCATGATTATGGATATTTAGAGGATATTCCAGGGAAAAGAACGCCGGAGTATACCCCGAACCCTCTCTGGCAACAATTCCCATTGACGACAGGACAGGCAGGCCGGGGGGGTCTGGTATACAATATACCAAGAATACCCGTTGTGGTGATTGTTGTAAAGCTGTGCGCCGGCCAATCTCGACGATGAACTGCAGGAGACCGGTCCGGCGGCTTATTCGATCCGGGCTACATGCAACAGATTAGTTGTCCCCGACTTGCCGAACGGCAGCCCGGCCGCGATCACGACCGCCTCCCCGGGCACAGCGAACTTTTCCTGCACGGCAATCGCTTTCGCCGCATCAATGATCCGGTTGATATCGGCCTGTTCATTGGCTACATCCACGGTCACGGCATGAACCCCCCAGACAATGGTCATGTAACGGGCAGACCGGACAGACGGAGTCAGGCTCAAAATCGGCGCATGGGGCCGCTCGCGGGCCGCGCGCAGGCTGGTGCCGCCGGAATCGGTATAGGTCACCGTAGCCGTCGATGACAATATCCCGGTCATGGTCTGCAACGCATTACAGATCGCATCCGCCGTCGTGCTGTCCGGCTGCGGACGCTGCGCCTCGATGATGGAAGAATAGACCGGATCGCCCTCCACCTCTTCGATAATACTGTTCATCATCTGTACCGACTGTACCGGATACTCTCCCGCGGCCGATTCCGCCGATAACATCACCGCGTCCACACCATCGTAAACGGCGGTCGCCACATCGGACGCTTCGGCGCGAGTGGGTATCGGATTGAATACCATGGAGTCCAGCATGTGAGTGGCCACCACAACCGGCTTCCCGGCCTGACGGCACTGGCGGATAATTTCTTTCTGTACGACAGGCACCCTCTGCGGCGGCAATTCGACGCCCAGATCCCCCCGCGCCACCATGATGCCATCACAGATTTCAAGAATTTCATCCAGGTATTCCAGGGCCGAGGGTTTCTCCAGCTTGACCATGATCTTTGCGCGGTCTCCGACTATCGACTTCAGTTCTTCCACATCCGATGGCCGCTGTACAAAGGACTGGGCAACCCAGTCAATACCCAGTCCGAGTCCGTATTCGAGGTCTTCGCGGTCCTTTCTGGTGAGCACGGAAACCGGCAGGATCACCTCCGGCACATTCACTCCTTTGTGGTCACTGATCACGCCTCCCACAACCACCTCGGTATCCGCGAAATCCGGTGTGCAATTCACGACTTTCAGCCTGACCCGGCCATCGTCTATCATCAGTTCATTGCCCGGCTCAAGGGCTGCGAATATTTCAGGATGGGGCAACGGCGCCCGGCGCTTGTTGCCCGGCGCTTCATTCATATCGAGGCGAAAGGTGGAACCTTTCTTGAGCGCCGCCTTGCCTTTCCTGATTTCGCCCAGCCTCAGCTTGGGGCCCTGTATGTCGATCAGGAGCCCGATTGGCCGGCCAGTCTGTTTTTCTATTTTTCTGCAAATATCAACACGTTGCCCGTGTTCCTGATGGGTTCCATGGCTGAAATTGAGTCGAAACACATCGACCCCGCAATCGAACAGTTCACGGATCATAGGTTCGCTTTGACTGGCCGGCCCCAGCGTCGCCACAATTTTCGCCTTTCTGTTTCGTCTCATGTTCTGGTTACCTGATTGGCCGTTTTGGCTGGATTTTAGTGGAATTGATCGCCCGCTTGACCCTGCACAGAAGATAGGGTAACTTCCTGAATTTTCCCGGTATCGGCTTTTAGCATAATGACCACACCACTTCAATGGTATCGGACCGTACCGTTTTCCCAACTGGATGATGAAGAACCTACCCAGGTCAGGATTAATGACAAATTGATCGCGCTCTGCAAGCTGGGCGACCAGGCTTTTGCCGTGGACGATGCCTGTACTCATGAACACGCCTGGCTTTCAGACGGCATTATCGAGGACGGCTGCATCGAGTGCCCGCTGCATCAGGCTTTATTTGATATACGAACCGGCAAGGCGCTCACCCCCCCGGCGATCATCGACCTGGCGGTGTACTCGGTAAAGATCGAGGACGGCATGGTCTGGGTCGGCGTGTAGAACTCGCATTCAACCAGGTTTGAAATCGGCATGTCACAAGATCAGGAAAACTTCCAGCCTTATTGCGGTTACCACCAGAGTTTTGCGGGTAACCATGACCATGAACTGGCCGAGACCGGCGCCGGAACCGTGATGGGGGAATTGATGCGGCGGTACTGGCATCCGGTGGCGATCACCTCGGAATTGAAAGACCGCCCGAAACGGGTGCGGGTGATGGGCGAGGAACTGGTCCTGTTTCGCGACCGCAGTGACCGCATCGGTCTGGTTCATAAAAACTGCCCGCATCGCCGGGCCTCACTGGAATTCGGCCGTTGTGAAACCAGAGGGATTCGCTGCTGCTATCACGGCTGGTTATTCGATGTCGATGGCTCCATACTCGAAATCCCCGGACAACCTGATCATTCCGACGGCGCCGCGAGCATTCGACAATCCAGACGCCTCGGCGCCTATCCGGTGACCGAGTTCCGGGGCTTGATCTTCGCCTATCTGGGGCCGCCGCAGGAAAAGCCCCGGTTCCCCCACTATGATGTTTACGATCTGCCCGACATGATCATGACTCCCTATTCGGCGGTGTTCAACTGTAACTGGATTCAGGTGCTGGACGCGATCGTGGACCCGGTACACACTGCATTTTTGCATCAGAAGCAGTTCACTGAGGGGTTTGGCGTGGTCGGGGAATATCAGTTTTATGAGCGTGACCGCATCCGCTTTCTGGGCACGGCGACACGGCGAGTCAATGAGAATGCCTGGGTGCGGGTGAATGAACTGATCCTGCCGAACTTTACCCAGTCGGGAGCCGCCTTTGCAACCGATGGAACCGAACTGAAGCGCTTCGGTCGAAGCGCTTTTACGCGCTGGGTGGTTCCGGTTGACGACGAGCGTTGCATCGCTTATGCCTGGGCCAACTTCGGGCCGCGTGGCGACCCGCCGGAATTCAATAATCGCGAGGGAATTGAGCGAATCGAACAGGGCGAGGTCATGGAACGCACTTATCAGGAGAAACAAATCAGCCCGGGTGACGTGGAAGCGGTCGAGGGGATGGGCGCCATTTCCGAACATTCCAGGGAGCATCTGGTCGCCGCGGACCGCGGGGTTATTCTTTACCGACGGCGGCTGCGGCGGCTGGCCCGCGACCTGGCCAAAGGCCAACCGCCGCCCCAACCCGCCGACCTTCAGCCGGGGCCGGTCGCGACTTATGGCAGCGATACGGTGGTCCATGCCCCCGCCAGCGAATCTTCAGACGACGGCGAGTATATGCGACGGATAAACGATCAGGTCATGGAGGCTATTTTCCAGGGCGACCAATACAGCGGCCCGGCGCGGGACGATTTCATCATCGCCGAACTGAAAAAACCACTAAAACCACTAAAACCATAGCGACTTCGCCCGTGACCACTTCACGCAAAACCAGGGTTCACATCAAGAACAACCATTTCTCCGCCGACACCTTCCCGAATACCCCGGAGGGCGAAGCCGTCTTCACCATCACCCGGCAGAGATACCAGCGCGTCGCCGGGGATTATCCCGATATTGCCCGGCAACTGGATGTTTTTATCGACTGGGACACCGACCATTTCGAGGAGTCGATGGCTGATGCGGAGGTACTGGTCACGTGGGATCTGCCGGTAGACCATCTCGCCGACAGAGCGCCTGAACTGAAATGGATTCACATCATTGGCGCCGGGGTTGAACATCTGACTCCGATGGACTGGCTGCCCGACGGCGTGCAACTGACCAACAACAAAGGCGTACACGCAACGAAAGGGGGCGAATTCGGGCTGATGTCGATTCTGATGCTGCATAACGCCATGCCGGCCATTGTCTGCAATCAGCGCGACGCTATCTACGATTCCATTTACTCGACACCGGTCGCGGGCAAAACCCTGGTCCTGATCGGGGTTGGCAGCATCGGCAAGTCCGTGGCCGCTCACGCCAGGGCCATTGGCATCAAGGTGATCGGCGTTTCCCGTCATGGCCGTCCGCTCGATCAGGTCGATCAAATGGTCCCGGTGGAGCAACTGGACCAGGTGTTGCCGAAAGCGGATTTTGTGTTTGTCGTCACGCCGTTGACCGATGAAACCCGGAATCTGCTCGACCGGCGGCGGCTCGGCCTGCTCAAACCAGGCGCCGGGCTGATCAATATCGGGCGCGCCGCGGTGGTCGATTATCAAGCGCTGACCGAGAAACTGAAAGACGGTTCGATCTCGGGCGCGGTCCTGGATGTATTCGATCAGGAACCCCTGCCGCCGGACTCCCCTTACTGGAACGTACCCAACCTGATTGTCACGCCCCATGTTTCCGCAGATGACGGACACGCCTATGTTTCAATGACCCTGTCCGTATTTTTTGAGAACATGAAGCGATATCTGGCCGGCGAACCGTTGCAGAATCAGGTCAATCCCGACCTGGGTTACTGAACCTCGTTTCCGCCGCGCCGGCTTGCTCTGGTTTATAGTCAGGGTACGCCATTATGCCATTATCGACAAGACAGATATTTTCCGGTAAAACCATCCCGGCGCTGTCGGTCGGCTTCACCTCGGGTCTGGGTCTGCTCGTTGCCCAGATTTCCTTCGGCAGCTTCATATTTTCCGGGCCGTTGGCTCCGTATTCCTCCCAGGGTATCGGTCTGATACTGTTCGGTAATTTTGCCACTTGTCTGATCATTGCCCTGCTCGGCTGCTGGCGCGGCGCGATTGCGGGGTTGTCTCCCGCGCTGGTCCTCATCATGGCCACGATTGGATTCACAATGGCCGCCGAAGGGGAAGCCCTGTTCGTCACCACGGCGGTGGCGCTGATGATCGGCGCCGTCATAACCGGCTTGTGCTGCCTCGTGATCGGATATTTTCGACTCTCCAATCTGGTGCGCTTCATCCCCTGGCCGGTGTCTGGCGGATTCGTGGCCGGAATCGGGGGAGCGGTATGCCTGGCAGCCATGTCACTGATGGGAGCGGAACCCGATTGGCGAACGCTTCCGGCGCTTGTGGAATCCCCGGCGTTATGGAAGTGGGGCCTGGGCGCGGCGTACGGGGTCGCCCTGTATCTCGCGATGAGGCGCTGGCGCAATCCACTCATTCTGCCGGTGAGCGTCGCGCTTTTTGTCGGCGCTTATCATTTCGCCCTCGATACCCTGGGGATATCCGGTAGTGAAGCGAAGGCCGCGGGACTATTGCTGACGAGCACTGCGGAAGGCGCCCTGTGGCCGACCTTGCAACCGTCCGACCTGATGCTTGTGGACTGGACCGCAATAGCCATGCAGTTGCCGGCCATTCTGACGCTGATACTGATCGCGCTCATCTGCATCATCATGAATTTTGCGGGCCTTGAAATGGCCACGGACCAGGAACTGGATTGGAACCGCGAGTTCAAGACTACGGGGCTTGCGAGCGCTCTCTCCGGTTTCGGCGGCTGCACGGTGGCAACCATAGTCATACCCGCCTCGCTCCGCAGCAAACTGTTCGGCGCCACCACCCGCCTGACCGGCGTCGTCGCGGCCCTCGTCATTGGCGGGGCGCTACTGCTGGGAGACGGGATACTGGAGCTGGTCCCGGTGCCACTCGTCGGAGGCATCCTGTTCTTTGCCGGGTTCGGCATGCTGGATGAAGGGCTCATAAGAAGCCGCAAACGCCTGCCCTGGACGGAATACGGCATCATCGTATTGATCTTCTTCGTGATCATCGTCTTCGGACTGTTCGAGGGCGTGGCCGCTGGAATGGTGGCGGCCCTGGTATTCTTCGCCGTGCACCTCAGCCGCACCGATGTGATCGAATCCTGGTTCACCGCGCGCAAACGCCGGAGCGGCAAGGTCCGTCCTGTCCCGGACCGCGCCATCCTGATGGAAAGGGGCGACCGGGTGCATGTCTGCCAACTGCGTGGATACATCTTTTTCGGCAGCGTCTGCCCATTGGCCGACCGCCTGAAGCGGCTCCTGGACGACGCTTCGCGGCCGGACTGCCTGATACTGGATTTCAGCGCCGTTTACGGCTTTGACTTTTCGGCGGTGAATGTCCTTTCCAGGTTTCTGCAGACGGCGAACGCGAGCGGGGTGCAGGTGGCCCTTTGCGCCCTGCCGGAACCATTGAGGAACGGTTTGGAACGCAATCTTCCACCCGGAGAATTTGCATCGCTCCAGATCGAACCGGACACGGAGCGTGCCCTGGAGCGCTGCGAGGAGATGGTCATCGCGGACTGGAGAGAAGAGGCCAGCGCGTCCGAAGATCAGCGTACTTCTCTGCTGGAACACATCTCGGACGACCTCGAACGACATCTTGAACGGCAAATTCATTTCGAGGACCTGATGGACAAGCTCCGGAACTGGCTGGAACCCTGCCGCTACTCCACCGGCGAAGCGCTCTCGGAGCCCGACGCTCCGCAGGAGAATCTGCAACTGTTGATTTCCGGCCGGGCCTCCGCCTACAATTCCACAGGCGCGCGTGTCCATCAGTACGGCCCCGGCGACGCGATCTGGCCGTCCGGCCCGGGGGACGACGGGACAGCTTCGGTGGTTGCCGATGAAGACTGCCAGACGATGGCGCTGACGCCGGTCACCCGAGACTGGCTGGAGCGGCGCGAGGAGAGTCTGGCCCTCATGCTGTACCGATACCTGCTGGCCGGGCGATTACAGAACGAACCGGGAACCATCGGTTTTGATTGACTATTGACCCTTTCAGGGGCAGAATACCGCCACCATCAAACTTCCCGCGGGATTATCCGGCAAAACCGGAAAACCCGGCGCAGACGTTGTGATTTCCCGAAACTAATCGAGATTGCTGTCGATAAACGCCGCGAGTTGGGATTTTGAAACCGCTCCTACCTTGGTTGCTTCAACATTTCCATTCTTGAACAGCATCAGGGTAGGGATTCCGCGAATTCCGTACCTGGGAGGGGTTTCCGGGTTTTCATCAATGTTGAATTTGGCAATCTTGAGTTTTCCTCCGTACTCTTCCGCGAGTTCGTCGATGATTGGAGCGATCATTTTGCACGGCCCGCACCACTCCGCCCAATAGTCGATCAGGACCGGCTCACTGGCATTGAGGACTTCCTGTTCGAATGATTCATCGCTCACGTGTACAATATTTTTAGACATGGTAATTTATCTTGCAGATTATTTGAATAACGCAAATATGCGGTGAAACCAGCCGTTAATCAAGACCTGCAGCCAAAATAAATTCCAGCGCCCGGCCCCCGTAAATATCTCCACCATTCGCAAACATGACCGAAAAACATCTTACCGATCAAAAATTTGATGGTTTCAATCTGGATGACACCCTGAAAAAAGGAGTCGCCGACGCCGGGTTCTCATTTTGTACGCCGATCCAGGCGAGCGCCCTGCCGATTGCCCTCGAAGGACACGATGTCGCGGGACAGGCTCAGACCGGGACCGGGAAAACCATCGCCTTCCTGCTGGCCTGCTGTAACCACCTTTTGACCACGCCCGCGCCTGAAAACAAACAGATCGGAGAAATCCGGGCGCTGATCCTGGCGCCCACAAGAGAACTCGCTATCCAAATCTATAAGGACGCGGAAACATTGACACAGCATACCGGACTGACGTTCGGGCTGATTTATGGAGGAACCGGGTATGAGGAACAAAAGCAGGTTCTGGCGAAAGGGGTTGATATCCTGATCGGCACGCCGGGGCGGCTGATTGATTTTCACAAACAGGGGCTGTTCAGTCTTAGACAGGTTCAGGTAGCCGTACTCGACGAAGCGGACCGCATGTTTGATCTCGGATTCATCAAGGATATTCGATTCCTGCTTCGACGCATGCCCAAACCGGAAAGCCGCCTCAATATGCTGTTTTCCGCCACCCTCTCCTTTCGGGTGATGGAGTTGGCTTATGAACACATGAACGACCCCGAAGAAATCAAGATCAACGCCGATGTGAGGATCGCGAACAAGATAGAGGAGCATTCCTACTACCCGTCGGATGATGAAAAGCCGAAACTTCTGGTCAACCTGCTCAATCACGACAACCCGGAACGGGTCCTGGTTTTCATCAATACACGCTCCGGGGTTGAGTATGTGGCGAACCTGCTGACCGCCAATAACATCAGCGCTGCCGCCCTGTCGGGCGATGTCCAGCAGTCCAAACGGGAAAAACTTCTGGAAGGCTTCAAAACCGGGAAATACAAGGTTCTGGTGGCAACGGATGTAGCCGCCCGCGGGTTGCACATTCCCGAAGTCAGCCATGTATACAATTATGATCTGCCTCAGGACGCCGATGACTATGTCCATCGAATCGGACGCACCGCCCGAGCCGGGAATAGCGGCAAGGCGATCAGTTTCCTGTGTGAAAGATATTCCTGGTCGATTCTGGATATCGAAACCTTCATCGGGCACAGCATCCCGAAAATGCCAATAGAGCCATGGATGATTGAAGATGTGGAAGTAAGCTCGAAGCGGCCCAGAGAGCGAAAACCGGCGAAAAAAGGGAAACCGGCGAAGTCCGCAAAACCCGGAAAAGACAAGCCGTTAAATAACAAACGGTCGGAACAAAAAACCCGGGAAACAGTCGCGCCTGCCATACCGGAACCACAGAAGCCGGAATCACAAAAACCCGAACTACAGAAATCCGAACCACGAAACCCGGAATCGAAGAAGTCCGAATCACAGAAGCGGGGGCCGCAGAAACCGGAACTAAAGCAACCGGAATCACAAGAACCGGCGCCGCCGGGAAACCGGTTTAGTCGGCGGTTCGGCGAGATTCCAATGATTGGTTGAGGTTCAGGCCCGGCTGGATACCGGCGGCCTCAGAAGGCAGAACCGGGTCAGAATTGTTTTGCCGCTTCAAACTTGACCTGGGTGTCTTCGCTTTCACCCTGGGGACCTTGTGTACTCTGGTCGCGCAGTTGCAGCCCGAATCGGGTACTGGGCCAGGGACTCCAGCTATAACCGATATGGATGGTATCCAGTGTGTCAATGCCCGCTCCGCTGTCCGCCTCCGCAGTGGAATAATGACCCAGAGCGACATGGAAAGTTGAACGATCATTCAGGCTGTAATACAGACTCGGCCGGATACCGAACGATGTCCCGGCCTGGTCATATTCATCCGGATTCACTTCATTGGGCGTAACCAGAATATCGTTATCGAGCTTTTGCAGCAAATAACTGTCGATACCCTTGCCGAAAGTCATGGACAGGGCAGAAAAGAGGTCTCCAAGCTGCCAGCCTCCCTCCAGGTTCAACCCCCAGTTCATCACATCGCTGCCATCGAATTTCTGGCCGCTGGCATTCGCGTCCAGCTTGCCGCCCATCGCAGTCACCCGGTATTCCCCGCCGGCATTGTCAGCGGCCCCTCCGCGCCAGGACAGGATGATGCTCGGCGAGCTTTCAAACAGGTTTCCGGGGGATTCGCCCTCGTCAGCGGAGTAGAATGAGGATTGCGGCGACTGCGGGGAATTCTCCAGCGCAATGGAAAACCCGTTGGCAGAAACCCATTTGATCTGACTGGTTACACTGCGGCTGTCCGGATCAATCGAACCATCCGGGTTTTTATCCACGCTGATCAGGTCCTGGAAATTCGCCCAGTCACTACCCACCGTCAATGAGCCTGCCCCGGAATTCCAGGATGTGCTCAACCGTTTGATCTGGCCCTGGGGTTGATAGTTTGTAGTCAGGCTGTTCAGGGCATCCGTACTGTCCGGGTCGGTGATGATGTCCGGCAGCATCCTGATTTCCAGATTTGTTTCCAGACTGGATTGCATGTCCTTGCCGCGGTCCAGCACGGCCCGACTGCGGAAATTCAGACCCGTGGAAAACAGGTTCTCATCGGCAGCCGCGGAAAACCCGGAATCATCCGTATTGGAAGAGGTTTCTTCAGTCCCGGCATCGGCCCAGACGGCAACCGGAACAAGCGAGAAAACGGGAAGCAGCAACAGTGAGAACATACAATCCGCGCTTTGCGTCTTCAGCCTTTGGCAGAAGCGGACAGATGACAATGGCATATTGGTTCTCACCTGGGAAGACTCACTGATAACTGTTAAAAATGAGGGCCCGGATTGGCGCCCACGCTGATTGATTTATACCTCCTGAAAAACCAGTCCACGACTCAAGTATACCAGTATCCCAGTCATAAAAACAATATTCATCATTCTTTTCTGAACTTTCAGTGTCAGGATGAGTCCCTTACATCGTAAAATAACGGGTATTCCATACATTCACGCAAACACTCATCATTGACTCATGAACACTCTATTCAAACGCAGCCTGATTTTCATATCCCTGTTTCTGTTTTCCGCCGCGTCCCATGCCGGCAAGGCTGAAATCTATACTTCGTTTCTAAGCAAGGCCGGCGCTGGCGGCTACGATGTCGTGGCCTACTTCACCGACTCGAAACCGGTAAAAGGGGACAAAAAGCTCAAAACCAAATACAAGAACGCGCAGTGGTATTTTTCCACTGCCGGGAATCTCGAACTGTTCAAGGAGAACCCGGACAAGTACCTGCCACAGTATGGCGGTTATTGCGCCTGGGCCGTGGCTGAAGGCAATCTGTACGCCGGAGACCCCTTGCAGTGGACCGTACACAACGACAAACTCTACCTGAATTATGATGCCGACGTACAGAAAAAATGGCTCGTCGATAAAGAAAAATTTATCGTGGAAGGCGACATGAAATGGCCCGGCATTCTGAACTGATCATCTGACGGACAGCCCTGATCTTCGGCCCAACCGGCCGACTCGGGGGCGCCCATCGAGGCCACCCAACCTACCGGAACCCGCCGCCGGACGGTTCCGACAAGTCCGACAGGGATGTTATCCGGGCGGTTATCCGGTCATGTCGTCCAGCAGTCTGGCCAGAAACAGATCGCACCTTTCCAACTCGGACTGCAACAGGAACTCATCCGGTTTGTGTCCCTGCCGCATTGAGCCGGGCCCGCATACCACGGTCGGGATGCCCAGGCGTGTCCGGAACAACCCTCCTTCGGTTCCAAAATCAATTTTTATCGGCGCGGAGCTTCCCGGTTCCAGCAGGGACCGCACATAATCGACCACTTCCTCCGACGGACTGGTATCCAGCGCCGGATACTCATTGAAAATCTCGATCTCAATATCCGCCTGGGGAAAATCATCCGTGTATCGGGCTTTTACCTGATCCGCGTGATCGCGTATTTTCGACATGATCTCCATCGGGTCGTCCGATTTCAGATTCCGGATTTCGAACCGGAACTCACACATATTCGGAATAATGTTGAGCGCGGTTCCTCCGTGAATCGTGCCCACGTGCAAAGTCGTCCAGGGAACGCTGAACTGGTCGTCACGTTCATGCTCCAACTCTATCCGGGCCTGCAAATCCCGAATGCCATTGATCATCTCGGCAGCCAGATAGATGGCGTTTAATCCACTGTCGGCCAGCGCCGAATGCGCTTCCACGCCATGACAACGACAGATGGCGCCGACCTTCCCTTTATGAGCGACCGCTACCCGCAGCGAAGTCGGCTCTCCGACAATACAGAATCCGGGATGTTCCAGCGCTGATTCCAGCATATCAATCATCCGTCGGACCCCGACGCATCCAATCTCCTCGTCATAAGAAAAAGCAAGGTGGATCGGATGTTTCAGGTCACGCTTCACCGCCTCGTCAACCATCGCCAGCACAGAGGCGATAAAGCCCTTCATGTCCGTAGCGCCGCGGCCATACAGCCGCCCATCCTCCAGGCTCATCCTGAACGGCTCCCGGGTCCAGTCCTGTCCTTCCACGGGCACAACATCGGTATGCCCGGACAACATCACTCCGCCCTCTTTCCCCGGACCGAAAACGGCATACAGGTTTGCCTTGGTACGCTCATCATTATGCGTCAAGGCGCTCTCTATGCCGAGATTATCCAGATACGACCGGACAAACTCGATCATCGCGAGATTACTGTCTCGACTCACCGTAGGAAACGAGATCAGACTATCCAGCAGACTTTCAGAAAGAGTCATTTGCAATCATTATCCGGCTCCACTCGCACCAGCTTCCGGCCGCTGAGCATGGCTTGAACCAGGTTTTCCTTTTTCCAGACATGGTAGAAAACCATGACACTGATATGAAGCCCAAACATGAACAGCAGCAGCCTGGAATTCTGGTGATGGATGGAGGTCACTTTCCGGACCGTTGCCGATGAAATCGTATCCGACAGCGGCCCTTCATGGAAAAGTGAATCATCCTCCGCAAACAATCCGGTGCAGACCTGTACCACCAGCAGGGTCAACATGACCAGCACGGAAAGCCCGCCCAGAGGAGAATGTCCGGCCACTCCGCTCGGCTCGCGCCGGAACAGCGCCCGCAGGTAGGCAATCAGCGGCCGGGGTCGCGGGACCAGCGCCGCAAACCGGACAGGCGGAGGTCCGACCATTCCCCAGAGAATCCGGAACAACAGCAATCCACCGGTACAATAACCTGCATAGAAATGCCACTGGACAAGGTTGAAAGTGCGGAATTCACCCAGCAGCCAGCCACTGATTACGGCCAGCGCCAGCAACCAGTGCCAGGTCCGGGTAACCCCATCCCAAACCGGTATGGTCTGATAACGGCTCATTGTGGCAACAGTCTGGCGGGTTCAACTGGCCCGACGCAGGTAACCGTTATACGGCTTGCCTGATGTCAGTAATCCTCTTCGGCCCGGAAATCGTCGTGGCATCCCTTACAGGACTGTCCGACATCGCCGATTACAGACCGGAGTTCCCCAAGCCCGTTTCCCGCAACTTCAGCAAGAGCGGTGACCGCATCCAGATACGCTTTCCCCTTGTCCTCGATAGCGGGATAAGTGGTCCAGACCTCCGGCAAGGTCCGGGTATCGTCGGGATAGGCTTCATTGTCGGAACCAGCGGGCCACATACGACCATTATTAATCGTGGTCATGATCAACAAGTTGTTGGCCAGGGTTGCCGCCAGTTCCGCATCGTATTCAATATCACCCTTCGCCATGCCGAACAACGGCCCGGCATTGAAGCTGCGCAACACCATTTCGCTGTGACGCGCCTTGATTGCCTTCTGCACAGGATCATTGCCAGCCCCATGGGCTGTGACAAGGCCACTGAAACAAAAAACCAAAACCAAAGACGTGATTCCGACCAGTTTCTTCATGCTGCCATCCTCCGGGAAATTATGTTTTATCAATTTTACTCACCTGCACCGAATTTTGTCCACCTGTGCGCCGTATAATACCGCGTCCATTTTTTATGATTGTGAGGTACGCTGGTGGCGCAATACGTTTTTACGATGAACGGTGTGGGCAAGGTTGTCCCGCCCAATAAACAGATACTAAAGGACATTTACCTGAATTTCTTCCCCGGCGCGAAAATCGGCGTTTTGGGATATAACGGCGCAGGCAAATCCACTTTGTTGAAAATTATGGCCGGAATAGATACCGAAATCATCGGCGAAGCCCGTCCCCAGCCTGACCTGAACATCGGTTACCTGGCTCAGGAACCGGAGCTGGACGAGTCCAGGGATGTGCGCGGAGTCGTCGAAGAGGCCATGTCGGAAATCAAACAGGCCCATGAGAAACTCAATGCGGTTTATCTCGCTTACGGCGAACCGGACGCGGATTTCGATGCCCTGGCAAAAGAACAGACCCGACTGGAGAACATCATACAGGCGGCCGATGGTCACAACCTGGAGCATAAATTTGAAATCTCGGCGGATGCGCTGCGCCTGCCCCCCTGGGAGACAAAGGTCAACACACTGTCCGGCGGCGAAAGGCGCCGTGTAGCGCTGTGCAGGTTGCTGCTCTCCAATCCCGACATGCTGATTCTCGACGAACCGACCAACCATCTGGACGCGGAATCGGTCGCGTGGCTGGAACGCTATCTCCATGAATTCGAAGGAACCGTGATCGCCGTGACCCATGACCGCTATTTCCTCGACAATGTGGCGGGCTGGATTCTGGAGCTGGACCGGGGACAGGGCATCCCCTGGCAGGGAAATTATTCATCCTGGCTCACTCAAAAGGAAACCCGTCTGCAACAGGAGCAGAAGTCTGAAACCGCACGCATAAAAAGCATGCGAAACGAATTGGAGTGGGTTCGTTCAAATCCGAAGGGGCGCCACGCCAAAGCCAAGGCCCGAATCAGGCGGTTTGAAGAACTGAACTCGACTGATTATCAGAAACGGGCGGAAACCAATGAAATCTATATCCCGCCGGGGCCGCGTCTGGGCGACCAGGTCATCGAAGCGAACAGTATCTCGAAATCCTACGGCGACAATATGCTGTATGAGAATGTCAGTTTCAGCCTCCCCAGGGGCGGGATTGTCGGCATTATCGGCCCCAACGGAGCTGGTAAAACGACCCTGTTCCGAATGATGACGGGGCAGGAGTCCCCTACATCCGGCCACTTCAAGATCGGCGAATCGGTCAAAATCAGCTATATTGATCAATCCCGGGATTCACTGGATGACAGTAAAACCGTATTTGAGGAGATTACGGGAAATCAGGACATTATGCTGGTCAATGGATACGAAGTGCATTCACGGCGTTATGTAGGCCGCTTCAACTTCAAGGGCACAGACCAGCAGAAAAAAGTCGGGCAGCTGTCCGGCGGCGAAAGAAACCGGGTGCATCTCGCAAAACTGCTGGCCAGCGGCGGCAATTTGTTGTTGCTGGACGAACCGACCAATGATCTGGATGTGGAAACCCTGCGGGCGCTGGAAGAAGCCATCCTGGATTTTCCCGGATGCGCGGCGATTATTTCACATGACCGATGGTTTCTGGATCGAATCGCCACCCATATCCTGGCATTCGAAGGGAACTCACAGGTCACCTGGTTTGACGGTAACTATCATGACTATGAAGAGGACTACAAACGCCGCTTTGGCGATACCATCAAGCCCAGGAGAATCAAGTACAAAAGATTAAAATAAGGCGCGTAGGGGACACGACCATCATGGCTGGATCAACTATCTGGCTAAACATGGTCTACTCTGGCGACGAAGATTCCCGCCACTGTCACGGCGGGAAACATCCCTTCCAGCAGTTCCTTACAGGCCGCGTAATGCGCCCCGGAAGTCAACACGTCATCCAGCAGAATCACCAGAGGCCCCGGCCTGTAATCAGGAGCGCGAATCATCATCCTGAGATTTTCTTTCAACCGCTCCTTAGTCGGCCTGATCCGGGACAAATGCGAAGCCTGCACCGACTTTTTAATCACAAATAATTCATCCGCCTGCGCGCAGGCAAGCCCTGAGGCCACAAGATTGCAAATTTTCAGCATCCGGTCATCGTGCTCCGGGTCTCCGATTTTCTTTGAAGGCGGAATGGGTATCAAAGTCATCGTTTTACCAGGAAACAGTTTACCGACAGCAACCGTCAACACAGACGAGACTCGTGTTATGGCTTCCCTCTTGTCTTGCCAGGCGTCCGAATTCGAGTACCGGATATCGGGCTCCCTTTTCAGATCAAGCACAACCCGATTCAGACCAAGACCCTCAAAGCCCTCTCCCGAGTAATAAAACCCGAGACAATAACATCGGTCTGATCGGTCCAGATAATGATAATCCCCGGTTTCCCGCGGACTGATCCGGGTCAACTTACAGGGTTCGTTCATTACCCATTACTGTTTTACTCCGCCCACATACCGGCCTTCCTCAATAACCGTACCGTCCGGGAATTTAATCACCCAAAGCCCGCTCTCCTTATCGTCTACATACTCACCTTCCCAAACCGTGCCGTCTGGAAGTGTGATCACCCAATGGCCGTTCATCTTGCCATCTACATACGGGCCTTCCCAAACCACGTCTCCCTCTTTGATCACCCAGCGCCCGTTGCGCTTGCCGTCTACAACCGGACCTTCCTCAAACGAACCGTCCATATTTGGACCCGGCATGAAGGGCACGGTTCTTTCTACTTCCCATTCCTCCGGTTCTCCTGTCTGTGTTGCATTGGCGGAATGAGCCATTGCCATGATCAGGATTGCCAGGCCTCCAACAGTCAGGTTCTCGATGATTGGTTGCGGTTGTTCTTTCATAATGCGTATGATTTCACGAATCGCCATCAGTTATTGTGGCCCTGATTTCGGCGTATCCACGCACACGGTCACGATGTCTGTGTTGTAGTATTGCTGATGCAATACCGAAGATGCCACATGCCGCAACAGGCGAAGCGATATTTCCTTCTCCACGACAGGAGCGTCAACGGCTTGCTCGCCAAGCAGCGCTATTTGATCCTGGAGATTTTCTTCCCCGGTTGTGGCCACGAACTCAAGTACAGCCCCACCGTCTTCCTTACGCACAGCCAGATTCAATCTGCGCGACTGATGCTCCTCGACCGCTTCATTTGCTTCCAGGAGCGTTAGCAGGGTTTCCTCACTGGCTATGTCGAGCCGAGTCATCATCTCTTGATTCCAGCCGTTGCGTGATACGAATGCCTGCAAAAACTCCCGCATATCCGGCAGTGATGCAGCAGCCAACTCTGTCTCGAACCGACTACTGCGAGATACTCCCAGCCTCTGGAACATAGTCAGAATAATCGCCATCAAACCACCAGACGTAATTCCATTTTGCAGGAATCCTCCAGCGAATTGCGAGAAAAATTCGGGAAAAATGGATTCGGTTTGAAGGCCGGAACCAATCCAGAACGAGACCCCGGCAATCAGGCCGACCCGATAATTGATTCCATCCTGGACAACCATTTTCATACCCAGTATGAAGATCAGCGCCAGAATCACGGTTACATAGGCGGCAACCACCTGATCGGGAATCGCCAGAATGATAGCGAGCGCCTTGGGGAAAAAGGCCAGCGCGATAAATAACGCGCCGGTAGCGATACCGACGCTGCGCGCTCCGACCCCGGTCAGCTCAACCACTGCAATGCTGGTAGAATAAGTCGTATTCGGCACGGTTCCGGCCAGACCGGACAACAGATTACCCATTCCATCCGCCCCCACAGCGCCCTGTACCGCCCGAAAATCCACTGCCCGCGGTTTGCGCCAGGATACGCGCTGAATAGCGATTGAATCGCCGATTGTTTCCACGGCGCCGACCAGAGTGACAAACACGAATGCGGGTAGCAGTGTCCAGAAAACCGGGCCGAAACTTAAATCCAGCCCTGGCCAACTGCCCTCCGGCAAGCCCACCCAGGCAGCATCGGCAACCAGGTCGAAATTGTAAATACCAAAAAATCCGGCGACCATCGAACCGGTCACAACACCGATGACCGGCACCCAGAGTCTCAGCTGCCCCCTGGATTTCAATGCCAGACCTACAATGACGACCAGAGTAACCAAAGCCGTCACCGGCACAGCGGCTGGAGGCGCGCCCTCCGGTACCGTGTTGAACATCCCGAAGACAATCGGCATGATCGTCACCGGAATCAGCATGAGTACCGTGCCGGCGACGGTCGGAGTCAGAATCTGCCGGAGTAGCGAGAGTCGCGTCGCCAGTATGAACTGGAAAAAGGAGGAAACGATCACCAGAGTAGCGAGCATCGCCGGCCCCCCTTCGGCAATGGCGGTAATACAGACCGCAATAAACGCTCCTGAGGTTCCCATCATGAGCACATAACCGGCGCCAAACCGACCCACCCGGACTGCCTGCAATACGGTGGTTGCTCCTGCGACCATGACAGCGGCAAACACGGCCCATGAGAGGAAATGCTCGCTGCCACCCGCCGCCCGAATTACAATCGCTGGAGTCAGCACCACACCAGTAACCGTAATAGCGGCCAGCTGAAAACCGAGACCCAGAGAGAGCGCCGGCGGCGGGGATTCGTCGGGCTGGTAACGAACGCTTCGGTGACCGGAATCAGAAAGTGCCATAAAATTGAGTATAAGAGGGCAAAAGAAACATGACAAGCGATACAGGCGGTTGTCAGTACCTGTTTAGCTCCCGGGTTTGTCGATCATGAATTGCGGCAGTGACTGAAAAGCGCTTTTCAAGGCTACTCCCCAGTCTCTGGAGACCGTCTGATAATAAGGGTGATCCGCATTGATTCTCTGCTGATACCCTGCCTGAAGGGTATCCGCTTCATAAATGTGCAGGTCCAGAGGCAAACCCACCGACAGGTTTGATTTCAGGGTTGAGTCAAACGACAGTATTAACAGTTTGACAGCGTCTCCGAACTCCATATCAGGCTCATAAGCGCGCACCAGAACAGGTTTCCCGTATTTTGTTTCACCAATCTGTAAAAATGGCGTATCGGATGATGCCTCGATAAAGTTCCCTTCCGGGTAAACCATGAACATGGTCGGGCGGCTACCGGCAATCTGACCGCCAACGATCAGGGTGGCATTGAAATTGGAATCTGCCGTCTGGCCTTCGTTGACATTGTCCCTGATCGCTTCCTGAAGCGTCCTTCCTACCAGTTTTGCAACCTGGAACATGGTCGGCGCCTCCAGAATTGAGGGCATCCTCTCCTCCGGTGTTTTGGTGCGCTCATTGAGCAGACTGATAACTGACTGTGTGGTCGCCAGATTGCCAGCGCAAAGGACTGTGATAATGCGACTTCCCGGCTTTTCCCAAATGTTCATTTTCCTGAAAACCGAAACATTATCTACGCCCGCATTGGTACGGGTGTCGGACATAAAAACCAGACCCTTGTTGAGGCGTATGCCAATGCAATATGTCATGACGGACGAAATAGTAATTACGGTTACTGCTGTTGAATCTGTAATTGTACACTCATGGACTCCTCGCCCTCTCCAAAACGCATTCCCTGTACAGGAGCGGCCTCTCGGTAGTCAAGACCTGAAGCGGTCCGCACATACCGATCATCCGGGGAGATTCCGTTGGAAACATCGAACCCCACCCAGCCGAGCGGTTCAACCCATGCCTCCGCCCAGGCATGACCGGCCTGCTGGTGAATCTGGCCATCCATCATCAGATAGCCACTGACGTACCGCGCAGGGAATCCGATCAGGCGGGCGGCGGCAACAAAGACATGAGTGTGATCCTGACATACACCGCATCGAGCGCGCAACGCTTCTTCTGCAGTGGTTGTGGAAGAGGTCGCGCCACTCTCATAGCGAATGGATGAGGCAATCCTTTCAGAAAGCTGATGCAATGTGTCCAGTTCCATCTTGCCGGACAGACCAGGTTCTTGAACCAGCTTGTGTATTGCAGGCCCGGGACGAGTCAACGCAGTATCACGGTTGTAATACCAAAGAGGCGCATGTCCTGTATGTTTACCGAGAATGCCCGCATTGTCGCGAGTTTCGATTTGCCCGCGACAGCGGATGTCGATTTCCCGCTGGTCTGGTTCAATGCTGATCAGCCAGACCCGATTGTCATTGTGATCCTTGAAATCCAGTTCCTTGCGCCCGTTGACCAATTCAATCTCCCAGTTCAGTACATTCTGCAGTATGCCACTGGCAGGAGATTGCCTGACTTGAAGCAAGGCGTATTTGACAGCCGCATCGTACTTGTAGAGAGTCCGGTGAAAAATATCAAGAAGCATGGCAGCTACTCGTAAAACCGGAAGTCCTTTTCGATCTGCGTACCCAGCGCCGCATTCTGCCCAAGAAAATCACTCAGAAATTCATGCAGACCATTTTCAAGGACAACATCAATGGAATCCTTGTTCAGACTCCTGGATATGGAGCTTACCATCCCGTAGGACTCGTTACGGATGCCGTAATCACGTGTCAGGTGGCCCAGATTATCCTCAATTTTTTCGTAGCAGAATGCCAGGGAGCGTGGCATCCTGGTATCCAGAATCAGAAAGTGGGCGACACTTGAAGCGCTGATCTTGCCTTCATTTACCCATCTGTAGGAACGCACAGCCGAGACCGAGCTCAGAATAGTCTCCCACTGTACATTATCCAGCGACGAACCCAGATAGCTTCCGGTGGGAAGCAGTACATAATACTTGACGTCCAGTATGCGAGCCGTGTTGTCCGCTCTTTCAAGAAAACTCCCGATTCGGGAAAAGTCAAATATATCATTTCTCATCATGGTTCCGTGCATGGCGCCACGAACCAGTGAAGAATGTTTACGAATTGCATTGAGCGCTGCCGGAAGCTCTCGCTCCTTAACCGGCTTGCTCAGGACTTCCCGTAGCGTAATCCAGGCTATGTTGGTCGCCTCCCAGACTTCCCGGGTCAATGATGCACGCACGGCGCGCGCGTTATTCCTTGCCGCTTCAATGGTCGACAGAACACTCGAGGGATTGGTTTTGTCTCGCAGAAGAAAGTTGATAACGAGCTTGCCATCGGCCCGCTCATGATTGCGGAAGTAAATGTCCTGTGTCCCCGTAGTGGTCAGAATCGAATTCCACTCATCCTGCGCCGCATCGGACCGAGTCAGTGCAATACGGAATCCCGCATCAAGCAGACGCGCCGTATTTTCGCTCCGCTCAAGCAGGCGGAACATCCAGAACAACCCCCCAGCGGTTTTGCCAAGCAGGCGAGTCATCCGTCCAGCACCCAGGTATCTTTGGTGCCGCCGCCCTGGCTTGAATTGACCACCAGAGAATCCTTCTTTAACGCCACACGAGTCAACCCGCCCGGACAAATGCTGATACCGTTGGGGGAAACCTGTACAAAGGGACGGAGATCCACATGACGTGGCGCCAAGCCTGCCTTTGTCAGCACAGGCACCGTCGACAGGGCCAGAGTCGGTTGGGCGATGTAGTTGTCGGGGCGCTTCTTGAGCTTTGCGGCAAAAGATTTCAGTTCCCTCTTACTTGCGGCGGGGCCTACCAGCATGCCATATCCGCCCGATCCATGAACTTCCTTGACGACCAGTTCCTCCAGGTGGTCCAGAACATATACCAGCGAGTCGGCCTCAGAACATCGCCATGTCGGAACATTATCCAACAGCGCTTTCTCGCCAGTGTAGAACTCAATGATTTCAGGCATATAGGAGTAGATTGACTTGTCATCCGCAATGCCTGTGCCCGGCGCATTGGCCAATGTAATACCGCCGGAGCGGTAAACATCCATGATTCCGGGCGTGCCGAGCAGGGAATCCGGGTTGAAAGTCAGGGGGTCAAGGAAATCGTCATCCACACGTCGGTAGAGAACGTCTATCGGGAAGAGTCCGCGTGTGGTACGCATGCCGATACGCCCGTCGATCACTCTCAGATCACTTCCTTCCACCAGTTCGACTCCCATCTGATCGGCCAGAAAAGAATGCTCGAAATATGCAGAATTGTGGATTCCCGGAGTCAGGATGACGACCACCGGGGAGCCGGTACATGCGGGCGGGGCGCAGGCTTCCAGCGAGGAGCGAAGGTTTTTCGGATAGTCACTGACCCGCCGCACATGGTTTCGTGAGAACAGCTCGGGAAACAATTGCATCATAGTTTCACGATTCTCCAGCATATAGGAGACTCCCGAAGGCGTGCGGGCATTATCCTCCAGAACCCTGAACTCATTTTCGCCTGTACGCACAATGTCAATTCCGACAATATGTGTATAGACACCGCCGGGCGGGTTGAACCCCATCATCTGGGGCACAAATGCCTTGTTGCGGGAGATCAGGGAAACCGGAATGCGGCCAGACCGGAGTATCTCCTGCCTGTGGTAAATGTCGTAGATGAAGGCATTGATCGCCCTGACCCGCTGCTCAATCCCCCGCACGAGTCGCGACCACTCGGCTGAGGACAGGATTCTCGGCACGATATCGAAGGGGATCAGACGTTCGGTGGCATCTTCATTGCCGTAGACATTGAACGTAATGCCGGTACTGTGGAAATAGTTCTCAGCTTCGGATGATTTCTTCCTTAACCGGGGGAGATTTTCCGCAGCCACCCAGTCATGATAGTTAGTATATGGGAGACGCACCTCTCCCCCATGACCAAACATCTCATCATAATACTGTGTATCCAGCGACATGTACCTCTGATACGAAAACAAGTCACGCAAGGATACCACGATCTGACCGGTTTCTGTTCGCCCGCAATTACCTCACTCGCGTATCGCCGACACCCTCGTCAATCCGACAACTCCCGAACCCCTTGCGGTTGAACGAATCGCACAAACTCTTCCTCAAACATGAGCAATCTGGAGTCTGCGATACGGTCAATGTACAGCAGGCCATCCAGATGATCGAGTTCATGCTGGCAAACGGTGGCGTGGAATCCGTTGAACTCGACCTGCCGGGCGGCTCCGTCCATGTCGGTATAATCCAACCGCAGCGATTGCGGGCGTTTGACGAAACCGCGCAGTCCGGGCACGGACAGACAGCCCTCCCAATATCCTTCCAGACGGGCATCGGCCAGAATGGTCATCCTGGGGTTAATGCAGACCGTGAGCGGAATCGCCTCGAAATGACCGTAACGATTGGTTCCTTCGGGCATATTCAAAATCGCGACCCGCACACTTTCGTTCACTTGCGGAGCGGCCAGACCGATTCCACCCGCGTCATCGAGTGTCTCGATCATGTCATCGACCAGGCGGCATAAATCCGGGGATTTGATTTCATCATCCCGCACTGCGCGGGCTTTTTGCCGCAGGACAGGGTGCCCCATCCGTATGATTTCACGAATCGCCATAGTTGTTACCGTACAGTCCGGTCCACCTTGAAAAATGGTGGGGCGTACAGGATTCGAACCTGTGACCACCTGATTAAAAGTCAGATGCTCTACCAGCTGAGCTAACGCCCCGTTTGTGGTTATCTGCGCGAGAAAATGGGTAGCCGAAAGAGGCGGGATTATCCTGTTATGAGAATCCCTTGTCAAACAGTATATTCCCCCGCCCCATACTACGAAGATACAATATACTGATGAACAGGGTTAAAATAGCGCGATGACTGAATCGCTGATTTCAAAAGATCAATTTATCGGACTCGAAGGGATTGCCAATCTGGCGACGGGCGGGGAGTCTCCGATGCTGAAATCCCACGGTCAGGCGGTTGATCGGTTCATGCTCGACAAGGCGACGGGGGAAAATGCGCGGCACAGGGAAGATGAAGCCGTGCAGCGCGCCAGCGAAAAATGCGCCCGGTTGTTTTCGGCGGAGGCGGACGAGATCACTTTTTTATCGAGCGCATCGGAAGGCATCAACAATGCTCTCTATGGCCTGGACTGGAAATCAGGGGACAATGTGGTGGTCTGCGATGTCGAATTCCCTTCCGGGATTTACCCGTGGACAAAATTACAGGCCCGTGGAGTGGAGTTGCGGATCGTCCGCCATGTCAACTGGTTCCTGTCGATTGACGATATCGCCCGGCAGATAGACCATCGCACCCGGGTCGTGGCAATCAGCCAGGTCAGTATGTTCACCGGACAGCGCATGGATATCGCGCGTATTTCCAGGCTTGTCCGCGAATCCAACGCTTTATTTCTGGTAGACGCCACTCATGCCGCCGGAGTCGTTGCGGTGGACGCGAGCCATGCCGACATCATGGTATCCAGTTGCTACAAGTGGTTATTGGGCGCCCACGGCTGCGCGGTGTTTTACTGGAATCGGGAACGCCTACCTGAATTCGACCCGCCGTTTCTCGGCTGGCACAGTGTACAGAGCAGCGGCGGCTGGCAGAATCCCGTAGAGTATGAACTGCACAGCAATGCGAAGCGGTTTTTACCCGGCAACCCGGCCTTTATCAGCATTTATATACTCGACAATGCGCTGGACCATATTCTGGATCTCGGGATGGACCGGATCGAATCCCATGCCCTGTCCCTGAGTGGAGAAATACTGAATGGCGTCCGGAAACAAGGCTGGGAATTAATGACTCCCGAGGCGGACCGGGACCGCGCCGGCAATGTTTCTTTCATGGTTCCGGATATCCAGGCTTTTCGCAACGCCATGGAGCGACAGGGGGTTCTGGTATGGGGCGCCTATGCGGCGTTTGACCGCATTCGCATATCCACTCATGTCCACAATGACAGCGAAGATATCGAACGATGCCTGCGCGCGTTTCAGGAGCAACCGTCATGAACACAAAAGCGGCGTCTGATTATTTCGAAGAAAACCACTGGCATTATGCCCAGTCGATGCGCGAACTGCGGAAAAATACGATCTCAATGGTCCGTATTGACGGCAGACAGATTGCGTTGTTCGATTCCCCGGAAGGGGTTCGGGCCTGCAACAACAAGTGCCCCCACGAAGGCTATCCCCTGTCCCAGGGAAGTCTTTCCGATGACTGTATCCTCACTTGCAACTGGCATAACTGGAAATTCAACCTGAACACCGGCCGCAATCTGTTTGGCGGTGACCGGCTGCGCACCTACCCGGTCGAACTACGCGGGGATGAAATCTGGGTGGACCTGTCCGACCCGCCTTACGAAGATCAATATGCCCATATCATGGACAGTCTGCGCGACGCGTTCGATGACCACTCCTATGATCGGATCAGTCGGGAAATCGCGCGATTGATTCGTCTCGGCGGCGACCCGTTCGATAGTTTGCGGCGCGCCATTGACTGGTCCTGGCAGCGCATGGAATTCGGCTGGACCCATGCCTACGCGGGCATGGCGGACTGGCTGATCCTGTATAACGAAACAGACGGCGATGACGAACTCCAACTGGTCTGCCTGACGGAATCAGTGGGACATGCCTCATTCGACGTTTTGCGGGAACCCGAATACCCGTTTACACAGGATGTCATGCCGTTCAGTGAAACCGGCTTTGTGGAGGCGATTGAGCGGGAAGACGAAAGCGCCGCGGTCGCGATGATACGCGGGGGACTGAAAGACGGCCTGACTTTCTCCGATTTTGAACAGTCCCTGACGCAGGCCGCCCTCGCGCACTATAACGCTTTCGGTCATTCCCTGATTTATGTGACCAAGGCCGGATACCTGATCAGGCGCCTGGGCGACACCGTAGCCGAACCCCTGCTGCTCTCTCTGGTGCGGGAAATCGTCTATGCCACCCGTGAAGACCGGATTCCCGAATTCCGGCGCTATCAGGATGCACTCGAAAGCTGGGGTGACAACCACCCCCGGGACCTCGTTCCAACCGCGGACCAATGGATTGGCTGTGGAATCAAAAGCGCACTGGACACGACCGTGAAGTATAGCGGCGCCTCCCCTGAATTGATTTACCCGGTATTACTGGAGGCCAATGCGCTGAATATGCTGCGTTTTGACATCCGACAGCAGGACAAGGCGCATATAACGGTCTCGGACAATGTGGGCTGGCTGGATTTCACCCATGGGTTGACCTTCGCCAACGCGGTTCGCCAGCAATGCACCCGCTTCCCCAGGCTCTGGCCTCAGGGGCTGTTACAGATGGCTTGTTTCGTTGGCAGGAACACGGCCTTTACAACGACCGGAGACGATCCGGCCTGCTGGAATTTCGACGACAACGAGCGGGGGATCGCCGCGCTGGTCAACCGGTTGTTCGACCATGGTCAGGATGAGTATATTGTCTCGGTACACCTGCTGAAGACCGCGCTGGCCGTTCGTGAAGAGGCTGAAATGGCGCCAGCCAGACAGGGCGCCATACTGGGCGCCGCCCTGAACCGGTTTTTCAACTCCCCCCTGAAACGCAAACAGGCCAGGCGAACCGCGTATCAATCGCTCCAGTTTGTATCGAAGGAATAAGAGATCGCGAGGCCGCTCAGGGGAGCAAAACAGTGGAACCGGTGGTTTTCCTGGCTTCGAGGTCACGATGGGCGTCCGCTGTCCGTGACAGGGCATAAGTCTGGTTGACCGTGATTTTCACGATCCCCCGATCCACGACATCAAACAGACGATTCGCGCCTTCCTCTAGCAACTCTCTGGTCGCGGTATGAGTCGCCAGGGTCGGGCGGGTTACATAGAGTGACCCTTTGGGCGCGAGAATCGCCGGACTGAACGGTTCAACCGGCCCTGACGCGTTGCCATAAGTAACCAACACGCCGAAAGGACGCAACGAGTCCAGGGAAGACTCGAATGTGGCCTGACCAACGGAATCATAGGATACCGCGACCCCTTCCCCTGCGGTGATTTCCCGGACTCTCCCGGCGATATCCTCCTCGCGGTAGAGGATCG
Source organism: Candidatus Poriferihabitaceae bacterium (assembly GCA_965214205.1). Classification (GTDB taxonomy): domain Bacteria; phylum Pseudomonadota; class Gammaproteobacteria; order Arenicellales; family Poriferihabitantaceae. The sequence goes on along the minus strand of OZ243941.1, from coordinate 1,483,800 downwards.
TATGATCGGCTCCGTTGGCTTTCGCCAGCGCCGCTTTTTCACTGGAACCGACACAGCCGATAATCGTAGCGCCGAGATATTTCGCCCACTGGCAAAGTATCAGACCCACGCCTCCCGCGGCGGCCATGACCAGAATGACATCGCCGGGTTTGACCGGGTAGGAGCGGTACAACAGATAATGCGCGGTCAAGCCCTTCAGCATCATCGCGGCGGCGGTCTGATCACTCACGCTATCCGGCAGTTTCAACAGCATCGAAGCCGGCGCCAGACGGGCTTCCGTGTAGGCTCCGGGCAATGTGCCATAAGCGACCCGGTCACCCACCGACAATCCGGCTACCTGATCCCCGACCGCCTCAACCACCCCAACCGCCTCCATGCCCAGTACCGCCGGCATCTGCGCCACCGGATATAACCCGGTACGCATATACACGTCAATAAAGTTGAGGCCGACCGCGGTCTGGCGAAGGAGCGCCTCGCCGTCCCCCGGTTCCCCCACATCAAGCGGCTCCCAGTTGAGCTGGTCGATGCCACCTGTCTGGTGAATGCGAATAGCGTGCGTCATAAGTCGCTCCGGTCAGATTGAATAACCCGTGAGTATACCCAAAATTGATCAAACTGGCTTGGGTCAAGGCGGTCCGGACGGACTCCGGGCAGCGGCTGGGTCGCTTGTTGGCGCAGGCCGATTGGCAATAACCTCGATCAGTCCGGCGCCAAGCACCAGCAGCGCCCCGGTCGCCTCACGCCAGCCGAACAGCTCGTCGGTAATAATCGCCGCGCTGCCGATTCCGACCACCACTTCGAGCTGGAGCAATATGCCGAGCCGCCCCGGATCAACCGACCGGTTCCCCCAGTACAACCCCCATGATACCGGGATCATGAATAGCACGGACATCAGTATCATCCAGGGCGCGACCTCTTTCAAGACCGATACCGATGGCAGTACCCCGAAGCCCGCAATCGGCAGGAAGGTCAATGCAACGGCGAAAATACCCCCGAAAAGGAAAAACGCGAATACCTGCTCGAACACCGTGACTTCCTGCGCCTGGCGAACCCGCATCGCGCCGACCGCGTAAATCATCCCGGATAACAGCGCCATCACATCGCCGGCATTCAGGGATACCTCCAGATTGGCGTTCACCCGGAGCAGGATCAACAGACCGGCCATACTGAGGAACAAGGAAAGTCCGCGCCACAGGGTAAACCGGCGACCCATGAAACCGATCTCCACCAGCGTGCCCCAGGCCGGCATCACGTAAAACAGGATCAAGGCGCGCACCACATCGGTCAGCAGCAGGCTCTCGCAGTACAAGGCCAATGCCCCGCCAATCAAAAACCCGGTGATCACCTGACCGGCGCCAATCGGTTGCCGGCGCCGCAAGCGGACACAGGCAAATGGCAGCAGGCAAACCAGCGGGGTGATGAACTGCCCGACCGTAACCCAGGCCGGGTCCAGCCCCATGGATTCGAACGCTCTGAGCGGCAGCCAGAACAGCCCCCATATTGCGGCCGATAGGGCAACCACAATTTCAGGTTTCGAGGATGAGGGGCGCGAGGTCAAGTTGTTTTCCGGTTGCGGCTGGTTTGAGCGGAGTCTAACCGAACGGGGAGCGGGAATCCACGCCAACGGTTGGGCGCGGGAATTGGCTTACAGGAGCCGGTGGAGTATGATCGGCGGCTACCGTGGCCCACCGATGATCACCCTTCTGAATCCGTCCTCTTCCCTTTATCCCGTCATCAGGGCAATCAATTCCCTGATGATGATGACGGTCGCGATGTGCGGGATGTACGCTTCCATCATGGCGCTTGAACCGGTCACCCGGGAATTCCAGGTCGGCCACGGCGCGGGCGCCCTGCCCTATACCATGTATATGATCGGATTCGGTCTGGGCAGCATTATACTCGGGCGAATCATGGACCGGTTCGGCATTCTGGTTCTGGCGGTCACCGCGGGCGTTTCCCTGCCGACAGGACTGTATATCGTCAGCCACGCGGAAAACTTCTGGGTATTCACGCTCTCCCTGGCCGTGCTGTGCGGCTTTCTCGGCGGCGCTTTTTCATTCGGCCCGCTGATGGCGGACATCTCGCACTGGTTCACCCGCAGGCGAGGACTGGCAATCGGTATTGTAGCCAGCGGCAGCTATCTGGCCGGGGCGCTGTGGCCACCGATCATGCAGGGCTGGATCGATTCAGTCGGGTGGCGGCAAAGCCTGGTTTATCTGGCATGGTGCAGCCTGAGTATGCTTCCCCTTTCGCTGGTATACCTGAAAAGGAAACAGTATGACCCGGCCGCGAAGCAGGCCGCCGACCGGGAAAACTGGAACCGCCCTCTCGGCATGACAACAAGGCAACTGCAATGCGCCCTGTGTATCGCCGGAATTGGCTGCTGCGTGGCCATGGCGATGCCGCAGATACACATTATCCCGCATGTCATTGATCTGGGTTTCGACGCCAAAGACGGCGCCTGGATGCTGTCGATGATGCTCGGTTTCGGTATTGTCAGCCGCGTTTCCTCCGGTTTTATTTCGGATCGAATCGGCGGATTCAGGACACTGCTGCTCGGCTCAGGTCTACAGGCATCCGTGCTTTTCCTGTTTCTATTCGTCGATACCCTGGCCGGTCTTTATCTGGCGGCCATCGCGTTCGGTCTGGTGCAGGGCGGCATCGTACCGTCCTATACGCTGATCATCCGCCGGTTTTTTCGACCCGACCAGGCCGGCAGAAGGGTCGGGGCGCTGCTGGTCGCCACCGTAGGGGGTATGGCGCTCGGCGGATGGATGGCGGGAATGTTATACGACCTGTCCGGCTCCTATACCCTGTCATTCATAAACGCCATCGCGTTCAATATCGTGAACCTGGCGATCGCGGTCTACCTGCTGCGCCGCGACAAGAGACTTACGCTTCTGCGATCGCCTCCAGCAAGTCATGCCTGGTGATGATGCGCGGCAGACCACAGCGGTCGCGAACCATCAGCGCGGGATTTTTCCGGTTGATCATCGAGGAGAGAACATCAAGCGTGGTATCGGCTGGCACGAACTGGAACGGCTGATCCATGACCTCATGGACCTCCTTTTCCCGGATGGAAGGGTCTTCGATCAGTTGCTTGAGCAACCGGGTATCGCTCAGGCTGCCGACAAACTGATCCCCGTCCATCACCGGCAACTGCGAAACCGAAACCGAGGTCAGCAATGAAATCGCCTCGGTCACGCTGGCATCCCTGCTGATCGTGGTGAGGGCGTCCTCGCCGTCCTGCTTGGCGATGATATTGGCCGCCGAGCCGTAGTCACGTTCCTCGATAAAGCCGTGATCCTTCATCCAGTCATCATTGTAAATCTTGCCCAGATAACGGGTACCGTGATCCGGCATGATGATCACCATGACATCGTCTTCAGTCAGATTCTCCCGCGCCCACTCCAGCGCGCCCCAGACCGCGGAGCCGCAGGACCAGCCAACAAACAGACCCTCTTCACGAGACAGCCTCCGGGTCATGATCGCCCCATCCTTGTCGGTCACCTTTATAAAATGATCAATCAGTGAGAAATCCACATTGGCGGGGAGAATGTCCTCGCCAATGCCCTCGGTCAGATAGGGATAGATTTCAGTTTCATCAAACACTCCGGTTTCCTTGTATTTCTTGAACACCGAACCATAAGTATCAATGCCGACGGTCACTACGTCGGGGTTTTGCTCCTTCAGATATTTTGCCACACCGCACATGGACCCACCGGTGCCGACTCCGGCTGCGTAGTGAGTGATTCTGCCATCGGTATCCCGCCAGATTTCCGGGCCGGTGGTTTCATAGTGCGCGTCCGCGTTGGACAAATTGTCATATTGGTTGGGATAGTACGAATTTTCGATTTCCTCATTCAGCCGTTGCGCCACCGAGTAATAGGATCTCGGGTCTTCGGGCGCCACCGCAGTCGGACAGACATGGACTTCGGCGCCAACCGCCTTCAATATGTCGATCTTCTCCTGGGATTGCTTGTCAGCCAGGGTAAAAATACATCGGTAGCCTCTTGCGATGGCGCCCAGCGCCAGTCCCATCCCGGTATTCCCCGAAGTCCCTTCGATAATGGCGCCGCCCGGTTTCAGATCGCCTCTCGCCTCGGCGTCCTCGATCATTTTGATCGCCATGCGGTCCTTCATCGAGTTTCCCGGATTGAAGTACTCAACCTTCGCCAGCACCGTCCCCTTGATGCCGCGCGTGACGGAATTGAGCCTGACCAGAGGCGTATCGCCAATCGTTTCGATAATGGATTTACAGTACTTCATTTCGATCTCCCGCATTGCGAAAACTTCATTATACTATAACGCCAAATCATTCAGTCTGAAGTATCTCCATGGAGATAAAAGCGACTGAGCCACCGCTTATTTAAACCAGCCCGCGCCGCTGCCTGACAGGCCGGAACATGGTGCGAATCCTTCCGGCTCCGACCCCTTTATGAATGGCAGGGACACCCGCTCCGGGCAACGCTGATTGGCAACCAGTCCGGCGCCGGGGTCAATACTGACGGTCACAATGTTGTTGTGTTGCGCGGGGTTCGATTTTTCCAGATGCAACCGGGACATGACTTCCTCCCAGACCCGCATGGCGCCGCTTGCGCCGGACAGTCTGACCGGTCGGTTGTCGTCCCGTCCAACCCACACGACAGTCAGCAGATTGGCGCTGTAACCGGCAAACCAACTATCCCGGAAATCATTCGTGGTCCCTGTTTTTCCGGCCAGATTCAGCCGCGCGTCAAAACTGCGGCCCAAACCGGCGGCGGTTCCCTGCCGCACCACCATTGCCAGCGCGTGATCAATCAGAAAAGCGCTGTCATTGTCAATTACCCGGCTTTTGGAAACCGGGAATCTGGCGACCATGCGCCCCCGATGATTGCGGATGCTGCGTATCGTGCGTAACGGTACCAGATCACCCTGATTGGCGATGACCTGATACATCTGCGTCATTTCCAGCGGAGAGTGCTGGCTGGCGCCGAGCAGGGTCGAGGGATAATCGGCGATGTCGCGCCGGATACCGAACCGGCGCATGGTCTCGATCACCCGGTCCACGCCCAGTTGCAGCCCAAGTCGTACCGTAGGCAGATTGAGGGAGTGGACCAGTCCCTGATACAAAGGCACGGGACCGCGAAATTCCTTGTCATAATTTTGCGGGGACCAGGGTTCGCCGCCTTCCGAGCGCAGGGTCAGCGGGCTGTCGTCCAGCAATGTGGCCAGGGAATACTTTTCGGGAAGCTGCAACGCGGTCAGATACACCACCGGCTTGACCAGCGACCCGACCGGCCGCCGGGCATCAACCGCACGGTTGAACCCCGAATAGCCGCGGGCGCGGTCCCCCACCAGGGCCAGAATTTCGCCGCGTCCGGGATTCACCACGATCACCGCGCCCTGCAACCCCCCCGGAACCATTTCCCTTTGCTGTTCGAGGCGAGCCAGGGTATCGGAAAGCGCCTGCTGCGCCGTTTTCTGGATGTCGATGTCGATAGTGGTATACAGGTTCAATCCGTTTTCCCGCAACACTTTCTCCGGATAATACTGTCTCAACTGACGATGCAGGTAATCCAGCCAGGATGGAAAATCGCTGGTTGACAACGATTTATGCTCCACGATTCCCAGCGGCTTTTGGGACAGCATTTCAGCTCTCCACTCACTGATCGAGCCGGCCCCGGCCAAAGTGTTCAGCACCAGATTGCGGCGCTTCAAGGCCCGTTCGGGGTGTTTGCGCGGATTATAATAGGAAGGGGCGGCGATCATCCCGACCAGCATCGCGGCCTCCTCGACCTTGAGCTGGTTGACCGGGCGAGCGAACCAGTATTCGCTGGCCAAGGCAAATCCATGAATGGCCCGGTTGCCGGACTGCCCCAGAAATACCTCGTTCAGATACAGTTCGAGAATGGTGGCCTTGCTAAAACGAAGCTCCATCATAACGGCCATCATGGCTTCGACCATTTTACGGGTCAGTTTTTTTTGCGGATTCAGAAAGAGATTTTTGACCAACTGCTGGGTCAGCGTACTGGCGCCCTGAACCGTTCCGCCATGCCGCAGATTGGCCCAGACCGCGCGCAGGATCCCCCGCGGATCAATGCCGTGATGATTCTGGAAATTGCGGTCTTCCATAATGAACAGCGCTTCCAGCAATTCGGCTGGCGCCTGATGCGGTTTGAGTGAAATCCGGTCCTTGTGGGGGCCGAGTTGCAGGCTGCCGATCAATGGCGGAGCGAATTCCACCCGGTCAATGGCAGCTCCGCTGGAGTGATCAATGACCCCGGAAATGGCGCCGCGGTTGAACGCGATTCGCACCGCGCGAGCCTCAGTCAAATCGTCGCCATGCCCGTAACTCCGGATGAAAACATCCAGGGCATGGGCCGCCACCACCAAGTCTCCGGGCTCCGCAAGCGTGACGGCGCGGCGATAGCCATTGGCTTCAAGCCTGTTTGCGATGTCTTCGGGAGTGTATGTCTGGCCGACCGACAGAGACAGCGGCCGACCGTAGACATGGGCCGGCTCAGCCTGGATGCCGCCGCTGAAACGATGCCTGATCTCCAGATCGAAATAAAGCAGTATGATCAGCGTTACGAAAAACAGCCCCGCCAGCAGGCGGGTGGAAATAAACAGCCAGAAACTGCCTGCCTGCGCTACTTTCGGCCTGGCCATCTACTCTTGGCGCCGGGCAGACCGCTGTTCAGGCTTGTTCCTCATCCGGTTTCGGCCATGCCAGAATAATAGCGCGCACCAGTGTCGCCAGGGGTATCGCGAAAAAGATTCCCCACACCCCCCATAACCCGCCAAAGAACAAGACCGCGACGATGATTGCGACCGGGTGGATATTGACCACTTCGGAAAACAGAACAGGCACCAGAAGGTTGCCGTCCAGCGCCTGAATCACCAGATAGACAACGACCAGAGTGATGAACTCGTTGGACCAGCCCCATTGAAACCATGCAATCAACGCCACCGGAATGGTAACCACGATGGCCCCGACATAAGGGATCAGGACGGAAAGCCCGACCACGACCGAGAGCAGCATCGCATATTGCAGGTCAAGATAAACAAACGCCGTCAATGTTGCAAACCAGACGATCAGGATTTCCCAGAATTTTCCGCGGACATAATTCCCGATTTGCAGGTCCACATCCCCCCAGACACGAATCGCCAGCTCATGATCCCTGGGCAGCAGTTCCTCGACCCAGCGCAGGATAACCTTCTTGTCCTTGAGGAAAAAGAAAACCAGGATCGGCAGCAATACAATATAGATCATGACTGTAATGACGCTGGCGGTGGCGGAAATCGAACTGGTGACCAAATCCTGACCCGCTTCGGTCAACTGGATACGCAAACCGTTGATCAGTTCCCGAACCTGCTCGGTTGAAATCAGCTCTGGATAATGTTCGGGCAAGGTCATCAGGGCCGCCTGCCCCTGAGTCAGCATGCTGGGAATTTGCTGGACCACTTCCGTCAACTGCCTGTACAAAACCGGCAGCAGACCGAAGGTGATGCTGGCCAGAAAGATCATGAAGCCGGAAAACACGACCCAGAGCGACAGGAATCGTGGTACTTTCAGCCTGGTCAGTCTACTGATCAGACTTTCGAGCAGGTAAGCGATGATCACCGCGGCGATCACCGGGGCCAAAATGCCGCCCGCGTAGGATATGACCAGTAACAGCCCGATAATCGCCAGGATGAGGAATACAACCTGGGGATTGGAAAGCTGTCGTTTAAACCAATCGATGATTCGATTCATAATGTAATGTGTCAGGGGTTCAACAAACAGTATACTTGATTTTTATTCCCGATTTACAAATGAAAAAAGAACCCCGGATAAGCGAGATTATCGAATCCCTGTGGCGGGCGGGCGTAGCCGCTGTCCATGGTGAATACGTGGTCAGAAAAGCCCTGCGGGAAGAAGGTGTCGGGGAAATTGATTATCTGGCCGCTGTGGGCAAGGCGGCGATGGCGATGTGTCAGGGCGCGGACGGGTTCTTATCCGCACAGTCGAGGGGGCTGCTGATCACCAAATACAACCATATCCATGAACCCGACCACCTCCGGAAAAACATCCAGGTCATTGAATCCGCCCATCCCGTCCCCGATGGAAACAGTCTGTTGGCCGGTCGGCAGCTTCTGGATTTTGTGGAATCCATACCAGAAACAGGCTCCCTGGTCATGCTGGTTTCAGGGGGAGCGTCCGCGCTGGCCGAGCTGCTCCCGGCAAACACGGGACTGGATGAATTGCAACAGGTCACCCAAAAGCTGATTGCGGACGGCTACGGCATTGACCGGATCAATCAATTCCGCTGCCGGCTGTCACGGATCAAGGGCGGCAGGCTGTTGCGAAACTTCAGGGGACGGCGCGTGATCACTTACGCCATATCCGATGTGCCGGATGACGATATCCGCGTCATCGGTTCGGGTATCGGCAGCGACCAGCCGATACCGGGGGATGACATTCGGTTCCCGGAATCCATCCGGCCGATCTTCGACAAAGCCGGAGAAACGCGACAACCGCCAGTGACTGCGGCCGGTTTTGATTATCGGGGGCGAGTGATCGCCTCCAACCGTCTGGCCCGCAACGCAGTCGAGGAACAGGCCGCGCGGCAAGGCTATCAGGTGATCGTCAATGAGGACCTGAATCGAAACCAGTCCAGCCAGGAAATCGGGCAGACCGCAAAAATCATATCCGATCAACTGGTCAATCAGGACCGCAAGGGCGTCTGTATCTGGGGCGGAGAACCGACCATCCATCTACCGGAGCATCCCGGACGCGGCGGCAGGAACCAGCATCTCGCACTGCTACTCGCCAGAGCCATCAGCGGCATGGATCATGTCGCGGTGATTGTGGCGGGCACCGACGGCACCGATGGACCAACTCCTGACGCCGGCGCGATTGTGGATGGCCGAACCTGGTCAGCGGACGCGCGGCAGGCATTGGAGAATGCAGACTCCGGGACCTTCCTGAAGAGTCGGGGCGCGCTCTTTCGCTGCGGACCGACCGGCGCCAACGTAATGGATCTGGTGGTTGCCCTCAAGGTCTGACAAGTTCTGAAACGCGTCAGCGTTCGATCATTCGATCAGATTTCCCGCGCCCGTTCCCGCAGCTTGAATTTCTGGATTTTGCCGGTGGATGTTTTCGGCAATTCGCAGAATACGACATGCCTGGGCGCCTTGTAACGCGCGAGGTTCTGGTAGCAGAAGTCAATCACCTGCTCTGCCGTAAGCGTTCTGCCCGGAGCCAGACCGACAAAGGCGCACGGGCTTTCCCCCCACTTCGGGTCCGGTCTGGCGACCACCGCGGCCTCGATAATGTCGGGATGGGCATACAGGCAATTCTCAATCTCAATCGAGGAAATATTCTCCCCGCCGGAAATAATGATGTCCTTGGACCGGTCCTTAAGCTGGATATAATTGTCCGCGTGCATCACGCCGAGATCGCCGGAATGGAACCAGCCTCCCTCGAAAGCCTGCCGGGTAGCTTCCGGGTTGGACAGATAACCCTTCATCACGATGTTGCCCTGGAACAGGGTTTCCCCCAATTCCAACCCATCCCTGGCGACCGGCGTCATGGTTTCCGGGCGCTTCACGTCGAGGCCGTCCAGCACATGATAGGCCACGCCCTGACGGGCCATTTTGTCGGCGCGGGCCGTTGAGTCGAGCGCTTCCCACTGTGGTTGCCGAGAGCAGATCACAGCCGGACCATAGGTTTCCGTCAACCCGTACACATGGGTGACCCTGAACCCCTGGGCATCCATCGCTTCCAGCGTCGAAGCCGGGGGCGGCGCCGCCGCCGTCATCATGTTGACCGGCTGATCAAACTCCCGGCGCTCGTCATCCGCCGCGTTGATCAGCATTCCCATGATGATCGGCGCCCCGCAAAAATGCGTCACCCGGTAATCGGCGATCGCGTCAAAAATGGCTTTCGCATTGACCTGCCGCAGACAGACACTGGTACCGGCTACCGCCGCCAGCGTCCACGGGAAGCACCAGCCATTGCAATGGAACATCGGCAGTGTCCACAGATAAACCGGGAAATGTGGCATTTCCCAGCCAATCGCGTTGCTGAGCGCATTCAGGTAAGCGCCGCGGTGATGATAGACCACGCCCTTCGGATTGCCAGTGGTGCCGGAAGTATAATTCAGAGAGATCGCGTCCCACTCGTCATCGGGCCAGTATCCCTCGAAATCAGCGTCCCCGCGTTCGATAAATTCGGACCAGGTGATGGCGCCCAGGGAACAGGCGATACCGGGAACCTCGATTTCCACCACAAACAACTCCCTGTTGACCCGCTCCATGACCTGTTTCGCCAATCCAGAATACTCGGCGTCCACCATGAACACATCAGCCTGCCCGTGCTCCAGAATGAATGCAATGGTAGCGGCATCAAGCCGGGTGTTGATCGCGTTCAACACGGCCCCGGCCATCGGAATCGCGAAATGCGCCTCCAGGCAGGCCTGGGAATTGGGCGCGAGAATCGCCACCGTCCGGTTTTTGCCCACTCCCTGCCCAACCAGCGCCGACGCGAGTTTTTTACAGCGATTGAAAGTCTCCAGCCAGGACGCTCTGGATGGTCCGTCAATCACCGCAATACGATCCGGATAAACCGAGGCCGCCCGCTTCAGAAAACTCAACGGAGTCAGAGCGCTATAGTTGGCGGCGCATTTGTCGAGGCCCTGCAAATAGGGATTGTCGTCGTTCATCAAAATCTCCAGTCAGTCATTCTCTCTCCGGGATGTGGCCGGACTGGATTCAAAGCCTGATCTGGTTTAAATTCAGCCTTGTTGAAATTTATCACAAAGAAAGAGATGACTGACACCAATACCTTGCGGCGAATCCTGTTGGACAACAACACGGTGGCGATTGTCGGCCTTTCCGCGAAGTGGCACCGCCCCAGCTTTTTTGTCGCGAAATACCTGCTGGACCATGGTTTCAGCGTGGTCCCGGTCAACCCCAACTATGACGAGGTGCTCGGACAGAAATGTTACCCCGATCTGGCCTCGATTCCACATCCCGTCGATATTGTGGACCTGTTTCAACGCCCGCAAACCGCGCCCGGCTACGCCAGGCAGGCAGCCGCCATCGGAGCCAAAGTACTGTGGCTTCAGCTGAGCGTGACCAGCGAGGAAGCGCGCGGGATCGCCGAAGACGCCCGCCTCGAATTTGTCCAGGACAAATGCCTCAAGATCGAACACGGCCGCATCTTCGGCGGACTGAACTTCATGGGCGTTGACACAAAAATCATCTCTTCCAGACGCATCAAGCGGATCGCTAACTGACAATCCCGGGCAAACTGGCCTGATCCTCTGGACCAACCCATGTAAAACAACCCATGAGCGACCACGAATTCGAATTTGACACTCTCTGCCTGCACGCAGGTACCCAGCCGGACCCCGCCACGGGGTCGAGGGCCACACCGATCTATCAGACGGCCTCTTATGTGTTCGACGATACCGATCACGCGGCCAGCCTGTTCAACCTGCAAACTTTCGGCAATATCTACACGCGCCTGACGAACCCGACCACAGCGATGTTCGAAGAACGAATGGCGGCGCTGGAAGGCGGTCGGGCCGCCGTCGCCGCGAGCACCGGGATGGCCGCGCAGATGACCGCGCTGCTGACTCTTCTGAAAGAAGGCGATGAGTTGGTCTCCGCCAGCACATTGTACGGCGGCACCGTGTCCCAGTTCGCGGTCAACTTCAAGCGCATGGGGATCAAGACCACTTTCGTCGATCCCGACGACCCGCGGAATTTCGAGCGGGCGATCACCAGTAAAACCAAGGCGCTGTACGGCGAAACAGTCGGCAACCCGAACAACAATGTGCTGGATATCGAACCAATTGCCGAAATTGCCCACAACCACGGCCTGCCGCTGGTCATAGACAACACTTTTGCTTCACCTTATCTGTGCCGCCCGTTCGAACATGGCGCCGACCTGGTGGTTCACTCCGCCACCAAATTCATTTGCGGACACGGCACCTCGATGGGCGGCATTGTCGTCGAATCCGGGAAATTCGACTGGGGCAACGGCAATTTCCCGGACATGACCGAACCTTCCGAAGGTTATCACGGCGTCAAGTTCTGGGAGACCTTCGGGGATTTCGCCTATACCATGAAAGTCCGATGTGAAACCCTGCGGACACTCGGCCCGACCCTGAGTCCGTTCAATTCGTTCATGATGCTGCAAGGGCTGGAAACCCTGCCGGTACGGATGGACCGGCATGTCGAAAACACCAGCAAGGTGGTCGAATTCCTGAAACAGAGCAAGCGCGTCAACTGGATAAAATATGCCGGAGACGTTGACAACCCCTATTATCCGCTGGCGCAGAAATATCTGCCCAAAGGCGCCGGTTCAGTACTGACCTTCGGCATCGAAGGCGGTCAGCAAGCCGGCGCGAAATTCATCGAAAGCGTCCAGTTCCTGAGCCACCTCGCCAACATCGGCGATGCCAAGACCCTGGTAATCCACCCCTCGTCCACCACCCACCGACAACTGAACGAAGAGGAACAGATTCAGGCCGGCATCAGCCCCGACATGATCCGGCTCTCCGTCGGCCTGGAGTCGGCCAGCGACATTATCTGGGATATCGAACAGGCGCTGGAACAATCCCGACTGTGATCCCGAAGTAATCGGGCAAATCGGGCGGATCGGGTGACCGCGGCTCAGTCGATTCTGTCAAGCGGTGTCGGTTGCCGGTCCTCATTGACCGAAACATAAGTATAGGTCGCCTCCGTAACCTTGAGACGCTCCCGGCGGGCATGCTTTCTTCGCGCCCAGACCTCGATGTGAACCGACAGCGAAGTGTTGCCGAACCGGGTCACCTCGCAATAGCAACTGACCTGATCCCCGACGAATACCGGCAGATGAAAGGTCATGCCTTCCACCGCCACCGTCACCAGACGGCCATGCACCACATAACTTGCGTAAATGGCGCCCGCAATATCCATTTGCGCCATGATCCATCCACCGAATATGTCCCCGCTCGGATTGGCGTCAGCCGGCATGGCCACGGTACGCAACGAAGGAGGCTTGTCTGTCAGTCTTTTTTCGGTCATTTTTTTCGTTTTCCCGGTTTCATTTATCACAAGCTTCAGACTTCCGGATTAAAATAATTCCGTCCCGGAAGGCAGTCCCTGATCTGCTCAAACACCATTTCACAGTGTTCGTCGTTATCGGCAAAATTCAGCCTCTCAGCGTTCACCATCAGCAATGTGGAATCACGGTAACCGAGGAAATAGCGCAGATAGGAATCCACCAGCCGCTTCAGATACTCCCTCTCCATATTCCTCTCGAACAAGACCCCCCTGCGGCGAATGCGGCTGATCAACACATCAACCGGCGCCTGCAGGTAAATCACCAGGTCGGGAACAGGCGCTTCAGTCGCAAGATTCCGGTAAACCTTCTCGTAAAGGTCAAGCTCATCATCATCCAGCGTGATGCGGGCAAACAGAGGATCCTTGTCGAGCATAAAATCGGATACGCGAACCGGCGAAAACAGGTCGCCCTGTCTCAGTTCCCTTAATTGCCTGACTCGTTGAAAAAGGAAATACAACTGGGTTTGCAGCGCATATTGCCGGGGGGCCCTGTAAAAACGCTCCAGGAAAGGATTTTCTTCCGGTTTCTCGACTACCGGCGTCGCCTCCATGAATTTCGCGATCCTGTGCGTCAGAGTGGTCTTGCCAACTCCGATAGGACCTTCCACCACGATATAATTCTTGTTTATTTTTCCTGCCTCTGTTTATGACGTGGTTGTTTGCTTCACTATGCCCGAATCCGTATACTTCTGCGCTGACTTCCCCTTCCCTGACCCATGAAAATATTATTTGATCTGTTTCCGTTACTGATCTTTTTTGGCGCCTTCAAATTTTACGATATTTTCATCGCCACTGCGGCGGCAATTATCGCCACATTTATCCAGGTGGGTGTATTCTGGACGAAACACCGCCGATTTGAAACCATCCATATCATCACCCTGATCATTATCACCCTGTTCGGCGGACTCACGATTTTACTGAAGGACGACATCTTCATAAAGTGGAAACCAACCATCGTCAACTGGCTGTTCTCCGGGGTGATTGTCAGCATGCTGCTGTTCTCCAGAAAATCGGCGCTGGAATTTGTGATGGGCAAACAGATCAACCTGCCGGGGCCGGTATGGCGCAGGCTGAACTGGGCCTGGGCCCTCTTTTTCCTGGCTCTGGGTGGACTGAATCTATACGTCGCCTTCTACTACAACGCCGACGCCGACCCCGAAGTCCGGACCGCGGCCTGGGTCAACTTCAAGGTATTCTGGTTGTTCGGGCTCACCCTGGCATTCGCCATCGTGCAAATGCTCTTCATCAGCAAACACATACAACTGACTGACGAATAAAGACTCAGAACGCTGAACCAAACGGGTTTGTACGACATGATGCGCTTACTCTCGGTAATATCCTTGCATTTTGGGATTGTGACTTCCATATTGCAAGGTTAAAAACAGCACAACACACAGGCGCTGCTGATGGTATGATTCCTGCAAATAATTCCTGCGCTACTCCAATGTATTACACCATCTATGCAACCGACGCCGACAACAGTCTGGAAAACCGCATGGCCGCCAGACCGGCTCATGTCGAACGCCTCAAAGCGCTGGTCGAACAAGGCCGCCTTCTGGCATCCGGCCCCCACCCCGCGATTGATAGCGAAGATCCCGGCAGCGCAGGATTCACCGGCAGCCTGATCATCGCCAGATTCGACTCCCTCGAAGACGCCAAAAACTGGGCTGACGCCGACCCCTACGTAACGGCAGGCGTCTACGCAAAAGTAGAAGTCAAACCCTGGAAGAAAGTATTACCCTGATGGTTCAGGGTGCCCTGCCCTGCTTGAAATCCGGGAAAATGTCTGAATGATTGTATCAGGCAGTGATCATCAGCACTCGTGAATCAATCCCCTGATTCTCGATATAACCGGCCCGGCGAACCTCATTGATCGTGAAATCATGGCGCTCCGCCTCACGGTACACTTCCGGCTCCAGGTTGAGGTCGCGCCAGGCGGCGCCGTTGACCGTGATCACGCAAGTAGCTCCCGGACGAGCGCAACGCACCACATTGTGCATGTCCGTGATCTTTGGCGCTGCATACGAGAACATACCGACACACAATACCGCATCATAGAGTTTCTCCAGCTGGCTGGCCTGGTGAAATCGTGTTGCCATGTAGAATGATACAGACCACGCTGACTGGCAACCTCCATCATTTTCGTGGACAGGTCGGCGCCATCGACATGCAGGTATCCGTGTCGTTGCAAATACGCTCCCGCCAGACCGGTGCCACAAGCCACATCCAGAATACGGGCTGAACGGTCAGTCACAACCTCCATGAAAATGTCACCTGCCTCACTGAACGCGACATACCCCAGATCATCCACCAGGTCGGAATCATACGTCTGCGCCCACTCATCATACTGCTGTTCCTTGTTTTCCGTCCGCCCGTAAACCGCTGCCAGACGCTCATCGAACCGCTCCAGATTCGGGTTGTCCCCATTCATAATAATTTTTCGCGCCTTTCGTTCATTACCAAGTGTATCATCAAGTCACTTGGTCGCCACTCTCGTTTAATATCCTGCATCAATTCAAGAGCATTGTCAAAGGTCAGGCCTTTCAGGCTCACCCTGCGGGATTTGGCAACGGTATGTATCAAACGGTATATATGACGTGTAAAATCCGGGGAATTCATCACACTGCCCAACCATGAATGATACCGAAACACCACCCACGGCCTCACTGCCTGAGTATTACACAGCGCTCACCAATCTCGCCGTCAACCACCCGGCGGATCTTCTGGCGATCCACTACGGGCTCTGGGGTCCGGATACCACTTCGGATAAGGAGGCCTTGCTGAGAGCCAATCTGACTCTGGTGCGTGGCTGTGAACCGGGTCCGGGCCAGCGTGTGCTGGATGCCGGTTGCGGCGTGGGCGGCACTGTGATCTGGCTGGCCCAGACGTATGGCGTACATGCGGTGGGCCTGACCAACTGCGAATCGCATGTCGCATTGGCAAACGAGCAGGCCGAAAAAAGAGGCGTCTCTGATCGCGTTGAGTTCCTCTATGGCGATTTCATGGAGATGCCCTTCGAGGAGAATTACTTTGACGCCGTACTCAATCACGAAACCTACTGTTATGCCGCCGACAAGTCGGCCTATCTCAGAGAGGCGTACCGCGTGCTGAAGGCGGGCGGGCGGTGGCAAGCGCTGGATGGCTTTTTGCAAGACAAGGAGCGCTCTGAACGTGATCACGAAATCCATGCTGGCCTGCAGCGAGGCTGGTATACCGAGCCACTTCAACCCTGGCGTGATGTACTCACCACCTGCAAGGCGGTGGGATTCGAGAATATCAGCGAACAAGACCTGGACATGGAACTCATTCCCGCAGCCGAGCGGTTGTACAAGATGTGGGAGCTATTTGGCGATATGTTCAACTCGTCCAGCAAGGCCTGGGCATACGGAGATTTCAGGCTGGGGGTTCGCAGCTACCTTGAAGGAACGAAGCAAGGCTTGTTCAGTTACCGCCTGATTTCTGCAGTCAAGCCGGATTCAGGGCAACCAGCGTCCTAGCTGTACCGCCAGCGTTTTACAGGAATCCGCATGGATGTTGTGCTACCGTCCGTGCTACCCGTTGCTAAGGCTTGATCGCGTGATAACGTCCGAGCTCGAAGCATCCGACTTGCCATGCCTTCTCCAGGCAGTCGAATGTCTGTAGCACGGTTTGGTATCTTTTTGGCAAGAGACCGAGAAAGCTCAACCCTCTGAGCATCCGGTTGTGGTTCTCGAAAAGCCGCAGATTACCGATGTCCTTGCCATCGAAATCAGTACATTCGAGCACGGTAAAACCTGCCTCGCGCAACAGCCTCTCGTAGCTGGACAGGCTCTCAAGACCTGCCAGCGCCCAGTACTTGCACAGCGGCTTGATATAGCGTTCATGTTGCTCAGCGCTGGTATCATCACTCATCAGCCAATCCTCTGCCACAATCTGCCCGCCCGGCTTGAGTATCCGGTATACCTCACTCAAAAATTGTCTCCGGTCGCTGTAGTAGCATGCGCTTTCAATATTGGTGACAACATCAATTGATTCGCTCTCAAACGGCAACCGAAGCGAGCAATTGCCACGCCGAAAGTCGACCTGGTCGGTGGTCAAACCTGCCTCGGTCGCCTTTGTTCTAGCTATCTCCAGCTGTCCCTCGTTCATGTTGACACCGATAACCCTGCATCCCCGGGATGTTGCCAGATAAATCGCAGTGCCGCCCACACCGCAACCTGCATCCACCACATGGTGATGGGGCCCGATATCAGCGGGATCGGTAATCACGTCAACCATGCGTTCCAGTCCGCGCGTCAGGCTTTCCGGCCCGGCAAAGGGAGCGCCATCTCCGGGCACCTCCTCATCCTCGAATAATCCGAAGTGAATGTGCCGGGAGTTCCATCGCGCCAGGTAAAAATCGACGGTCATGTCGTCGTAATGGCGCATGGTGCCGCACTCTTGTGGCGTAATCGGCTGGTCATCTCGTGTAGTCATCAAACAGAGCCTCCTTAGAGTCAAGTCAAGGGAGTAACGAGTTATGCCGAATCGGTCGCCCGGACAGGTTGTTCGGGCTTCTCAATAGCCATCAGCAGGGGCGGAAGCAGCAGAAAATCAAAGACCAACGCAAATCCGATGATCAATGCAGTGAGCAACCCGACCTGGGCTGTGGGAATAAACGGGGACAGAAACAGAATCAGGAATCCTGCCACCAGTACGAGTGTAGTCGTAAAGACGGCTCGCCCGACAGTCTGAAAAGCTGAGGACACGGCTTGCTCAGGGGTATAGCCGAATTCACGTCTCGCGCGCTGGTATTTGCTGAGGAAATGTACCGTATCGTCTACCACGATCCCGATCGTCATGGCCACAACCACGGACAGCGCAGAACCAATTTCCCCTATCGTCAATCCCCAGATGCCAAACCCGATCACAGCGGGGACGAAATTAGGCACGAGACTCACAAGGCCCATGCGAATAGAGCGAAAAGCTGCCAGAAGAATAACGGAAATTCCGAGCAGTACAATCACGGTTCCGAGCAACATGGATTCTATGCTGCGTTGGCCGATATGCGCGAACAGCAGCGCGGGGCCTGAGCCATCGGCGCGGACAATATGTGTCGTGTTGTCATCCAGCCAGGCCATAGCTCGCTTGTCCAGCGCCAGCACGTCCTTTGATGAGAGAGTACCAGCGGTCACGGTCATGCGTGTGGATGATCTATCAACGCTGATCTGGTTGTTCATATCCAGACCAAAGGGCAGGGAAAGCTCGTAGAGCAACAGGTATTGCGCCGCCAGGTCACGGCTTTCGGGGAGTCGATAAGCATCCGGGTCATCCCCGTGCATACTCTGGTTGATCCGTCGGAATGTGTCGGTAATGACCGTGACGTGTCGTACCTCAGGCTGTGTTTCATACCACTCGGCAAAAGCGGATAAATCGCTCAGAAACGCTGGGTCCGTCATATTCTCCGGTGAAACGAGGGAGTACTCAATCACGGTATTTCCACCCAGATGCTCGTCCAGGAAATCTATATCCTGTCGAAATTCGGTGCTTTCATCAAAAAAGTGCACCAGAACATCATTCAGTTCGTTACGCGGAATGGCTGTCGCAAACGCGAATACAACGGCTATCGAGCCGAACAGCAGGGCTTTCCTGTATCGTATGACGAACTCTGCAATCCGGCTCATCAGAGGGTCGCGCCCCGGCGTTTTTGCCTGCGCTGGCGTTCGCATTGGCAATAGCGAAAGCAGCGCTGGCAGGAATGTGACTGAAAGGATGAACGAAGCCACAATGCCGAAAGCGACGAACGTGCCAAGATGTCGGTGCGGAGGCGCCTCGGCGAAATTCATCGCAAGAAACCCAAGTGTCGTGGTCAGGCTGGCGAGAAAGACCGGAGACAGGTTGACTCGGATGGATTCCCTGATTGCCGTGTGTTTCGAGTCTCCGGCTTGCAGACGTTGTTGCAGGGTAATCAGCAGGTGTACGCTATTGGCCACAACGATCATCAGCACGATATTGGGAGCTGGCGCCACAGGCGGAGAAAGCGGTAACCCGAACCAGCCACCCATCCCCACCGAAACGGCGACCGACAAAAGCATAATGAAGCCGGTCCCCAGCACGCCTGCGGCGCTGCGTACCAGAACCACGAGCACAAAGGCCATAATTGCCAGGCTTGCCGGCATATATGTCTTTTGAGTGGTTATCGCCGCTTCTGAGAAAACATGATTGGTAACCACTGTCCCGACCACGCGAAGATCAAGACTCGGGAATCTGTTTTCTGCTTCCACAACGAGGCCACGCGAAAACTCCATAATCTCATCGGTTGTGAGCGTCTCGTTGCCTTCCGGCACGGACACGGTAACGTGGACAACGCTGACACTGCCATCACCGGACAGTAGTCTGCCGACAAGTCTCGGTTCGGCCAGGGCGAGCGCTCGCATTCGTAATCGCTCCGCCTCATTGTCCAGCGTAGCCAGATCAATCAGATTACTCACCAGCAGTTCGTCTCCGTTCGCAGTGGTATGCTGGAAGTTCGTGACCGAGTCGACTCGTGTCGAATAAGGTGTCTGCCATGCTTGTTCAGTGAGCCACGCCGTAGCTGTCAGGGCTTGTTTCGACAGGACATCCCCATTGTTCGGGGCAATCACAAAAAGCACATTGTCGCTCTTGCCATAGGTGCTTTCGAGAGATTCCAGGGCCAGCAGCTGGGGATTATCCGAATCGAAGAAAACCCGGTAGTTTGTGGAGAAGGTGAGGAATCGGGCGCCGTACACCGCCACCGCCACCACCATCAGCGTTGCGACAATGACCAGCCAGCGGTTGGCAATGACCCACTGTGAGAAGCGGGACTCAAAGGACTGGAGGTTATGGTCAATCTTGTTTGACACGGCTACGCCCACAGAACAAAATAATCTTCATAATAGCTACTTATAACGAATACGCAACAGTTATTATAAATGAGGTCTCCCCATTTTTATGGGGGGTATTGTAATTTGTCTGATAATCTGCATAATTGGAACGGGTTTGGCAATTCCTGAACTTTGGGAGCGCTTAATTTTAATTTTAATTTTCTATGTGAGGGTATCGTTGTGGATTGGCAATCATTTGCAGAAACTCCGTTGCAATCGGCTGATGACATGCGTCGTCAGATTACCGACAAAGCGATCAGTGATGACGACTTTCGAAGTCATCTGGTATCTAACCCGAAAGATGCGATTTCCCGGGAGCTGGGAGTTGAACTTCCGGAAGATATAAATATAGTGGTTCACGAGAGTGACTCGCAAACGTTGCACCTGGCCTTGCCGACGACGGAGATAGGAGAGGAGCAACTTGAAGCGATAGCCGCAGGACGCTGCTGCTGCTGAGTTATTATCCTGGTTTTCTTCAATAGCCTGGCTATTGAAGAAGCCGGGGGTATTTTGATGGCCTCCCGCTATCCCCGCTACCGCCGTGTTTCGGCATGTCGGCAGTGGGGTTTAGTTGTTGGCTTGACAAGACCGTCGTGATTCAGTGAATACCAGGGAGAGCTGGATCTGGACGGAGAAGTGCCTCCCGGCGGTAGCCGATACCATGGGGCATTTGCTGGCGCGGATGCGTCCACATATTTCCCCTCGTCTGGTTGACGGGCCGGGTTGGGAGAATCTGCTCAACCGCGCTTGCGAAGTCCCGGTAACCATGGCGGCGTTTCCGTTCGGACTCGAGATTCCATTGCAGGACCCGGAGTTGAGGGCAGATTTTGGCGTTTCGCTGGTCGGCGACAGTCGAACAGCCACGTATTACCAGAACAAGGGACGGACACAAGACGCAGATTCATTGACTGCAAGCCGTCTGGCATGGTTGCTGGACGAAACAGACCGCGAGACTTCCCTGCTCCGCCGCGCTATCGGTAGAAAGATGCTACTGGAGTACGATATCGACACGGTGGCGAACAAAACCCCTCCGGACCCGGGCATATTCCTCTATCCTGTCGATGACAGACTGGCGGGCGGTGGACTACAGCTACCCGAGTTAAGAGCGGTTCACGATGCTCTGGTCTTCGCCGGCGGATGGAGTCAGGATGCTGCAGAGCGTCGGCAGGTTGAACGCCTGAGAGAAATATTACTGCCGAACACGTTCATCCGGGCCATAGGCACCTTCCCGTCACGACAAAGGACCATGCGGTTCGCCGTGACCGGCTTCAGGAAAGCGGACGATGTGGTGACATTCCTGAACCGGGCGGGCTGGCCTGGTCAGTCTTCAGCCGTGGGCGAGGCGGTGTCGTTCTTTGACAAGCGCAACGCTTTTGCCTATCTCGGAATCCATTTTGATATTACCGCGGATGGTGTAGGCCCGGTTCTGGGCTTGAGTTTCTTTGCCCAGGAGAAAGAATGGTTGAAGGACGTAAAGCCCTGGACCCCGGTTATTGATGCAATCGGTGAGCGGGAACTGGCCTTGCCCGGGAAACTTGCGGAACTGTCCAGATGGTCAACCGGGTCGACTACTTTTCTCACCCCATCCGGTCCAATGATGCTGGTACGGGGAATACACCACATCAAGCTCTCTATAACAGACGATCAGGTCGGGGCAGCGAAGGGTTATATCTTTTTCCTGATGATGTCCACACCGCCTGGAAGCCAACCTTAACGGAGACACTGGGTCACTGCGTTGGCGGCGTCCAACCCGCTGCGTAATGCACCATTCACGGAAGGCACTGCCATATAGTCACCTGCGAGAAACAGTCCGTTGATGCCGCCGTAGTCTTCCTGTCGCATAGTATGCAGCGCGGTCATAGCGCCGCCGGGCAACAGACATACGGCCTCCGGCCACCGATGGACCCGGGTGAACAACGGCACACGGGGCATTTCGGGAACATAGCTGAGCGCCTCCGACAGAACCCGCTCCTGCACCTCCTCATCGTTCAGCGCGAACAGATCTTCCGCCTGTCGGTCAATCACAAGCGCGTCAATGAGCGCCTTTCCCTGCGGCACAGTCTCCGGCGCCAGCACGCCAGCGTTACTCATGCCAGTAATGAGCGCCCCCGTCTGTCGGGGAAAGCTGACTGCGTACCAGTCCCGGGGTAATGGATTCGAGTCGACACCGAAGAACACACGGCAGCACCTGGAATAGGTTACCCGGCCCAGAGTGTCGCGAACCGCAGGTGGCAGATCGGGCGCTATTTCAAGAGCCACACTCGCGGTCGTAGCACAGATCACTGCATCAGCCTCAATCAGGCCAGCATCCGTGACGACTCCCTTTGCCACTCCGTCCTTGAGGACAATGCGCCGTATCGGTGTGGACAGCCTGATACTTGAGCCACAGGCTTCTACAAGAGCCTTGACGAATGTCCCCATGCCTCCATCGGGGAGACAGGGCCAGGCAACGCCATTCAGACCATTATGCCAAAGTGTTGCCATCGCGTAAGCGGCGCCGACTTGTTCAGGATGTGCAAAGGTGTAGCCGGACAAACCCGGCCCGTACAGCCAGTCGAGAGACTCAGCGCCGACTTTTGTCTCGAAGAATTCGGCAGCGCTCTCGCCAGTATCCAGATCAAGCATCCGGGAATAATCGTCGAAGCTCAAATCGTCCTTGCGCGCCTGAAGCATTCTCGCGAACCGGATGGCCTGCCAGACTCCCCTGGGCGGCAACAGTTGAAACGACAACATCGTTCGCGCCGTTTTCCACAGGCTGCCGGGGCGACTATCGCCGTACAGGCCGTGAAATCGCCCGTTACGGTATATGCCACTGTGTATCGGCACGGGTGTCCGTCTCAAGGGAACGCCGAGTTGGTCCGCCATCTGCCTGGCCGTGGCGTAAGTTTCGAGAAACAGGTTCGCGCCGAGATCAATCTGGAATCCCTCGACCGTCTGCCGCGTAGCCCTTCCACCAGGATGCGCCGCCGCTTCAATTACGCTGACATCCAACCCTTTCATCTTAAGGGCGTAAGCAGACGCCAGCCCTGCCAGGCCTGCGCCAACGACGAGAACTTTTCGGTCACTCGCCATTTCGGCCCGATTCTCCCGCAGTCACGACTTATCCGCTCAAGCCTGCTGACGGCGTACCAGCTCACTGAATACGCCATCAACCGTAATCAACTCCTGGTAACTGCCTTGCTCGACAACCTTGCCTGACTGCATCACATAGATGCGATCAGCCTGACGCAATGTGGAAAGACGATGCGCGATGACGATGCGTGTCATGGGCAACTGCGCCAGTCGGTTCATGATTTTTAGCTGATTGTCATTGTCCAGGAAATTGGTTGCTTCGTCGAGCAACAGGATACGAGGGTCTCGCGCCAGCGCCCGAGCGATTGTAATTCGCTGGGTCTCCCCTCCCGACAGGACACTTTGACTGTCCCCCACACAGGTCAGCATCTGCATCGGCATTTTTGCTATATCCTGGTCGACAAATGCGTCTCGCGCGGCCCGCCATACAGTATCCGCGTCCATGTTTTCCTTATCAGCCGATATGTTATCCCATAGATCTTGCGGGTGAAGACCCGCATTCTGTGGAACCGATCCAACCTTCTGGCGCACCTGCTTGACGTTCAGTTGCCTCAGATCGCGTCCGTCATAGTATATGGTTCCGGCACTCGGCTCGTTCAGACCAAGCGCGAGCCGGAACAATGTACTCTTGCCGGTTCCCGACTCGCCGGCAATCGCAATGAACTCACCTCGCCGGGCATGAATGGATACATCATCAAGAATCATCGGGCCCTCAGGATCATACCGAAAGGAGACATGGTCAAATACCAGATCCCCGCCCAGATACTCGACCGGCTTCTGGCCACTGCTCACTTCAGGAACCTCGGTAAGGAACGGCCGGATCTGGGCGATCTCAGGCGCAACGGCGGCCACAGCGCCGAATGATGCGCCCAGCCGAACCACTCCCGTCACGAACAGCATGAAAGCGGTGTAGATAACCAGAAAATCACCGGTTGACAGGTTCTCCAGGCCACGTAACCCCACAACCAGGAACAGCGCCGCGCTGGCAAGCAGTGGCAGCGCGGCGCCGAATGCCCGCAATCGGGCATCCCAGGCGCCAAGCTCCAGTTCGGCGCTTTGCTGTTCACCATAGTGTCGGGCCCACACCGCATAAACTGATCCTTCCGCCCCTTCGATACGCAGCTTGGAAATTCCGTTGATTATCTGGAACAGAACGCCGGTGAGACGGTGAGACGCACGGATCATCCTCTCATACGGAGAGACTTGCTGCAGACCCACGAGCAGGGTCACGAGCAGGAACAAAAACCCTAAGGCAGTGGTAATACTACCGAGCGCGACATCATAGAAAAAAATCACTCCAAGCGCCGGCAACAAGAAGATAATCGACAGCACATTATTGGCGGTCACACCCTGAATAATGTCACGCAGACGCTGGAACGCCATGCCTCGCATGGCACGGTTTGCGGACGGGTAGCGATGCAGGAAGCCAAGCGGCAACCGGAGCAAGCGGTCCCAGAAAGCAGCTTCAATGCGGGACGCGATGCGTCCTTCAAGGCGCATCAGAGCCATTCCCTGAAAGATATGAATCAACGCCCAGATCACAGCAAAGGTCGCCAGTCCTGCGGTTACCGAATACAGCAAACCGAATTCCCCGGTCGGGATCACCTGGTTCACGATAAATCCCAGAATCACTGCTGGCAGCAACATGATCAGGCCACTCACCAATCCGGCTGTCGCAAAGCGGGCGAGACCCGTACCCAGCCCATTCCCGAAAATCCATAACAGGTCGCGCGGACGAATCGCTTCCGGCTCAAGCGGTCGATAAAACAGCCAGGCTTCGTCCTCGAGAGTATCGGCGCACTCGGGGGTAACCCGGGTCAAGCGTTCTGTGGCAGGATCAAACATCCGGTAACGCCCCGGCATGCCGGGCAACAAGGCTACCGGAGCGCCGTCCTCTGCGCGAAACGCCAGCATCGCGCCGCTGTCACCGACCCACCAGCAATCGCCCTCGTCGAGTCGTACCCTTCGCCCGCGCACGCTGGATAGATCCAGAATATCGACCAGATCAGGAGGGATTTCAGGTGCATCTGTTCGCACCGGCCACTTGAATTTAATTCCTTCATGCCGACCGATCATGCCAAGAACCCTGGCCAGGGCTGAGTCATCATCCTCAACACTTTCCTGCTCCGACCCGCCAGACACACTGAAAAGTTTACGCCGGGCCCGGTCCTCGTCGACACGGCGGCCCGCTGTGCTGGCACGCTCCAGATTGGCCTGGTCCACGACCATGAGCATTCGGTTAATTCGCTCTGTGGAAAACACGAATTTATGGAATAGCGTGAGTGCAGGGAGCAGCCGGTCATCAACAGCCAGCGCTTCTGACGACAGGACATCAAACAGCCGTTGTGGGGGTGTTACCTTGAGCCAGTTCGCGGGGGTTAGCGGCAATACCTCCGGGGGGGCGGTTTCATCCGGTTCTCCGGTCGGCGCTTCAACCAAGCCCATGAACAGACCTGCGCCCGGCGCCGAAGTCGGCAACCGCACCCAGCACACTCCAGTTCGCGTAGAGAACGTGCTGCCTTGTGCTGTCGAAGTCTGCCCGACTTCCACCAGCACATCCGGCAACGGCGGGTACATGACATCCCGGGAGAGCGCTGCGGATATATCCATGATCCAGGTATCGACCAGCGCCGCCAGTTCGGCGCCGGAAACTGCCGACAGCTCAGAGATCGACAGCTGTCGCAATACAGTGCCCGGCAATCCCTTCGCAATCAGGCTCAGTGTCGTTTCCTCTGATTGCGGCGCGACACCGGGCAGCAGGCGACCTGCTTCGGCGCGCATCAGTAGCTGTAACGCCGTTTGCTCCACTCCATCTTGTCGTTCGACAAGAAAAATATCGACTGCGCCCGTTTCGACGAACCACACACTTTCGGAGTCGCTCATGTCCAACGGCAGGTTACCGGCGCAAGGCACACTCACACCGGACTCGACCGCGAGTTCAACAAACGGTTGATTATCCGGGTGCGGCATCATCCTAGCCTGCCTGAACCAGCCGATAGTAGAGACCATCCGGGTCAACCATGAGTTCATCATGATTCCCGCGTTGGACCACAACCCCTTGATCGAGAACGACTATTTCGTCACAGTCCCGGATTGTACTGAGCCGGTGGGCTATAACCAGGCAGCTCACGCCGCGCCGCCGCAGCGCATCGTCAACGGCTTTTTCGGTGGCCGCATCCAGTGCGCTGGTGGCTTCGTCAAGAATCAGTACGGTCGGATTCCCCACCAGTGCGCGAGCTATTTCCAGCCGCTGGCATTCCCCTCCACTGAAATTCCCCCCGTCTTCGTCAACCGGCGCTGCATATCCGAGCGGCCGCTCCAGGATTCGATCATGGATACAGGCATCCCGTGTAGCCGCAATCAGAATATTGTCAGGAACCGCAGAGTTCCACAAGGTAATATTTTCTCGCACGGTCGCGGAGAAAAGGACCGGACTCTGATCCACTACCGAAAGCGAGCGTACCAGCACCTCATCCGGTATATTCTCTCGTTGAAGACCGTCGAACAGGATTTCACCAGACCACGGCTCATAGGCCCCGGAGACCAAAGAGGCCAATGTCGACTTCCCGGACCCGCTCATACCAATGACCGCGATGCGCTGGCCCGGTTTGATAATCAGGTCAAAGTCCTTGATCAGCGGTGAACGCCCCCGATCATATCCGTAGGTCACCCCGCGCAACTCCACATGACCGCTCAACCTCAATCGTCCGTTCAGTGTGACGGTAATGTCTGATTCTGCATCCCGACGTCCGAATCGTTCATCTTCCTCAGATTCCATAATGTCTTCGAGACGCTGCTGCCCGATCGCGAGCGCCTGCCAGCCATCAGCAAACTCGGCAAATCGTCCGACCGGCGCCAGAAACATTCCCGCCAGAATATAGATTGCAACCAGTGTACCCAGAGTCATTTCTCCGGCCATAACCTGATTCGCGCCGAAGGCCAGTACGGCCGCATGGGTAAGAATCGTGAACAGCCCCGGGATGGCAGTGCTTACATAGCCAAATTCGACAAATCGCTGTCGCGCTGTCAATTCACGCGCCTGATGACCACTCCAACGAGCGAAAAAACCGTCGTCCGAAGCGGTCATCCGCAGATTGTCGGCCTGTTGCAACATCAACATACCGAGCCCAATCAGCATACTCTGCTCCCGCCGCAACACATAGTTCTCATCGGTTCGCATACGCTCGATCAGGTGTGCAAGCACGGCGTTCAACACCGCCAGACCTGCAACGACCAACGCCAGCGTCACATCATAGAACAGCATGGCAGCCAGAAATACCATGCTCATTGCGAATTCGATCACTAAAGTAGCAAAATAATTCTGAATCCCTTTGGAAATCTTGTCGATAGACAGCAGGCGATCAGCCAGGTCGCCAACCAGACGATGTCTGAAATACTCCACTCGTAACCGCAACAGTTTCGACAGACAGCGATTCCCGACCATGATCGACATACGGACGGACAGACGCTTCATACATTGCTCCTTCATCCAACTGAGTCCGAAGACTAAAATGGCGGAGACAGCCAGAATGCCTGAGGCAAGCATTGCCCATTGTTCGATCCCGCCGGATACGCGATCCACGAACAGGCCGAGCGTCACCGGTACCATCAATGTCAGCATGGCCATCATCAACCCGCATACCAGCATATAGACGAATGGGCCGATGCTTCCGCTAAACCATGCCGGGAGATGCTGTAACATACCCGGAGCAACGCCGCCGCGCTGAAATTCAGGATTGGGGCTGAAGTGCAACGCAATCCCCGAGAAACCCTTGGTAAGTTCATCCAGCGATAGCTTCCGGCGCCCCATAGCCGGGTCGTTCAGAAATGCCCATTTTCCATCGAAACCCTCCAGAATCAGGAAATGGTTCCACTCCCAGAACAGGACCTGCGGAAACGGCATTTTCATGAGGTGTTGCACGTTCACGCTACGGCCAACACATTTGAGACCATAATGCCTGGCAGCCCGCGCGAGACCCGCAGCGGTCGAGCCATCCCGACTGACTCCACAGCGGGCGCGTAATTCGTTCAGGGGCACCCAGTGTCCAAAATACGCGAGTATGCTTCCCAGGCATGCCGCCCCACATTCGGTCATGTGCATCTGCATGACCAGCGGAGTGATTGCCCGTCGCTTGCGTTGCGTCCCTGCAGGCAACACTTTGGATGATGCCGACCGACCGAAAGGGAATAGCGCCATTTGATCTACTTGTCCTTGATTTCAGTTCCAGATAAGGTTTGGCTTGAAGACAATCAGATCTCCCGGGAATCGGGGACAAGCAGAGCAGTCGGGGAATCTTCTCCAAGCACTATTCGCACCCGGCAGGCGGCGCCGTTCGATACAGGGTGCCCGGGTTCCTGATGGAGTACGACATGGACTCGATACAAAGCGTCTTCGGTTACCGGTTCCATGGTCGCAAGCCATTTCGGCAATGGCCCGGCAGTGACAGAATCCACTGCTCCCTGCAATATCTGTGTACCGCGACCCGGTATTGCCACGTCAACCGTCGCCTGCATACCCGGCTGTATACGTTGTGCAATGCCCGGCGGAAGGCGAAGCACTGCGTGAGTCAGCCCGGCCTTCGCATCAGGCCCGCTGCGGATTCGCGCAACCGATGATCCGGCAGGGACGAATTTTCCGGGTTCGGATTGCAGGGTCATGATTTCACCCTCAATATGCGTGACGATTATCTCGCGCACATCGCGTCGCGCCTCCATTTCCAGCAGCGTCGTTCGGAGCGACGACAGCAGAGCGCTGTTCTCTCCCGTCTGTCCAGCTTCCCGCTCCAGAAGATCCACCCGGCGACGCAAGGCTTCTACTTCACGCGCAAGCTCCGGCACACTCTGCCGGGCGATCGGATCACCAGCCTTTACGTAGTTTCCCGGAAACGAAAAAAATTCAATCAAATACCCCGGCTCAGCCGAAACCACATCATGACGCGACCCTGGCTTGATCAGCACCCCATCAATCGTCACTCCATGCTCTATGCGACCAAACAGAGCCCAAGCAAGGAATACCAGCATTAACACAATGGTAACGATAAAGATGATACGCTCGTGAGGCGCCGCTACAGTCAGCAGAGCGTCATACTGACGACGCTTGTTTCTACTGGCAGCAGCTTGATCCAAACGCTGCAAACTGATCATTAGATTGTAACTCCGAAACTTCGCCGCCTTCAATCGGCTTACATTTTATCACCGCAGTCCAGAGGCGCCGAACCTCGAATAGATAATACGCGACTCTGGCATGACTCTGACATATTGAAGCGTCAAATGCAAATGCAAGAGTTGCAAATATGCGTCGGGACTACCTTGATGAATTTCTGCCACTACCGCTGCCGTGGCCAACGGGCCATCAACAGAAACACATAGGCATTAACCTGTTCGACGCCATCCTCAGGCAACATGATCGAGAAGTGGTGAATACGCTGTAGAAGCAGAAGCGGGCCCGACCGACCGATCAGAGGTTTCGCTCCGGATGCCCATTCAGCCAGCCCCGTCAGCTTCTCGGGGACAGCAAGATGTTCCTTGCGCAGCGCATCCATGAGTTCCGTCCAGCACGCTTTGTCCTTGAACCAGCCGGTATCATCATAAATCGTATTTGCGGAAAAGACATGCAGCTCAAGGGACGAATCCAGGCCTGCTGCACTGACAACAAACTGGACCCCCAGTTGCATCCCGGAGAGGGCGCCGCGTGTCTCAAGGCGCTCCAGCACAGTAGCGACTGCTGATCGCCGTCCGGGCCAGCCAGCGCGCTCCAGAAACGCCATGACATCGCGCGCTTTGACAAAACCCGGTACTGAGAGCTGAAGCAACTCCCCTTTTGACGGGAAAACGCCAATGGCTCCGATGCGCGTGTTCGGCTCTAACGCCAGATAGACACGCTCGGCGTGTCGACGCTCAATCTCATCCGGTTCCCGGTTCATAGAAGAAATCACTGCATCCAGCGCTACCTGAAAATCTCCGACCTGTTGGCCGGAGGGGTCACCGGCCAGCGCCCGGCGAACAGGATACAGACAGAACCCCGGCTGCCCCTGCATGTGCCGCCCCGGATCAATCTCATACTGCAACAGCATCCTGTCGCCCACGATACGCCGAAGAGGAGATGCCTCCCTCCCGATCTCTCCCAGAAGTGAAGCGACAGACGCTGCTGGCGGCTCCGACTGGTTGGACTGTGCCCCGTTTTCGAAGGACGCCGCAGACCGGGTTCCACTCACCAGCGATACGTTGAGCGCCGCAGTCGGTCGGGATTCACCGATCGGAAACCCCACCCAAAGCGGGAAACCCGCCAGTGTCGGGGGCAATTCGCGGGCGCATCCCACCAGCCTTTCCCATACCTGATCATTGATCGACAGTGAGGAAAAAAGGCCTTTCATCCGTGCCAGCAATTCTCCCAGGGAACTCGCCTCACGGACAAGCTGCTCTTCATTGGCAGCCCACTCTTCCTCAAAATCCATGGCGATTATCCTTGCCCTCGCCTGCTTGTGAAAGTCGCGATTTTCTTTGCCGACCCCAGTTCTTCGGGCAATCGGAAGCGCAGGTTGTCGATCAGCGCGGCATCAAGCAACAGCGCGAACGGGTCATCTCTTAAAAGCCGCGCAATGCCCGGAGCCAAGTCCGCCAGGGTCGTCCGGAAACGGTACTTGCACCGCATCCAGGGCAACATCCCTACAGTCCGTTGCCGGGGAAATCCGAACTGGTCAGCAAGCTCATCACCAAGCAACGAACGAGAGACCCGATACGCATGCTCCACCATATCCTGTTTTGCGGACGGATCGCTCAACTTTGCGACTTCCGGCAAGGCCTTGACCGTTGCGTTTGTGATCACTACAGATATCGTATCCGGCATCGGTTCGCAAAGATGTCCGACTCTGGATAACTCGGCAGTTTCCGCCTCTCTACCATCGCACAGTAGCGCCTCGGGAGTTCCAATCAACCAGGACGCATAGCGCCATATCTGCATGAGGCCGGAGCGCGCATCGGCATTCAGATTCGCCCCGAGCCGCTCCACATCCCGGATGAGAGAGGCGGAGAAGTTGGCTGATGTAAGCGCCATGTTGGCCGCGCTGATTGGAGCGCCGAAGACCGCTTCGTCCCATTGCCCCGACATACGAAGACGCCGCCGGATACGTGCGTGTATCAAGCGGATACGAAGAGAGAATTTCCAGCCTCTTTCCCCGGGGTCAAGAGCTCCCGGAAGCATCAGCGTCTCGGTCAGATATCGTATATTCTGCCGGATTACCTGCAAGCCTTGCAGGGTCGTGGCCTGTCCTGTCATAAAGAATACCTTGCTCATCAGACTGTTGAAATTTCTCAGACTGACGACGACAAACCCGATGATGAACAGGTCCAGATGTTGGTAGAAGGCGTAGCGGCCGGGAAGAACTGCATCACGGTCAAACCATTCCGGCGGGGTTTTGAAAGGTTCGAAGAAGTCGCGTAGCGCCTGTGGCGTATCCGGCAGAGGTTCGGCATCAGGCTCCATACAGGCATTCATAAAACGATTGATGTCGCGGGCATCAAGGGACGCCAGCGCCTCAACGACAGCATCGGCCAACGGATCGTCAACAACTGTATTTTCGATATAGCTCATGGCAAGATCCGGATTAAGGGCGCTTGCCTTGCCGTATCCGTCCTGGTAGACGCAAGGAATCCGGAATTCTTTCACGACGGCCTTATCTAGCCAATAACCGGCGCAGGGTTGACTTCGGTCTCGGCAAGGGGATACTCGCGCCAGCCCATCTCGACTGGCACATCAAACAAACGCCCCGGCGCGAAGCGCTCCCAGTAGTGCCGCATGCCGGGCACGATAACCCGCGCTACCGGCATGCCGATATCAGGGCGGGTCTGATCCAGCACGAGAAATTCCATGCCCCTGGCTTCAACCAGCGCCCGGCATCGCTCCAGATCTTCTCGCATGTCTGCGGTCCCGGGAGCGGGATAGTCGGACTTGCCTCGCGGCGCCGCGTTGACTGCGGGCGCCAGATAGGGATGCTCCCTGAGTGTCGCATTCTGCCACCACCACAGGCACTGCGGATCATCGACTCGATAACCGGCGCCGCCAGGGTCAGCGCCCTGAACCCAGTTCAGAAACTGGTTCAACTCGCAGACTGCGCGAAGAGCTGCAATATGGGGGTCGATATGCGCTCCGGCCCCGTAGATGATATCCTCCGCCTTCTTGTCGGTTCGACTTGAGATGGCAACAAAGGCCGGAATTCCGAAATCGCCAGTGACATCCAGCACCCACATGTCGCGGTTCAGGCTACGATAGTAGTCTTTCGCCTTCGCCAGATACTCATCATCGAAGCTTTCCAGATCAACTTCAGGCATACGCAACCGGTTGTACCACCACACTGCGAAGGCATCGCGTTCGACCAGCTCGAAGAAACCCTGCAAAATCGCTTCCTCCAGCGTATTTCCGGCGGCGCAACCGTTTGAATCCGCTACGAAATCCGTACTCCCCCGAACACCTGCCGACTTGCCGTAATAAAGCAGGGATGTCGGAAGATATCGGGGCCGGCCACAGGTCAGTGACCAGACGGGCGACCAGTCTGTTTCCGCGTCCGGATCGAGGCGCGGTGGAACCACGTTGTAAGGATGACCGCCAGCATTGATTCGGTCCGCATCGTCCAGTTGCGCATCGCTGAAAAGCTGGATGTCGTTCGGGTGAATCGCCTCCGACTCGCCAGCCGCCGCAAAATCTGTATAACGTCTCCGACAGCGAATCTCGTCACCGTGGAACGCGCCGCAATAGCGCTCCAACGCTTCGCAAAGGGCGCTCACTTCGGACTGGCGGGGCGTACTGCCCTT
The DNA here is from genome assembly GCA_965214205.1 of Candidatus Poriferihabitaceae bacterium. Taxonomy (GTDB): domain Bacteria; phylum Pseudomonadota; class Gammaproteobacteria; order Arenicellales; family Poriferihabitantaceae. The sequence goes on along the minus strand of OZ243941.1, from coordinate 1,450,978 downwards.
GCCCGCGCTCTTGGTCCGCAAGCTGAGCCGCAGCACACTCAATGCCCTGTTCTTCAGAGCGAGGTTACTCCCGGCCCAATGTACATGCAGCCAGGGATCGGATTCGTTGGTAGTGCGCCTCAACCACGTCACGACGCCACCCACGGGACCGACCAGGTGACGGTATTTAGCGAGAGTTTCCTGTGCCGGGACCGAGCGCACGCCACCACTGTTGTGCACGCTCTTTGGGCTTGACCGCAGGCGCACGGGAACCAGTTGCCGGTCGGTGCGCCAGAGTGATTCGTCACCGCAGACGCGACACTGTGGACGGCGCATGATCGGGTGGCGCTCGATCGACAGATCGGCAGTGTCCAATAAAACCGCTTGCCCATGAATAGACGCGCCTTCGCCAAGCGCCAGCCATTTGGCGATCTCGACTGTGGCGATACTTATGGCCGCTTCCAGAGCGGCGGGGGCGGTAGCCCTGGGCGCCAGGGCGATGCTGTCATCGGTCAGGTTACGCAGGAAATTATGGATTTCCTGATGACCACGCAGACGGTAAGCGAGGCAGGCCCAACACGGACCCTGCTCCGCGGGGCGGAACACCGGGCCGAGCAGAGGTTGCAGACCGCCCGGTTTAACCAGCATCCATGGCCTGCCGGATGCGATGTGCCGACGATTGACTTCGGCATGTCGTTCGTCCAGGTAATCATCGCAGACGATGACGCAAAGCGTCGGGTCGGCGCCGTTCCCGGCGACTCTTACACCCATAGATTGCAGTCGCCGGGTGAGACTCCCGGTATCGCCGGAAACTGTCACGCAGGATGCGTTGATGCGTTCCTCGACAAATCGAGGGGAGGCGCCCAGCGAGGTCCAGAATGCTGCCAGTCCCGCTTCCATGTCGTGTTCGCCCGAAACAACATAGCCCTTGGATGCCAGAGAGACCAGCGCCGTCTTTACAGTTGCTTCCGAATGCTTCCCGGCCAGAGACGCCACAATATCTCCGTACCGGAGACGACCATCGAGAAGTGGCAACAGGTCGGGATGAACCTTGCCGTGAAGCAACGTGTTGACGGTTTCCGAAACCAGGAATACCTGTCGGTCATCTATCGCGTGAAACCCGAAATGCGGAGCAAGCGCCGGTTTTTCAACGAGACCACTATCAGCGGCAGTCTTGCGGAAGACCCTGAGTGAAGCAGGCATGGATTACAGAACTGCGGAAAAGACAAGCATACTTAGCGGATATAATCCGGATCTGGCCCCGATCCCGATCCCGCATGAAAAAATACAATCTGCCAAAGTTGACTGACATGAGATCGAAAAACCCCGGCGAAGCTCAGAAGGTAGTAGCGCCACATGCGGAACAGGCGCTCGTCATCATTGCCAAGCTCCTCCCAGGCATCGCACAGATTGTCGTGCCAGCACATGAACGTACGGTCATAGTCCGAGGTGAAACTATGCCAGTCGTCCATGACAAGCACACCCTGTGCCGCTCCCATAATCTGCTTCGGCGATGGGATGTCGCCCCCGGGGAAAATATAACGGTTGACCCATGGATCAGCCTTCACGGAGCTATCGTCGCTGCCTGCGGTCTGAATCAAGTGCAGCCCCCCGGGACGGAGGGTACGCTTCACGGTCTCCATGTAGGCTCGGTAATGCTTGCGCCCCACATGTCCGATCATGTCAACCGAATAGCTGCAATCGAACTGCTCATCAACCTTGCGATAGTCCTGCAGGCGTATTTCTACCGGGAGGTCGGCACACAGCTCCCGCGCGGCGTCACACTGATCCGGAGATATCGTCACAGCTACGCCCGTGACCCCATACTTCTCGGCAAAATAGTGTATGGTCCCGCCCCAGCCACAACCAATATCAAGAACCTTCATGCCGGGTTCGAATCGCAATTTTCGAGCGATCAGATCCAACTTATGCTCCTGGGCCTCGTCTAAAGTTTCGGCATCGTTCCAGTAAGCGCAACTATAAATCATACGCTTATCGAGCATCCGGCGATATAGCTCGCGACCAAACTCGTAGTGATGCTCGCCTTCCCGCGAACTGCGGCCCCCCTTCGGGTTTATCAATCGCGCCTGCATCGCAAGAAAGATATCCGCCAGGCGAAGTTTCGACTTGAGATTCGCGCTACTGACACGGCTCATCAACTCGTCGAGTTGATCGCAATCCCACCAACCATCCATGTAGCTTTCACCCATGCCCAGCGATCCAAAAGCGAAGATCCTGGGAAAGACATCGTCACAGCGTATCTTCATATCCCAGGGGCGGTCACCGTCGAGGCGGACATCCGCATCAATCATAAGTTCTTCGAATCGCTTTCGGAAACGGGAGTAGGACATGGGTACAGACTCGTCAACAAGACCAGAGGATTCTAGCAAACGTACCCTGAGCCAACAAGGGGCGCGCGGTAAGCGCCAACGCGGTGACGGCGGTCACTCGGTCAGCGCATGAATGTCGGCGGCAGTACGGGTCGCGGCGCTGCGGATCGTATCGGTCAACGCATCCAAATCATCCGCTCCGCAGGCTCGCGCGATAACCGTCTTTGATCCTGGAGATGCTGTTTCGATGGAGTATCCGTCTTCTGCAACCAGCCACAAAATGGCGCGCAGATTTCTCCATAGTGTGGTAGCCGCCACCAAGCGCTCAGCAACGTCGGCAGGTATCAAGCCGCGCTCCCCGGCAATACGGAATACAGAAATCGCATCGGGAACGAGTATCCCGGGCGCAGCGTCGGCATGGGTCAGTTGCAGGAAGCGGGCAGTACGTTCGATATCCCGGAATCCACCGCAGGTATCGTCGACAGTCAGGAGTCCTGGCTCTGCGGCGCCCGTTGACATTTCGCCCAATTCAGCAATCGCCGCCGCGCGCGCAGTGTCATCACCCAGGATGTCGAGCCGCGTTTGGTCAAACCGCTCGCCGACCCCGGGCTCTCCGTCCGCAAAGACGCGCCGCGCCCGAATAAGATCGAAAAAACCTCCGCTGGCGCTTGTCGTTTTCAGGGTTTTCGGGAAATCAGTTATCGAACAGACTCTGGGTACACGGTTGTGCGGGATTCCGGTAAAAAGCAAGTTGTCTCGTGACAGTGAGTGCAGCGCCTCAAGGAAACGGCGGGGCAAGGTATCCTGATATCTGGCCGATCCACCCTCATACAGAAACATGACATCCAGTTCGCTGCCGAACCGGGCATTGCCGCTGGCCAGATCACCCAGCATGACGGCCACGATCCCGTCCCCGGAGCGCTGCCGGGCAAAGTCCTCATTGACAGCCGACAACACCGCGCTGATCGACGCTTCGGCAATATTAGACAGCGCTATTCCTGCCTCGACCGGCGACAGGTTGCCGCGTATTGTATGCACACAAAGCTGAAAGGCCTTGTCATTTGACCAGCCGCGCGCGGCCTCCACCGCCTCCCTGACGCTCCGCACAGGCACATCGGCGATCCTCTCCCGCATTTCGCCAGCATCCAGTTCGTGCGTCCAGTAAACACGGGCAAGTCCGCGCCGGGCAAACGCCTCGAACTCCGGATCCGGCCCGAAACCGGCCGGCAGATCAAGATCTGTAAATTCCCGGCTCTGGAGGCCGCCCAGTAATCCGGGGTCGCGGTTCATCGCCGCAGCGATGCGGGGCGCCGCTCCGAGAATTTCCTCTATCGCTTCGAATGCGTCCGGGCAAGCCTTATAAGCCGCGCTGTCGTAGACGTTCCAATTATTGATCTTCGGATAAAAATGGGCGCGCCATTGATCAACCAGCGGGTCCATCTTCTGAAACCAGCGCCGGGGAAACAGGACGAGGTTACCCATGGCCGAGTAGCTTCCCGGCAACTGCGGCGCAACCGAAGGCCCGCAATGCTGTAATAGCGGGTAGAGTCGGCTTGCATAACCGTGATGATCTGCGTGGCGTTGCGCATTGTAGTAAAACCAGTTGGACAGCTTGTAGGCGACGCTCCAGGAATGCCGCGGTCGTACCCGCTCGAAACGACCATCGGGCAGACGGATGCGCTGTAATCCATAGTGCTGGATGTAATCAACCATCCTCAACTGGAATATCCCCATCGCGCAGATGGCGATGAAAACCAGAACCCCGCCGACACCACCGATCCAGTAAGCCAGCGCATACCACGCGGCGGTTTCCAGTACATAACGCCAGACCGGGTTTGTGTGGTGCCAGACCGACAGTCGGCGGCGTGCCAGCCGGTCCCGTTCTACACGCCAGGTGTCGATGTAACTGCGTGCCACTGACCGTGGCAGAAACTGCCAGAAGCTCTGGCCCTTCGGAGCGGATACGGCATCCCTGGGCGTGCCGATATGAGCGTGATGGACATAGATGTGCTCTGTAATCTCTTGCGGAAAGGAAACAGAGGCCATCAGGAATTCACCGATGCGACGCTCCCACACTGCGCGCCGGTGCATCATGTCGTGACCGGCATTGAGCGCCAACCGGGCCATGGCCCCCAGAGACAGCACGATCAGAACATCCTCCCAGAGAGCCAGGTAATCTGACATAAAAACCTGCCAGAACGCGAATATGAATACTACAGGGTAGATCGCCACCCAGAACCATACCGCCAGCTTGAACCCGAACAACTGGCTGCCTGACTGCCTGGGGTTGACATTTCCTTCGTCGGTTCCAAGCACAGTATCGAACTGGTCCGTAAGCCAGAGAAAAACGAACGGACCGGCAAGCCACCACCCTCCGTATAGCGCGGCAGCGACTACGAATGGAAAAATTGCGACCGGAGCAAAATAAGGCAACGCATTGAGAAAGGACAACCCGGCGGGCGCTCCGTCTCCGCTTGGTCCGTATGTACCTGGAGTACTCTGTAATGTTTCACTTCCCGCCATATCATTCACCCTCCGCAGAAAAACAATCGCCAGAAACGCATTCGTCTCATCTTGCCATGAAAAAATACAGTCTTGCAAACGTGGCCACGCCACGTGTATTCAGTGTAGCACAAAGCCGCCGTACAGATCATATCTTCAGCTTATCCCAGATCACGCCTTCGTGGTTTTTTGACCGCAACAGTTCCAGCCATTTTTCATGACCAGCCAACTCCCGCTCGCTGACCGGGGTCACGCTGAGTCTGGCCGCCTGTTGCGGGTCTATCCGGGTATCCGGCTGGTTCTGCTGTTGTCCGGGCTGGACGTTCAGGTTTTCCGATTCACTCAGCAATGTGGTTTGCCCACCGGTCATCTTCAGGTAGACATCAGCCAGAATTTCGGCGTCCAGCAATGCGCCATGAAAGAGCCTCTGCGAGTTGTCGACACCATATCGTCTGCATAATGCATCCAGACTGTTTTTCTGTCCCGGATTCAGGCGTCTCGCCAATACCAGGGTGTCGAGTACCTGGCAGTAATCCTCAATCACGCGGTCGCCATATCCGGCTTCCTGGAATTCGTGGTTCAGGAATCCGACATCAAACGGAGCGTTGTGAATGATCAACTCCGCCCCTTTCAGGAATCCAAGTAATTCCTCCGCTTTTTCTCTGAAACAGGGTTCATCCGCCAGTTGTTCGGTCGTGATTCCGTGCACTTCGGCGGCGGCCTCATCAATTTCCCGCTCAGGATTCAGGTAGAAATGGAGTGTGTTGCCGGTCTTGCGCCGGCTGATCATTTCAACGCCGCCAATTTCAATCACCTTGTGCCCCTGGCTGGTTTCGAGGCCGGTGGTTTCAGTATCCAGAATTATTTGTCGCACAGAATGATCTCGTCTATACCTCGGTTGGCGAGGCGGTCGGCTCGTTCATTACCGGGGTCTCCGGCGTGTCCCTTCACCCATCTCCACTCAATATCATGTTTTGCCGATAATTGGTCGAGTTGTTCCCATAAATCACGGTTTTTCACGGGTTTTTTAGCCGAGGTTTTCCAGTTATTCCTTTTCCACTTTCCAAGCCACGATTGAATGCCATTCTTGACATAAGTCGAATCAGTGAATATCCGCACACGGCAACGCCTCGACAGCCGGGCAAGCGCCTCGATACAGGCGCATAATTCCATTCGGTTGTTGGTGGTTTCCGCCGCCCCACCGAACATCTCCCTTTCAGTACCATTGAAGATCAGGAGCGCGCCCCATCCTCCCGGTCCCGGATTGCCGCGACAGGCGCCATCCGTATATATGGTCACGATACTCATTTGCAGTGATCAGGAATGCCGGTTCAGTTCCGGGATACGATCTTCAGAGGCGCCCGCGCCGCTTCACGGGAAGCCGGTTGAACCATACCCGGAATCAGTCTGCGCCAGGGGTGAGCGACACTCGGCAACGGAGTGATTCCCATTTCGCGTTTGCGGGCGACGATCACGTAGACGCCACCCAGATTCGGCCACCAGCGATTTCCCGCCCTTTCAATGAACGTCAGCTTCTCGCGCCAGGTCTCCGACTGGATGGGCGGCAGATAATGGGACATGCCGGCTCCGGCGAGATCAAACCCCAATAGCGCCAGCCAGTCCTGAACCCGCCCCACCCGATAGAACCGGCCATCCCACGGCGGCTTGCCGCCCTGGCCATTGAGCGCGTTGAGCGCTCCGTACAGACTGACCAGATTGAATCCGACAATCACGATGCAGCCTTCGGGGACCAGTATCTGGTTGGCCTGTCGAAGCACTTCATGGGGAGCCGTACAAAAATCGAGGGTGTGCGGCAGGACAATGATGTCCTGGGATTTCTCTGAAAAAGGCAACGCGGCGCTGGTGGACACCACAAGGTGGCAACCCTGCAAATCATACATCGGTTGTTCGGTTTCCGGGAGCGGGCCCGGCGTCGCCGATGCCTTCGATGTCTCCGGGTTTTCAAAAGGCGGGTTCGAGGTATCGACAATATACCGGGAAGCCACCTCGGGCCCGCACAGATAATTGACCCAGGGCATGCCGACCTGCAGGCCCTGCGCATAGTATCCGGACGGGATCAGTTTCTCACATTGCTCCACCTCGGATTGAATGATGGATTGCCCCAGGGGGTTTTTAAACCAGTCCGACATCGCCAGTCAATCTCCGGAATGAACCGTTCAAATCCCGCTTAACCGGACCTGGGCTTGAGATGGGCATGCCATCTGGTTTCCGCCCACTTGAATACAAAAACGATGACAAAAGTCAGGCACAGATAGAAAACTCCCGCGGTTATAAAGGATTCGAATGGAACAAAATGCCGTGAGTTCACGATTTTCGCGGCGCCGAACAAATCAACGAGTGTAATCACGCCGGCCAAAGCGGTGCCGTGCAGCATGAATATGACCTCATTGCTGTAGGCCGGCAACCCCCTTCGAAAAGCGCTGGGCAACACGATGCGGCGGAGCAAGGTGAAGGAGCTCATGCCACAGGCCTTCGCCGCCTCGACTTCTCCCGCGGGGGTCTGCCGGATGGCGCCGCGCAGGATCTCCGCGGTATATCCAGCGGTATTCAATGAGAACGCGAATAACGCGCACCAGTAAGCCTGTCGGAAAAATACCCACAAAAAACTTTCCCGCACGACTTCGAATTGCGCCAGGCCGTTGTAAACCAGAAACATCTGTACGATCAGGGGGGTACCGCGCATGAAATAAATGAATCCTCTGGGAAGGAAATTCACCCATCCGGACTTCGAGGCGGCGGCGACCCCGACCGGGATGGACAGCGCCAGTCCGAAGATAATCGAAAGCGCCAGTAATTCAATAGTCAGCCCCAACCCTTTAAAATAGAGCGGCAGGTTTGAAAATATGACCTCGAAATCCATATCTACCCCTGTCGGACACCGGCGCTGTATCGGCGATCCAGCCATTTCAGACCGGAATTCGACACTGCGGTAATAACCAGGAACAGGAATGCGACCAGAAGATAAAACGAAAACGGCTGTCTGGTGGACCCGCCCGCGGCGCCGGCGTTGAACACCATGTCCTGCAAACCGATGACCGAGACCAGGGCGGTGGATTTAACCAGCACCAGCCAGTTGTTGCCGAAACCGGGGAGCGCGTGGCGAACCATCGCGGGTAATGTAATGCGGACGAACACCTGAAGCGGCCGCATGCCATAAGCGTAACCCGCTTCGATTTCCCCTTTCGACACCGCCAGTATGGCGCCCCGAAAGGTCTCCCCCATGTAAGCGCCGAAAATAAACCCGAGGGTCAGGACACCCGCTATGAATGGGGAAATATCAATATAACCCCAACCCATCGCCTTGCCGAGATTATTGACCATGATCTGCCCGCCGAAAAAAATCAGCGTGAGCAGGACCAGATCCGGTATTCCACGAATAATGGTCGTGTACACCCCGGAAACGGTCCTGGAAACGACTGACTTCGACAGTCGGGCGGCGGCGGCCGCAATGCCCAGCAGAACCGCTATCAGCAACGACAGCAAGGCCACCTCAACCGTCAATACCATCCCCTTGAGGATGAACGGCAGGTAGTCTATGACCTGGGACAATTCGATTCCCGCGTAAGCTTCAATGCTTCGGGCAACGAGGCAAACGAGGCATCAATAGATGTCAACGTCGAAATACTGGTCGTTGATAGCCTTGTAAACGCCGTTATCGCGAATCGCCTGGATGGCTTTATTGAACATTTCAACCAGGTCAGCATCTTCCTTGCGGGTTGCAATGCCCGCCCCTTCGCCAAAATAGGCTGGATCGGAATAGCCGGGACCCACAAACTCGAAATCCGCGCCTTCCTCAGTGGAGAGGAATCCGTCGGATATGGCGATGGAATCCGCCAGCAGCAGATCAATCCGTCCGGCGACGGCATCGAGGTAAGCCTCATCCTGGGTTCCATATCGGTTGATCGTCACCGTCTCGCCAAATTCGCCAGTGATGAAATTGTCGTGGGTGGTGGCGCGTTGTACCCCAACCGTTTTTCCGGCCATTCCCTCCTTGGTGATTTCAATGCCAGAACCCTTTTTACGAACAAATTTGGCGGGGGAATTATAATATTTGCCGGTGAACGCCACCTTTTTCTTGCGCTCCTCGGTAATCGACATGGAAGCGATAATGGCGTCATATTTATTGGCCAGAAGCGCGGGAATAATGCCGTCCCAGTCCTGGGCCACCAGGGTGCATTCGGCGCCGAGTTCTTCGCATAGCGCGTTTGCAATGTCGATATCAAAACCGACCAGGTCGCCGTCTTCGGTAATCGAACTGAATGGCGGATAAGCGCCTTCGACACCGATTCGAATCTGTTTCCAGTCAGCCGCGCCGCACACTGAAACAGCGGCCAGCATGAATAGTGAAACCAGAGATGCAAACAATCTTTTCATAATATTCTCCATAATAAACGGGGTTGTTGGGGTTGAGGTAAATTCAAATCGCTTTCTATTTCAGGTTGCCCGCCAAAAACTGCCGGAAGCGTTCTGATTTGGGGTTGCCGAACACTTCCTCGGGTTTGCCGTCTTCTTCCGTCATTCCCTGATGCAGGAACAGGACCCGGTCTGACACTTCGCGGGCGAATGTCATCTCGTGTGTCACCACCAGCATGGTTCTGCCTTCTTCCGCCAGACTGCGGATCACCTTGAGCACCTCTCCGACCAATTCAGGGTCCAATGCCGAAGTCGGTTCATCAAACAACATCAGTTCGGGTTCCATAGCCAGCGCCCGGGCAATCGCGGCTCGCTGTTGCTGTCCGCCTGACAAGTGCGCCGGGTAGTCATTTTTTTTCTCCAGCATACCGACCTGCCGCAATGTCATTTCGGCTTTTTCGACAGCCTCCGCCCTGGACAGCTTCAATACCGACAAGGGCGCTTCAACGACATTTTGCAATACCGTCATGTGCGACCATAAATTGAACTGCTGGAATACCATGCCGAGTTTTGAACGGATGCGCTCCACCTGGCGAATGTTCTGTGGAACCGGCCCGCCGTTCTTGCGGGATTTCATTTTTATCAGCTCCCCCCGAACCAGCACATCTCCGGAGGTGGGCGTTTCCAGCAGATTCACACATCGCAGTAACGTACTCTTGCCGGACCCGCTGCTGCCCAGGATGGAAACCACATCATGCTGCCTCGCCTCCAGCGAGATGCCCTTGAGTACTTTCAGATCACCGAACTGTTTGTGCAGATCCCTGATTTCCAAAGCGACGGCATTGTCATTCATTGGCTTCGATTTATCGTTACAATAACGTACCATAAAACTTTATTATATATATTGCAACAATGCCGCATTCCGAAACCATCGAGCTCGCCCGCGCTTTAATCACAAAAGCCTCGGTCACGCCACTGGACGCGGGCTGTCAACCATTACTCGCTGAAAGGCTGTCCGCAATCGGTTTCCAATGCGAACCGATGAACTTTGAAGACGTGTCCAATTTGTGGGCGACACGCGGCGGCGCGAAACCGTTGCTGGTCTTTGCCGGTCATACCGATGTGGTGCCAACCGGGCCATTGCAGCAATGGCGGATTCCCCCTTTCGCCGGGGAGGTCCGGGACGGCATGCTGCATGGCCGCGGCGCCGCCGATATGAAGGGCAGTGTCGCCGCCTTTGTCACCGCCTGCGAGCGGTTCGTGGAAAAATATCCCCGGCATCAGGGCGCCATCGGGCTGCTGATTACCGGCGACGAGGAAGGCCCGGCGCGCTGGGGGACGCGGGCCGTCATGCAGGAGCTGGGCAATCGCGGGGTCAATATCGACCTGTGTATTGTTGGCGAACCGACCAGTACCTCGGTCCTGGGCGACATGGTGAAGATCGGCCGGCGCGGCTCCCTGAACGGGAAACTGACCATCAAGGGTACCCAGGGGCATGTCGCTTATCCGCATCTGGCCAACAATCCGATTCATATCGCATTGCCAGCGTTGTCGGATCTGACCGTTCGGCAATGGGACGCGGGCAATGCAATTTTTCCGCCCACCTGTTTGCAGATTTCCAATATCCAGGCGGGAACCGGGGCGTCCAATGTGATTCCCGGCGAAATCGAGGTTAATTTCAATTTCCGCTATTCGACGCAGACAGACGCGGACCAACTGATGCGTGAAACCACCGCCATTATCGAAGCGCGCGGGCTTGAATTCGACATCGAATGGGAGAACCCCGGCCTCGGCCTGCCTTACCAGACCCAGCCGGGCGCTCTGGTGGAGGCCGTTTCCGCCGGTATTTGCGAGATCACCGGCAGGACTCCGGAACTATCAGCCACCGGCGGCACTTCGGACGGACGGTTTATCGCGCCCACCGGGGCCCAGGTCGTGGAATTCGGTCCACTCAACGCGACCATTCATCAAATAGACGAACAGGTATCCGTAGCTGACCTGGACCTGCTTTCCGCGTGTTATGAAAATATCCTGAAAAGATTGTTATTGGAACGCCCGGAACGCGATGTAATGAACACATGACTCATAACGTTATCGTGGTCGGCGCCAACCGTCATTGCAGGGCGTCCATTTTACGCAGGACATGTTCGGCGAACCCTCGTCCGGCGCCGGCATAGAGGTTAAAGGTAACGCAGCCGAGACTCTCCAGCTCGGCTTTGTGGTCGGGATAGCGGGAAATCACGGCTAGCACACCCGTGTAACCAGACCTTTTCGCTATATCAACCACATACAGGTTTTCCCGATGGCTGGACAAGCTGACCAATAACATCCGTCGCTTGGCCAGGTCGGCGTTCAGCCAGAAATCAGAGTCACTGGCATCCCCCGATACACAACGATAACCTGCCCCGGTCAGGCGCTTTACCCTTTCCGCATTCTCCTCAATTCCGATCACGACATCGCCGTACCGCTCACGCAGCGTTTCATACGCGCCGACACCCACACGCCCCATACCAAGCACCACAATCTCGGCATCACCCAGACTCGGCATTTTCTCCCGTTCCAATCGTTCCCTGCGCTCAAATCGGTTCAGCCTTCCGGAAAATCTTCCATACAGTTGATGCACTTTGGTATTAAAGGGAGTGGCGATAAACAATGACATGGCCATGACCAGCGCCAGAGTCGTCAACCATTCCGGTGACAACAGCCCGGTACTGACCGCAATGGCGCCCACAATCAGCCCGAACTCCGAGTAATTGAAGAGAGTGAATCCGGCGACAAAGGCAGTCCGCGCCCGCAACCCGAAACTGACCAGCAGAAAGTAATAGATCAGTGGACGCAGGAAAATCAGCGCGGACAATGCCAGCGCCACCAACACCATCTCCAGAGAAGGCAGCCCGAAGAATCCGATTTGCAGGAAAAAGCCGATCAGGAACAGGTCCTTGAGAGAAACCAGGCTCTTGTAGAGTTCAGACGCCTTTTCCGCCCGCCCAAGCAATACCCCGAAAATCAATGCGCCCAGCCCGCCCTTGAGATCCACCAGCTCGAACAATTCATAAGCGGCAATGGCGGCGGCTACCCCGAACAAGACCAACAATTCACCATGCCCGGCGCGGTTCAGCAAAGCGATCATCACGGGTCGCAGGAAGGGCAATACCAGAAGTCCCAGCGCCCAGAGACCAGGCGCCTTGTCCGCAGTCAAGACCAGGAAACAAACGGCAAAAATATCCTGGATGATCAAGATGCCAATGGCTATATCCGCATGCAGGGCGGCGCTTTCACCACGCTCCTCAATGATCTTGATTGCAAAAACGGTACTTGAGAACGAAAGGGCGAAGGCCAGAATCCAGGCCGAAGACAGGTTTTCCACCTGCATCACTGGAAACAGGTATCCCGCGAGAAGTATTACAGGCACAGTCAGGATTACGGCAATCAGAGTATGCGCTGAAGCCGTTCCCCAGACCTGTATCTGTGCCAGTTCCCGCAGGTTCAGCTTGAGCCCGATGGTAAAGAGAAGTAGAGTGATGCCGAGGTCAGCGAGTGGACGGATAGTTTCGACATCCCCTACTCCGAGCTCGTTTGCCACGAACCCCGCCAGCAGAAATCCGAGTAATGGTGGATACCCGAGGCGGCGAAAAACCATTCCGGCAAGGAAAGCGATGAGCAGCAGGATGGCATTCATTTCATCAGGCGGTAATTTCCAGTAATTTCAAGAATCGTAACCGAACCTCTGGATTCTACCTGTTTTTGTACCGCCCTGCCGATGCAATTCTGTAGAGGTGGCGTCAGCCGTCATTCCCGTGGAAACGGGAATGGCGGCTGTGTCTCCCTGCCCGTCATCACACGACCCAACCCGTTATCGTAGGGGAGGGTACAAGACCCTCCCGCAACCAGCGCAACGGCGCGAGCCTCGATCATGCGTGTAGCGCCCGCATGCGCCGATCCGAAGCCGTCCGTCCGCGCCGCGCCTGCGCGAGCTCGTAACTTGCCTGCATCCGCATCCAGTGCTCGGCGGCGCCCCAGCCGATGTCCTCCAACGCCAGCGCCATAGTCGCCGATACGCCCGCCTTGCCGTTCAGCAGGCGCGACAACGTGCCGCGCTCGCAGCCGAGACGCATCGCCGTTTCGGTCACGCTCCAGCCCACATCGTCCATACTCTCGCGGATCAGTTCGCCCAGGTGCGGCGGATTTCGCATCGGCCCGACGCGCTCGCTTGCAATATCGTTCATGGTCAGCACTCCCCTTCGGTCAGTGATAGTCAATCAGGTCCACGTCCACGGCCTCGCCGTCCTCAAAGCGAAATACCACGCGCCAGTTGCCGGAGACGCTAACGCTCCACTGGCCCGCACGGTCGCCCTTCAGGGGGTGCAACCGGAAGCCCGGCGCGTCGGCGCTTCGCGGATGCGTTGCATCTTGCAATCGGAACAGGATACGCTTCAGCCGTGGCACCAGATTGGCAGGCACCCGAGCAGGATTATCCCGCTCGTGCAGCGCCCGCAATCCCTTGTGCCTGATCTTCATGCCGAATTGTAACGCGCCGCGCCACACGCCGCAAGGCTGCTGACCTCCACTATACCTCAGTTGGCATGGAAAGATTGATCCGATTCCCCTATACTCCACAACCGCTGGCACAATCCATCCTTCTGACTCCACCCATCCACCGCCGACATGTCCGAACCCGCCAAGACAGTCAACTTCATACGCCAGGAAATTGAGGCGGATCTGAACAGCGGCAGACATAAGGAAATCGTCACACGTTTTCCACCGGAACCGAACGGCTATCTGCATATCGGACATGCGAAGTCGATCTGGCTCAACTTCGGTATTGCCCGGGATTACAATGGCCGCTGTACTCTGCGATTCGACGACACCAATCCGGCCAAAGAGGATCGGGAGTTTGCCCGGGCGATTGAAGAGGATGTGCGCTGGCTGGGATTCAAGTGGAGCGAAATCACCCACGCCTCTGATTATTTTGACCAGCTTTACCGATTCGCGATTGAATTGATCGAGAAGGGTCTGGCTTATGTGGACAGCCTGAACGCGGAACAGATCAAACAGTACCGGGGGACGCTCAGTGAAGTGGGCAGAAACAGCCCGTTTCGCAATCGCACGGTGCAGGAAAACCGGGATTTGTTCGAGCGCATGCGGCTCGGTGAGTTCACACAAGGCGAGCACGTCCTGCGCGCGAAAATAGATATGTCTTCGCCCAATATGAATTTGCGCGATCCGGTGATCTACCGGATTTTGCGCCATGCCCATCAACGCACCGGAGACAAATGGTGCATTTATCCATTGTATGATTTCGCCCATGGGCAAGGAGACGCGATCGAAGGGGTCACCCACTCTCTGTGCACACTGGAGTTCGAAGATCACCGGGCCCTGTATGATTGGTTCCTGGATAATCTGTCCGTATCCAGCCGTCCCAGACAAATCGAGTTCTCGCGCATGAATCTGGACTACACGGTAATGAGCAAGCGTATGCTGACTCGACTGGTCGAGGATAACCATGTCAATGGCTGGGATGATCCGCGCATGCCTACGCTGTCTGGACTTCGTCGCCGCGGCTACACGCCACAGGCCATCCATAATTTCATCGCCGCGGTCGGTATTACCCGGCGCGACCACATGATCGGGATGGATGTTCTGGAAAACAGCATTCGTGAAAACCTCGACCCGGTAGCTCCGCGAGCAATGGCCGTATTGAATCCGCTCAAGGTCATTATCGAAAATTATCCAGCCGGACAAACCGAAGAAATCGAGGCGCCCAACCATCCGGGCAATGCGGATATGGGCAAGAGGAAGATCGGGCTGTCGCGGGAGATATTTATCGAAAGAGATGATTTCATGGAAGACCCCCCGAAAAAGTTTTTCCGACTCGGACCGGACCGGAAAGTGCGCCTTCGGTACGGATTCGTGATTCAGTGCAAGGAGGTGATACGGGACGAGACCGGGGAGGTCACGCGGCTGATCTGCGAATACGACCCGGATACCCGTCACGGCAGACAGCCCGAAAGCGGAAAGGTGAAAGGCATTATTCACTGGGTATCCGCCAGTCACTGCGTGGACGGCGAGGTGCGGCTATATGACCGGTTGTTTGCGGTGGCCAACCCTCTGGCCGATAAATCCGGGGATTTCACGGCAACGCTCAATCCCGATTCGGTCCGGGTTCTGACCGGGTGCAAGCTGGAACCGATGCTGGCCGAAGCAGACGGCGATGTCCGCTATCAGTTCGAAAGACTGGGATATTTCCATCCCGACCAGGAACACAGCGCGATGCGGCCGGTTTACAATCGAATCGTCACCCTGCGCGATACCTGGGCGAAACTTCAAAAATAGACTTTAATAATAACCCCGAATAACCCTGACTATGGAATTCCTGATCGAATACGGTTTGTTTCTCGCCAAGGCGATGACAATTGTGGTGGCCATCCTGATCGTGGTCACAGGCTGCGCCGCCGTAGCCATGCGCCAGAAAAAGTCCTCGGACAAGCAATTGCAGATCACCCATATCGGCCATGAATTCGAGGATATGGAGCAGGCGGTTTCGGCGGCGGCGCTTTCGCCGGACGCCGTGAAGCGGAAAAAGAAAGAGGAAAGGAAAAAGAACAAACAGAAAGCCAAAGCCGAGAAAAAAGCGAACAAGGCTTCTCAGAAAAGTGATGCTCCTCTACCTGCGAAAAAACGGGTTTTCGTGATTGATTTTCATGGCGATATCAAGGCCAGCAGCGTCGAGAACATGCGACAGGAAGTCAGCGCCGTACTGACCTGCGCGACCACCGACGACGAGGTTCTGGTGAGACTGGAAAGCGGCGGTGGCACGGTGCACGGATACGGGCTGGGCGCTTCACAGTTGCAGCGTATTCGGGAGCGGGGAATTCCGTTGACGATTGCGGTGGACCAGATTGCGGCGAGCGGCGGCTACATGATGGCCTGCGTCGCCAACAAGATCATTGCGGCGCCGTTTTCCATCATCGGGTCTATTGGCGTACTGGCCCAGATTCCCAACCTGCACCGTTTTTTAAAGAAACATGACGTTGATTTCGAGCAACTGTATGCCGGCGAGTACAAGCGGACTCTGACCCTGTTCGGGGAAAACACATTGAAAGGGCGTGTCAAGGCCCAGCAGGACCTGGAAGAGATTCATCAACTGTTCAAGGATTTCGTGAAGAGCCAAAGGCCCGGTCTGGATATCGACAGGGTGGCCACCGGTGAACACTGGCTGGGCATCCGGGCGCAGGAGCTGGGCCTGGTCGATGAGTTGCAAACCAGCGACGACTACCTGATGGAACGCCGGGTGGAATCGGAACTGGTGCTGGTCGAGTATTCGAGGAAAAAAACATTGCAGGAAAAACTGGCCGGCTTGATGTCACTCAAGGGCTACGGAAGCTCCAGGGAAATCCGGGATATGGACAAGCCGCTGTTAATGTGATGGCAACCCTCCCCCGTAACGATCATGAGCGCTGGAAAATTCGACCCGCTGGCTAAGGAACTGGAACTGCGCGCCGAGTCATCCTCCTGGGATACCCGTGTCATCCACGACGCCGAAGCCGATGATATACCGGTCATTGACCTGGCTCCGTACCTGCGCGGCAGGGGCGACCGGGAACTGGAACAGACCGCGGTTGAACTGAAACAGGCTTGTGAGGAAGTCGGTTTCTTCTCCATCGTCGGGCATCAGGTCGATAGGGTGATTACAGACCAGATATTTTCCGCGGCCAGGGAGTTTCACGCCCTGCCTCTATCCGCCAAAACCGCCCTGTTGATGGACCGGCCGGACTGGAAACTGAAAGGCGTCGGCTACATGCCGTTCAAAAACCGGAAACTGCCGACCCGCGACAAGGCCAATCTGAATGAAGCGTTTCTGGTCAAACGGGATCACCGCGCCGGCTTTGACGACAACCAATGGCCGCTGGAAGACGAACTGCCGGAGTTCCGGCAGGCGGTGGAACGATACGCGATCCGGATCGAACAACTGGCGCTGGACCTGCTGCCGATCTACGCCACTGCGCTCGGGGTAGAGAAAAACTGGTTCGACAGCGCGTTCATCGGTCCTTCCTGGCGGCTGCGCATGACCCGGTATCCGCCGGTGGAATTGAAGTCCGGCGATGAATACGGCATTGCGCCGCATGTGGACACCACCTTCCTGACCATCCTGACCCAGGACAGTCCGGGGCTGGTTATTTTCAGTGAGCGCAGGCAATGCTGGATCCGGGCGCCAGCGCTGGACAACGCTTTCATCGTCAACTCCGGAGAACTGCTCAAGCAATGGACCAATGACCGATTCCTCAGCGTCAAGCATTTCGCCAACAACAACACGTCTTCGGCATCCCGATACTCGATTCCCTTCTTCTTCAACGCGAACCGGGATTTCGTCATGAAATGCGTCCCGACATGCCGCGGACCGGATAATCCGGAGAAATATCCACCCGTCTCATACGGCCGCAGTCAGGCCGTCGCCCAGGGCGAGTAGCCGCGCAGGGTCCGATTCAGGTCGGCTTCCGGCGGCGGCGCCTCGGGCGACGCTGTACCGCGATGGTATCGGCGTTCATCCGGCCTTCGAGTATCGCCCGGCCCCCTTTGCTGATCTCACCGAGTTCCTCCGCCACCTGACGGGCATTCGGCCTGGGATACGCGGACTGCCCGGTCTGGCCGACATGCCGGTCCAGCGCGTCTCGCATGGCGCAGACATGTTCGAATGTGGACCCGCAGCAACCGCCGATGATGCGGGCGCCGGCGTCATAGGCCAGGCAGGCGTACCGGGCCATCAGCTCCGGTTCACCGCCATAGCTGATCATACCATCGACATATTCCGGAATCCCGCAGTTACCCTTCGCGACCAGAATATCACCGTCATTGGCGGCGTTCGCAAGGTTCAGGATGCCGCACACGGTCTCAGCCGGACCCAGGCCACAATTCGCGCCAAAGGCGTGCGGGCGAACCGTCATGCTGCGGGACATCTCGGCGAAGTCCGCCGGAGACAACCCCATCATCGTGCTACCATTGGTATCAAAACTTAATGTACAGACGATAGGCAGATTCGTGGTACTGGCTCCGGCCAGCGCCGCGACCACTTCCTCTCTGGAAGACATGGTTTCAACCCAGAGGATATCGACTCCTCCCTGCGCCAGCGCCTGGGCCTGCTCCGTAAACACGGATGTGGCGGCGGCCATGGTCAAGTCGCCCAGGTTTTCAAAAAGCTCTCCGGTCGGCCCGATTGAGCCAGCCACCAGCACATCCCTTGACCCGGCGTCAACGACCGACCGCGCCAGTTGCGCCGCCTTGAAATTGAGTTCCCGGACCCGCGCCTCGCTGGCATGCAGTTTCAGCCGATAGTGATTTCCGCCAAAACTGTTGGTCAGGATGATGTCGGAACCGGCATCGACGAAACCCTGATGAAGTTTCGTGATTCGGTCGGGGTGGTCCGCGTTCCAGAGTTCCGGGCAGGCTCCGGTTTCCAGCCCCATTTCGAACAGGCTGGTTCCGGTCGCGCCATCCGCCAACAGGAAGGAGCGCTGTGAGATCATGGTTTTCAGGGTGGTCGGCATAATGGATTTCCGATGATTGAGTCAAGTCATATTTCATCGAAACCACGGAGGAACACCGCTGTAGATCGCGTCACGCCCTTCATCAAATTCCGTCCGGGCAATCTGATGTTGCGTAGACACTCATCTCCAGATTAATGTCGATCCGACAATATTCGGGGAGTTGGCACCGTCTCGAAGTGGTTAGCTCCGAAGGTTGCCCCAGCGTCAAAGGGCCCTTCCCTCAGCTGGTCTCGATGAGTTGTATTACCCGATCAAGTCTAGTGCCTGACCTCAGGGCGTGTCAATCAAAATCAACAAATATATCAGCGCAATTCAGGTTGCAATATCGCATTTGTACTGTTGGGTGCAAGGGGTTATTATTGTGCAATGAGTAACCAGACGCGCAGAGCCAAAAACCGCCAGAAGCATCTGGCAGCAGCGGTCGATGACCTGAAGGTAACCCAGATTCAACGTCATATATTTTTGTGCTGCGACCAAAACAAGCCAAAGTGTTCGTTACGGGACAAGAGCCTGGAATCCTGGGATTTTCTAAAAAAGCGGCTACGGGAACTGGGTCTGGTAAAAGAAGGCGGAGTCTATCGAACCAAAGCGAACTGCCTGCAAATCTGCGCTCACGGACCCATTGCAGTGGTTTACCCGGAAGGAGTCTGGTATCACTCATGCACACCGGAGGCGCTGGAAAGAATCATCCAGCAACACCTGATTGACGGTCAGCCGGTAGACGAGTTTGTATTCGCCACCCAACCCCTGCCCGTCTTTCCCGCGGAAGCGGGAATCCACAACCATACGGAATCTGCAAGTACCGATGCGTAGGGGAGGGTCTTGTACCCTCCCGCTACCGCCGGAACAGGCTCTTACCCTACCACCGCACCCGCGCCTCCACACCGAGCCAATGTTTCGGCGCGGTTTGTTCTTGTGTGAATCGTGTCGCCTGAATACCCAAGGACAGATTCCGGTTGGTTGCCAGGGGCGTCATGCGCCAGCCCAGTTGGATATCCGTAGTATCGCCATCCAGTCCCATGCCAATATGCGGACTGCCGGTGAATAATCCATCGAATGCAGGCAACCCATACGCCGCATCAATCGCCCATCGGTGGTTGGAGGAGGAGGAGAGAGAGACAGGTTCTGGCGTATACCAGCTATCCAGTCCGTCCAGGTTGAGACTCGGACGTTGCGATAACGACAGCGAGAACCCCAGATCACTGTTCGGGTTGGCATCATGGGTAAGTGAAGCCGACAATCCACTCTCTTCCATCTCTTGTTGATGAGACAGAAGAACCTGTCCTTCGATGTCTATTTGTAGTGTGGGTGAAGTCCAGTGCAGTCCACTACCGGCATATAATCCAAAGCCACTCTCCGCCCCGCCGGCATCATGTCTGGCGCCGATCGTGAAGGTGGGTTTCAGTTCGGTGTTGTATAGTGTGCGGTTCCATGTACTTTGCAGTCCGGCCCGTATGCGACTGACGGCTGGATTCATGTGGTCTTGTCTGCTCTCATCGGATTGGGTGCGTACCCATAAGGCATCGGTATTGACAGACACGGTGGCGCTTTCTGTGGTTTTTATTTCACTGTTCGCGCCCAGGTTCAGCAGTTGCCAATCCAGATCGGATTCATTTCTTTTGATGTTTTCTCGATACCGGCTCACTTGTCCTTGTCCGATGCCAAAGGCGCCCCATATCCGGGTATCTCCTATATCTTTGGCGCTATAGGGCATCAGAGCCGTTACATTGGATTCCATGCGCTCTGTATTGGCTTGTCTTTGACTGATGCCTTCTGTGGTACTCGATAGCAGACTAAAACCCGTCATCCAGTCATTCACAGAGTAGTCTGCGCCGATTTGTAATGTGCGGCTTTCTCCCTGGGTATGGATGGAGTGTTGCGTACCTTCAAAGTCGGTTTCAGACAGTTGTCCCCAGAATGCGCTATTGCCCCCGCGCAGATCCAATCCTGTGGTATGCAGGAAGTGACTGTTGGATCGTATATCCTGGGCATTGATGGTTGGACCGGAATGCGGGTTTTGATAAGAAACCGGGTGGTGGATGTAGAGTTGCGAATCCAAGGATTCTCTTGGTTGCGCCTTCATGGGCATATCCCAGCCTGCCAGGGTTGCGGTCAGTCCGGGGGCGCGGCTGGCATCCATTCTTTTGCGAATGCCGTCTATGGCTTGTTCAGCTACCGTGCGTCCCATACGGGATAGCCAGGGGGTGGTGGCGATCAAGGCTTCATCATCACGAATCCTGATCTGTACACGGCCTTGCAATACACGATAGCCACTACCGGGTTGTATCTGTACGGTTATATGGCCTTCCCGGGTATCTTCCCGGTCATTATCCCGTATCAACAGGGTATGGGTCGAGCGCTCTTGTCCAGACTTCAGGATAATACGCTTTGTCCCTTCCTGGGTATCTTCTATATAGTCGGTGTCTGTTGTTTCTCGAATCAATACCTCAATCGGTAGATCAACCGTCGGGGGCGTGTCGGCAGTGAGGGTTAAGGTCAGGGTTTGTCCTTCGGTGACTTGTGCAGAAGAAGACAGGCTTACGGTGATTTCTTTCTTCTGTATGGTTACCGTGAGGGCATCAATGTTCTGATCACTGTCCGTTATGGCATGAATCAGTTGAACGGTTTGCGCGTCCCGGTAGGAATCCGCCATGGCGCGTACGGTGACGCTTTGCGGGGTTTGCCAGTTATCGGGGGTGAAGACTACGCTAGTCGGCGTTACGGTAATGCGCTGGTTATCTTGTGACGTAATCGTTACCGTGACACTTGTCGTCGGGGCGCTGTCCAGTACCAGGGTATAGGCAGCCATCGTGCCTTCGATCAGGGTCAAGGCTTGCGCGGAGACTGATACCGGGGGGATGACCGGGGGCGTGGCTATAGGGGGGGTGTCGTTGTTATTGTTATTGTTGCCACCAGCGCTTGGGTTTGTACCACCGTCGAGGGTTGTGCCACCGTCGGGGGTTGTATCGCCACCGGGGGTTGTACCACCGTCGGAGTTTGTACCACCGTCACCCGGGTTTCTTGCGGTATCGTCATTATCGGTAATGGTCAGCGTATGGATGCTCGGGCTGCCGACCGTGTAACCCGTACCTCCGGTCAGGGTCAGGATGACCGTCTCGGCGCTTTCCTGGGCACTGTCGTCGTTGATGACCACCGGGATGGTCGCTGTGGTGGCTCCAGCTGTAACCGACAGGGTGCCGGAACCCTGGATGGTGAAGTCGTTGCCGCTGCCGGCCGTCGCGGTGCCGGTGACCGTGTAGGTAAGGGTGAGACCACCAGCCGGTGCGGCGGGTGAGAGGTTGACGTTCACATTATGCGTACCGGCGCTTTCAGCCACACTGAATGCGGCGGATGTGAACGATACTGAAGGCTGTGTCGGCGCCGGAGCGCTGACTACAATATCGAAGATATCACTGACACTGCCGCCATTGCCATCATTGGCGGTTACTTTTACTGATAGTGTGCCCACATCGCCCGATTGCGGGGTGCCGGAGAAGGCGCGGGTACCGGCAGTGAAGGTGAGCCAGTCCGGTAAGGCGCTGTTATCGGATTTTGTTGCGCTATAGGTCAGGCTGTTGCCATCGGCATCGAAGAACGTGTTGGCATTGAAGGTGTAGCTGAAAGCCGTGCTCACCGTCGCCGTCTGGTTGGGGATGGGGTTGGCTACCGTGGGGGCGGTGTTGGCCGCCGCGCTCACCACAATGATGAAGGTGCCGCTGGCTGTGCCGCCGTTGCTGTCATCCGCCCACACTCTGATCAGGAGCGTGCCGGTATCGCCCGACTGCGGTGTGCCCGAGAAGGTGCGGGTGCTGGAATTCAAGGTCAGCCAGGACGGCAGGGGGCCCTCGGCGTTATTGGTCAACAGCTTTGCAGTGTAGGTCAGGCTGTCACCGTCCCTATCGATGAACGCGTTGGCCCCGAAGACGTATCTGAAGGCACTGCCCACCGTCGCCGTCTGGTCGGTCATCCCTTCTTCCAGGACGGGGCGCTGGTTGGTCGAGCCACCGTCATTGTCGGAAATGGTCAGCGTATGGATGCTCGGGCTGCCGACCGTGTAGCCGGTACCTCCGGTCAGCGTCAGGATGACCGTCTCGGCGCTTTCCGGGGTGCTGTCGTCGTTGATGGCCACCGGGATATTTGCTGTGGTGGCCCCAGCTGCAACCGACAGCGTGCCGGAACCCTGGATGGTGAAGTCGTTGCCGCTGCCCGCCGTCGCCGTGCCGCTGACACTGTAGCCGAGCGTGAGACCCCCCGAAGGCGCCGGGGAGAGGTTGACCGTCACGTTGCGTGTGCCGGCGCTCTCGGCCGCGCTCGAAGAGCCCGCCGCGAAGGACACCGAGGGCTGTGCCGAGGTGCTGTCATTGTCCGCGATCGTCAGGGTATGGACGCTGGGGCTGCCCACCGTGTAGCCCGCACCGCCAGTGAGGGTCAGGATCACCGTCTCAGCATTCTCGTTTGCGCTGTCGTCGTTGATGACCACCGGGATGGTCGCTGTGGTGGCTCCAGCTGTAACCGACAAGGTGCCGGAACCCTGGATGGTGAAGTCGTTGCCGCTGCCGGCCGTCGCCGTGCCGCTGACACTGTAATTGAGTGTGATGCCGCCCGAAGGCGCCGGCCGGGTGATATCCACCCGCACATTGTGCGTACCGCCGCTCTCGTCCGCGTCCGAGGACACCAAGTAGAAGTACGCTGCGGGGGTCGTGTCGTCGTTATCGCGGACCGTGACCGCAGCCCCTTGGCCGGCCACATAGCCGGTGCCGTCATTCACGAACACCTGCACGAAACCGTCGTCCTCGTCGGTGTTGTCGTTCACCGTGGGCACGGTAAAGGTGGTAGAGGTGGCTCCGGCATTGAGGGCGATGGTTCTGACGCCTTCCTCGCTTGCGTCTATGAAGTCTTGACCCTCAGGTTCTAACACCTCAACATTGACCGTAATAGTAGAGGCCGATGCCTTGCTGGCTTCGAGTGTGAAGGTCGTAGAGCTCCCTTCGGTTACCGGGCTTCCTCCAGTCAGATCAATGACGGGAAGCAGGTTGGTTGTCGGGGTTCTGGTTTCGTCGTCATCCACGCTGACCGGTCGCTCAATGCTCAGCGCATTGGCGCCGCCGTAGTCCCCGCCCGAGGTGGTATAGGTCAGGGTGGCCGTATCGTCCACTGCATCACTGTCCTGTGCAGCGTTGATCGTCACCTTCTGCTCCTTGCTCCAGAGTTTGGTATCGCCGCTGGGGTTGAAGGTGAGCGAGGTCGGGGTGACCGTGACATCCGGGTTGTCGGAAGCGATGTTGACGGTTACTGCCGCGGTCGGCTGCGATGACAGCTTCAGCGTGAGGTCCTCTATGCCGCCTTCAGCCACGTCCGCCCAGCGCCGATGGAACGTCAGGCCGCGGGTGTCGTCGTCACGAATCGTGACCGTGGTCGTCCTCGTCTTCTGCGCACCCAGTGTGTAGCCGCTGCCGTCGCCATCTTTCAGGGTGAACACGATGGTCTCGTCGTCCTCATCGAGGCCATCATCGTTCACGTAGACGGTGATCACGGCACTATGGCGGTTCGCAGGCAGTTTCACGCTGCAGGTCGAGGACGTGCAGCCGTCGATGGTGTAGTCCTTGCCTTCACCGCGGTCCGCCGAGCCGCCGACGGTGTAGTTGATGGTGCGTGCGACCGCCGACAGCTTGGCCCCGTCGCCGATTTCCACAATGACTCGTACGCCGCCATTGGCTTTGTGATGGCCGAACTCGGCGATGCTCCGCTTGGCATTTTTCATCTGAACTACATCATCCGTCGCCTGTGCGGTAACCGGAGCGGCAAGGGCGAGCAGCAGTGGCAGGCACAGCAGGAAGCGGAACAGGCCCCGCAGACGGCGGGTGAGGTGGATTCCCGCTTGTGCGGGAATGACGGGTGGTTGGGATGAATCAGGGGTTGGAGCAGACCGAAGCGGGAGAAATACGGCGCATACCCGGCGCCAAAGAGACGTACTCATCGGCACGGCTGGCTGGCTCGGCTGGCTGGCTGGCTGGCTGGCTGGCTGGCTGGCTGGCTGGCTGGCTGGCTGGCTGGCTGGCTGGCTGGCTGGCGAAATTGTCAGAAAACGCAATAACCCTTGTCAAGCGCTTTTTCACACTTTCTTCCATTCCTGCTCTTGTAACTATCATAGTCATTCTGGCTCCAGGGCCGAGTCTCAATAATAGGCGCGAATCTTATTCACAAAACCAACAAAATGCAAATGGGTTTGATACCCCCCATCACACCCGCTTCGCGCGATGTGATTCCCCCTCAAGGGGGGAATGATTCCCGCTTTCAGCGGCGTCGGCTACGGCTTCGGCTATCTGTCGAGCCAGCAGTTGTACCTGATGGGCGTCTGCCCCTTCTGCCATGACCCTGAATACGGATTCGGTTCCTGATGGTCTGAGTACGACACGGCCGGCTCGATTCAAATCTCCTTCTGCATCGCTGACCGCTTCGCGCACCTTCTGGTGGGAGGCCAGCGCATACCTGTCGGCGCTGCCGATGGGAACGTTGATTATATGTTGCGGGTAGATTTGCAGGCCGTCCGTCAATCGCTCCAGGGATTGACCGGTTCCCAGCATCACCTCCAGTACTTCCAGGGCCGCTACAATGCCGTCACCGGTGGTGGATTTATCCAGACAGATAATATGCCCCGAGGTCTCCCCGCCCAGGTTCCATTGCTGTTCGACCAGCGCCTCGTGGATATAACGGTCGCCTACCCGGGTTCGCTGGAAGGGAATCGACATGGCTGACAGAGCGTGTTCGAGTCCCAGGTTGGTCATTAATGTACCCACTACACCGCCGGACAGCCGTTGTGTGGATTTGCGGCGCCGGGCCAGGATATAAAGAATCTGATCCCCATCCACGGTATTGCCGGCGCTGTCCACCAGTAATACCCGGTCCGCATCCCCATCCAGAGCGATACCAACATCGGCGCCCGCTTCCCGGACCGTGGTTTTGATCAGGTCCGTATCGGTGGAACCGCAATTATGGTTGATGTTGAAGCCATCCGGCTGATTGGCGACAGCGACGACATCCGCCCCGAGTTCCTCGAATACCCGCGGCGCCACATCGTAGGCCGCGCCATTGGCGCAATCAACCACAATTCGCAGGCCGGACAACGACCGGGAATCGTCGAATGTACTCTTGCAATGTTCGATGTATCGACCATGAGCATCCGGAAATCTTTTGGCCTTGCCCAACTCCGCGGAAGGGACACAAGCCTGCGGTTGCTCCATCATTTCCTCAATTTGAGCGATCAAGCCATCGTTCAGCTTGGCGCCGTCCGGGGAAAAAAACTTGATGCCGTTGTCGTGGAATGGATTATGGGAGGCGCTGATCATCACGCCGATACAGTCCCTGGCCGTGCGGGTCAGCCAGGCGACGCCCGGCGTTGGCATGGGGCCGAGCAGGGAAATGTTGACTCCGGCCGATGAGAACCCGGCTTCGAGGGCGGACTCCAGCAGGTAACCGGAAACCCGGGTATCTTTGCCGATCAGTACTTCATGGCCCTTGCCGGAATCAACAAAGACCCGTCCCGCCGCCCAGCCGAGTTTCAGCATGGTGGCGGGAGTGACCGGCTCCTCTCCAACCCGGCCCCGGATACCGTCCGTACCGAAAAGCGAACCCTTCATGGCTTAAGGGAACCCGGAGTCAGTTCAGTCCGTCCGGGTTTGGCAGGTCAAGGTCAGATTCATCCAGCAGCGTATCGCTGTCGCTGTCGGGACTGGAATCCGAAGACGGGGGCTTCTTTTCCGGTCTGGCCTGGGGAGGAGTTGGATTCTTGCCCGCCATGATCTCGTCCACCTGGCTGGAATCCAGCGTTTCCCATTCCAGCAGGGACTTCGCCATGACTTCGATCTTGGCCCGACTGTCCTCGATGATGGAACGCGCCCGGTCGTATTGTTCCACGATGATCCGGGAAACCTCCTTCTCGACCTTCTCCGCGGTGTCCGGGCTGACATTGCGCTGGGTGGACATCTCCCGTCCCAGGAAAACCTCACTGTGATTGTCGCCATAGACCCGTGGTCCGAGCGTATCGCTCATACCCCAGCGCGACACCATGTTCTGGGCGAGTTGGGTGGCCTGCTCGAAATCATTCGAGGCGCCAGTCGTCATCTGGTTCATGAAAACCTCTTCGGCAATCCGTCCGCCCATCAGCACCGCAATCCTGGCGAACAGGTATTCCCGGTTATGGCTGTAACGATCCTCCGCTGGCAGTTGCATGGTCACGCCCAGCGCCCGGCCCCGCGGGATGATGGTGACCTTGTGTACCGGGTCGGTGTATTCGGACAACACTTTCGCCACAACCGTATGGCCTGACTCATGATAGGCGGTATTCTGACGCTCTTCTTCCGGCATCACGATAGAGCGGCGCTCAACCCCCATCAGCACCTTGTCCTTGGCTTTTTCAAACTGCTCCATGTTGACCGTTCTCTTGTTTTCGCGGGCGGCGAACAAGGCGGCTTCATTGATCAGGTTGGCGAGGTCCGCCCCGGAGAAGCCGGGGGTGCCGCGGGCAATGATCGCCGAGTCGATATCGTCAGCCAGCGGAACCTTCTTCATGTGCACTTTCAGGATCGCTTCCCGCCCCCGGATATCCGGCAGCGGGACCGTCACCTGACGGTCGAACCGCCCCGGACGCAGCAAGGCCGGGTCCAGTACATCCGGCCGGTTGGTCGCGGCAATCACAATCACCCCTTCACCGGCGTCAAAGCCGTCCATTTCCACCAGCAACTGGTTCAGGGTCTGTTCGCGCTCGTCATGACCGCCGCCAAGGCCGGCGCCCCTTTGCCGCCCAACCGCGTCAATCTCATCAATAAAAATAATACAGGGTGCATGTTTCTTGGCCTGCTCGAACATATCCCGCACCCGTGAGGCGCCGACACCGACAAACATTTCCACGAAATCCGAGCCGGATATGGTGAAGAACGGAACCTTCGCCTCTCCGGCGATGGCCTTGGCCAGCAGGGTCTTGCCGGTGCCCGGACTGCCGGTCATCAAAACACCGCGGGGGATACGCCCACCGAGTTTCCTGAAGCGGGACGGGTCTCTCAGAAACTCGACCAGCTCCTCGACTTCCTCCTTGGCTTCATCGACACCGGCCACATCCTCGAAGGTAATCTGGTTCTTGTCCTCGGTCAGCATCCTGGCCTTGCTCTTGCCGAAACTCAGGGCGCCGCCGCGGCCTCCCCCCTGCATCTGTTTCATGAAGAATATCCAGACACCGATCAACAGCAGGATCGGGAACGAACTGATCAGCAGATGCATCAGCAGTGAGGTTTCCTCTTTTTTCTTCGCCTTGATATCTACCTTGTTCGAGACCAGTTCATCCACCAGTCTGGGGTCGTCGGGCGCATAAGTGACAAAGGCTTCACCGCGGTGGGTTGTACCACGAATAGTCTGGGTCTCATTGTCGATTTCGACTGCCGTCACATTTCCCTGCCTGACCTGATCCAGGAATGTCGAGTAGACGATCTCGTTACTTGAACCCCCACCCGGACTGGTGAAGTTATTGAAAACCGACATCAATACCATGGCAATCACCAACCACAACAGTATATTTTTCGTCATATTGGGCAACTCATACTCTCCGGATAAAATCCACTCTTTGTCGTTATTGTCTCATTATACGGTATATGCCGTAAAAGTCATTTAAAGAATCCACGGGCCAACAGATAGACTTCCCTGGACTGTGAGCGCGAAGCGTCGGGTTTAACCGTTTGCACGCCATCAAAGCAGGCTCTGACCTGTTTCCTGATTGCATTCGAGATTTCACCTTCAAACATCTTGGTCACCAGATTTCCGCCCTGATTCAGGTACTTCCCGCAAAAATCCAGGATGGCGGAATGCAACTGTTCGGCGTTGGCCTGATCCGTGATACGTATACCAGTAATATTGGGGGCCATATCCGATAATACAAGGTCAATTCCCGAATCCGGGAAGCATTGGCTGACTGTAAGCTGAACGGCCGGGTCGGTGAAATCCCCCTGGATGAAATGCGCCTTCTCCAGTTGTTCCATGGGCAGGAGATCCACCCCGACGATGCGGTTGGCGGCTGAGATGCGGCTCGCGGCGTATTGCGACCAGCTTCCCGGCGCGCAGCCGAGATCGACGATCCGGGTATCGGGTTTGATCAGACGGTATTTGCGGTCGATCTGCTCCAGTTTGAAAACCGAGCGAGCGCGCAGCCCCTGGGTACGGGCCTGCCTGACGAAAAAATCGCGGTTCTGCCGGCTGGCCCAGTTGCCGGTTTTTCTGCGGTTGCGCGATCCGGTCAATCGTCGCCGTTTTCGTCTTCGCGGGCCCGGTCAACCAATTGCACATACGCCATCGGCGCGTTATCACCCAATCTGAATCCGCATTTCAGGACTCTCAGGTATCCGCCCGGACGCTGTTTGAAATGAGGACCGATATCATCGAACAGCTTGGTCACCATTTGTCGGTTCCGCAATCGCGCGAACGCCAGGCGGCGGTTGGCTACAGTGGAGGTTTTTGCCAGCGTAATCAGCGGTTCCGCGAATCTTCGCAGCTCTTTCGCCTTCGGTACTGTAGTCTTGATCTGCTCATGAAGGAATAACGAATTGGCCATGTTGCTGAACATGGCTTTTCGGTGCGATGAGGTTCGATTCAGGCTGCGGCCCGCTTTTCTGTGACGCATCTTCTAGTCCCGTCCCATGATGGTGCCTTCGTCTTCCTTAGCCAGAGACGCCGGCGGCCAGTTGTCGATTTTCCAACCCAGCGCGAATCCGCGCTGCGCGAGCACATCCTTGATTTCGGTGAGGGATTTCTTGCCCAGATTGGGGGTTTTCAACAGTTCTGTTTCCGTGTGCTGCACCAGATCTCCGATATAGTAGATGTTTTCCGCTTTCAGGCAGTTGGCGGAGCGCACGGTCAACTCCAGATCATCGACCGGCTTGAGCAGTGTCGCGTCAATTTCCGGCTGCTCCTCCTCCATACTCTGGACCATGGATTCATCCAGGTTCACAAAAACAGAGATCTGATCATGCAGTATGGTGGCGGCCCTTCTGACCGCGACCTCCGGGTCGATGGAACCGTTGGATTCAATTTCCAGCACCAGCCGGTCCAGGTCGGTCAGTTGCTTGACCCTGGCGTCTTCCACGGCGTAGGAAATCCGCGTGATCGGGCTGAATGAGGCATCCAGTTGAATCGCGCCCACGGCGCGGGACACATCCGCATCGCTTAACCGGCTTTCGGCGGTCTGGTAGCCGCGGCCCCGGCGAATGGTAATCTCCATGTCGAGCTCGGCGTCCTTTGACAAGGTGGCGATGTGGTGGTCGAAGTCAACCAGTTCAATATCATCATCGAGCTGGATATCCGCCGCGGTCGCCACGCCGGGACCCTTTTTTTGCATCGAGACAACAGCCTTGTTGCGAGTGTGCATGATCACGGGCAGGGATTTCAGATTCATCAGGATATCGATCACATCTTCCTGTACCCCTTCCAGAGTGGAATACTCATGCAGCACGCCCTCAATCCGAACCTCGGTGACCGCGCAGCCGGGCATCGACGACAGCATGATCCGCCGAAGCGCATTACCCAAAGTATGGCCGAATCCGCGTTCAAGAGGCTCAATGGTAATTCTCGAATGTCGGGCGTCGATGGTTTTGGCTTCCATCAGACGGGGTCTGAGAAATTCTACAGTAGGATCCTGCATCAGTTGTCCTCGTGGTTGAAACGAAGTTTAAATTAAGAAAATACGGAACGGTTTACTTGGAATACAGCGCCACAACCAGAGCCTCATTGATGTCTGGTGACAGGTCGGTTCTTTCGGGAAGCATTTTATACACTCCCTTGACCGCGGCCGGATCCGAGTCCACCCAGGGCGCCACACCGATTTGCTCGGATATCTCCAGCGCCGCGGCAATCCGCAGTTGTTTCTTGCTCTTCTCCACCACCTCGATTTCATCACCGGGTTTTACCTGATAGGAGGGCACATTGACTTTCACCTTATTCACCATGATGCATTTGTGGCTGACCAGTTGACGCGCTTCAGCGCGGGTCACGCCAAACCCTAAGCGATAGACCACATTGTCCAGCCTGCTTTCCAGCAACTGCAGCAGATTCAAGCCGGTCGAACCCGGAATCCGGGCCGCGGTTTTATAGTAGTTCCTGAATTGCTTTTCCAGCACCCCGTACATACGGCGCAGTTTCTGCTTCTCCCTCAACTGGGTGCCATACACGGTGCTTCTTGGACGGCGGCCGGCCACTTTCGCTCTGGGAACACGATCAAACTTGCACTTGGAGTCAATCGTTCTGACCGGACTTTTCAGGAACAGGTCCGTCCCTTCGCGGCGCGCCAGTTTACATGTTGGACCAATATATCTTGCCATTACAATTACCTGGATATTATCTGGATTATGGTGTCACTATACGCGGCGCCGCTTGGGCGGGCGGCAGCCATTGTGTGGAATCGGGGTGATGTCGGAAATCGAATGAATCTCGAAGCCAAGCGCGTTCAACGCGCGAATCGCGGACTCGCGGCCCGGACCCGGACCCTTGATTTTCACTTCCAGTTGTTTCACGCCCATTTCCTGGGCGCGCCGACCGCAGCTTTCAGCGGCGGTCTGGGCCGCGAACGGGGTGCTTTTACGCGATCCCCTGAACCCGGAATTACCCGCCGAGGCCCAACACAGCGTATCGCCATGCCGGTCCGAAATGGTGACAATCGTGTTGTTGAAAGTCGCGTGGATATGCGCGATCCCCTCAGTCACATTCTTTCTGATTTTCGCTTTTCCTTTCCTGCTCGTTGCGCTCGCTTTGACCATGTGTAATTTGCCTTGAGTGGTTACCCGGATAAATGACCGTTATTTTTTGACCGCGCGGGGTGGCCCTTTTCGGGTCCGGGCATTGGTTTTCGTTCTTTGACCATTCACCGGAAGCCCTCTTCTATGGCGCAGGCCGCGATAGCAACCCAGGTCCATCAATCGCTTGATATTCATCGAAACCTCACGCCGAAGATCCCCTTCCACTTCATATTTCGCGACCTCGGCGCGAAGACGCTCGGCCTGCTCGTCAGTCAGGCTGCCGGCCTTGCAGGCGCGGTCGATATGGGCGTCATCACAGATTTTCTGCGCGGTGCGACGGCCAATACCGTAAATCGAGGTCAATCCGATCTCGATGTGTTTGTGGTTGGGTAAATTGATTCCAGCAATACGTGCCATTTTTAATCTCTATAAATGGTTGGCGAGAATTTCGGGGCCGCGGATTCTATCAAATTTCGCGGATTCTATCAATTTCACCAACGCCTGTTATCGTCCATCCGCCCGCGCTAACCCTGCCGCTGCTTGTGCCGCTGGTTCGTGCAAATCACACGCACGACGCGATTCCTGCGGATTATTTTGCAATTCCTGCAAATCTTCTTGACTGACGCTCTTACTTTCATTTTTTCATTTCTCCGAATAATCCGACTTCGCCAGGGCCTGGTCTAGCGAGCGCCATGAGGCTTTGAAAACGGTGATTTTTTCATGATGCTTTCATACTGGCGGGACATCAGATGGGATTGAACCTGGGAAATCAGATCCATGGTCACCACCACAATAATCAGCAGAGAAGTCCCCCCAAAGTAAAACGGAACACTCCATTTGACGATCAGAAACTCCGGAATCAGACAAACGAAGGTAATGTAAATGGCTCCGATCATGGTCAGCTTTGAAACCACGCTGTCGATATATCGGGCGCTCTGGACTCCCGGACGGATGCCGGGAATGAAAGCGCCGGATTTTTTAAGGTTGTCGGCAATCTCATTGGGATTGAATACCAGCGCTGTATAGAAAAAACAGAAAAAGATAATCATGCCGCCATAAAACAGCGTGTAGATCGGTTCACCGGGTTGCAGTTTGGTCGCGATATCGGTCATCCAGCGCATCCCGTCCGCCTGTCCAAACCAGCTTCCCAGACTGGCGGGGAACAGGATCAGACTCGAAGCGAATATAGGCGGAATAACCCCGGCCATATTCAGCTTGAACGGGAGATGGCTGCTCTGGCCCGCCATCATTTTTCGGCCCTGCTGCCGTTTGGCGTAGTTCACTGTAATCCTGCGCTGCCCCCGCTCGACAAACACGACAAACCAGGTGACCGCGATGGCTCCGATGAACAGAATCAGGACAATGCCGCCGGACAAGGCGCCGGTGCGGGCCAGCTCCAGCGTACCGGCCACCGCTGAGGGCAGCCCGGAAACGATGGATGCGAAGATAATCAGCGAGATACCGTTCCCGATTCCCCTTTCGGTGACCTGCTCTCCGAGCCAGACCAGGAACATGGTGCCCGCGCAAAGTGTAGCGGCGGTCACCACCTTGAATCCGAGACCCGGAATCAGTATCACGGGGCTGCCCGCAACCTGCTGGCTTTCAATGGCGACTGAAATTCCAACCCCCTGAAACAGCGCCAGCACAACCGTGAAATAGCGGGTATATTGCGTGATTTTCCGGCGGCCCGATTCCCCTTCCTTTTTCAATTGCTCCAGGCTCGGCACCACCGCGGTCATCATCTGCATGATGATGGACGCTGAAATGTAAGGCATGACGCCCAGAGCGAAAATGGAAAGGCGGCTCAATGCCCCGCCTGAGAACATATTGAATATATCGACAATAGACCCGCGGGTCTGCTGAAACAGCTCGGCGATAGCCGCCGGGTCCACTCCCGGAACCGGAACGTGGGTTCCGAACCGGAATACCAGCAAGGCGCCCAGCAAAAACAGGATACGCTGTTTCAGTTCTGACAGCCCTCCGAACATGCCGGGGCCGGGTAATTTCTTCGCTTTCGCCATAATCCGGGCTTATTCCGCCTCTATCTTTCCGCCGGCCTCTTCAATCGCCGCTCTGGCGCCGCGGGTCACGCCAATACCCTTCAGGGTTACGGCCTGTCCGATCTGCCCGGAGAGAATCACTTTCGCCCGATTGACATTGAGGCCGATCACACCGGCGGTTTTCAGGGCGTTGATATCCACGATATCCCCCTGGACCTTGCCCAGTTCAGACAATCGGACTTCCGCGCTGTGGACATTCACTCTGGAGCGGAATCCACGCTTCGGCAGTCGGCGCTGCAAGGGCAACTGGCCGCCCTCAAAACCCACTTTATGGTAGCCTCCGGAACGCGACTTCTGGCCTTTGTGGCCACGCCCGGCGGTTTTGCCGAACCCTGAGGCGGGGCCTCGCCCCACCCTCTTCGCTCTGGTTCTGGAACCTGAGGCCGGTTTTATACTATTTAGTCTTAATGCTGTCATTTTGATAATGTCCGAACAATCCCGTTTTCCTACAAGGTGAATCAGATTTCCTCGCAGCGAACCATGTAGCTCACTTTATTGATCATGCCCCTGTTTTCCGGTGTGTCGAGCACTTCGACCGTGTGATGCATTCTGCGCAACCCCAGTCCGCGCACACAGGCCTGATGCTTCTTCAGGCGGCCATGAATGCTGCGGGTCTGGGTGACTTTCAGGGTTTTTTTCTGATTCATTCTTGCCATCCTCACCTGATCTGATCCAGGCTCTTGCCGCGCTTTGCCGCGATATAAGCCGTACTTTTCATGCCTTTCAACGCTGCGATTGTGGCGCGGGTCACATTCACCGGATTGGTCGTGCCAATCACCTTGGTCAACACATTCTGGATTCCCAACACTTCAAAAACGGCGCGCATGGTGCCCCCCGAAATAATCCCGGTGCCTTCCGCCGCCGGCCTCAACACAACCCGCACGGCGCCGTGGCGGCCCACCATCGGGTATTGCAGGGTATCGCCGTTCATGTGGACCTGGAACATATTACGGCGGGCGTCTTCCATCGCCTTTTGTACCGCAACCGGGACTTCTCTGGCCTTGCCGCGCCCCATACCCACTCGTCCTTCTCCGTCACCGACCACGGTCAACGCTGAAAACCCAAATATCCGACCGCCTTTGACGACCTTCGAAACACGTCTGACGTTAATCAGTTGTTCCTGATAATTGTCCTTGCGAGCGTTGTCGCGTTCTCTTGCTTTAGCCATTAATCTTTTTCATCGTTAGAATTTTCATCGTTAGAATTTCAATCCATGGAGTCGGGCAGAATCAACAAACGCCTTGACCCTGCCATGGTATCTATATCCGGATCGGTCAAATGCGACCGTCTCAACACCTGCGGCCAGGGCGTTTTCCGCCAGTAATTGACCTACGGCGACCGCCGCCTCGCAGTTGCCGCCGGTTTTAAGAGACGCGCGGAGTCTGGCATCCAGTGTCGATGCGGCCGCCAGCGCCCTCTGTCCGGTCTTGTCGAAAACCTGGGCATAGAAATGCCGCGGAGTCCGGTATACCGACAGCCGGGTGGCCTCCAGGCGCGCGATCCTGCCCCTGGATTTTCTCGCCCTTCTCAACCTGGCCTTGTTTTTGTTCATCATGATCGTGAGTTATATTCTGGTTAAATTACTTTTTCCTGGCCTGCTTCCTGACCACGTATTCGTCCAGATACCGAATCCCTTTTCCCTTGTAAGGTTCCGGGGGACGAAAAGCCCGGATATCCGCGGCCACCTGACCCACAGCCTGCTTGTCTGTACCGCTCAGCACGATTTCGGTTTGAGTCGGTGTCACAGCGCTGATCCCCTCCGGCAGTTCATAGACGACAGGATGTGAAAATCCGAGATTCAGATTCAGCTTCCGACCCTGAACCTGGGCACGGTAACCGACTCCCTTGATCGTCAGTTTCTTCTCGAAACCGGCCGTCACTCCCACAATCAGATTCTGCAGCATCGCCCGGGTCGTGCCGGACATCGAAAGGACATGTTTGCTGGTCCGGCCTTCGGTTTCCTGCAGCCGGACATTCAGCTTGCCCTCATTCTGAACCACTTCGATTCCTGAAGAAAGCTGAAAAGCCAGTTCACCCCTGGGGCCTTTCACGGTCACCAGGTCATTATCAATCCTGATATCGACATCGGACGGTACAGACACGGGGGTTTTTGCGATTCGTGACATATTTACTGTTCGGGTAATACGGGTTTATTCAATCGGATTGCGGATTTTCGGATTGGTTCAGCCGGTTCGTTTCCGCTAGAAAACAGTGCAGACTATTTCACCGCCAACTCCGGCCTGACGGGCGGATTTGTCAGTCAACAGACCTTTTGAAGTCGATACCAGGGCAATACCCAATCCATTCCTGATTGATGGCAGATCATCCTTGCTGGCATAAATACGGCAACTTGGCCGACTGACCCGCTTGATCTCTTCGATCACCGGGTCACCCTGAAAATACTTCAATTCAACATCCAGTACCCGGAAAACACCGTCTCCATCCACGGAAAAGCCGGAAATATAGCCTTCATCCTTCAATACTTCCGCAATAGCGACCTTGCTTCTCGACGCAGGCATCTGGACATGGGTCTTTTGCGCCCGCGAGCCGTTACGTATCCGGGTTAACATATCGGCTATAGGGTCTGACATACTCATTTCGATTTCTCTGTTTTATAACTTTGCTTGTATCGGAACTACCAACTCGACTTGACGACTCCGGGAGCCTCGCCGCGCATGATGACTTCGCGCAATTTATTCCGGCACAGTCCGAACTTTCTGAAATATCCTCTGGACCGGCCGGTCAGCTCGCAACGATTCCGCCTGCGTCCCGGACTCGAATCCCTGGGCAGCTTCTGAAGGTCCAGCATGGCCTGAAACTGATCTTCGGCGCTGGTTTCCCGGTCTTTGACCCGGCTTGTCAGTTTCTGACGCTTTACGGCATGCGCATCAATCAGTTTTCTGCGCTTCACCTCCCGGGCCACCATTGATTTTTTCGCCATATCCTAACTCTTGATTGGAAATTTGAATTCGCGCAGCAAAGCCGCTGCCTGCTGATCTGTTTTCGCCGACGTGGTAATACAGATATCCAGTCCGCGCAGAGCATCTATATGATCGTAGTCCACTTCCGGGAAAACGATCTGTTCCTTCAGCCCGAACGCGTAATTCCCCCGCCCGTCAAAGGATTTTCCGGGGAGTCCCCGAAAATCCCGGATACGCGGGATAGCGACGGAAATCAAGCGGTCCAGAAATTCATACATGCGCGCGCGCCGCAATGTCACCTTGGCGCCGACGGCCCAGCCCTCGCGTATCTTGAATGCCGCCTCGGACTTTTTCGCCTTGGTGATCACGGGCTTCTGGCCGCTGATCTTTTCCAGGTCAGACGCGGCGCTTTGCAACACATTCTTGTTCGCAACCGCCTCGCCAAGCCCCATGTTCAAGGTGATTTTCGTAATGCGGGGACCTCCATCACGCTCTTCAACGAAAACTCCCGCTGGAGTTTCGGCACGATTTCAGTCCTGTACTTTTCGTGTAGTCTGGCCATGTTCGTTTGATTCTGCTCAGTCATCAGGTTATACGAGGTCCACTACTTCATTGTTCGATTTGAAGTAACGGACTTTCCTGCCGTCTTCCAATGTCCTGAATCCGACTCTGTCACCCTTTTTGGTAACCGGGTTATATAAGGCAATGTTCGACAACTGAATAGCGGCTTCTTTTTCCAGGATACCCCCGGTTTCCCCGGTATTGGGGTTGCCCTTGGTATGACGTTTCACGATGTTGACGTTGTCAACCAGAGCGCGGCCATTATCCAGCACCTTCAAAACGTTTCCGCGTTTGCCTTTGTCGCGTCCGCAGATCACAATGACATCGTCTCCCTTTTTTATTCTTTGCATCGTTCAGGACCTCAGGATCATTTCATCAAATTCTTGGTTACAGACTGCTACAGAACTTCCGGGGCCAGAGAAATAATTCGCATGAATTTCTCTGATCTCAGTTCCCGGGTCACCGGGCCGAATATCCGGGTGCCGACCGGCTGATGGGAGGCGTTCAGCAATACAGCCGAATTCCTGTCGAAGCGGATCAAGGATCCATCGGGGCGGCGCACACCGCTTCGGGTCCTGACAATAACAGCGTCATACACGTCTCCCTTTTTCACCCGGCTGTTGGGCAACGCTTCCTTTATGGTGATTTTCACAATATCGCCAATACCGGCGTATCTGCGCTTTGAGCCGCCCAATACTTTGATGCACATTACCCGTTTCGCGCCGCTGTTGTCGGCTACCGACATCATTGACTGCATCTGAATCATCGTCTTTTCCCCGATACCTTTATTGAATATCCTGATCCTGATCAGGCTGCCCTGGCAACCACCGCAACCAGACGCCAGCATTTGGTTTTCGAGACCGGGCGGCAGGCCTCGACCCGCACCGTATCACCGGCCTTGCATTCATTGTTTTCGTCATGAGCATGCAATCGGGTGGAACGGCGGATATATTTCTTGTACAGCGGATGCTTGACCTTTCTCTCAACCAGCACAGTGATACTCTTGTCATTCGCGGCAGAAACGACATTGCCTTCGATCTGCCGTTTGGTTACTTCTTGATCGGTTTGTGTGTTCATTGGTTTATCACTGGGTTATCTGCTGCCCGGCTGGCTCATGGTCGCCTGACTTTTCATTGAGAATGGTTTTGATCCGCGCAATGTCCTTTTGCACAAACCGGAATCGGGCCGGGTTCGCCAGTTGGCCCGCTCCGCGCTGCATACGCAGGTTGAACTGCTCCTTACGCAGGGCAATCAACTCCTGGATCAGTTCCTCACGGGACTTGACTCTTAATTCGGATGCTTTCATCAGCCCACCTGACGTCGTGCGAAATTAGTCTGCAGCGGCAACTTGGCGCTGGCCAGGCGGAACGCCTCCTGCGCCAGCTTTTCCGGCACGCCTTCGATTTCATACAGCATAGTGCCTGGCTGGATCAACGCCACCCAGAATTCCGGGTTGCCCTTACCTTTTCCCATACGAACTTCAAGCGGTTTTTTCGAGACCGGTTTGTCCGGGAAAATGCGGATCCAGATTCTCCCGCCCCGCTTGACATGACGGGTAATGGCGCGGCGTCCCGCTTCAATCTGACGCGCCGTCAGACGCCCGCGAGTGGCCGATTGCAGACCGAACTCGCCAAAGCTGACCCGGTTGCCGCGGGTAGCCAGGCCTCGGTTGCGGCCCTTGTGCTGTTTGCGAAATTTTGTTCTTTTGGGCTGGAGCATATTTATACCACTCCTGTCTTGGATTCAACGGCCGCTTTCGAGGTGGAGGTTCCGGTTTTTTCCTCCTTCAGAATCTCACCCTTGAATATCCATACTTTCACGCCAATGATTCCATACGTGGTGAGCGCTTCGTGAACCCCGTAATCAATGTCGGCCCGCAGCGTATGCAATGGCACACGGCCTTCCCGATACCACTCGGTGCGCGCTATTTCCGCCCCGTTGAGACGTCCTGAAAGCATGACCTTGACGCCCTGGGCGCCGAGTCTCATGGAGTTTTGCACCGCGCGCTTCATGGCCCGGCGAAACATGATTCTTTTCTCCAGTTGCTGGCATATATTCTCAGCGACCAGTTTGGCGTCCAGCTCGGGTTTGCGAATTTCCTCAACCGCGACCTGAGCGGGACTGCCGTTCAACCGGGTCAGCGCATATCGAAGTTTCTCGATATCCTCACCCTTCTTGCCGATTACGATTCCCGGACGCGCGGTAAAAATGGTCACGTTCAGATTCTGGGCAGGGCGGTCAATGGCAATTCTGCTGACCGCCGCGTTCGACAGCTTTTTAGCCAGGTAGGCTCTGATCCTGAGATCGCTCGCCAGTACTTTCGCGTAGTTGGTATTGTTCGCGTACCATTTCGCGTTCCAGTCCTTCACGATACCGAGGCGAATACCGTTTGGTTGTACTTTTTGACCCATTATCTATATTTCCTCCGGGGTTCGTCACTAACACTCAGGGTGATATGGCAATTCCTCTTCAGGATTCGGGTGCCACGGCCTTTGGCCCGAGCCCGGAATCGCTTGATAGTCGGCGCTTCATCCACCATCACCTGATTTACCCAAAGGTCATCAATATCCGCGCCTTCGTTGTGCTCTGCATTCGCAACCGCTGAATTGAGCGCTTTTTTCAACGGAACCGCCGCTCGTTTGTTGCTGAAAGAAAGCACTTCGAATGCCTGTTCAACCGAGAGCGACCGGATCTGATCAGCCACCAGACGACATTTCTGCGCTGACAACCTGACATATTTTGCTATTGACCTGGCTTGCATGATTTTCTATACGTTTTCAGCTACGATTTCTTGTTGGCCACATGCCCGCGATACGTGCGCGTCGGCGCAAACTCACCGAGCCTGTGACCCACCATGTTTTCATTGACCAGGATCGGCACATGCTGCCGGCCGTTGTGCACGGCAATGGTCAGGCCCACAAATTCCGGCATGATCATGGACCGCCGGGACCATGTCTTGATCGGTTTGCGTGAATTTTCTGTTTTGGCTTTTTCAACTTTTGCCCACAGATGGTGGTCAACAAAAGGACCTTTTCTAATTGAACGGGGCATGGTTATTTCTTCCGCCTGCGAATAATCATTGATGAAGTGCGTTTGTTGGAACGTGTCCGGTAACCCTTGGTCGGAACACCCCACGGAGTACAGGGCGCGCGCCCGCCCGATGTACGTCCCTCGCCACCGCCATGCGGGTGATCAACCGGATTCATGGCCACCCCGCGGACAGTAGGCCGAAACCCTCTCCAGCGTTTCGCGCCAGCCTTGCCGAGCTTGCGCAGACTGTTCTCGGAGTTTCCCACCTGACCGATGGTCGCGCGGCAATCAAGACGAACCCGGCGCATCTCTCCGGAACGCAGCCGAAGCTGGGCATAGTCCCCTTCCTTGCCGACAAATTGAATGGCGGCGCCCGCCGACCGGCCAATCTGCGCCCCTTTGCCCGGCTTCAGTTCAAGGCAATGCACGATGGTACCGACCGGCATGTTTTTCAACGGCATGCTGTTGCCGACATTGTAGCCGCTGCCAGGTCCTGACATCACGGTGTCTCCAACCGAAAGCCCCCTGGGCGCGATCATGTAGCGATGCTCGCCATCCCGATAGACCAGTAACGCGATATGAGCGCTGCGGTTGGGGTCATACTCGAGCCGTTTGACGGTTGCCGCAATGCCATCCTTGTCCCGCTTGAAATCAACCAGACGGTAATGGCGCTTGTGGCCTCCGCCGCGATGTCTGACCGTAATGCGCCCGCCGTTGTTGCGGCCGTCAATAACCGTCTTGGGCTCAAGCAGGGGTTGATATGGTTTACCCTTGTGCAGTTCAGGGGACATCACCTTGACCATGCTTCTGCGGCCCGGAGTCGTTGGTTTTTGTTTTGCTAATGCCATAATCGTTACTGTCTGTTCTGTCTTGTCCGTATCAAGTACCCAGGCTCCGCTGATCAGGCTCCGGCCATGCCCATGAAGTCAATGTCCTGCCCTTCCTCCAGGCAGACATACGCTTTCTTCCAGTCGTTCCTGGCGCCGGTAGCCCGGCCATGCCGCTTCACTTTTCCCCGGACATTCACGACCTGTACGTTTTTAACCTTTACCTCGAACAATTTCTCAACCGCCAGACGGATTTCATTCTTGTGCGCGTCCGTCCGAACCTGAAACACGATCTGCCGATCCTGATCCGCCACTAATGTCGTCTTTTCGGAGATCACCGGTTTCAGGATGATCTGATACAAACGCTCCTCGCTAACCTTCTTTGGAGGGCTGATTGTCCGGATATTCATGATTCCGCCTCCATGCCTTGTTGAAGTTTTCCGGACAGCGCCTGGTCGATACTACGAACCGCGTCCGCGGTAATCACCACTTTGGGGTGGCTGATCAGACTGACCGGGTCAATACTGCGGCTGGTGCATACACTCACTGACTGCAGATTACGGGCAGACAGTTCAACATTGCGGTCGGTGTCCGGCAGCACGATCAACGCCCGGTCGGCGTCCAGTCCCTTCAGCGCCTGAACCAGGGAGCCGGTTTTGGGGGCATCCATCGCCATCGAATCAACCACAACCAGTCTTTCCTGGCGATTCAGTTCCGACAGGATCGAACGCATCGCCGCGCGATACATCTTCTTGTTGACCTTCTGGGAAAAATCCCGGGTCGAAAGTGGAAACGCGCGCCCACCTCCGGTGAAAATCGGGCTTCGGATTGTTCCCGCCCGCGCCCGGCCCGTGCCTTTCTGACGCCACGGCTTGGCGCTGCCTCCCTTGACCGCGGCCCGGTTCTTTTGAGCGCGCGTGCCGCTGCGTCCTCCGGCCTGATAAGCGATGACTACCTGATGAATCAGTGATTCATTGAAATCCATCCCGAAATTGCCTTCAGACAGTTCCACCTCGGACACCTTCGCCTCCTCAGTCACTGCATTCACTTTTAATTTGATAGCCATTGTTTACCCTCAGGCCGCCTGTACGGCCGACACATCCAATCTGGCTGCCGACTTGACTGCCGGACGAATGATCACATCAGCGCCCCGGGGACCCGGAATCGAGCCCGCAATCAGAATAATATTCCTGTCCTCGTCCACCCGAACCACATCCAGGTTCTGTTGGACGGTTTTCACGGCGCCCATGTGCCCCGCCATTTTCTTGCCCTTAAAGACCCGACCCGGATCCTGCGCATTCCCGATGGAACCGCCCAGCCTGTGCGCTTTCGAGTTACCATGGGTGGCGCGGCCGCCGCCGTAACCGTGGCGTTTTATCACTCCCGCAAACCCCTTGCCGATGGTTCGCCCGGACACATCCACCTTCTGCCCCTCGGCAAGCAGGCCGACCGTCAACTCGGACCCGGCCTTGACCGTGGCTGCGTCATCCAGCCGAAACTCCCAGACCCCTCGACCAGGGAGCGCCCCGGCTTTGGCGAAATGACCTTTCATGGCCTTGCTGACCCGATTGGCCCGCCGTTCTCCGGTAGTCACCTGCAGCCCGTCATAACCGTCGTTATCCCGGGTCCTGATCTGTGTGATCCGGTTCGGCAAAACCTCAATCACCGTAACTGGCCGGGACCTGCCTTCCTCCGTGAAGACCCGGGTCATGCCAATTTTTTTCCCAACCAGTCCTAATGACATCTTGTAACCCGCCTGTATCTCTTTGATCTCATGATAGTCAGTTCAGTTTGATTTCCACATCAACCCCGGCAGCGAGGTCAAGCTTCATCAAGGCATCCACCGTTTTATCGGTCGGTTGCACGATATCGAGAATTCTCTTATGGGTTCTGATCTCAAACTGGTCCCGAGCTTTCTTGTTGACATGGGGAGACCGCAAAAGCGTGTACTTTTCGATCTTGGTCGGCAACGGGATCGGACCCTTTACCAATGCGCCTGTGCGTCGGGCCGTATCCACGATCTCCAGCGCCGACCGATCAATCATCTTGTGATCGAACGCTTTCAAACTGATACGGATTTTTTGATTTTCTACCATTGTTCAGAAATTCTCTTGAAACTGCCCTTTTACAAAATCATTCGATGATCTTGGTAACGACGCCCGCTCCCACGGTGCGGCCCCCTTCCCGGATCGCGAAGCGCAACCCCTCTTCCATCGCAATCGGCGCAATCAATGCCACCGACATCGCCACATTATCGCCTGGCATCACCATCTCGATATCCGCAGGCAGGTCACAGGAACCGGTCACATCCGTCGTTCGAAAGTAGAACTGGGGGCGGTAACCATTGAAAAACGGCGTATGGCGGCCGCCTTCTTCCTTCGACAGGATATACACTTCCGATTCAAACCGGGTATGCGGCGTAATGCTTTTGGGCTTCGCCAGCACCTGACCGCGCTCCACTTCCTCGCGCTTGGTTCCGCGCAGCAGAATCCCCACATTATCTCCCGCCTGACCTTCGTCCAGCAGCTTGCGGAACATCTCGACCCCGGTGCAAACCGTCACCATGGTATCCTTGATACCGACAATGGCGATTTCCTCTC
The DNA here is from genome assembly GCA_965214205.1 of Candidatus Poriferihabitaceae bacterium. Taxonomy (GTDB): domain Bacteria; phylum Pseudomonadota; class Gammaproteobacteria; order Arenicellales; family Poriferihabitantaceae. The sequence goes on along the minus strand of OZ243941.1, from coordinate 1,407,482 downwards.
CAACCTTGATCACGCCCCGCTCAATCCGCCCGGTCACAACCGTACCGCGACCGGATATCGAGAACACATCTTCCACCGGCATCAGGAAATCACCGTCCACCTTGCGTTCCGGCTCCGGTATGTAGCTGTCCAGCGCTTCCGCCAGTTTGAGGATCGAGCCTTCTCCAAGATCCGAGTCGTCCCCTTCCAGCGCTTTCAGGGCGCTGCCAACCACGATAGGCGTGTCGTCTCCGGGAAATTCATAGGTGTCCAGCAATTCCCGTATTTCCATCTCGACCAGTTCCATCAATTCCTCGTCGTCCACCATGTCGGCCTTGTTCAGATAGACCACGATATAGGGAACCCCGACCTGACGGGCCAGCAGAATATGCTCCCGCGTCTGCGGCATCGGACCATCCGCGGCGCTGCATACCAGAATCGCTCCATCCATCTGCGCGGCGCCGGTAATCATGTTTTTGATATAGTCGGCGTGACCCGGACAGTCAACGTGCGCATAGTGGCGGTTTTCGGTCTGGTATTCGACGTGCGCGGTGGCAATCGTGATTCCGCGGGACTTCTCCTCCGGCGCGTTGTCGATCTCGTCAAACGCTTTCGATTCAGTGCCGCCGTATCGGCTTGACAATACCTTGGTCATCGCCGCCGTCAGCGTCGTCTTGCCGTGATCGACATGACCGATCGTACCGACATTGACATGCGGTTTCGTTCTTTCAAATTTTTCTTTCGCCATGGGTGGGTCTCCTGAATAATCTTGAATCTGTTACTTAAGTTTGTTTGTTACTTGAATTTTCTGTACGCTGCACGAACCGGTCAGGCCGCAATCTTGATCGAGGTCGCAATACTTTCCGGAACCGGGGCGTATTTCTTGAACTCCATCGTATAATTCGCCCGCCCCTGGGTCGCTGAACGCAATGCCGTGGCATAACCGAACATCTCAGACAGGGGCACTTCAGCCTTGATGACCTTGCCGCCGGGGGAATCCTGCATTTCATGGATCAGACCGCGCCGGGCGCTCAAATCCCCGTTCACGCTTCCCATGTACTCTTCCGGAGTCACCACTTCCACCGCCATCATCGGTTCCAGCAACTGCGGCCCGGCAATCCGGGCGCCTTCCCGGAACGCCATCGAACCGGCCGCCTTGAACGCGTGCTCGGATGAGTCCACATCGTGATAGGAACCATAGAACAGGGTTGCCTTGACATCAATCACCGGATAACCCGCAACCACGCCCGACTGCATCGCGGACTGGATACCCTTGTCCACTGCGGGAATGTACTCTCTGGGTATCACGCCGCCCTTGATCTCATCGACAAACTGATAGCCGGTCCCCAGCTCCAGCGGCTCAAGACGGACATGGACGTGACCATATTGACCGCGTCCGCCGGTCTGCTTGGCGTACTTGTGCTCCATTTCAACCGGTTCGGTAATCGTTTCCCGATAGGCGACCTGGGGCCTACCGATATTGGCATCGACACTGAATTCCCTCTTCAACCGATCTACAATGATTTCGAGATGCAATTCACCCATACCGGAAATAATGGTCTGCCCGGACTCTTCATCGGAGCGGACCTGAAAGGAAGGGTCTTCCTGGGCCAGTTTGCCCAGGGCAATACCCAGCTTCTCCTGATCGGACCGGGTTTTCGGCTCAACCGCCTGGGCGATCACCGGATCCGGGAATTCCATTTTTTCCAATACCACTATGGAATTGGACGCGCACAGGGTATCTCCGGTGGTGATGCTCTTCAATCCCACCGCCGCCGCTATGTCACCGGCGTATACCTGCTTGATATCCTCCCGGTTATTGGAATGCATCTGCAGTATCCGGCCAATCCGTTCCTTTTTCCCCTTGGCTGAATTGATCACGGTATCGCCGGTCTTCATGGTTCCTGAATACACGCGGAAGAAAACCAGTTGTCCGAAAAACGAATCCGACATGATCTTGAACGCCAGCGCGGAAAACGGTTCCGCGTCATCCGATTTGCGAACAATCCGGGTTTCCCCGTCTGCGGTTACGCCGCTGATCGCCGGCACATCCAATGGGCCGGGCATGTAATCAATGATGCCGTCAAGCAGCATCTGAACGCCCTTGTTCTTGAAGGCGGAGCCGCAGAATACCGGGATAATCTCATTATTCAGAGCGCCGATTCGAATCCCCCTCCTGATTTCCCGCTCGGAAAGATCGCCGTTCTCGAAGTAACGCTCCATCATTTCCTCGTCCGCTTCGGCGGCGGCTTCGACCAGCCTGGCCCTGAGTTGACCGGCTTCTTCGGCCAGTTCTTCCGGGATGTCGCTGTACTCGAATTCGACACCCATGTTTTCCTCTTTCCATGAGACCGCTTTCATCTTGACGAGATCAATCACGCCCCTGAAACGCTCTTCGGCTCCGACATTCAATTGCATCATGACCGGGTTGGCGCCCAGCCGACTCTTGATTTGTCCGACAACGCGCTGGAAATCCGCTCCGACCCGGTCCATCTTGTTGATGAAGGCCATTCTTGGCACATTGTATTTGTTGGCCTGACGCCATACAGTTTCCGACTGCGGCTCAACCCCTCCAACCGCGCAAAACACGGCGACGGCTCCGTCCAGCACACGCAGCGAGCGTTCGACTTCGATGGTGAAGTCAACGTGTCCGGGGGTGTCGATGATATTGATTCGATGTTGTTCCAGGCTTTTATCCATGCCGCTCCAGAAACAGGTGGTCGCCGCCGAAGTAATGGTGATCCCCCTCTCCTGCTCCTGCTCCATCCAGTCCATGATCGCGTTGCCGTCATGCACCTCACCGAGCTTGTGGGAAAGCCCGGTATAGAAGAGTATGCGTTCGGTGGTCGTCGTCTTGCCGGCATCAATGTGAGCCATGATGCCGATGTTGCGATACCGCTCGATTGGAGTTTTGCGTGACGCTGGCATTGAAGTCCGGATTCAGTCTGGAATATCGGTTCTAGAATCTGTAATGGGAAAACGCCTTGTTGGCTTCGGCCATCTTGTGGGTGTCTTCCCGCTTTTTGAAGGCGCTGCCGCGTTCGTTCGAGGCATCCATCAACTCCCCCGCCAACCGGGCTGTCATGGATTTTTCGGACCGCTTGCGCGCGGCGGCCACCAGCCATCTCATAGCCAGCGCCATCTGACGGTTCGGACGCACTTCAACCGGCACCTGATAGGTGGCGCCGCCGACCCGTCGGCTTTTCACTTCGACACCGGGACTGACGTTTTCCAGGGCCGCGTTGAAAACCTCGACCACATCCTCCGTGGCCTTGCGCTCCTTGATAATATCAAGCGCGCCGTACATGATTTTCTCGGCAATCGACTTCTTGCCGTCCAGCATGAGGATATTGATAAATTTCGCGACCGTCTGATCCTTGTATTTGGGATCAGGCAAAATCTTCCTCTTGGGGACTTCTCTTCGTCTTGACATATCTCGATTTCGTTCCGGTGGGGCCGGAATGCCCGCAATTTACGACTTGGGACGCTTCGCGCCGTATTTCGAACGGCCCTGGCGCCTGTCTGACACACCGGACGTATCCAGCGCTCCACGCACAGTGTGATACCGAACGCCCGGCAAATCCTTCACCCGCCCCCCTCTGATCAGCACCACCGAGTGTTCCTGCAGGTTATGGCCTTCGCCGCCTATATAAGTGGTCACCTCATGGCCATTGGTCAAACGCACCCTGGCCACCTTGCGCAATGCAGAGTTCGGCTTCTTGGGCGTCGTCGTATACACCCGGGTGCAGACACCGCGCTTTTGCGGACAAGCCTGCAGGGCCGGAACATTGGATTTCCTGACCTGCTTCTGTCGCGGGTTTCTGACCAGTTGGTTTAATGTCGGCATTCGCTGGGTTTTCTAAAAAATGTTTCTGGTGAACGGTATCCGTACCAAGGGCGCGCGATTTTATGTCGGGACAGCCCTTCTGTCAAGCGATGCAGCCCGATAAAACCGCAATACGGCCACAAAGACTTCAACTCCATTACGCTCGTTCCGTCACACAGTAACCCAGGGGCGCTGATCGTCCACTATGACGTTGCGGAGTGTATCCGCATCGTTTTCCGGTACGCTCAACAGTTCTTCAAGCTCCTTGTTTTTCAGGGTGCTGATCTGCCGGTTGCGCTTGCGGTCCTTGTGAAAAGCCAGTCCGGTTCCGGCGGGTATCAGGCGCCCGACGATCACGTTTTCCTTCAGGCCACGAAGCTCATCGACCTTGCCGTTGACCGACGCGTTGGTCAGCACGCGGGTGGTTTCCTGGAAGGAAGCCGCGGAAATGAAAGACTCGGTGGTCAGTGACGCCTTGGTGATGCCCAGCAAAACCGGATCGAAAACCGCCGGTTCCTTACCCTCCGCGATCAGCTTGTCATTGTCCTGCAGCAATATGGATTTTTCGACTTGTTCTCCGGGCAGGTAATGGCTGTCACCCACTTCGGTCACCTTCACCTTTCTCAGCATCTGGCGAATGATCACCTCGATGTGTTTGTCATTGATTTTTACGCCCTGCAACTGATACACGTCCTGTACTTCATTCACGATGTAGTCCGCCAACGCCTCGACACCGCGGTATTCGAGAATATCGCTCGCCAATGGCGGACCATCCGCGACCACCTCTCCGCGCTCTACCGTCTCCCCTTCAAACACATTGATCCGGCGGGTCTTTGGGATCAGGGTACTGTGAGTTTCACCGTCCTTGCCGGTGATCACCAGGCGGTGCTTACTCTTGGTTTCCCGGCCAAATGAAATAATTCCGGTCGCCTCGGCCAGAATGGCCGGCTCCTTGGGCTTGCGGGCTTCAAATAGTTCCGCAACCCGCGGCAGCCCTCCGGTAATATCCCGGGTCTTGGATGATTCCTGCGGTATTTTCGCGATTACGTCGCCGCTGTCCACATCCTGCCCGTCTTCCAGCATGACGATGGATTCGGGCGGGAGTTGATAGCGAGCGGCAATATCCGTGCCCGGTATCCTGACGGACTCTCCGGATTGATCCACCAGACTGATGGTCGGCTTGATATCGTGCGCGCTGCCGCGGCGACGCTGGGGATCCAGCACCACATAGGTGCTTTTCCCGGTCAGGTCATCGGTTTGCATGTTGACCGTCACTCCTTCTTCAAGGTCGGTGAACACGACTTTTCCGGCCACCTCGGTCACGATCGGATGAGTATGCGGGTCCCAGGTGGCGACAATGTCGCCGATACGGACCCTTGAGCCCTCATTAACGTTCAATACCGCGCCATAAGGCAGCTTATGCCGCTCGCGGTCACGGCCCTGCTCATCCTGGACAACCAGTTCGCTGGAGCGCGTCACAACCACCTGCTTGCCCTCTGTATTTTCAACCAGTTTGGCCGACTTCAGGTGAATTCTGCCCGAGTTCTTCAATTCAACGTTACTCACTACCGAGGAGCTGGACGCGGCGCCGCCGATATGGAAGGTACGCATGGTCAACTGGGTACCCGGCTCGCCGATGGATTGCGCCGCGATCACGCCGACCGCCTCACCCATATTGATCGTGTGCCCGCGTCCGAGGTCACGCCCATAGCATTTGGAGCACACCCCGTAACGGGTTTCGCAGGTTACCGCCGAACGCACCCGGACTCCATGGATATTATTCCGGTCGATCAGCCTGACCAGTTTTTCGTCAATCATCTGATCCCTGGAAATAATGACCTCGCCCGCCGGATCAATGACCTCTTCACTGACATAACGCCCGAGCACCCGGTCACTCAGCGGCACAACCACCTCGCCCCCCTGTATCTGGGCCTCCCGGAACAACCCGTTTTCCGTGCCGCAATCCACTTCAGTGACCACCAGGTCCTGGCATACGTCCACCAGCCGCCGCGTCAGGTAACCGGAATTCGCGGTTTTCAGCGCGGTATCAGCCAGTCCCTTGCGGGCGCCGTGGGTCGAGTTGAAGTATTGCAATACATTCAGCCCCTCACGGAAATTCGCCGTAATCGGGGTTTCGATAATCGAACCATCCGGCTTCGCCATCAGCCCGCGCATACCGGCCAGTTGCCGGATCTGGGCATGTGAACCCCGAGCGCCCGAATCGGCCATCATGTAGATCGAATTGAATGAATCCTGCTCGACCTTTTCACCCTGCTTGTTGATCACCGTATCCACGCCCAGTTCCGCCATCATAGAGTCCGAAACCTGTTCACTGGTCCTCGTCCAGATGTCAACTACCTTGTTATACCGCTCACCATCCGTGAGCAGACCGGCGTCATATTGCTTTTGAATTTCAACCACTTCCTTCTGCGCCTGATTCAGGATACCCGGCTTGTCGGCGGGAACCACCATATCATCGACACCAATCGACAGGCCGGACAACGCCGCCATGCCAAATCCGGTATACATTAACTGATCCGCGAATATGACGGTATCCTTGAGACCTGCTTCGCGGTAGGAAACATTGATCAACTCAGAAATCGTCTTCTTCTTCATCGGGCGGTCAATCAGGCTGAAATCCAGTCTGGTCGGAAGAATCTCCGACAACAGCACGCGGCCAACCGTAGTATCCACCGTTTGGCGCTCGCCGGTCGGATTGCCCTCCTCATCGTATGCCGGCATCCTGACTTTCACCCTGGCATGAAGATGAACCTGCCGGGTTTCCCAAGCGCGCCGGACCTCGTTGATATCCGAGAACCAGGCGCCCGTGCCCTTGGCATCCGCGCTTTCCCGGGTCATATAGTAAAGTCCAAGCACAATGTCCTGGGACGGCACGATGATCGGTTCCCCGTTTGCCGGAGAAAGAATATTGTTGGTGGACATCATCAACGCCCGCGCTTCCAGTTGCGCCTCAATCGACAACGGCACATGAACCGCCATCTGGTCGCCGTCAAAGTCGGCGTTGTACGGAGTGCAGACCAGCGGGTGCAGTTGAATCGCTTTGCCTTCTATCAAAACAGGCTCGAACGCCTGGATACCCAGCCTGTGCAGGGTCGGCGCCCGGTTCAGCATGACCGGATGTTCCCGAATGACCTCTTCGAGAATATCCCACACTTCAGCGCTTTCGGCTTCCACCATTTTCTTGGCCTGCTTGATGTTGGCCGCCAGCCCGCGCAATTCCAGCTTGCTGAATATGAAGGGTTTGAACAGTTCCAGAGCCATCTTCTTGGGCAGGCCGCACTGATGCAGTTTCAGCGTGGGACCGACCACAATCACCGAACGCCCGGAATAATCCACCCGTTTGCCCAGCAGGTTCTGGCGGAAACGCCCCTGCTTGCCCTTGATCATGTCCGAAATGGATTTCAGTTGACGTTTGTTGGCGCCCGTTATCGCCTTGCCCCGGCGGCCATTGTCCAGCATCGCGTCAACCGCTTCCTGAAGCATACGCTTTTCGTTACGGACAATCAGGTCCGGCGCATTCAGATCCAGCAGCCTTTTCAGACGGTTGTTGCGGTTGATCACACGGCGGTACAGGTCATTCAGGTCCGAGGTGGCGAAGCGGCCGCCCTCCAGGGGAACCAGCGGTCTCAGATCCGGCGGCAGTACCGGCAATACATCCATGATCATCCAGGTCGGATTGTTGCCGGAGTTGATAAATGCCTCGATGACCTTGAGGCGCCCGGTCAGCTTTTTGGTTTTGGTATCCGACTTTGTTTTGGAAAGTTCTTCCCGCAGGAGTTCGGCTTCCATGGGTAGATCCATTTCCTTCAGCAGGGTTCGGATCGCTTCCGCCCCCATGCCGACTTCAAATTCGTCGCCGTAGGTCTTGATGGCTTCCAGATATTGATCTTCCGTCAACAGGTTGCCACGTTCAAACTCCGTAATGCCGGGATCAATCACGACATAAGCCTCGAAGTAGAGCACCCGTTCCATTTCACGAACAGTCATGTCGAGCAGCAGACCGAGCCTGGATGGCAACGACTTCAAAAACCAGATATGGGCACAGGGCGCCGCCAGTTCGATACGGCCCATGCGTTCCCGGCGCACCTTGGAAAGAGTGACCTCAACCCCGCATTTCTCGCAAACCACGCCACGATGCTTCAGCCGCTTGTACTTGCCGCATAAACACTCGTAGTCGCTCACCGGGCCGAAAAGCTTGGCGCAGAACAGTCCGTCCCGCTCTGGCCTGAAGGTGCGGTAATTGATGGTTTCCGGCTTTTTGACTTCACCAAAAGACCAGGATCTGATTTTTTCCGGAGACGCGATGCTGACTCGAATCGAATCGAAATCGTCAACCGCGTCAGCCTGCTTGAATAGATTGAAAATATCTCTCATTATTTACTGCCTCTGTTAGCTTGCCAGTGGATTCGCCGCTCTGTGACTTTCCGGTCCGGTTGTTCCGGCAACCCCGAATCAGTGACGTTCATGCTTTAACTCCAGGTTGAGTCCCAGCGCCCGGATCTCCTTGACCAGAACGTTAAACGATTCCGGCATACCGGTATCCATGCCGTGGTCACCGCGGATAATATTCTCGTAAATCTTGGAACGGCCGCCCACATCATCGGACTTGACCGTCAACATTTCCTGCAAGGTATAAGCGGCGCCGTAAGCTTCCAGCGCCCAGACTTCCATCTCACCGAATCTTTGACCGCCGAATTGCGCCTTGCCCCCCAGCGGCTGCTGGGTAATCAGACTGTAAGGCCCGGTTGAACGGGCATGCATCTTGTCATCGACCAGGTGATTCAGCTTGAGGATATACATATAGCCGCAGGTGACCGGCCGGTCGAACGGTTCGCCGGTACGACCATCGTACAGGGTGGTCTGACCACTCTCCGGAATCCCGGCCAGCTTCAGCATGCCCTTGATCTCACTTTCATGCGCGCCATCGAATACCGGGGTCGCCATCGGCACTCCCTCAGCCAGGTTTTTCGCCAGCTCGATCAATTCAATATCCGAGAAATCACTCAGTGACTCTTTCTTGCCACTGGAGTTGTACACCTTTTCAAGGTATCTGCGAACCTGATCGACGCGCTTGTTCTTGCGCAGCATTTCATCAATTCTCTCGCCCAGTTTTTTAGCCGCCCACCCCAGATGGGTTTCCAGAACCTGCCCCACATTCATCCGCGAAGGCACGCCCAGAGGGTTCAGGCAGATATCCACGGTGGCGCCGTCTTCCATATAGGGCATATCCTCGACCGGAATGATCTTGGAAATAACCCCCTTGTTGCCATGGCGGCCCGCCATTTTATCGCCGGGCTGCAATCTTCGTTTCACCGCGACAAAAACCTTGACGATTTTCAGAACGCCTGGAGCCAGATCATCGCCCATTTCGATTTTCCCGCGTTTTTCCTCGAAACGACGGTCAAACTCCTCCCGCTGGACATCCATCTGATCCCGGATTTTCTCGATAGCCTGGTTGACTTCCTCGTTGCGAAGACGGATTTCAAACCATTCCTTGCGGCCCAGACCGGTCAGATAGTCATCCATCACGACCTCCCCGACCTTCAGGTTGCCGGGTCCGCCTTCCGCGACCTGGCCGCGCAGCAGCTTTTCAATCCGGGCAAAGGCGTCATCCTCGACAATCCGCAACTGGTCATTCAGGTTTTTCCGGACGGTGATCAGTTCATCTTCATCATTCGCGATCGCGCGGGCGTCTTTTGCCAGACCTTCACGGGTAAACACCTGCACGTCGATAACCGTACCTTTCATGCCGGACGGCATACGCAGGGAAGTGTCCTTCACATCCGAAGCCTTCTCGCCGAAGATGGCTCGCAGCAGTTTCTCCTCCGGCGTCAACTGGGTCTCGGCCTTGGGGGTGATTTTGCCGACCAGAATATCGCCGGGATGCACTTCGGCGCCGATGTAGACAATGCCGGATTCATCCAGCTTGGACAGGGCGCTCTCATTGACATTGGGAATATCGCGGCTGATTTCCTCGGAACCCAGTTTGGCGTCGCGCGCGGTGCAGGACAATTCCTCGATATGAATCGAGGTATAGACATCATCCTTTACCAGCCGTTCGGAGATCAGAATCGAATCCTCGAAGTTGTAGCCATTCCAGGGCATGAAAGCGATCAGCACGTTTCTGCCAAGCGCCAGCTCGCCCATATCGGTGGACGGCCCATCGGCCAGAACGTCGCCGCTGTTCACCGAGTCGCCCATTTCCACCAACGGACGCTGATTGATCGTGGTATTCTGGTTTGAGCGCTGGTATTTGGTCAGGTTGTAAATATCGACGCCCGGTTCGCCTTCAATGGCCTCATCATCGTTGGCGCGCACCACAATTCTGGACGCGTCCACGGAATCAACTATACCGCCGCGGCGCGCAATCACCGTCACTCCGGAATCAATCGCGACCGTGCGCTCCATACCAGTGCCGACCAGCGGCTTTTCACTGCGCACCACAGGCACCGCCTGTCGCTGCATGTTAGCGCCCATCAGCGCGCGGTTGGCGTCATCATGCTCCAGGAACGGAACCAGGGATGCCGCCACCGACACAATCTGCTGAGGCGCCACGTCAATATAGTCAATCTGGTCAGGAGAAGACAGCGAAGACTCGTTCTTGTGTCGGCAGGAAACCAGTTCACTGACGAACCTGCCGTTGGAATCGAGTCTGGAATTAGCCTGGGCGATGATGAATTTATGCTCTTCAATCGCAGACAGATAATCCACTTCATCGGTGACCTTGCTATTTTTGACCTTGCGGTACGGGGTCTCGAGGAAGCCGTATTCATTGGTTTTGGCAAAGCAGGCCAGTGAGTTGATCAGGCCGATATTGGGACCTTCGGGAGTCTCAATCGGGCAAACACGCCCATAATGGGTCGGATGCACGTCGCGCACTTCAAATCCGGCCCGGTCGCGTGTCAATCCACCCGGACCCAAAGCGGAAACCCGCCGTTTATGAGTGACCTCTGAAAGGGGATTGGTTTGATCCATGAACTGGGATAGCTGGCTGGAACCGAAAAACTCGCGCACAACCGCGGCCACCGGCTTGGCGTTGATCAGGTCCTGCGGGGTCAGGTTTTCACTTTCAACCAGATTCAACCGCTCCTTGACCGCGCGTTCGACCCGAACCAGGCCGATCCGGAACTGGTTCTCGACCAGCTCACCGACTGAACGCACACGGCGATTGCCGAGATTGTCGATATCGTCGATTTCCCCCTTGCCGTTCTTCAGATAGATGATTTTTCGCATGACGTCGACGATATCCTGCTTGCTCAGTGTGCCGGGGCCCTCATCGGATTCCCGGCCCAGACGCCGATTGAGTTTCATCCGTCCGACCGCGGAAAGATCATATCTTTCCTGGCTAAAGAACAGATTGCTGAACAAGGCCGCCGAGGCCTCTTTTATGGGCGGTTCGCCGGGACGCATCATGCGATAAATTTCAATGTGCGCGTCTTCCGCGGTACGGGTTGGGTCGATCCTCAGGGTTTCTGAAATAAACGGTCCGCAATCAATATCGTTGGTGTAAATGGTTTCCAACCGGGTAATTCCGTTTTCCCGGAAATCGTCCAGCGCCTTCGCTGTAATTTCCGTGTTGGCCTCCGCCAGCAACTCTCCGGTTTCCGTATTGACGATATCCCGCGCCAGGGTGCGTCCCAGAATAAACTCGATGGGCACCTCTATTTCATTGATGCCGGCTTTTTCAAGCTCCTGGATATGCCGGGTCGCGATTCTTTTTTCCGCTTCCACCAGCACCTTGCCTTTCGCGCCGATCAGGTCGAAATACAGGCGCTGCCCGCGCAACCGTTCAGGAACCAGTTGCAGCGTCGCCCCGGTTTCTGTCAACGTAATAGAATCATTCTCGAAGAACATGGCCAGCATTTCTTCGGTACTGTAGCCGAGCGCCCGCAGCATGATCGTGGCTGGCAACTTGCGGCGCCGGTCAATCCGGATATAAAGCAGATCCTTCGGATCAAACTCCAGATCCAGCCAGGACCCGCGGTACGGAATAATGCGGGCGGTAAACAACAGCTTTCTGGAAGCGTGTGTCTTGCCTCCGTCATGGTCGAAAATAACACCGGGTGAGCGGTGCAACTGGGAGACGATTACGCGCTCGGTACCGTTGACCACAAAGGTGCCGTTGTCGGTGATCAGCGGCATGTCGCCCAGATAGACCTCCTGTTCGATGATATCCTTTGGTTTCTTGCCGCTGCCGCTCTTATTGAAAATGACCAGACGCATGACCGCGCGCAGCGGGCAGGAATAGAGCAGGCTGCGCTGCTGACATTCGGCCACATCAAATTTGGGTTTTTCCAGACGATAGCTGACAAAATCCAGAATAACGGCGCCATTGTAACTTTCTATCGGGAATACCGATTTGAACGCGGCCTGGATACCCTGATCAATACGCTGCTCCGGCGGCGTGTCCGCCTGCAGGTATTTACGGTATGATTCTTTCTGTGTAGCCAGCAGGTAAGGAACCTGATAGTCATCGGAACGTTTACTGAAATTCTTCCGAATGCGCTTCTTTTCGTTATATGAATAACCCATGTTTACCCTCTGAATAACAGACCATCCGATGCTCCGAAGCATGGACAGGCTCTGTCTGAAGCCCTGCCCATACCCGCCGGAACATGAAAAACATCAATGCGTTTCCAAAAAACGCAAATGCGGCCCCGGCTGTAACGCCGGGCCGCCGGGCCGAAGCCGTATTACTTGAGTTCGACGGTTCCGCCTGCCGCCTCAAGCTGGTTCTTGATATCTTCGGCTTCATCCTTGCCAACGCCTTCCCGGACCGCGGTGGGCGCTTTTTCCACCAGGTCCTTGGCCTCTTTCAGACCCAGGCTGGTGATGCTGCGAACCGCCTTGATCACACCCACTTTCTTGTCACCGAAACTGGTCAGCACGATATCGAATTCATCTTTCTCCTCCGCCTCGACAGCGGCTTCACCGCCGCCGGCAGGCGCTACGGCCACAGCGGCCGTGGCCGCCGCGGAAACCCCGAATTTTTCTTCCATATCCTTGATCAATTCAGACAGGTCGAGAACCGACATCTGGGCGATTGCGTCAAGGATTTCCTCTTTGTTTAAAGCCATGGTAATTACTCCTGATAGCTGGACAATATTAAATAATTAAATGATGGATAAAAGTTTCAACAATCAGGCCGCGCCCGATGCTTCCTTCGCTTCCGCTATGGCGGCAAGGGTGCGCGCCGCTCTGCCGGGCACCTCGTTCAGTGTCGAGACGAATTTCCGAACGGGTTCCTGCATGGTACCCATCAGTTTCGCCAACAACTCATCCCGCCCCGGCAATGACGAAAGACGCTGAATCATGTCCGGATCCATGAGCTCGCCATTCATGGCGCCCATGGTGATCTGGAAATTTTCATGGTCTTTGGCAAACGCGGCCATGACTCTGGCAACGGCAACCGGGTCTTCGGAAGCGGAGAAAATGACCGGACCTGTAAAGTGCTCCGCCAGGCATTCAAACTCCGAATCCCTGACCGCAATCCGGGCCAGATTGTTTTTGACAACCTTTACCCAGACTCCGGCATTTCGCGCTTCCGCGCGCAACGAGGTCAACTGTTGAACATTGAATCCACGATACTCAGCCAGTACACCAGCCCGGGCCGAAGCAATGGCTTCGGCTGCCTCACTGATCACCGCCTTTTTCTGATCGAGACTTAAGCTCATACTAATCACACTCCAAAAATAATGGTGTCCTGCATCAGGGAAATTCCTGATTTCGGCTCACCGTCTGCGCAGGACATGCCGTTCACTTGCAAACATCGGATGAAAAACATATTTAAGAGTTAACCCCACTCACCTGCGGTCTTTGACAGCCCTGCAACGATTCCGCATCCACAGGATGCAAAATCATGCAACGCCCCAAAACTATCTGATCGCCGCAATACTCGCGCGATCAATTTTCACGCCTGGCCCCATTGTGCTGGACAATGAAACCCGGCGAATATACTGTCCTTTGGCGGACGCCGGCCGGGCCTTGATCAGGGCCGATACCAAAGCGTTCAGATTTTCCTCCAGAGCCTCCGGTTCAAACGACGCCTTGCCGATCGGGCAATGAATAATTCCCGCCTTGTCGATACGAAACTGCACCCGCCCGGATTTGGCGTCCTCAACGGCTTTGGTCACATTGGCTGTCACCGTACCGACCTTGGGGTTCGGCATCAGCCCGCGCGGTCCGAGAATCTGGCCCAGCTGTCCGACCACCCGCATGGTGTCAGGCGTCGCGATACACAGATCAAATTCGATCTCGCCTTTCTTGACCTGTTCCGCCAGGTCCTCCAGTCCAACCAGGTCAGCCCCCGCCGCCCTGGCCGCTTCCGCGTTTTCACCCTCGGCGAAAACCGCCACCCGCACGGTTTTTCCGGTGCCTTTCGGCATCACGGTGGCCCCTCTTACATTCTGGTCCGATTTCCTGGAATTGACCCCAAGAACAACGGCGGCATCCACCGTTTCGTCAAATCTGGCCTGCGACAGATCCCTGACCAGCGCAAGCGCGTCGTTCAGCGGATACAGTTTTGTGCGATCAACCCGGCTGTTCGCGGTCTGACTTCTTTTACCCTGATTCGGCATGCTCCACCCCCTCTGTTTCTATGCCCATGCTGCGCGCGCTGCCGGCAATGATCCTCACCGCCCGCTCCAGGTCCCAGGCGCTCAGGTCGGATTGCTTGGCTTTCGCGATTTCCTCCAGTTGCGACCGGGTCACCTTACCGACCTTGTCGCGATTGGGAACGCTGCTGCCCTTGTCGATACCCGCGGCCTTTTTCAGAAGAACCGAGGCAGGCGGCGTCTTTTTGACGAAAGTAAAACTTTTATCCGAATAAACACTGATCACCACTGGCACCGGCAGCCCTTTTTCCATATCCTGGGTTTCCGCATTGAACGCCTTGCAGAAATTCATGATATTCACGCCATGCTGACCTAACGCCGGGCCGACCGGCGGACTCGGCTTGGCATCGCCTGCGGGAACCTGAAGCTTGATATACGCTTCTATTTTCTTGGCCATCTGCTAACTCCATACATATAACGGGTACAAGGGCAATCGCTCCTAGCCTTTTTCGACCTGGGAAAAATCCAGTTCGACCGGGGTGGAACGTCCAAAAATCGTAACGGACACTTTCAGTTTCGCTTTCTCGAAGTTGGCGTCTTCGACCGTGGCGTTGAAATCCTGGAACGGCCCGTCGACAATTCTGACAATCTCGCCGGGGGCAAAAGTGAATTTCATCTTCGGCTTGTCCTGGCTGTCGGAAATCTGCTGAATAATCTCTTCGGCCTCCTTGTCGGTAATCGGGACCGGTCGGTTGTCGGTGCCGCCGATAAAGCCCGCCACCCTGGGCACGCCCTTTACCAGATGCCAGGTATTGTCGGTCAACTCCATCTGCACCAGAACATATCCGGGGAAAAACTTCCTTTCACTGGTTCGTTTCTGGCCGCCCTTCATCTCAACCACCTCTTCGGTGGGAACCAGTATCCTGCCGAAATACGCATCCATTTCCATTCGGGCGATGTGATCATGCAGCGCTTTTTTGACTTGTTTTTCAAACCCTGAAAATGCCTGGACGACGTACCACCGCATATTGGGGTTCTGAACCTGCCCGGCTTCTGTTTCATCAGTCATGATTATCTTTCTTGATAGGAGTCGGTCGGCTAACCGCCGCTGACTCTGAGAATAATGTCGTAGATGGCATAAAACGAGAGTGCGTCAAACCCCCACATCATCAATCCCAGAATAATCACCAGGATGATCACCATCAATGTCACCTGCAAGGCTTCCGGGCGAGTCGGCCATACTACTTTCTGGCGCTCAATGTTCGCCCCCTTGATAAATACCCAGGCATCCTGTCCGGTTGCCGTGGTCAATACCAGACCGGCCGCCAATATCACCGCGACCACAACCATGCCGATACGAGCCAGCTGAATGGTATCGCTGAATTGATACCAGGCAGCTACAGCGCCGAGCACAATCAAGACCGCTACAACAATTTTAATTTTGTCAATCACTGGATTGGGTATCCGATCATCAGTAAAAAATTACGAGCAAGAACGATGGCAGGCCAGGAGGGAATCGAACCCCCAACCTGCGGTTTTGGAGACCGCTGCTCTGCCAATTGAGCTACTGGCCTTCGAACCGACTTGTTGAATCAAATAACCCCGCTAACAGACTGTTCACTACAAAAAACCCCTCAAGACCTGATCAAACCGTACCGTCTCCGGCAGTGGAGCCCACAACCGGATTTGAACCGGTGACCTCTTCCTTACCAAGGAAGTGCTCTACCGACTGAGCTATGTGGGCAACTTAAACTTCACTTCTACAACCCCTGGACTCCCGTCAACTTCCTGGAGCGCCGACTGGAGCGGGTGATGGGAATCGAACCCACATCATCAGCTTGGAAGGCTGAGGTTCTGGCCGTTGAACTACACCCGCGTCGGAAACCACCTCAACAGTTCGGTAACCGGCAATTCATGGTGGAGGGGGGAGGATTCGAACCTCCGAAGGCTGAGCCAACAGATTTACAGTCTGCCCCCTTTGACCGCTCGGGAACCCCTCCTGTTAAAATTTTGCCCAAACGGTCAATTATCGCGTAATTTCTGATTTTTGTCAATCTAAACCTTAAGCCATTCCAGCGCCATCCCGCTATTTCAGTCACCCCGGAAATGGAGCCCGCAGAGGGACTCGAACCCACGACCTGCTGATTACAAATCAGCTGCTCTAGCCAACTGAGCTATGCGGGCATTTACCCTTTTTCGATCTCAAGGCACAGCGCCGAGCGCTGTACGAATTGAAAAATGGAGCGCGATTTTACGCAAAACAGGGGGTTGAATGCAATCACAAAATTGCAGATATTTCAGGAATCAGTCAAACAAAACCCGCAGAAAAGGATTCAGACGGCGGCGGCGGGCGGTCGATGATCAAATCCGGCAATTCACCTGGGTCATTCCGACCCCGGATTCGTCCCAGTCATGCCCGGATACCTGTGCATGGTCCATATCCACCGAAGAAATTTCCATCCAGTTCAACGGACCCAGCCGTCGATACTCCGGCTGGTATTTGGCTTCATACCGATTACTGACCAGATAGTCCAGATATTCCTCCGCCAACTCCTCCTGGCTGAACAACCCCATCGAGATTCTGGCCAAGCCATTATCCGCCGTGTATCGAAAATGCTCCAGCCCATTGTCCTTCAGCTTTTTCAACAACTCGTCGACCACTGACTCCGAAGCGAACGGCCCCAGGTAGACCCGAAAAACAAGCAATTGCCGACCGCCGCCGGTGACGGGCGTGAACTCGAACCCGCTCTCATCCATCCACATCTTCGCGGCCTGCCAACTATCCTCCCGCTTGAATGGGCCCAGCCGATAACAGGCTTCGGCGGCCAGCTGACCGCCATTGTCGCCAGTAGAATTTTCCACCGAACCCGCTGCCTGATCCAGCGTATCTCCGGCAGTCGCCTCACCAATCTGCAAGGAGTCAACCTCGGAAAGCAGCAACATTCCTGTTTTATTCACATCAGACCCGGAATCGGACCTCACAGTCTCCCACGGAGTCTGCCGGCCGCCGACCAACAGGTAAGCCGCCAGATTTACAACGATCAGGATGACAACCAGCCACTTCATTCCGGTTCTTCCTCAGCCAGAGCCAGCAATCCGATCAAAACCAGATCGGGAACAATCAGGATTTCGTGGTCGGTCAAGGCAGCCAGCCGCTGCGCGTCCCCCCCGGTCAGAACCAGTTCCAAATCCGGCCCCTCCAGGCTCCGATAATATCTGATGGCGCGGTCCATGGCTGAAACCACAGCCAGCGCCACTCCGTTCTCCACTGCCTCCCGGGTCTTCGGGTTCTGGTAAGACAGGCATTCATTCATAGCGCTTGCGGTAGTTGATCGGATCTGCCCGGTGCAGGAATCAAGGGAATATATCATGGTCGCCATTCCCGGAAAAATAACCCCGCCATCGAATACGCCTCGCGCATCGACATAATCAATCGTCACAGCCGTTCCGGCATCCACAATCACGACCGGCCGGTCACCGGACAGTTCCCGCGCGCCGATCATGGCCAGCCAGCGGTCAACCCCCAGATCCGCCGGGTTGTCATATTGATTGAACAAGCCTGCCCGAAGTCCGGCGGACTTCATGAAAAACGGAGGTCTTCCCCAAAACGAATTACAGGCGGCGGCCAGAACCTGGTTCACCCGTGGCCCGGCCACACTGGAAATCCAGACACCCTCAGGCACAGCCATACCGGAGAATGCCCGCTCCAGTACCCCCGGCAAATCTGTCAGGCCGGTTTCGATTGGTTCGTTTTGTGGCCCCGGTCGCGCGGATGGGTCCGGTTGCGAGCGCAACTGGAGAGAGGTTGCCCATTTGATTCTTCGATTGCCGGCGTCAATCAGTAATTTCATGATCGTTAATCACTTTGAGATTTTTCCAACCGCCAGTGGTCCGGCGAAGCGAAACCTCCCCGGAAATGATCGTGTGAACCACGCCGTCACCCGCAATCAACAACGCCCCGGTTTCATCCACGCCGGACGCGATCCCGCTGATCACCCGTGAACCGGAAACAACCTGAACCGGCCGACTCCGCCAGGCATCCGCCAGATTCCACTGGTCCGCGAATCCGGCGAATCCTCCTTCGGTAAACCCGGTCAATACCCGGTCATGGTTTTTCACCAGCTCCACCACCAGTTGACCGCGGTCAACCTGAACCCCCGCGGATGCCAGATCGGTCCAGGGTTGATCAATTTTTGCCGCCGCGGCGCCCGATACCCTGTAATTCAATCCAATACCAATAACGCAGTTCAGGGCAGAAATCTCAACCAGGATTCCACCCGCTTTTTTGCCGCCAATCAGAATATCGTTCGGCCATTTCAATTCAACCTGTTGCGCGCCAAACGCACGCAAACTCTCCATCACGGCAAGACCCGAAACCAAGGACATCCCACGGCTATCGGACCGGTCCAGGCGCCAGCCTAATGAAAGCAGGATGGACCCGGAGCGGGAACTTTCCCACGATTTTCCCCGCCGCCCCCGCCCCGCGCTCTGGCTCTCGGCCAAACAAATGCAACCATCCGGAGCGTCTTGCTCCAGCAGCCAGGTATTGGTGGACGCGATCTCATCGAAATAATGGATTTTCCCATCCGAAAACCGGCCAGCGTCCACCAATGCCTTACGTATTTCGTCTATGTCGTAGCTTGCAATTTTTTGACTAAACGCCATTAGACAGAGTAGGATAGGATTACTTTAATCAGGCGCCTATCATGATACAACGAAACCAGACCCGTGAAGTACCAATCGGACGAATAAAAATCGGTAATGGCAATCCGATCGCGGTACAGAGCATGTGCGCGACTCCGACCACGGACCTCGCGGCCACCGCCAGACAACTCCGGTCTCTTGAAGAGGCTGGCGCCGATGTCATTCGAATTGCGGTCGATAATAAAAAGGATGCCCAGGCGTTAATTGAGCTGCGCCAAAACTGCGATGCGGTATTGAGCGTGGACTTGCAGGAAAACTACCGCCTGGCGGAAATTCTCGCCCCCCATGTTGACAAGATACGTTATAACCCGGGCCACCTGTATCATCATGAAAGGAAAAAACCCTGGCAGGACAAGGTGCAATATCTGGTCGATATTGCCGTCAAAAACGACTGCGCCATGCGAGTTGGCGTGAACGCGGGTTCGGTGGACCCGGCCAAGCTGGCCAAGTATGACGACAGCGACTCCATATCTCCCATGGTGGACAGCGCCCTGGAGCACGCCGAGTGGCTGGA
Organism: Candidatus Poriferihabitaceae bacterium; assembly: GCA_965214205.1. Classification (GTDB taxonomy): domain Bacteria; phylum Pseudomonadota; class Gammaproteobacteria; order Arenicellales; family Poriferihabitantaceae. The sequence continues at coordinate 1,387,885 of OZ243941.1, read as the reverse complement.
CCAGATCGGATTCACCCGGTATTGCGTATCACTGAAGGATTCCGATCCCAAAAAGACCGTTGAGGCGTATCAGAAGTTCGCGCAGACGCGGCCGGAAATCCCGTTGCATCTGGGCGTGACCGAAGCCGGGATGCCACCGGAAGGGGTCGAAAAAACCCGCATCGCGTTTGAACAACTGATCGGCAAGGGCATCGGCGACACGATTCGGGTTTCGCTGACCCTTCCGCATGAAGACAAACACCATGAAATTGCCGCGGGACGCCAGATACTGAAGGATATCGCCAACGGACGGGTTCGGACCGTCGTCTATTTCGACGAAGACAAACTCAACCTGATCAGTTGCCCCAGTTGCTCCAGAGTCGAAAATGAAAAATTCATTGATCTCGCCCACCAGGTCAAATCCAGAACCCGATACGCCGAAGATCACGCCATCACCATTGCGGTTATGGGCTGCCGCGTCAACGGCCCCGGCGAAACCGACGACGCCGACCTGGGACTATGGTGCGGCCCCCGCTACGTCAACCTGAAAAAACGCGGAGAAAAAGTCGGCGCCTTCAAATACGACGAAATACTCGACCGCCTCGACATCGAACTGAAATCCCTGATCGGGGAGTAGCCTGATCACGACGCCCCAACATCATTCCCCTCCCGAAAAAAGAATTGCTTTCAAGCGAACCAATTACTTCGCTTAAAAGCGATTCTTTTTCGTTGACGCCGAAGAACGGGCTTTCCCATGTGGTCGGTGAGCGCGCCCCCGGCCTGTGGGAAAAAACAATTCCGGTATTGCTTGCCGAGACGGTAGACAAATTCGGGTCGCGGGAGGCGCTTATCGTCGCCGAGCAGGATATTCGATGGACTTACCGGGAGCTGGCGGAGAAGGTGGACTTATTCGCCGCGGGTTTGCTGGCGCTCGGTCTTGGGAAGGGGGATCGGGTCGGAATCTGGTCGCCCAACCGCGTGGAGTGGATTGTATTGCAGTATGCCACGGCCCGTGTCGGCATTATTCTGGTAAACATCAACCCGGCATACCGCCTGGCCGAGGTGAAATACGCGCTCAACAAGGTGGAGTGCAAGGCCATTTTGATCGCCCCGTGTTTCAAGTCAAGTAATTACGTGGAAATGATGCGCTCACTCGCGCCGGAACTGGATAGCTCGGAACCCGGAAAACTGGAATCGGAATCCTTGTCCTGTCTGCGAATCATCATACGCATGGATAACGAATCAACGCCGGGAATGTACAACTATGATGATGTGATGACTCTGGCGGGGCCTGCCTGGCATCGGCGGCTTGATTCAATTACGGATTCTCTTGACCCGGATGACGCGATCAATATCCAGTTTACCAGCGGTACAACCGGAGCCCCCAAGGGCGCGACACTGACCCACACAAACATTGTAAATAATGGCCGGTTTACGGTTGAGCGGATGAATTTCTGTGAGGCGGACCGACTCTGTATACCGGTACCCCTGTATCACTGCTTCGGCATGGTCATGGGGTCCCTGGGCTGCATGTCAAAGGGGGCGGCCATGGTGTTCCCTGGGGCGTCTTTCGAGCCGCTTGCAACGCTTGCGGCCGTCCAGAAGGAAAGATGCACCGCAGTGTATGGCGTGCCTACCATGTTCCTTGCAATGCTTGAGCATGAGGCATTCGACCGCTTTGATCTTGAGTCATTGCGAACCGGCATTATGGCGGGAGCGCCCTGTCCCGCGGAATTGATGAAACGAGTCAATTCACAAATGCACATGCGGGAAGTGACCATTGCTTATGGAATGACGGAAACCAGTCCGGTGTCGTTTCAGAGCCACACCAGTGACCCTTTCATCCGGCGTGTCTCCACAACGGGCCGGATTCATCCCCATGTTGAGGCGAAGGTGGTTGACGAAAACGGACAAACGCTGACTGTGGGCCAAAAGGGAGAGCTGTGCACTCGGGGATACTCGATCATGCGTGGCTACTGGGGCGACGAGACGCAGACCAGGGAAGCGATTGACAGCGATGGCTGGATGCATACGGGGGACCTTGCGGTGATTGACGTTGAAGGCTATTGCAGCATTGTCGGGCGGGTCAAGGATATGGTCATCCGCGGCGGCGAAAATGTGTATCCCAGAGAAATAGAGGAGTTCCTGCATCGTCATCCAGATATTCTGGATGTGCAGATTTTTGGTGTGCCGGATGAAAAACTCGGTGAGGAAATTTGCGCCTGGATCATTCCACGAGAAGGCGCTTCATTGATTGGGGAGGATATCAAGGCCTTTTGCCAGGGGCAGATCGCTCACTACAAGATTCCGCGTTATATTCGATTCCGGGATTCGCTGCCCATGACCGTTACAGGCAAACCGCAGAAATTCCGGATGCGCGAAGAAATGATTTCAGAGCTTGAAAATACATAGCCCGCAAATGTTTGATCGTATTGAACAGGAAGCAGGAAGATGGAAACGCCCTCAGAAGAAGCGCTGGAAAGGAAACGCAGGCTTGGACAATATGCGGTGATCCTGCATGAAGGCAGGATTGTCAAATTGATGCCTGACGGGAGTATGGTGGAATTCAAAGAGTACGGCAACCGCCCGAATCCACGTAAATTTGCTAGAATCCGGGGGTATTCAATTCCCCGACACAAAATACCATGCCTGATTACAGATCCTGGACTACGACCCGCGGTAGAACTATGGCGGGGGCCCGAGCGCTTTGGCGCGCTACGGGAATGAAAGATGATGACTTCGACAAACCGATCATTGCGGTCGCCAATTCGTTTACCCAGTTCGTTCCCGGACATGTTCATCTGAAGGACATGGGACAACTGGTGGCCCGCGAGATCGAAGCCGCCGGGGGAGTCGCCAAGGAGTTCAACACCATCGCGGTGGATGACGGTATCGCAATGGGACATGGCGGTATGTTGTATTCGCTGCCGTCCCGGGAGATCATCGCCGATTCGGTCGAATACATGGTCAACGCGCATTGCGCCGATGCCATGGTCTGTATTTCGAATTGCGACAAGATCACCCCCGGTATGCTGATGGCGGCCATGCGCCTGAACATTCCCGCGATCTTTGTGTCCGGCGGTCCGATGGAAGCGGGCAAGGTCACCTGGCGGGATCATGAAAAGGCGGTTGATCTGGTAGACGCGATGATGGTGGCGGCTGACGATAGTGTCACCGACAGCGAATCGGAATCAATGGAACGGTCAGCCTGTCCGACCTGCGGTTCCTGCTCCGGCATGTTCACCGCGAATTCCATGAATTGCCTGACCGAAGCTCTCGGACTCTCTCTGCCGGGAAACGGAACCATTGTGGCAACCCACGGCGAACGGAAACGGTTGTTTCTGGAAGCGGGCCGTCTTATCGTAGCCACGGCCAGACGGTATTATGAACAGGGTGACCATGAGGTTCTGCCCAGAAGCATCGCGAATTTCGAGGCGTTCGAAAACGCGATGTCGCTGGATATCGCGATGGGCGGTTCCACCAATACGGTCCTGCATCTGCTCGCCGCCGCCCAGGAAGGGGAAGTCGATTTCACGATGAAGGACATTGACCGGTTGAGCCGGAGAGTGCCCAATCTTTGCAAGGTGGCTCCAGCCAAGCCCGATGTCCATGTAGAGGACGTGCACCGCGCCGGCGGTGTGGTCGCGATACTGGGCGAGTTGGACCGGGCCGGCCTGATCAACCGCGGCGCCAAAACCATCCATGCCACCTGCATGGAAGAAGCCATCGCGCTCTGGGATATCCGACTGACCGAAGACCAGAAACGCAAGGACTTCTTCCGCGCCGCTCCGGGCGGGGTTCCCACCCAGGTCGCTTTCAGCCAAAGCAAGCGCTATAAATCCCTTGATCTCGACCGGGAAAATGGCTGTATCCGTGGCTTGAAACACGCATTCAGCCAAGATGGCGGCCTGGCGGTGCTGTACGGCAATCTCGCCGAAGACGGCTGCATCGTGAAAACGGCCGGAGTCGATGAAAGTATCCTGAAGTTTTCCGGGAGAGCCCGGATTTTCGAAAGCCAGGAGGACGCGGTGGACGGCATCCTCGGCAACCAGGTTCATCCGGGCGATATTGTGCTCATCCGCTACGAGGGCCCCAAGGGCGGCCCCGGAATGCAGGAAATGCTCTACCCGACCACCTATCTGAAATCGAAGAACCTCGGCAAGGAGTGCGCGCTGGTCACCGATGGGCGGTTTTCCGGGGCGACTTCCGGTCTGTCAATCGGCCATGTATCGCCCGAAGCGGCGGAAGGCGGACTCATCGGACTGGTCGAAGAAAACGACCGAGTCGAGATCAATATTCCTGAAAGGTCCATTCATCTGGCGGTTGATGACGCGGTTCTCGAACAAAGAAGAAAAACGATGGATGCCAGGGGCGCCGATGGCTGGAAACCGGACCGCGAGCGTGTAGTCAGCAGCGCGCTGAAGGCTTATGCCGCCATGACCACCAGCGCCTCGAAAGGGGCGGTACGCGACGTCAGCCAACTGGCGTGAACTACAGCCACCAAGACTCACCCGATACGGGTTACAGACGCCAGATACCCCTGCCAGCACAGCTCGTTGAAGATGATGGATACTTCGCCGAACCCGGCCTGACTGAGCATCGCCAGATTTTCGCTTTCGGTAGACGGATTCAGCACCCCTTCGAGCGCCTGCGCCTTGCTACGGATTTCTGCACTGGAAAATCCGCGGGATTTCTTGAACTGATGATATTTTTCCGTCATTTCCCGGTCCAGATCAGGGTCGGGAAAGCGGATTTTCTCGAACAGCAGAAACAAACCATCGGGCTGTAGCGCCCTGCATATCCGCCTGACAATGTCCATGCGCGCCGCAACCGGCGTAAAGTGCAGCGTGTAATAGCTCACGATCACCAACGAGGACAGGAAATCATAATCAACGAGGTCGGCCAACTCGAATGAAACATTGGCGAATGCCTGGCATCGGGTCCCGGCCCGCGCAATCATCCCGGCAACCTGATCGATACCGACAATAACCATCCGCTCCGGGTCGGAGCAGGCGGCCATTTTCGCCGTCAGCGTGCCAGTCGAACAGCCGAGGTCATAACATCGTCCGCTGTCTTGCATTCTGGACCGGATTCGATCCACGATCAGGTCATGCCCTTCCAGGTATCCGGGAATGGATTTCGATATATGAGTGTCGAACACGCCGGGGACGGCGTCATCGAACTGCCAGGCCCCTCTGGAGACGACCAGGCCATCCCCCGCTGATGATTTTGTCCGGCTCATTCCGGGAAAAGGCTCATCCGGCAACAGCGAACAAGCCGTAGCCGCTGATCGCGACCAGGGCGACCCCCATGGCTCGCTTGTAATGACTGCCGCCGCCCTGCATCAACCGGATGTGCACCCGCAGCCCGAGCCAGTGGCCGACCGCCACCAGCGGCAGGAAATACAGGGCATAGCGAACTTGCAGGTCCACTTCAAAATAGACGAAGGTGGACATTTTGATCACCACCAGAATGGTCCAGAGGACAAATAATGTGACTCGCAATTCCTGCAAGGCCACATTCCTCGCGTAGACCGCCGATATCAATGGCGCCCCCATCAGCGATACCCCGCTCGCGTAACCTCCCATCAGTAGCAACAGATTGTCGAAGAAGGCGCTCCCGCTGCGGAAAACATAGTTGCACAGATAAGCCAGTCCATATAAAAAAGTAACGCCATAGATGATCGTCACCAGTATTTCGTTCGGCAGACTGAGCAGCCCGAATACGCCGGCCAGCTTGGGTATGATCAGGACCATCAGCGATTTTTTCAGGTAGGACCAATCCACTTCCCAGAGTCGATCATAGACTGTCAGTATGGAAAAGATCAACAGATGGATAGCCACCATCGGCAGCCAGAAAAGCGGGGCGTCAAAAACCAGAAGCATCAACGGCAGGCCGAGCGCGGCGCCGCCAAAGCCGAGACCGCTGCGAACAAACCCGGACCAGACAAAAATCAGACCGGCAAGCAGCCATTCGGTTTCACTGAGTCCCGGCATTGCAAACAGGTCAGGGAAATCAGTCCTGCAAGTGTATCCGCCAGCAGCCGCGGGATGAATTCACCAGCCACAGCGAATCCGCGTCGGCGATCTGTTCGCGCAGGATCACCTTCTCCGTCACTTTACCCTCAGCCAGCAGCAAGGCGCGTCCAACACCGCCCAACAGCCCGGATGAAACCGGCGGTGTCAGGAACTCGCTATCCAATTCAACAATGATATTGGCCCGGCAGGACTCGGTGACCTCCCCCCTTTCATTGCACAGCAACACATCGTCACAATTCCGATTGGCGGACAGGGCGCTATCGTAAATCTCGCGATGCGTGGTCTTGTGGTAGAGGAAACGGTTTTCTGAATGGACCGGGCTTTCAGCCAGCCTGACCCGATACGGATCAGGCAGCGGCGTATACCCGGTATGCTGGACACGAACCCGGCCGTTTCTGGAAACCAGCAGGCGAATCCGCTGGTCCGTGTCAGGGAAATCGGCCTCCGCCAGCCGCAACCGCTTCCGAATCCCGGCCAGATCCACCTCCCACGAAAACCAGGAAGCCGAATCGGCCAACCGCGACAGATGGCTGTCGAGATTCAAAAAGCCTCCAGACCGGGTCCACCTCAGGGTTTCCAGCAGGTCGAACGAGGGTTGCGGACAGGTTAGCACCGCGGCCTTGGTATGACATTCCTGAAATTCTTCTCCGGGGTCCGAATCCCAGACAATGCCGCCGCCGGCGCCAAACTCGGCGCCGCGCCCGCCGTTGCTACTGTCATTATCCTTGTCCTTGTCCTTGTCGATCAGTATGGTACGTATGGCTACATTGAACTGGGCGCGCGCGCCCGGAAAAACAAACCCGGCGGCCCCGGTATAAATATATCTGGGGAGGTTCTCAAGCTCATGGATAATTTCCATCGCGCGCAGTTTCGGAGCGCCGGTGATTGAAGCGGCGGGAAACATGGCCTGAAATATTTCAGTCAGGCCCGCGTCGGTCAGACATTCAACCGTGGTCGTCATGGCCCAGAATGTGGGGTATTTCTCCAGTGAGAAAATGTCGGTGGTCTCGACCGTGCCGGTGTCGGCAATCTTGCCCATATCGTTTCTGACCATATCTGTAATCATGATATTTTCAGCGCGATTCTTGCCGGATTCTCGCAATCGCCTGCCGATTTCAAGATCATCCTGATAGCCATACCCGCGCGCGGCGGTACCCTTCATCGGCCTGGATGTCAGCACACGTTGATCCAGGCTCAGGAACAGTTCCGGAGAAGCGGAACAAACCGCCCAGTCATCGGTATTCACATAAACACAATAACCCGGCTGGTTGTCCAGATTCTGGGAATGCACCATCTGCGCGAACAGCGACCAACTGTCGATATCACAGTTGGCCCTGAACCGGAAGGAATAATTAACCTGATAGGCATCCCCTTCCCGGATATAGTCCTTTATTCTGACCAGCGCTTTTCGATAGTCCTCCTCAGCGAGCGAAAGCTCCCAGTCCGACAGATTGGCGTGATTCCCCGGCGCCGCGTTTTCGGGGAAGTCAATCACCTCATAGCGATCATATATCCCGAACCAGATTTTCGGGAACCCTGCGGCGGGCTGTTCCGGGAAATGTCCGTCAAAAGCCGGAGAGGCTTCATAACTGACAAAGCCGGCCGCGAATTGCTGATACCGTTCCACCTGATGCCCGACCCGCTCCAGAATGGCCCTGACCTGTCCGACATCCCCGGAGGAAAGCACGTCAACCGGATTGCGAAACAGGAGCCACCGGTTCTCGGAAGGCTGTTGCGCGACGACACAGTTGTTTTCGTTAAATGGAGCGGACATTCGCGTTTTGTCCGGTATCCGGGTTACCAGGTAGAAACTGGTCCCGCAAATGCAGGTCATAGCGGCAATTGATATTGTCCGTCCCGAACCGGTTTTCCAGCTCCACAAACAGCTTCTGGTCCGGATTCACTTTCCAGCCGTCACCGAGGTTCAAGAAACCGGTCTCACCGGAGCGCCGGGTATAGCGGATTTGCACCGCGACAGAATCAGCGCCGTTACCATTACGGTACGGACCCAGAATGGATTGCAAATCCTCGATTCTGTCCGGCGTCAACGCCTCCTGAGGCAGATTCAGATCGAGCCTGACCAGACATTGCCGACGCAGTTCATCCAGATCACAGATTTTTTCCACGCGCATCTGACAACCTCCGGTCACCTCGTCGGCGCTGAACTGACCGAAGGCAATCAACAGGTTCTCCTTTTGCAGGATGGAGGAGCGCTGGTTGAATTTTTCCGAAAACAGGATGACTTCAACCCGGTGCATTTCATTGTCGAGAACGACAAACGCCATTTTTCCCCGTCTTGTCCTGGACACCCGCATCGACACCATGATGCCTGCGAATACTCCATTTCTCGGCGAACTGAAATCCCGGGACGGCGCATCGCAATCACTGATCGGAGCCAGTTCCCTGGCATATCGTTGATACGGATGCCCGGTCAGATACAGGCCGAGGGTTTCTTTTTCCGCGGCGAGACGCCGATCATCGGTCCAATCCGGAATTCGCGCGGATTCCGTCTGTTTCGGCGGCGCTTCCTGGATGCCGAACATGTCGAACTGTCCCGCCTGCCGGTCCTGCTGATGCTGGTCCGCAGCCTTGATGGCATGGTCCATGAAATTCATCAACGCGGCCCGGTTGCCGCCCAGCGCATCCATCGCCCCGCTCTTGATCAGCGCTTCCAGAACCCGCTTGTTTACCTTACGCAGGTCCACTCGACGACAGAACTCCTGCAGGGACCGGTATTCGCCATTCCTTTCTCTCTCGACCACGATATTTTCAACCACCCCTTTCCCGATTCCCTTCAGGGCGCCCAGACCATAACTGATCCTGTTGTCATCCATCGCTTTGAAAGTATAGGAACTGGAGTTGATATCCGGCGGCAGTATGGTCAGCCCCAGGGATTTGGAATCCGCCAGCAACGTAACCACCCGGTCGGTCTTGTCCATCTCGGCAGACAGGGCCGCCGCCATGAAAGCAGCGGGATAATGGGTTTTCAGCCACGCTGAGTGATAGGAGATCAGCGCGTACGCGACAGAATGCGACCGGTTGAACCCATATCCGGCAAACTTGTCCATCAGGGTGAAGATACTGTCGGCCAGTTTCCTGCCCACTCCCCTTTCCACCGCTCCGTTGATAAAAGTCTCACGCTGTTTCGCCATCTCTTCCGGCAGCTTTTTACCCATCGCCTTGCGTAACAGGTCGGCCCCGCCGAGGGTATACCCGGCCATCGAGCGCGCGATCTCCATGACCTGTTCCTGATAAATGATCACGCCATAGGTCGATTTCAGTATCGGCTCCAACTGCGGATGGGAATACACGATCCGCTCCCGGCCCGCCTTGCGATTGACAAAATCATCCACCATACCCGATTGCAGGGGACCCGGTCGATACAGGGCGACCAGCGCCACCAGATCCTCAAAAATCTCCGGGTGGGCCCGGATCAGCAATTCCCTGGCGCCTCTCGATTCAATCTGGAATATCGCGATAGTCCGCCCGGTTCTCAGGAATTCAAATGTCGCGGCGTCATCCAGCGGCGTCTGCCCCAGATCAATCGGGGCTTCCCCGTTGGCGGATTTCCGCTGGTTCACCATTTTTACCGCGGCATCGAGAATAGTAAGTGTCCGCACCCCGAGAAAATCGAATTTGATCAGGCCAACCGACTCCAGGTCATCCTTGTCCAACTGCGTGATCGCCTGATTCAAATGGGAGTCCGCGTAAAGCGGGGTGTATTCGGTCAGGGGTTTTGGCGCGATCACCACCCCCCCTGCGTGCTTGCCCACATTTCTCGCGATCCCTTCGAGCTGCAGGGCCGTGTCGATCAGTTCCTGGACATCCTCCTGACCCTCATATCTTTCTTTCAGCAGCTGTTCCTGATTCAACGCCTTTTGCAGTGTCATACCGACTTCAAAGGGAATCAGCTTGGCGATTTGATCGACAAAACCATAAGGCAGACCCATCACCCGACCGACATCCCGCACCACCGCTTTCGCCGCCATGGTGCCAAAGGTGATAATCTGGGCAACCTGATCATGGCCGTAACGCTCGGCCACATATTCAATGACGCGGTCGCGGCCATCCACACAAAAGTCAATATCAAAATCCGGAAGTGACACCCGTTCCGGATTCAGAAAGCGCTCGAACAGCAAACCGTAAGCCAGCGGGTCCAGGTCTGTGATGCCGGTGGCCCAGGCCACCAATGAGCCGGCGCCGGAGCCGCGTCCCGGCCCCACCGGTATTCCATTGCCACGGGCCCACTCGACAAAATCGGCGACGATCAGGAAATACCCCGGATAGCCCATATTCCCGATGACCTCAAGTTCCATGTTCATCCGCTCGAGATACTCCTGCCCAACCGCACAGGAGCCGTCCGGATGATAGAGCGCCGACAGGTCGAACCGCCTTGCCAACCCGTTTTCCGCATACTCCCGCAATAGCAGGGCTTCAGACTGAGCGCCCGCGTCCGGGTACTGCGGCAGGTGATCCTGATCAAAATCCAGAAACACATTGCAGCGTTTCGCGATCTCAACGGAATTGGAAATCGCGGCAGGCAGGTCCGAAAACAACTCGATCATCTCCCGCGTCGATTTCAGATACTGCTGATCGGTATAGTCCCTGGGCCGGCGGCTGTCATCCAGCGCCCTGCCGTTATTGATGCACACTCTGATCTCATGCGCCTCAAACTCTTCGCGATTGATAAATACCACCCGGTTGGTCGCGACCAATCCAATATCATACCGGGTTGACAATTCCACCACCCGGCTGATGTAGCCTCGTTCACCCGGCGCCCCGACCCGGCTGATCGAAAAATAAAACCGGTCACTAAAGACACGGCGATACCGCTCCACCCATTCAGGCAATTCCGGCTCCCGGCCCTGCAAAACCAGATTCGCGGCGAAACCCTGCTGTTCGTCAACCAGACACAACAAGCCCTGGCCGCTCCCGGCCAACTCCGGCCAGGCAATCACAATCCGGTTATTTACACTGCCGCGCAGATAAGCGTCGGTCAGCAATTTACACAGGTTCCGGTAGCCGGTATTGTCTGTGCACAGCAAGGTGGCGCGATCCATCGATTTGTCAGAGTCCGGGCTGCCAACCCATACATCGCAGCCTATGATCGGTTTGACTCCTTTCGCCAGACAGGCGCGATAAAATTTAACCATGCCGTAAAGATTGGAGAGGTCGGTCAACGCGACTGCGGGTTGCTGAAATTCAGCGCAGCCGGCGGCAAGCGGATTAATCCTGACGATGCCGTCCGCCAGCGAGAACTCCGAATGCAGATGCAGGTGAACGAAAGCGTCAGTCATTGTCGAGCAGCTCCCTGACCGGGGCGAAGCTGGTCCGGTGCTGGCCGGTCGGCCCATACAGCCTGAGCGCCTCCAGATGTGTTCTGGTCGGATACCCTTTGTGCTTTTCAAAACCATACCGGGGGTAAACCAGTGACAACCGGACCATTTCCCGGTCACGCGCTTCCTTCGCCAGTATGGAAGCGGCTGCAATGGATGGCTTGCTCGCATCCCCTCCGATCACGGCGGTGCACTTGCAATCAAGAACCGGGGTTCTGTTGCCGTCAATCAGCGCCTCATGAGGTTGAATATGCAATTTTTCCACTGCGCGTTTCATCGCCACCAGTGTGGCCTGCAATATATTGATCCGGTCTATCTCGCGCACGCTGGCCTCGGCCACAGCCCATGACACTGCGGTTTCCTGAATCCGTTTCTCAAGCTCCGCCCGTCGCCGCGGACTGAGCTTTTTCGAGTCATCGAGTCCAGCAATCGGTCTGTTGTCATCCAGTATCACAGCGGCGGCGAATACCGCTCCGGCCAGCGGCCCCCGACCCGCTTCATCCACCCCGGCAATGTATCTGTTTGAATTCAACGGCTCTCTCTGTCAATGGCTCAGATCAGGGTTCAGAGGTCTGTGGTGGAAGCAGCCTGATTACAGCCCTGCCGGCCCGCCGATTGGCGTCCAGCTTCAACTGCCGGTGCATTTGGGCGAACATCCGGTCCAGCCTGTCCACTTCCCGGTCATCGTCGAGATACCGTCTCAACGCGTGGGCGATACTGTCCGGCCGAGCCTCTCCCTGGATGAATTCCGGCGCCACAGGCTGTCTGAGCAACTGGTTGGGCATCGAATAGTGAGTCACGGATTTCAGCCTCTGCACAAGCCACCAGGTCAGGGCGCCCACCCGGTAGACCACCACATGGGGGCGCCGCAGCAGCGCCGCTTCCAGCGCCGCCGTTCCCGATGCCAGCACAACCGCGTCCGCGGCCTCCATCGCAAGCCGTGACTGCTCCTGCAACAGGGCAATCGGTAAATCCCCGGTCGAGCTGGTCACCTCACTGAATGCTCGGGCGACCGTTTCGTTGGCAAGCGGCAATACAAACTGCACGCCGGGGTCGAACTGATGAATGATTTTGGCCGTCTCCAGAAAAATCTCCGCCAGTCTCGCAATCTCCGAACGGCGGCTTCCCGGCAACAGGGCGACCAGTTTCCCGTGATCCGGGATTTCAAGCCCAAGTTTCTGTCTGGCGGCAACCCGGTCCGGCGGCTTGATCTCATCGGCCATCGGATGCCCGACACAGGTCACCGGAATCCGGTTCCTCCTGTAAAACTCGGCCTCGAACGGGAACAGCGTCAGAATATGATCCACGGCTCTTCGAATCTTGTGGATACGATACCCGCGCCACGCCCACACAGTCGGGCTGACATAGTGGACGGTGGTGATGTTTTTCTTCCTGAGTCGGGATTCCAGCGTCAGATTGAAATCAGGCACATCAATGCCGATAAACAGATCGGGAGGATTCGACACCATCATTTTATACAGATTCGACCGGATCGTGACGATATCCAGGAATTTGCCAACCAGCCCGTCCAGCCCCATGACTCCGATACGGTCCATATCGTAAATTGTATCGCACCCCGCCGCCGCCATTCTGGGCCCGCCAACACCGAAAAACCCGACATTATCGAGGCTGGATTTCAGGTTTTCGATCAATCCGGCGCCGAGAGCGTCGCCGGAAGGCTCACCCGCAACCATCCCAATCCGGATTTGACGACTGGTCACCTATCGGATAATGCCGCGCTCGGACTGACAAATAAATTTCCTGAATATTGCCACATCCGCGTTATCGCCATCCAATGCGCAGAGCTCATCAATGGCGGACTGAAGATTGAGGTTCCGCCGGTAAACCACCCGGTAAGCGGTCGTCAACAACTCGATTGTCTCCTCTGTGAACCGCCGTCTTCGGAGTCCTTTCTTGTTGATACCGAACGGCGTCGCCGGATTCCCCGCCGCCACAATATAGGGAGGCACATCCTGCAAACAGACACAACCGATTCCGGTAATGCAGTGCTGGCCTATCCGACAGAACTGATGCACCAGACTGAAACCGCCGAGAATGGCGTGATCACCGATGTAGACATGACCGGCCAGGCTGGCGCCATTGGCAAAAATAATAAAATTCCCCAAAACGCAGTCATGGGCGATATGCGCGTAGGCCATGATGAAATTATCATCGCCTATCCGGGTCACCCCCAGGCCGCCCGCGGTACCGCGATTGATGGTGCAGTATTCCCTTATGGTATTGCGATCGCCGATTTCCAACCGGGTGGGCTCGCCGCCGTACCCCTGATGTTGGGGGGCCTCTCCGATCGAGGAAAACTGAAATATCCGGTTGTCTTCGCCGATGGTGGTGAAACTGCGAATAACCACATGAGGGCCGACCCATGTACCGTCGCCAATAGTCACATTCTCTTCAATAATCGAGAAGGCGCCAATAGTCACATTGCGGCCTATGTTCGCGCGTTCATCGACAATTGCCGTCGGGTGGATATCGGACATGGAGGTCAGAGCGTCCGATAGGTGAACATGACATCGGCTGATGCCGCCAACCGGCCCTCGACACTCGCTTCCGTCGAATATTTCCAGATTTTCCTTCTGTAGTTGGTCTGCCTGACGTTGAGCGTCAGTTGATCTCCCGGTTCGACCGGACGCTTGAATCTGGCTTTGTCTATCCCCGCAAAAAGCAGGATGATCCGCTCTTCGGTCTCCGCCTCATCACTGTGGCTGGCCAGAAGCGCGGAAGCCTGCGCCAGCGCTTCCAGGATCAGGACTCCGGGGAAAACCGGCCTTTCCGGGAAATGCCCCTGGAAGAACGGTTCGTTGAAAGTGATGTTCTTGATCGCGGTCAGACTCTCTCCGAGAGTGTAATCCAGTACCCGGTCAACCAATAGAAACGGATACCGGTGGGGAAGGATTTCCCGGATTCGATGTATGTCTATCTGCTTTTGTTCTGTCGTCACAACGGCATGCCTATCTGATTATATGTCCGGGAACCGGGTTCTGATCCAGGTTCGACTATTGTTCATGGTCCGGCGCTCCCGACCTGTTCCTTCTGTGCATTAGTTTATCAAGTTGACGGATGATTGCCAGATTCTTTCTCCACTGCCTGACTGGTTGTACCGTGATCATCGAAGCATATTCCCCGGCCTCGCGGATGTTTTTCACGACCAGGCTGTTCGTCATGATCGTCACGTCATCGACAATCTCCAGATGACCCAGGATGGATACCCGGCCCCCGATTTTACACCGCCTGCCAATGCGCGCGCTTCCGGCCACCGCGGAACAGCCTGCCATGATGGTGTTTTCCCCGACCCATACATTATGGGCAATTTGTATCTGGTTATCCAGCTTTACGCCATCTTCAATAATGGTATAACCCAGCGCGCCCCGGTCGATGGTGGTATTCGCGCCGACATCGACATCATCACCAATACGAACGGCTCCGAGTTGCTCGATTTTTTCCCACCGGTCCGCCGATGCGGCATAACCAAACCCGCTGGCGCCAATCACCGCTCCGGAAGAGACATGACATCTTTTCCCGATCAGGCAACCGGCCTGAATCACGACCTGATCCTCAATCACCGAATCCTGCCCGATCACAACCCCGGCTCCGATGTGGACGGAGTGGCCGATTACCACGCCCTTCGCCAGTTTCGCCTGATCATCAATCGTACTGAACTGGCCGATTGCCACGCTGTCATCGACAGAAGCCGTGTCAGCAATCCACGCGGATGAAGCCGCCGCCTGCCCGCCACTGCGGCTTCGGGGCGGCTTGAACAACCCGGAAATCCGGGCATAAGCCAGATAAGGGTCAGCCACCACCACCCGGTTGCCTGAAAACAGATCCGCGTCCTGCGGGGAGATCAACACGGCTCCCGCCGTGCAGCCCGACAAGCGACGCTTAAGTTTCGGGTCGGAAAAAAAGGTGATGGAGCGGGCTGTCGCCTTTTCCAGGCTTCTGATCGAATCCACCCTGTGTTTCGGGTCTCCGAGCACAACGCCACCCACCACCTCGGCAATCCGCTGCAATTCGATCACAACCCCGAACCCCGAGGATCAGTGTAACCGACTCGGACAGTAATCGGGACCACCTGATATCGCCACTTTATACCGCGAGATGCCGCGCGAGCGCCCTACTCCGAGAAATTCTCCTTAAGCTGCTCCAGAATTTTCCCGGTAAGATCAATCTCACCGCTCGCGTAAACCGCCTGCTGAACAACCAGGTCAATCTTCTCCCGTTGGGCTATTTCCACTATGACCTCTGAAATCAGCTTTTCCAGTCGGGCCAGTCCCCGGTTACGGCTGCGGGTATAGTCTTCGTTGTAGATTTGCTGTTCCCGTTGAAGGGTTATTTGCAGGTCGCGCAACTCTGCGGTTCGCTCTTCGATCTCCTCACTGGAAAGCACAACCGCGTTCTTTTTCAACTCCGCTTCCTTGCTATTGAACAATTCGACCTTCGCTTTCAAATCCCGGTTACGAGCGCTGAATTCCTGCTCCAGTATACGGACTTCATATTTTCCCTGGGGAGCCTCGTCAATCAGTACCCTGGCATCCACATAAGCGATTTTAGCGGCGCCCGCATGAGCTGGCATAAAAGCAACCCCAATCAGGCATAACACGCCCAGTAAAAATCTATTGTTCATTTTCATAACCATTTAACACCGCAAATATAGCTCTGTATAAAAATCCCGAGAGATTGAGTTCCGGTATATTCACAAATACCCGAAACAGGTAGACATCCAGACTCTACCTGAATACCGTGCCAATAGAAATCTGCAAGGCTTCTGTTTCATCGCCATCTTCTTTATTGACAGGTACCCCGTAGCTGAAGCTGAATGGCCCGACTGCCGAAAACCAGTTGAAGAACAATCCAGCAGAATACCGGAGATCCCCCAAACTGACAGAATCCGTGTCATCGAACACCATCCCGCCATCGACAAAAAATCCGACTCGCTTGTCCTTCCCATCCGCGCCAAAAGCCGGGAACAGGGTTTCCAGATTAACCAGTACGCGGGTATCGCCACCCACTGGCTCCGGAGTCTCTCCACTGTCCCGTGGGCCTAATGAACGTCGTTGAAAGCCGCGAACGGAGCGGGCGCCCCCTGCGTAATAATGTTTGAAGAACGGCAGTCCTGACTCTTTCGAATCACCAAAGCCATCCCCATAACCGAGTCCGGCAAACCCTTTCAGAGTCAGAGTCGGAGAAACGGGAAAATACCAGGAGCCTTGCAAATTGAGTTTGTAATACTCAAAGTCACTGGATGGAAAAGCCGATTCCAAAGAAATTGAGCCCACGGCGCCCCGAGTCGGGAAGAAAAACTCATCCCGGGTATCCCTGGACACCCCCACCGTGAACAAGCCATTATCCGCTTCCGGGTTTTCTTCTATTACAGCCACAAATTCAGGAGGCGTTTCTGTAGTGCTCTCCAACTCAAGACGTTCGAGTGAAAACCCGTAATTGATAGAGTTGGTCTCTGCGACAGGAACCCGATAACTCACGCCCAGCGTACTGCTATCCAGAATATACTCTGCCGTATCGACTTCCCCGGAATCAAATTCCCTGACCGACATATTGAGAGTCCGGCTGACTCCGTCAATGGTATGGTAGGGATTGGTATAGGAAATGCTCGCAACACTGGAAGTATCGGAATTATTGAACTTGAGAGCCAGGTCCTTGCCGGTTCCCAACAGATTTTTTTGCTCGAATTCGACACCAAGCAGAACGCCCTCCTCATCAGAATAACCGGCAGACAACAAAATCGAGCCAGTATCCCTTTCCACCACGACTACCTGCATGTCCACCTGATCCTCGGTTCCCGGCACCTTCAGGGTTTCAATCTGTACACTCTCAAAAATACCCAACCGCCGCAGTCTGCCCCTTGAACGCTGTACCGCTGATTTTGAATACAGGGCGCCCTCGTATTGCCTCAGTTCCCTCCGGATAACTTCGTCACGGGTATACTGGTTGCCGGAAATATCAATTCTGCGAACATAGACCCGCTGATTCGTGATGACCGAAAATATGGTACTGACGGTCTTGGTGGATTCATCGCGGTCAAATATCGGGTTCACCTCAACGAATGCAAGACCCTGATCGGAAAAATAATCCACCATTTCAGTACGGATCCGGTTGACCTCTTCCCGCGAAAAGCGGTCTCCGGGTTGAATATCTATCAACTGCCGCAAATCTTCGATCTGGCTCTCCTCAACCCCTTCGACTGTGGATTCCCCAAAGGTATACAGATCGCCCTCGCTTAATGTGATACTGATAAAGATATTCTGCTTGTTGGGTGAGATATCCACATTCGACGAAACGATCTCGAACCCATGATACCCCCGGTTCTGGTAATAACTCCTGATTCTCTCCAGATCGGATTCCAGCGCCTGCTTCGAATACTGGTCCTGGCGTGAAAACAAGCGGTACCCCCGCTTGTCCTTGAGTTTCATCTCCTTCCTGATCGCCTTGACCGATTCCTTCTCCGCGCCAATGATGTTTATTTTCCGGATGCGGGCGACCCGCCCTTCACTGATCGCGATCTTGATCGCGACCCGATTCTGGTCCAGTTCCTCACTGACCACATCAATCGTAGTCGAATAGCGGCCCATCGACAGATAGATACTCTTGATTTCATCCTCGACGCTTGCCAGCACCGTGTTACTGAAAATCCTGCCCTCGACAATCCCCAACTGTTCCAGCCCGTCCGTGATCGCTTCGGTTTTCAGCTTGCTGTTGCCGGTAATCGTGATACTGGCGATGGATGGTCTTTCGACCACCTTGACAACCAGGGTGGTATCCTCCCGCTCCAGCTCGATCTGCTTGAAAAACCCGGTCTTGAACAACTCCCGGATACTGAGTCGTATCTCCTCGTCATCGGCTTCATCGCCGACCTTCAGGGGCAGGTAGTTGAATACCGTCCCCTCCTCCAGCCTTTCCAGCCCTTCAACCCGGATATCGGTAATAGTAAACGGTTCAACCGCGAATACGGCGCGAAGCGGCAGGAAAAGAAAAACCGCAAGATACAAAACCGGCAACAAGAATTTTTTCATTATATATATAACGTTCAATGCTTCAATTTTCGACTCATAACAGACGCGCGATATCATTATAAAAGGCGAACCCCATCAGCATGATGATCATCGCCAACCCAACCACCTGCCCCCGGATCATCGCTTTTTCCGAAGGGGCCCTGCCCACCACCGCCTCGAACAGAAAGTACATCAGATGCCCCCCGTCCAGAACCGGAATCGGCAACAGATTGATCAATCCGAGACTGATACTGATAATGGCCAGGAACTTCAGAAAATCATCATAACCCGATTCAATGGTCCGTCCGGCCAGTCTGGCGATGGTAATCGGACCGGACAGGTTTTCCGAAGACATTCGCGCCGTGACCATCCGCCCCAGGGAACGCAGGGTGACGACGGTCATCCGCCAGTTGTAGTCCACCGCCTGCCAGACGGCGTCCAGCGGACCGTGTCGCAAGGTCGTGTTTTCCAGCGCCGGCTGATACAGCCCGATTCGACCATAGTCCCTGCCTTCAATGGAGACCGGCTCGGGCGTTATAGTCAATTCCAGCGTTTCCCCTCCGCGCAGAACCGATAACAGTACCGGCTGTCCGGGCTTATCCGATATCAGCGTCGCCATTTCCAGCCAGTTCTCGACCCCGGCCCCGTCAATGGCGAGCACCCGGTCGCCTCGAATCAGGCCAGCCCGCTCAGCGGGGGAATTCGCCACAACATCATTGACCACCGCCGGGGGAATGGCGGGCCAGATGCCGATTTGCGAAGTAATCGGTTGGCTGGCGATACGGGCCTGGTCAAGAGCGCTGAAATCAATAGCCAGATCACGCTCCCCGAGAACCGGATTCGATACCCGCATGGATACGTGGTTTCCCTTCATCGCCTGATCAAGCAGGTAAAATTGATGCTGTCCCCAGGTTTTAACCTCCTTGCCATCGACTTCGGTCAGGACATCGCCCGCCTCGAATCCGGCTGTATCCGCCAATGAACCCTCAGTCACCAGTCCGATCTGCGGGTCGATATCATCCGAGCCGGCGACAAAGACCAGCCATATCGCCAGAATGGCGAAAAGAAAATTGAATGCCGGACCGGCCGCGACCACGGCGCTGCGAACAGCGAGGGATTTCCTGTTGAAAGCCTGATCCACTTCATCGGCCCGAACATCCCCTTCCCTTTCATCCAGCATTTTGACGAATCCGCCCAGCGGAATCATGCCGATCGTGTATTCCGTAGGCCCATTATTCCAGCGCCACCTGAACAGGGGTTTGCCAAATCCGATCGAGAATTTCAGCACCTTGACGCCGAGTTTTCGCGCAACCCAGAAATGTCCGTACTCATGGATTGCAACCAGTATCGCGATTGCAACCAGAAAACCCAGCACACTGTAACCAAACCCGCCCATATCTTGTGTCTTTTATGTAACCCTTCGAGTTTATGACCGATCCGTACTTTCGAATCCGTACATATTAACACGCGGCGCCTGAATCCACGCCTTCAATTTGCAATCAGTTCCCGGCTGACGCCGCGCGCCTGCGAGTCCGCTTCAAACACTGTTTCAGGGTCCGTATCCATACTGACCGCCACCCGGTCCATCACGTTCTCCACAATTTGCGTGATTCTATCAAAGGAAATCCGTTCTGACAGGAATCCATCGACCGCAACTTCATTGGCGGCGCTCATGATCGCCGGCATCGTACCCCCGGTCACAGCCGCTGACCGGGCCAGACGAAGGGCGGGGAAACGTTCATAGTCCGGCGGCTCGAACTCGAATTGCGCCATATTCGTAAAATCCAGGGACTTCGCCCCGGATGAAATCCGGTCGGGCCAGGCCAGGGCATTGGCAATCGTAATCCGCATATCCGGGCTGCCCATCTGCGCGATAACCGAACCGTCGATGTATTCAACCATGGAATGGACGATGCTCTGCGGATGAATCACGATCTGCACCTTGCTCTGTGGGACACGAAACAACACGCAGGCTTCGATAAGCTCCAACCCCTTGTTCATCATGGTGGCGGAATCGACCGAGATTTTCGGCCCCATTTCCCAGTTGGGGTGGGCGCAGGCCTGCTTCGGAGTCACGGTCGGCAACATCTCCAGGGGAAGTGTCCTGAATGGCCCTCCGGAGCCGGTCAACAACAGCTTTTCGATCCCCTGGCGCCCGTTGTCCGGTAAGCGCCCGTCCTGACTGACCAGACTGTGCTGGGGCAGGCACTGGAAAATGGCGTTGTGTTCACTGTCCAGAGGCAACAGACAGGCGCCATGCTTTTGCGCCAGTTGCACGATATGGTCGCCCAGCATGACCAGAGGCTCCTTGTTGGCGATCAGAACCTTTTTTCCCGCCTTGATGGCGGCAATCGCAGACATCAACCCGGCGGCGCCGACAATGCCGCATACGACAAAATCACCGGACTCCCCGGCCAGGGCGCAGACATCCTCCTGACCGCTGCCGACTTCGACGCGGATGCCGTCCCGTCCCAGTCGGGCGCTCAATTCCCGGGCCGCGTCCGCATCCGCCATCACCGCCCGTTCCGGCCGGAACTGACGGCACTGTTCAACCATTTTCTCCACACTGCGATGAGCGGACAATCCGGAAACCCGGAATTTACCCGGATGCCGTGATATCACATCCAGAGTACTGACCCCGATTGATCCGGTCGAACCGAGCACAGTGACCGGGGTCGTCATAGCGTAAACCACCAGATACCGGCAAATACAGGCGCGGCGGCCACCAGTCCATCAAATCGATCCAGTACGCCGCCATGACCGGGGAGCAATGAGCCGCTGTCCTTGACTCCCGCGATTCTTTTTAACCGGCTCTGATACAGATCTCCGACCACACTGATCAGGCAGCCGCACAACGCGGCCAGCATCCAGAGCCATAAATGCCAGTCGAGCCAGGACAGATCAAACGTAAAGAACGCATAGGCCAGAGCGACCAGACAGGAGCCCGACACTCCTCCGAGCAACCCCTCCACGGTCTTGTTCGGACTGATCCCGGGGGCCAGTTTTCGCTGGCCGAACATTTTCCCGGAGAAATAGGCAAAGCTGTCCGCGGACCAGACGATCAGTAGAATCCCGAGTGTCACCCGCGCCCCGGTTTCCGGTTGTTGATGGGTAAAAACCAGGGCGCTCCAGCAGCCGAACAGAATCAGGGCGCCACCGCAAATACCTGATGGCCCGGACAGCGGACGGGACAACCCGCCCGATCTGAGACGATGAATCTGACAAATCCAGAAAACGCAAAGCCCGGCGCATACCGCGATCAGGACTCCGGGTAAAAACAGGGATTGCCAGCCAACAGCAATCATGCCGGCAGCGGCGCCGGCAACCCAGAGTCGGGGGCAAGTGACGAGACGGCCCCACTCATTCAGTCCGAGCAGCATAACCAGCATCAGCGCGACCGCAAACCAGGGGGTGGTGAGATAAAGCGTGACCAGTACGGCAGCCAGCGCCAGTAGCAAGCCGGTAGCGACACGAACCCTCAACATCTCCTGCGCCTCATTAAAACACCCCGGCCTCGAGCTGCGCCCCGACCCGGCCAAACCTGCGCTGTCTCGAAGCAAACCATGCCAGCGCCTGATCGAAACATCCCTCATCAAAATCCGGCCAGAAGGTGTCGGTAAAGTAAAGCTCGGTATAAGCCAGTTGCCACAGCAGAAAATTGCTGATTCGCCTCTCCCCTCCGGTACGAATGAACAAATCGGGTTCCGGCAGGCCACTGGTGCACAGGTGGGACTCGATCAGTTGCGGGGTAATCGAATCCGGAGACAATTCCCCTTTCTCAACCAGCCATGCAATGGATTGACAGGCCTGCCGCAAATCCCATTGTCCACCATAGTTGATCGCGACAGTCAGGTTCAATGCCTCGTTATTGCGAGTTAACTCGTCCGCGGCAGTCGCCGCTCTTTGCAGCCGACCCGGAAAACGGCTGATGTCACCGATCACGCGCAACCTGACCCGATTGTCATGCAGGAGGCAGACCTGGTCTTCCAGGGATTGGGTCAGCAACTCAATCAGGAATTTGACTTCAACCCCCGGTCTCCTCCAGTTTTCACTGCTAAACGCGAACAGCGTCAGATAAGGGATGCCCCGATGACCGCAGACCGGAATCATTTCCCGTATCGCTTTCACTCCCTTTCTGTGACCGGCCGCTCTGGACAATCCGTGACTTCTTGCCCACCGCCCATTACCATCCATGATTACGGCAATATGCCGGGGGACCTTGCCGGGACTATGCGGGAAATTCATTGGAATGACGGTTCAATATCAGACTTCCATGACCTCTTTTTCCTTTTCGGCAACCACTTGCTCGACAATGCGGATATATTTGTCAGTCAGGTCCTGCATTTCGGATTCCGCCGCTTTCTCTTCATCCTGGGTAATTTCCTTCTCCTTCAATAAATCGCGCGCCATCTGAATCGCATCCCGGCGGATATTGCGTATCGCGATTTTTCCATTCTCGCCAACCTGCCTGACTACCTTGCCAAGTCCGATCCGGCGCTCCTCGGTCATCGCCGGCAAGGGAATCCTCATGACCTCTCCCGCAGTCACCGGATTCAACCCCAGATCGGATTCAAGAATCGCTTTTTCTATGGCGGAAATCATGTTCTTCTCCCACGGCTGCACCATCAGCGTCCGCGCGTCTGACACGGATACAGTAGCCACCTGATTGACCGGCGTTGCGGTACCGTAGTATTCAACCATCAAGTGATCCAGCAGTGAGACTGTTGCCCTGCCCGTCCTGATTCTGGCCATGTCGCTACGGGTTGAATCAACCGTTTTTCGCATGCGCAAACTGGCATCCTGTTGTATTTCTTCAATCATTCCAACCTTACCCCAATCCTTCCGGTTTTTGTCAAAAGCCTTGCACCCGATTATAGTACAACAAACCGGTTACAAAACCTGAAATGATCGGTCCGCGGCTCTGCCGCCAGGGCGGCGCTGTCAGGAAGACGCCTGGGCCATGACTTCGGCCGCGAAATCCTCGTTTCGTTTTTCCAGTCCTTCGCCCACTTCAAGGCGTGTCATCCGCCCCACCGAGGCGCCAGCCGCGGTCAACAGTTGCCCCACCGTCTGCTCCGTGTTCTTGACGAACGGCTGTCCCAGCAGCGTGTTTTCCTTGAGGAATTTCCGGATACGGCCAGCCACCATTTTCTCGACGATATCAGCGGGTTTCCCGCTTGCGGCGGCCTGGGCGGAAAATATCTCCCTTTCCTTTTCCAACACGGCGCCGTCCATTTCATCTTCCGAGATACAAAGCGGCCTGCTGGCGGCAATGTGCATCGCGATATCCCGGCCCAGTTCATCATCGCCTCCGATCAGCTTGACCAACACGCCAATCCGGCTGCCGTGGAGATACCGGCTGATCGAACCGCCTTGCGCCTCGAACCGCGCAAACCGCCGGACGCTGACGTTCTCACCAACCCGGATGATCAACTCCTGACGCGCGGCTTCGACCGTCTGACCGCCAGTGAGTGGAAGGACAGCGACCGACCCGGCGTCAACCGGGGCGTCCCGCAGAATGGCATCGGCCACCTCACCGCAGAAACTTCTGAAGGAATCATCCCTGGACACGAAATCGGTTTCACAATTCACCTCAACCAGCACGCTTGAGCTATCGTTGTGAGCCGAAACGATAACCCCTTCCGCCGCGATCCGGCCCGCTTTTTTCTCGGCCGTAGCCGCTCCTTTCTTGCGAAGCGCTTCAATCGCAAGATCAATATCCCCATCCGCCTGCACCAGCGCTTTCTTGCAATCCATCATCCCCACGCCGGTTCTGGCCCGAAGCTCTTTTATCATCGCCGCCGTAATCGCCATTTACATTCTCTCCAGTAACTGTCTTGCTTTATGATCAAATTCCGGGCGGACACTTCATCCCAACCGTCATCCGTTATCCCGACTGTTTCAGTTCCGAACCGGTCCCGGTTGCTCAGGCTTTCTCCTGACCGCCGTCGCCTAAGCCGCTCTCAGCCTTCCCTTCAACCTTCCCTTCAGCCTTCCCTTCAGTTTTCTTTTTCGCCACCTTTTTCCGGAATACCTTTTTCTTCACCACCTTCCTGTCTTTTTCTTCCGATGTCTTTTCCGCCGGTTTTTCCTGCGCGGGGTCGTCACCGGCCGGACGCTCGGTCACAACCGGACTCTTGTGTATACCGTCGTCCGCCGTATGAATAATTTCACCCTCTTCGTTGACTTCAACATACTCGTCGTCACCCGGAACAATCGTGGCCCTGGTCATCCTTGATTCCTCGATGGCGTCCGCCGCCGCGGTCAGATACAACTGGATCGCCCGTGAGGAATCATCATTGCCGGGAATGATGTAATCCACGCCAGCCGGTGAACAATTCGAATCAGCCACCGCAACCACCGGGATTCCCAGTTTGTTCGCTTCCGAGACCGCGATGTATTCATGCTCCACGTCAATCACGAACAGGACATCCGGCAGTCCGTCCATATCCTTGATACCGGATAACGTCCTGTCCAGTTTCGCGCATTCGCGGGTTAGCGACAGGGCTTCCTTTTTACTTAATCTGGCAATCTCGCCGGACTGGATCCGTTCTTCCAGCTCTTTCAACCGCGCAATCGAATTCCTGACCGTTTTATAATTGGTCAGCATCCCGCCCAGCCAGCGGTGATCGACATAGGGTGAGCCGCATCGTATGGCCTGCTCCCGGACCCATTTCGAGGCCTGGGGTTTGGTGCCAACAAACAGGACCTTGTTGTTCTGGGCGGCCATGGCGCCCAGATAGTTCACGGCCTCCTTGAGCATGGGCAATGTCTTTTCCAGGTTGATGATGTGGATTTTCTTGCGGTCGCCGAAAAGATAGGGCGCCATGGCTGGGGACCAGTAACGAGTCTGGTGTCCGAAGTGCGCGCCCGCCTTGAGAAGCTGGCGCATGGTAATATCAGTCATAAGGAGTCAACGATGTAATGGGTTAAGCCTCCACGGGTACTGTTCCCCAACCGGCAATACAGAATATGCAATGCCGGCACCCGGAGGAACATAATCGCCGTGTGCGAATTTACGGTACCTGGGGTACCGCCTGAATCAAGGGCGCGTATTGTAAACTAATAACAGTTGAAGAATGAAGTGTAATTTGGGAGCATATCCGCATGAAACATCGTAAACTCACCTGAATCATGGCCGTTACCATAAAAACCGCGGAAGAAATTGAAAAAATGAGGGTCGCCGGCAGGCTGGCTTCCAGCGTTCTGGACATGATCGAGCCGGAAATCAAGGCCGGCGTCACCACCGACCAGTTGAATACACTGTGCCACGAGTATATCGTGAACGATCTCGACGCGGTCCCCGCTCCGCTCAATTACCGCGGTTTCCCGAAATCAATCTGCACTTCGGTCAATCATGTGGTCTGCCACGGCATTCCTTCCGCCAGGAAACTGAAAAACGGCGACATCATCAATATTGACGTGACCGTGATCAAGGATGGTTTTCATGGCGACACCAGCCGCATGTTCCAGGTCGGCAAACCTTCGATCAGGGCCAGGCGGATATGTGATATCGCCTGGCAGTGCATGTCCATGGGGATCGAGCTGGTCAAACCCGGCGTACGGTTGGGCGACATCGGACATGTCATTCAGCGGCACGCCGAAAGCAACGGGTTCTCCGTGGTCAGGGAATACTGCGGTCATGGTATCGGTCGCCGGTTCCACGAAGACCCCCAGGTTCTGCATTACGGTACGCCAGGAACCGGGATGGAGATTCAACCCGGTATGACCTTTACGATAGAACCGATGATCAATGCCGGCCGCAGGGAAACCCGTTTGTTGAAGGACAAGTGGACGGTGGAGACCCGGGACCGGAGTCTGTCCGCACAGTGGGAACACACCATCCTGGTGACGCAAAGCGGCCATGAAATCCTGACCCGGTCATGACCCGGCTGGCCCGCGCCGAGCTGTTTGACGCGAATCAATTTCGCGGCGCCTGCCCGGACGCGACCGAGGCCGTCCGGGTTTTTCAGCGCGCGCTGGAGCGCGGCCGGAACGTTCTCGCTGAATATCATCTCGAAACGGGGAACGCCGCCACGCTGGCCAATCAATTGAGCTGGCTGATTGACCAGTTGCTGGTACGGTCCTGGCGGCGCTTTTTCCCGGGCGCTGAAAATGCGCCCTGCCTGATCGCGACCGGGGGCTATGGCCGCGCGCAGCTCAACCTCGAATCGGATATCGATCTGTTGATCCTGCTTCCCGACCACACGAATCAATCACAGTTGGAGACTGCCGAAGCCTTTGTCCGGTTTTGCTGGGACATGGGACTCAAGGTCGGCCATAGCGTACGCGCCCTGCAGGATTCGATCGGGATGGCTTCGAAAAACCTGACCATCATGACCAACCTGATGGAAGCCCGGTTGATCTGCGGCGACCCGGCCTGTTTTGAAACCCTGCAAACCCGCTTGAGACGGGACAGTATCTGGCCAGCGAGGAAATACGTCAAGGCCAAACTGGAAGAGCAGCAGGCTCGTCATCTTCATTTCGGCGGCACCGCCTATAACCTGGAACCGAACATCAAGGAAAGTCCGGGAGGGTTACGGGATTTGCACATGATCAGTTGGGTGGCAAACCGGTATTTCGGAACCAGTGACTTTGCCGAACTGGTCGAACATGAGTTTCTGACAGAACAGGAATACCGTGGCCTGATCC
Organism: Candidatus Poriferihabitaceae bacterium; assembly: GCA_965214205.1. Taxonomy (GTDB): domain Bacteria; phylum Pseudomonadota; class Gammaproteobacteria; order Arenicellales; family Poriferihabitantaceae. Next base: position 1,360,855 of record OZ243941.1, on the reverse strand, counting down.
GATGTCGGGACTTCCTCTGGAGACTGCGCAACGGCCTGCACCTGCTGGCCGGCAGATGCGAAGACCGTTTCCTGTTCGATTACCAGCGGGAGCTGGCGCAACAACTCGGATTCAAACAACAGGGCGGCCATCTTGCAGTCGAGAACATGATGAAACGCTACTACCGGACCGCCAAGGAAGTACAGTTGCTCAACGAGATTTCCCTGCAACACTTCCAGGAGGCGATTTTAAGCCCCGGGAAACCCGGGTTGCGCAGAATCAATGACCGCTTCAACGCAATCGGCGGTTATCTGGAAGCGGCCCGGGCCGACTTGTTCGAAACCCGACCGAACGCGTTGCTGGAAATGTTCCACCTGATGCAAAGACGCGCCGACCTGATCGGCGTTCGCGCCAGCACCATCAGACAGGTGCGCGGCAACCTGCACAGAATCGACAGCCAATTCAGGAAAGACCCTGAAAACCGGTCCACCTTCCTGAATATGTTCAAATTCCAACAGGGTCTCACCCATGCCTTGCAGCGCATGAACGCCTACGGAGCGCTGGGCAGGTTTTTTCCCGAATTCGGCAACGTTGTCGGACAAATGCAGCATGACCTGTTCCACGTATTTACGGTGGATGCCCATTCGCTTTTCGTGGTTGGCAACCTGCGCAAGCTGATGCTGGATAAATACCAGGGCGAGTTCCCGGTTTTGCGCGCCATTATCAGTAAAATGAGTCGGCGTGAGCGACTGTACCTGGCCGCGCTGTGCCATGACATCGGCAAAGGCAGCGGCCGGGACCACTCGATAGTCGGCGAGGAAATCGCCCTGAAGCTGTGCCGTCAACTGGAACTGTCGGAATACGACAGCGCATTTGTCGCCTGGCTGGTCAGGAATCACCTGATCATGTCCTGGACCGCGCAAAAGGAAGATACCTCTGACCAGCATGTCATCGACCGGTTTGCTGAACGGGTCGGTGACCAGGAACATCTGGATAATCTGTACCTGCTGACCGTAGCGGATATTCGCGGCACCAGCCCCGCTGTCTGGACCGAATGGAAAGGACAGTTGCTGAGTAACCTGTACACCGCGACATCGCGTCGTCTTCGCTCCGGAATCAGTGGCCCGCAAGCCATCACCAAGCGGGTCAATGACCGTAAACAGGCGATCCGGAAACTGGTCACCCGATCCATTTCCGAAGCCAGGCTGCACCATCTCTGGGACCAACTGGACCAGGAGTATTTCCTGCGTAACGGACCCGAAACCTGTGCCTGGCATGCCCGGCAGATTTGCAGCGCGAACCTGCTTGACCTGCCTCTGGTCGCAATTCGCCAACGCCCCGAAATCAAGGCCCAGCAGATTCTGGTAGTCACCCCGGACTCGGATGATCTGCTGTCCCGCAGCACCGCCGCTATCGACAGGCTGGAGCTGAGTATTCTCGATGCCAGAATCCACCGCACCCGCTCCGGTCTGGGTATCCTGGTTTTCGTCACTAACACGCTGGACGAGAAAATTCGGGGCTCTCATTCCCAGACCTACCAAATTAACGAAATCCGTCGATTGCTGTTATCCACAGAGGATTACGTACCGGTACGGCGCGCCGTACCCCGCGCCGTGCGTCAATTCGAGGCGCCGACCTCGGTCCACTTCAACGACCACGCTGATCTGGGTTATACGATCATGGAGATTGTCTCCCAGGATCGTCCGGGGTTGCTCTACCATGTTTCCGTTGCCCTGGTCAAATGCAAGGTTCGCCTGGTCTCCGCAAAGGTTTCGACCGTAGGGGAAAAAGCGGAAGACACGTTTTTTATCACGGACCGGGACGGCAACCCGGTGGACTCTCCGAAACAACGTTCATGCCTGCAAAACCGGCTACAGAAGTATCTGGACTAGACGGCTGGGCAGGATGCCGAAAATGACCCGACAAACCCTGAGAAACCGGTTTCTGGAGAACTGCGGCTGGGCACGCGCGAAGGTCCACGCGCTGCCGCCCGACGCGTCATTCCGTCAATATTTCCGGCTTGAGCGGTCCGGCCACTCCATGATGCTGATGGACGCGCCGCCTGAACACGAAAACGCGGCCGCTTTTGTCCGCATAACGAAACACCTGCAACACCTCGGAATCCGGGCGCCGACCATCCACCGGGCCGACTATGAACACGGTTTTGCGCTGCTCGAAGACCTCGGAGAGGATACGTTTACCCGACTCCTCGCCGCGGGGGTGGATGAAACCGGATTGTATGATCAGGCAATCGACTTGCTGACAGTCCTCCACAACCATCCGCGCGCAACCGGCCTCGATACCGGAACTTATGACTGGACCGCCTTTATCCGGGAGGCGGGGCTGTTTACCGACTGGTATCTGCCGGCCCTGTTCAGCGCGCCGGTCGGCAATACCGTCAAATCGGATTATGCCGCGGCCTGGCGGGCGGTCTTTGACGATCTGCCGGAGTTGGAGCCGACCCTGGTCCTGCGCGACTACCACGTAGACAATCTGATACGGGTCAACAACCGCTGCGCGGTTCTGGACTACCAGGACGCCCTGATCGGCTCCCCGGCCTACGATGTCGTGTCCCTGCTTGAAGATGCCCGCAGGGACCTGGGGCCTGCTCTGGTAACCCGAAGTCTTGAGCGTTACCTGACCGGCAGGCGGACGCCGGACAGACAAATTTTCATGCGCCATTACGACGTATGGGGTACGCAGCGCCATTGCAAGGTGGCCGGGATTTTCATGCGATTATGGCTGCGCGACGACAAACCGGTTTATCTGCGCCACCTTTCGCGCGTCATCAGACTGCTGGCCGCCAAACTGCGCCAGCCATCGCTGCGGCCCATTGCAGCATGGTTCGAAGCCAGCGACATCGCTCTCGAATATCGTGAACCGAAAAGGTCCCGGCAGGAACTTCGCCAGAAAATCAGCCCCGTCAGCCTGCCCGAATGACGGGCCTGAAGGAACGGGATGACCCGCTCGCCGGAGGCGCCAACCTGCATCTGGATGCGTACATCACACAGAATGAATCGCTACGCGCCATCGATCAGCTCCCTCCATTTCATCCCGAATGATAACCTGCTGACAGCCATTAACGATGCCAAACAGGACATTGCGGGAGAAAACAACCGTTACTCCATCCCCGGAGATGTTATCCGCTTAGGTGTTCTGGCGAAGCGTGGCGACCTGAGCGCTACCTGGTTCCTCGCTTTCAATATGCGGTTCTGATCTCGCGCCACCACTCTACTCTACGCCTTCCTGAACAGCTCGATCCGGGGATCGCCATTGGGTTTCATCGCCGGCGCGATGCTGTCATGCCAGGTCATCGGTCTCGGCGGCTGGGTAATCCACAGGTAGCAGGCGCTGTCATCCAGCATCTGTTGCAGTTGCATCAGCATTTTGGCTCGTTCGTCATTATCGGTTTCCGCCATGGCCGCGAAGTGCAGGTCGTCAAACTCCTTGCTGTCAAACCATTGCCAGTTCCAGACCCCGACCTGGGTGGACAGCAGCCACTGGGTCGTCCAGCTCAGATCCGGCGGCGCCAGCCAGCGCTGGAACTGAATGTCCAGCCCGTCCATTCCCTTGGTTTCAACCAGCGACCAGAAGCTGCCACCCTCATGGGATTCGATCTCCATGGTGATGCCGATTTCAGCCAGGTTGGCCTGGACAATCTGGGCGGCCGTCAGAAAATCGGTATCGGACAAGGTATCCAGAGTGATCGTCAGCCCGGCTGCCCCAGCCTCTTCAACCAGCTTTCTGGCGCCCTCCACATCACGCGGCGGCGGAGCTTCCTCGCGATAACCGAGCAATCCTTTGGACACCGGTCCATGGGCGCGCTCGGCGACGCCAAAATAAGCTCCTTCCAGGATCGCGTCCACATCAATGGCCTTGAGAATGGCCTGGCGAACCCGGATATCCTTCAACCTGGGGCTAGCGGCGTTCATTCCCATCCAGACATTGTCTGGCGCGTACTTCAGTTCGAGATTCAGCCCCTCAGGCATATTGGCCATGAATTCCGGCACCACACTGAGGCTGATACGGGTAAAATCCAGTTGTCCGGCCTGAACCGCGTTTTCAGCGGCCTTGGAATCGGTGATCGGCAGCATTTCCACAGTGGTGAATTCCGGCTTCGGCCCCACCCATCCGTCATGCGCTTTCAGAACCAGTTTTTGTCCGGGCACATGCTGGTCAATGACGTACGCTCCACCCATCGCCGGGGGTTCCAGGGAAAATTTGCCGTCCGGCGCTTTTTCAACCGCCGCCTTGCACAGAATACTGCCGGTGGCATAAGGCAGCACGAACCACCAGACCGGAGCAAACGGTTCCTTGAAGTGGATGGTCCCGTTGTATGCGTCATGCGCTTCAACATGATCCAGCAGCGCCCAGTTGTCGCCGGTGGCGGCGGCCAGATCCTTGTCCAAATAGCGTTCAAACGTAAACTTGACATCTTCGGTGGTCACTTCTCCATAACCATTGTTCCACATCGAGCCGGGTTTCAGTTTGAAGTCAATCGTAACGTCATCACGCTGGCTGATGGATTCCGCCGAATACAGTTCCCATTCCCAGTTCGAGCCGGGCTTGAAATTGATCAGTCTGGGGTATACCGCGTCCATCACCCACAGGTCGGCGGTGTTTTGCCAGAATGCCGGATCAATGTTCGAAATGTCGGCGGGCATGCGGATGGTCAGTTTGTCTGCGGTGGCCGCATAAGCCATCCGGCCGCTAAAATGGGTGGTAGCGATTGTAGCGGCGGCGGCGCCCAGGAAACGGCGGCGGGAAATCGGATTTGTTATCATGTCACTCCTCATATCGGTTTTGTCTGGTATTCATGTCACTTCGATTGAAACATTGTATATCAACAAATAACAGATTAGTATGGCTTCCCGCCCCTGACCGGGGTCAAAGGCAGGCGACAGAAAAATAATATGTGGCTCTATATAGGTAAACGGCTGGTTCTCGGCGCGCTGATCGTGGTGGTCGCGGTGTCGATGCTGTATGCCATGATTCACCTGGTTCCCGGCGATCCGGTCAAAACCATTCTGGGGCCCCGCGCCAGTCCCGAACTACAAGCGCAGATCCACGAAAAGCTCGGCCTGAACAAGCCGCTGGCGCTCCAGATTGTCAATTTCCTCGGCCAGGTCGCCCAAGGCGATCTGGGAGTGGACGTGTTCAAGAACAAACCGGTCAGCAAAATTGTTTTCGAGCAACTTCCCCATACTATCTATCTGGTATTGGCCGGGATCGGCTGGGCCATGCTGATCGGCATTCCCCTGGGATGTCTGTCGGCCATCTATCGGAACAGCCTGATTGACCGCATGGCCGGCGTACTGTCGGTAAGCTGTATCGCAATCCCGACCTTTGTGGTTGCCATCTATTCGGTACTGCTGTTCGCGGTGACGCTGAAATGGCTGCCGGCCATCGGCGCCGGGGACGGGGAAACGCTGGGCAGTTATTTGAAATACCTGATTCTGCCAGCTTTCTCGGTCGGGTTGGGCTGGGTCGGCTATCTGGCCCGCCTGGTCCGCGCCTCGATGCTGGAAGTGATGAGTGAAGCGCATGTGCGTACCGCCCGCTCCTTCGGGCTGCCGGAACGCACTATTATATTCAAATACGTATTGCGGCTGGCGATACTGCCCACGATCACCCTGCTCGGCATGGGTATCGGCATCCTGCTTTCGAGCGCGGTATTTACTGAAATCGTTTTTGCCCGTCCCGGCATTGGCAGATTGATCTTCGAAGCGGTGACCAGCCGGAATTATCCGGTGGTAATGGGTTCGGTACTGGTTACGACGGCTCTGTTCGTGGCGAGTACGGCGCTGGCGGATGTGGTCAACGCTCTGGTTGATCCCCGGGTGCGGGCGCAGGTGCGGGAGTAGCATGGACAGCGAGTCATCCGGACCGGAAGCCCGCAACACCTGGCATTCGGTCGGGCGCGCGCTTAAACGGGTGCTGCGCGAACCTCTGGGCGCGATGGGATTGTGCCTGGTCGCAGTCATATTGATCAGCGCCATCGGCGCCGACTGGCTGGCCCCTTATGATCCGATCAAAATCGATATCCGCGCCAAGCTCCAACCGCCTTCGGCGGCGCACTGGCTGGGTACCGATCAACTGGGCCGTGATATTCTTTCCCGGGTGCTGGTCGGCGGACAGATCGCTCTCAAGGTATCGCTGATTTCTATCGGTATCGCCCTGCTGATTGGCCTTATACTTGGACTGATCGCCGGATACGGTCCACGCTGGCTGGATAACATTCTGATGCTGTTATTCGATTCCGTGCGCTCGTTTCCGACGGTGATGTTCGCTCTGGCCGTGGTCACCCTGTTTGGCCCCAGCCTGACTACGGTCATGATCGTGGTGATCATTACCCAGATACCGATCTATGGCCGCATGGTGCGCTCCCAGACCCTGGCGTTGCGCAGCGCCGAGTTCATTCTCGCCGAACGCGCCATCGGGGCAGGTTTTATACGTATCATCATCATGCACCTGCTTCCCAATGTTATCGGGCCGCTGCTGATCCTGGCCAGTATGGATATTCCCTTCGTCATCACGATTGAGGCCGGTCTCAGTTTTCTCGGAATGGGGGTGCGGCCGCCGACACCGAGTTGGGGAACCATTCTGAATGATGGCTATTCCTATATCTACAACACGGCGTGGCCCGTGATTGCGGGCGGCGCTCCGGTCATCATCACGACCCTGGGCTTTGCGTTTCTGGGCGAAAGCCTGCGAGACGCGTTTGATCCGAAATTACGCAGGGACGTATAAGTGACGACGACCCATGCGCTCCGGATTCGCAATCTCAGTGTCGAGTTTGCAACCGAACGCGGCGCTCTAAAGGCATTACGCCACATTGACCTCGACATACCTGAAGGCGCGATCATCGGAGTGGTCGGTGAAAGCGGCTGTGGGAAGTCCACCATGATCAACAGTATCATTCGGCTGCTGGCTTCGAATGCCCGGATCACCACCGGCGAGATTCATTTTGAAGGCTCGAATCTGTTAGACAAATCCGAACAGGAGATGCGGCAAATCCGTGGCGACCGTATTTCCATGGTTTCCCAGGACCCGATGATCGCACTGAATCCGGCGCTGTCCATCGGCGCCCAAATGATTGATATTCAATACCGCAGCAAAATCAGCCGGGAGCGAAAAAGAGCGCTTTCGGAATCCATGCTGCGCCGGGTCGGCATCCCGGACGCTGGCGAGCGTCTCGACAACTATCCCTACCAGTTCTCCGGCGGTATGCGCCAACGGATTGCGATTGCGATGGCTCTTCAGGCCGAACCGGCGTTATTGATCGCGGATGAACCGACCACAGCGCTGGACGCCACCCTGGAAGTGCAGATCATTCACCTGTTGCGTGAGCTTCAGCAACGAATGGGATGTTCGATCCTGTTCATCTCCCATCATCTCGGAGTGATTGCCGAGCTGTGCGATCTTGTGGTGGTGATGTATGGCGGGGAAATCGTCGAACGGGGTACGGTACGAGACATTTTTCATCGGCCCGCCCACCCTTATACCTGCAAGCTGCTGGAGTGCGACCCGGCCAGGATGCCGGAGATCACGCGGGTCCAGCCGGTTATACCGGGCGAGGTGCCGGACCTCGCGAATCTGCCTGACGGTTGTATCTTCGCGCAAAGGTGCCATCGCGCATTCGACCTTTGCCATCGCCAGGCGCCATCAGACCGGAATCTGGCCCTCGATCATGTGTCACGCTGCCACTTGCCCGATCACAGAGCGCCCGGATGAAACCGCTCCTGCAGCTTGAGGAGGTCCGGGTACGCTTTCGTACGCGATCCACTCTGAACGCGCTGGTCCATGGCGTCCGGAACCCGTATGTGGATGTGGTGCAGGATGTCTCGCTGACAATAGAAGAAGGCCAGACTTATGGTCTGGTGGGCGAAAGCGGCTCCGGAAAAACAACTCTGGCGCGTTCCATTATCGGACTGGTAAGACCGCACCGGGGCCGGGTCCGGTTTGACGGTATTGAGTTGACGGCCATGTCGAAACGACAGACTCGCCACTTTCGACAGCGCGTTGGCACGATGTTTCAGGACCCGGTCGGTTCGCTGAGCCCCCGTATGACCGTTCGCTCACTGCTGGCCGAACCGTTCAGGATTCATGGTTTCAGAGACCGTGACCTGTCGCTCGAAGTATCCCGCCTGCTTGATCTGGTCGGACTGAACAAGTATTTCGCCAATCACTACCCCCATCAGTTGAGCGGCGGCCAGGCGCGCCGGGTCGGTGTGGCCAGGGCGATCGCGCTCAACCCCAGGCTGATCGTGGCGGATGAACCCACCGCTGGTCTGGATGTGTCGATACAGGGGGAGATACTGAATCTACTGGGCAGGCTGCAGGACGAGTTGGGCCTGAGCATTCTGGTGATCACGCACAACCTGAATGTGGTCAGACATATTACGGACCGGATGGGAATCATGTACCTCGGCCGAGTGCTTGAGGAAGGTCCGACACGGACTATTTTCGAACAGCCGCGGCATCCCTACACACTGGCCCTGCTTTCGGCCAATCATAAACCGGACCCGGACGCCCGTACTGATCGTCTCGAATTACAGGGCGAAATCCCGAGTCTGGTCAACCGGCCGCCGGGATGCGAGTTCCATCCACGCTGTCCGTTCGTGGACGAGCGCTGCCGTCGTGAGTTCCCGGCGATCCGTCCGGACAGCGGCAATCACCACTATCACTGCCATTTTCCGAGAACCGCCGGCGCCGAATAAAGCCCCTGCCCGGAACCGACTCCGGGGAGGGAATGTCAAAGCCCGGGAATGACTGGGCGGCGTTCCGCGCAATCCAGCCAGGGGCGGCGCTGCTCAATAGCCTGCCCGATATGAAACGCGGTCACGTCGTTGTATGGCCGGCTTATAATCTGGATACCGACCGGCAACCCGTCATCGGTCAGGCCGGCCGGTACGCTGAGAACCGCGCAACGGTTGAACATATTGAACAGGGCGGTCATCGCGGTATCCGTATCAGTGATCCGGCGCTCGCCAACCGCGAGAGTCTGTTTCTGCCAGTTCTCCGCCGGTACCCGCGGGCAGGACACGCCCGGAGTAATCAGCGCATGGCGCTCGCGAAACAATGGCCCCATATACCGGAACCAGACTTCACCGGCGACATCCAGAGCTCTCCGGCAATCATCCGCAGTCGCCGACAACGCGGTTTCCAGAAGCTCGGGAACATAGTCGCTGATCAGGTCGCCATGTCTGGAGACGGCCTCCTGCAACCGCCCGGAAAACATGAATTCCTCGCCAAGATGGGCCAGCCGGATCGCTTCACTGGCCCAATCTATTTTCACTTCCGTCACCTCCGCCCCAGCCTCACGGAGCGCATCCAGCGCGGCCCGGGTTTCGCGCTTGACCTCATCAATCACATGGTAATGTCCCAGATCCATCGAATACGCGATCTTCAACCCCTTTACCTCGCCCAGAGTGGCCGGAATGGTGAGTTTGTTACGAATGGAGCAATGATCCAGCGGATGAGGCCCGGACATGACGTTTTGCATCAATGCGGCATCCTCCACACTGCGGGCCATCGGACCGACGCCGACATAAGGATGAAACGAAGACGCGTGATCCAGTGGATTCCTGCCGTAAGGAGCCTTGAACCCGACCACGCCGCACTGCGCGGCGGGCTGGCGAATGGAGCCGGTGCTGTCACTGCCCGTGGCGATTGTGGCCGCCCCCGCGGCCAACGCGGCCGCCGAGCCGCCGGAAGACCCGCCGGGCGTGATGTCCGGACGCCAGGGGTTGCGCGTTACTCCCCACATTCTCGAATGGCAGGTAAACAACCAGCAGAATTCCGGGCAGGTACTGCGGGCAAAAAAGTTCGCTCCGGCGCGCAGCAGCCGCTCAACGGCGGGGTCCGTATGCCGGTCAATCCGGTCGGCGTTGAACAATGAACCGACGGTCGCCCGGATACCCTTGATCGCGGACGAATCCTTCACCACTAATGGAACGCCTTCGAGCCGCCGGGGATTGCCCTTCAGGTAACGCGCCTCGGAACGTTTCGCGTTTTCCATGGCCTGATCAAAATACCGGTCCGCAAACGGATTGATTAACGGCCCGATCCGCTCCGCTCTTTCAATCGTCGCTGCCATCCATTCAACCGGAGACAAGGCCCCCGACCGCAACAGTTTCAGTCCCCCGGCGGCGGAAAGATAATGCAGATCGGACATGTTGACGGATCAGGCGTCGTCAGATGTTGATGATTTATTCCATTTGAGTGTCGGCGTCTGCGTCCGGTTTTTCATGAACCGGCAACAGTACAACCCCAGCTCAAACAGGATCCATACCGGAAGCGCGAGCAGCGTTTGCGAGAAAACATCGGGGGGCGTCAGCAACATGCCGATCACAAACGCCGCGACGATAATGTAAGGCCGCTTTTTAGCCAGGCTTTTTTCATCCGTTATTCCCATGTAGACCACCAGCACGGTGGCGACCGGGACTTCAAACGCCAGACCAAACGCAAAGAACAATTTGATGACGAAACTGAGGTAGGAGTTGATATCCGTCATTACCGCAACCCCTTCCGGGGCCGTGTTGGCGAAAAACTGGAATATGATGGGGAAAACCGCAAAATAGGAAAACAGGATGCCGAGATAGAACAAAACGCTACTGGACAACAACAACGGCATCACCAGTTTCTTTTCGTTCTTGTACAGACCGGGCGCGACAAACGCCCACAACTGATAAAGCAGATAAGGCACGGCCAGCGCACAGGCACAGGCAAACGCGAATTTGAACGGCACGAAGAATGGCCCGTGAGGCTCGGTCGAAATCATGCTGTTGCCTTCAGGCAAGGCGCTCATCAACGGACGCGCAAGTACCTCATAAAGGGTATTGGCGAATGGCGCGAGTATGATAAAAAAGACCAGTACGGAAAAAATGCCCCGCAACAAGCGGTCGCGCAGCTCAAGCAAGTGGGTGACCAGCGTCTCCTGTTGCCCGTCAGCAGTCTGGTTGGATTCAGTATCCGCCATTGTCTGTCTTTTTCGCGGCGACTTTCTTCTTCGCCGCTTTTGTGGCTGGTGCTTTCTTTGCCGCCCTTCCGGGCGTTGTTTTTTTCGCGGCGGTCTTTTTCGTAGTTGCCTTTTTGGTGACTTTCTTTTTAGCCGTTGCCTTTTTCGCAGTGGTCTTCTTTACCGCCGCCTTCTTCGCCGCCGTCTTTTTCGTGGCGGGTTTTTTGTTCGCCGCTTTTTTCGCCGGCTTGACTTCAGCGCCGGCCTGTTTCAGCTCGGTTGAAACGTCGTCTACGGATTGCCTGATCTCGTCTCCTGTCTCCTTGAGTCCAAGCACATCCTTGGTATCAGTCACTTTCTTGATATCACCCGACGCTTTCTTGATATCACTCGCAACCGAACCCAACTCCTGTTTCAAGTCTTTCAGTTCCTGCAGTTCCTGTTCCCGGACCTCCCTTTTGATATCGGACTTGACCTCGTTCAGCATACGGCGCCCCTTGCCCACCCAATGACCTGTGGTGCGGGCAACCCCGGGCAGTCTTTCCGGCCCGATGACGACCAGGGCAACGGCGCCAATAAACGCCATCTCCCAGAATCCAATATCAAACATCAGATATCATCAAACATCAGATATCGAGGCCTGGATCAGGGTCAGGCTTTCTTTGCTTTGGCTTTCTGTTTCCGGGCGACGGGTTCTTCCTCCACGGCCTCGGCCTCAGCGACAGCCTCTTCAATCTGGTCAGCCTCCGGAACGGATTCCGTATCCGGGTCCTCTTCCTTTACCGCCTTCTTGAACCCCTTGATCGCGCCGCCAAGATCACCACCCAGATTCCTTAACTTTTTAGTACCGAAAATCAATAGAACGATCACCAGGATGATCAACAACTGAACCGGACTGATTCCACCAGGACCAAACATAACAACTCTCCACGCAGGTTAATTAATTTCTGTGACGTATTCACAACAAGATGAAAGCCGTGAATATGGGACTGCCCGAACCATATTCAACTGACAGACCCTGGCCAACTGCCAAAACCTGTCATACCCGATGATACACTGATTCCACGGGAAACCCAATTTGCGCGGGCGTTTTTTTCATCCGGAAGGGTCGGCGGCGGAGCGGTAAATGTCGGACGGGTCTTTCAATACCGGCTCGACTTCAATCCATTTCCCATCCTGATAGCGCTGGTAGAAACAGTTGTGGCGTCCGGTATGACAGGCAATGCCGCCGATCTGCTCGACCTGCATCAACACCACATCGGCGTCACAATCAATCCGGATTTCCTTTACCAACTGGACATGGCCGGATTCCTCCCCCTTTCTCCATAATTTCTGTCTGGACCTGGAGAAGTAGACCGCCCGGCCCTCTTCCAGCGTCGCCTGCAATGCCTGGCGATTCATCCAGGCCACCATCAATACCCTGCCGGTATCGTGCTCCTGAGCGATCGCTGGCGCCAGTCCGTCCTGATTCCATTTGATTTGATCCAGCGCTGAATTCATCAATAACCCCTCTGTCATTTCATCATACCCATCTGACCTCGATACCCCGGTCCGCCATACGCTTCTTGGCCTGTTCAACCGTATATTCACCGTAATGAAATATGCTCGCGGCCAGCGCCGCGTCGGCCCCGCCTTCCAGCACCCCATCCGCGAGATGATCCAGGGTTCCCACCCCCCCGGAGGCAATCACGGGAACCGAAACAGCCGCCGTGATTTTCTTCATCAGGGCGAGATCGAAGCCGTTTCTGGTGCCATCCCGATCCATACTGGTAACCAGCAATTCCCCGGCGCCGAAGCGGACCATTTTCTCAGACCATGCGATCGCGTCAAGCCCGGTGGCATTACGGCCGCCATGAGTATAAATCTCCCATTTCGGGATGCCGGGAACCTGTTTCGCGTCAATCGCCACCACAATACACTGGTTGCCGAAATGATCACTGGCCTGCCGGATGAAATCCGGATTCCGGACCGCGGTGGTATTGATCGAGACCTTGTCGGCGCCGGCATTCAATATACGGCGTATATCCTCCAGTGTACGAATCCCGCCGCCCACCGTGAGCGGAATAAAGACCTGGCTGGCCACCTGTTCGACCACATGTAAAATGGTGTCGCGGTCATCGGAACTCGCGGTAATATCGAGAAAGGTGATTTCGTCCGCGCCTTGTCTGTCATACCGGCGCGCCACTTCCACCGGGTCCCCGGCGTCCCGGATATCGACGAACCGGATACCTTTCACCACCCGCCCGTTATCGATATCCAGACAAGGGATAATGCGTTTGGCCAGAGCCATCAATCCACACCCGGTCTAAAGGCCGTAACTGCTTTCAACGGACAGTTCGTCCGCCACTTTCTGACCCTCGGCAAAATCAAGCGTGCCCTCGTAAATCGCCCGACCGGTAATGGCCCCGACAATACCGGACCCAGAGGCCTCGGCCAGTTTTTTGACGTTCTCTATATTGTGGATCCCCCCGGAGGCGATCACCGGGATATTCACCGCCTGGGCCAACTCCACCGTGGCCTCGATATTGACCCCCCCCATCATGCCGTCTCTGGCGATATCGGTATAGATGATCGCTTCCACGCCATCCGAGTCAAAACGCCGGGCCATGTCCACCGCATCATGCCGGGACAGCCTGGACCAGCCCTCAATCGCGATTTTCCCGTCGCGGGCATCGAGGCCCACGATCACATGGGTCGGAAACCCGGCGCACAGATCACTGATCAGGTGGGGTTCCCGGATCGCCTGGGTGCCGATAATGACATAGCGCACTCCGGCCTGAATATAGATCTCGACCGTATCTTCATTGCGAATGCCCCCCCCGACCTGGACCGGGACATCCGGGTGATTTTCCGCAATCAGGTGAATCAGGTCCGCGTTTACGGGCTCCCCGGCCAGGGCGCCGTCCAGATCGACAATATGAAGCCGCCTCGCGCCCTCATCCACCCACCGGGCCGCCATGGATACCGGATCATTGGAAAATACCGTGGATTGATTCATATCACCCTGACGCAGCCTCACACACTTGCCATCCTTGATATCAATTGCCGGGATCAACAGCATGACTAGACGACCCCGTTCCAGTTCAGGAAGTTTTTCAGGAGTTTCAGTCCGGCGCGCTGGCTCTTCTCGGGATGAAACTGGGTTGCGAACAGATTTTCATGAGCGGCGGCGGCCGTGAAACGGTTGCCATACCCGCATTCACCGGCAATCTGGCTCCGGTCATCACTTTCCACATAGTAACTGTGCACGAAATAGAAACGTTCGCCGTCTTCGATGCCATGCCATAGCGGATGGTCATTGACAATCGAAACCGTGTTCCATCCCATGTGCGGAATTTTCAACCGCTGCGAGGGGGTGGCCGATTGATGCTGCCCGTGACTCGAAAAATGCCGGACCCGGCCCTTCAGGATATCCAGTCCACGGGTACCCTGATTTTCTTCGCTGGCGCCGTAGAGCGCCTGCAATCCCAGGCAAATACCCAACGCCGGGCCCTCGCCGAGACGTTTCCGGACCACATGCTCCAGTACCGGGTCGCGATTGATTTGCCTGATCCAGGCGCCGATCGCCCCCTGTCCGGGCAATATCAGATAATCGGCGGCCGCAATCTCTTCGGGATTCGCGGTTATCCTGACATCATGACCCGGACCGACACAGGCAACCGCATTGCTGACCGATCTCAGGTTACCGGCGCCGAGGTCAACAATGACTATCCTGTTCATGGCAACATGACAACGTGACGAAAAATCCGGCAATCCGCCTACAGCGCTCCTTTGGTCGAAGGTACGCCAACCATCCGGGAATCATGGGAAATGGCGCCGCGCAGCGCGCGGCCAAATGCCTTGTACACCGTTTCCGCGATATGATGCGAGTTTTCGCCGCGCAAGTTGTCGATATGCAGGGTGGCCAGCGCGTGATTGCAGAAACCCTGAAAGAACTCATGGATCAGGGCGGTCGAGAAGCCGCCTATATTCCGGTCTGGATAATCCACATGGCTGACCAGCAGGGGTCTCCCGGAAAAATCAATAACCACCCGGCTCAGGGCTTCGTCCAGAGGCACGTAAGAATGACCGTAACGCGATATCCCCTTCTTGTCGCCCAACGCCTGCGCCATCGCCTGTCCCAGGGTGATTCCAATATCCTCCACGGTATGGTGGTCATCAATATGCAAGTCGCCGCGGGCTGTGATTTCAAGATCAATCACGCCATGCCGCGCCACCTGATCCAGCATGTGTTCGAGGAATGGAACTCCGGTATCAAATTGCGCCCTCCCGGTACCATCGAGATTCAGGTTGATACTGACCTGCGTTTCTCTGGTCGTACGGGTGACTTGGGCAGTTCTGTCGGTCATGTTGGAATGTGAAGCCTGGAGAAATAATACGGAGTATAGTATATGGGTATGCATCCGCGTTTACCATTGGTTTTTTGCGGTTCGGCGGTTGAATATTTCCCGCGTTGTGCTAATCTGGGAAATAACTACCAGGGAGCTCGCATCATGTTAAAGGATTGGCTGACACTGATCTATCTGAAATCCGTTTCTCTTGCCCGCAAACGGGAATTGATTACCCGGTTCGGCGCTCCGTCGGCCCTGTTCAACGCCAGCGAACAGACCCTGCGCCGGGCCGGAATCCATACCCGCGCCGAAACAGCCGCTATCCTGGATCGGCCCGGCGAAGCCAGCGCCGCGGTCATCGAAGGCAACCTTGAAACCCTGGAATCCCTGCAATGCCAGTATATCGGGTTCAATGATCCACGTTTCCCGGCCCTGCTCAATGAGATCCCGAATCCGCCTCTCGGCCTGTTCGTCAACGGCCACAGCGAATTGCTGCAAAACCCGCAACTCGCGGTAGTCGGCAGCCGCAACGCCAGCCCCTCCGGGAAAAGAACCGCCTTTTCCTTCGCCGCGGAGCTGGCGGATACGGGGCTGACCATCACCAGCGGCCTGGCTTCGGGCATTGACAGCCAGGCCCATCAGGGCTGCCTTTCAAGGAATGGTCACACGGTCGCCGTCATCGGCGCCGGTATCGACCGTATATACCCGAAATCGAACCGGAATCTATACTACGAGGTCGCCGAAAAAGGGGTCATCGTGACCGAATTCCCTCCCGGCGCCCCTCCCCTGCCGAGCAATTTCCCCCAGAGAAACCGGATTATCAGCGGTTTGTCACTGGGTACTCTGGTAGTCGAGGCCGGCATTCGCAGCGGCAGCCTGATCACGGCCAGGCTGGCGGCGGAACAGGGCCGCGAAGTGTTCGCCATTCCGGGGTCCATTCATATCGTGACCAGCCGCGGCTGCCATTTCCTGATCAGGCAGGGCGCCAAACTGGTCGAGTCGATTCCCGACATTCTGGAAGAACTGCGGCATTTCGGCAACCTGCCGTCCGGCGCCAGAAACGAAACGGAACCATCCGTAAAAACAACCGGGGATGAAAATCCGTTGTATAACCTGATAGACTACGCCCCGGTTTCGATGGAGCGGATAATCGAACAAAGCGGATTGACTGCGGAACAGGTTTCATCCATTCTGACCGACATGGAGTTACAGGGTCTGATTATCGAAACCAACGGCAGTTATCAGAGACTGCCTGCCTGATAACAACCAGCGAAAACTGACGGGGCCGTTACAAAATGAAAGAAAATGTTCTGGATATTCTGATCTTCTTGTTCGAGAACGACCTGCTCGGAGCGGATGAGGACGACTTCAGTCAGGAAACCCTGGAACTGGAGCTGAGACAGGCCGGTTTCGACCGCGCCATGATCGGCCTGGCTTTCGACTGGCTGGAAAATCTCGCGATTCTTTGTGAAAATATTCCGCCGGACCAGCTGGACATGGATCAGACTGCAATCCGGCACTACTGCGCGGAGGAACAGGCGCGCCTCGATACCGAATCCCGGGGCCTGCTACTGAAACTGGAGCAATGCGGAGCGCTCAACAAGGTCTCAAGGGAGATGGTGATTGATCAACTGATGGCGCTGGATGACAGGGACATTGAACCAAATCACGTCAAATGGGTCACATTAATGGTCCTGAACTGCTGTACCGAAGGGGAGGAAGATTACGCATTGACCGAATCGCTGGTTCTTGACGGACTGCATGGCTGCGCTCACTAGAACCTGCCCGAACAACAGGAACACACGAATACTCAATAATGGGCAAACCCCTGATCATCGTCGAATCTCCGGCCAAGGCGCGCTCGATGTCCAGATATCTGGGCAACGACTTCAAGGCGCTGGCTTCCTACGGTCATGTTCGCGACCTCCTGCCCCGGGAGGGCGCGGTTGACCCGGACAATGATTTCGAGATGCACTACGAACTCGTCGAACGCAACAAACCGCATGTCAATCTGATTGTCAAGGAGATGCGGAAGGCCGATTCGCTTTACCTGGCGACTGACCCCGACCGTGAAGGCGAAGCAATATCCTGGCACCTGTATGAACTGCTCAAGCAAAGAAAGGCAATCGGAGACAAACCGGTCTACCGGGTCGAATTTCACGAGATCACCCGAACCGCCATTCAGAAAGCGGTCGCCAATCCGCGGGAAATCTCCACCAGTCTGATCGAAGCGCAACAGGCCCGGCGCGCGCTGGATTACCTGGTCGGCTTCAACCTGTCCCCCCTGTTATGGAGAAAGGTACGCACGGGTTTGTCCGCAGGCCGGGTACAGAGTCCAGCCCTGCGGATGATTTGTGAACGGGAGGAGGAAATCAGGAAATTCGTGCGCCAGGAATACTGGACCATTGAGGCCGACATGGATACTGTGGGGCAGAAATTTTCCGGCAAACTGACGCATTATCAGGAACAGAAGCTCACCCAGTTCTCCATTACCGACGAATCATCCGCCAAGCAGGCTACCACCGCACTTGAGCAGGCCGCCAACGGAAAATTACGCGTTGCAAAAGTTACTAAAAAACAAAGAAAACGCAATCCGGCTCCACCGTTCACCACCTCAACCCTGCAACAGGAAGCCTCCAGGAAGCTGGGCTTCAGCACACAGCGAACCATGCGGATAGCGCAACAACTGTATGAAGGAGTCGGCTCCGGCAAGGGTTCAGCCGGGCTGATTACCTATATGCGAACCGACTCGGTTGCGCTGGCCGGTCAGGCTATAGCCGAAATCAGGGATTTCATTGTCGGGGAATATGGAGCCTCCGCAGTTCCTGATAGTCCCAGAGCGTTCAGGAACAAGTCGAAAAACGCCCAGGAAGCGCACGAAGCGATACGACCTGTTTCAGTCACCCAGACGCCTGCCCGACTGCGCTCCCGGTTGTCCCCTGACCAAATCAGGCTGTATGAACTGATCTGGAAACGCACGGTCGCGTGCCAGATGATCCATGCCACTATCGACACCGTTTCTGTGGATCTGGCAGCCGGTGATGTCGGCATCTTCCGTTCTTCGGGTTCGACTATACGTATTCCGGGATTCATGTCGGTTTATCTCGAAGGCTACGATGACCGTACCGACAAGGACGAGAAGGAAACGTATCTACCGGATCTGCGAGAGGGATTGGAAGTTGATCTGATAAAAGTACGTCCAGAGCAGCATTTCACCGAACCTCCGCCCCGTTATAACGAGGCGTCTCTGGTAAAAACCCTTGAAGCCTGGGGTATTGGTCGCCCTTCCACCTACGCTTCCATCATCAGCACCCTGCAAAATCGGCAATACGTCACACTCGAAAACCGCAGATTCGAACCGACTGAAATCGGCAAGATCGTCAATCAATTCCTGTCCAATCATTTCACCCGCTATGTCGATTATGAGTTCACCGCGAAAATGGAAGATGAGCTGGATGAAATATCACGAGGTGAGAAACAGCGGATTCCCTTGATGAGGAAATTCTGGGACGACTTTTCCCAACAGGTCAAAGAGAAAGAGGAAACCGTCAGCCGTGATGAAGTCATCCAGTCCCGAACACTCGGCGCCGACCCCAAGTCCGGCAGACCGCTGTCGGTGCGAATGGGCAGATACGGCCCTTGTGCCCAGATAGGCACTCGCGATGATGAAGAAAAACCGGTGTTCGCCAGTCTGCGTGCCGGTCAAAAGCTGGATTCGATCACCTTCGAGGAAGCCCTGGCTCTGTTCGACCTGCCAAGATCATTAGGTGAATCGCCCGAAGGTGAGAAACTGACGGTCGCCATTGGCCGCTTCGGACCATACATCAAATACGACGACAAATACGTCTCTCTCGGTGATCATGATCCCGCAACGGTAACCCGGGATATCGTCCTCCAACTGGTCGCGGAGAAAAAGGAGAAGGATGCCAAGCGTCTGATCCTGAATTTTGAAGAGCACGGCATACAGGCGCTGAATGGCCGTTACGGACCATACATAACGGACGGAGAAAAAAACGCGCGGGTGCCGAAAACCGTCGAACCGCACACTCTCAGCCTGGAAGACTGCATTGAACTGCTGAAAAACGCGAAGCCACCATCCAGAAAAAAGAAAGCCATCACCAAAAAGACTACCCGGAAGAAGACCACTACGAAGAAGGCTACGAAGAAGGCCACCACGAAAAAGACCGTGCGAAAAAAGACTGTTCGCAAAAAGGCCGCTGCAAAAAAGACCACCCGGAAAAAAACCACCGCCAAAAAACCAGGGTAGCATCAAATCCGGTTACCGACCCAGCCTCTTCAGCATCACCATCACGGTTTTTATGACAATGGTCATGTCCAGCATGAGCGTATGGTTCTTGATATAGTACAGGTCGTATTCCAGTTTATGGCGGGCGTCTTCAACCGACGAACCATACGGGTATTTGACCTGGGCCCAGCCGGTAATCCCGGGCGGCACGATGTGGCGAACCAGATAGTGGGGGATTTCCCGCTGCAGCAGGGATACGAACTCCGGTCGCTCGGGACGCGGGCCGATCAGACTCATATTACCCAGAATCAGATTCCACAACTGCGGCAATTCGTCGAGATGCGAAGCGCGCAAAAATCCCCCTAACCGGGTTATTCTCGGGTCATCCACATCCGACCACTGCGCGCCCGACTTTTCCGCGTCCTCGAACATGGTTCTGAACTTATAGAGGGTGAAGACTTTGCCATTCAAACCGACTCTCTGCTGCCGGTAGATTACCTTGCCTGGAGAATGCAGCCGGATCAGCGCTCCGATCACCAGCATCAGCGGAGCCGCGCCAGTTAGGGCGGCAACGGCAATCAGGAAATCGGCTATTCGCTTGACCCGGAACCCGGTTCGGTCCTGCGTGAGATTGCGACGGCCTGAGCGCAGCATATCTGTTTCAAAATGATCCACCGGCAACAATTTCCAATACTGCTCATAATACCGGGTAACGCTGAGTATCGGCGCCGACCATTCCGGTTGATTAAACCGCTGCAATTCCGGCGCGGCCTGATTGTTATGAACGATACAGGAGCGCTCGGGGTGGTCCCTGATCCAGGATTCGATCTGATCGACCCCGGTTTGCGCCTCGAACCGGGGCACATCCCTGGAAGGAGCGGTACGCGCCGCCGTCGCCTGTATATCCTGATTGAAACGCGCAACGGATTCTTCACTGCCGATCATCAACCAGTGAATGACTCCCAAGGTGCGCTGATACCACTTCGCGAACAACCACCGGGACAGCGCCGCCCATATCGCAAACAGGGTCAATGCGACCGGCAGCACTCCCCGGCCGAAAATCGGCTCATATCGTTCCTTCCCGAATATGTAGACGACAAATACACTGGCGGCGGCGATCACAAACACGGCGGCCAGGGCATCGCCGCTGAATCTGACCGGGTCCCGGCTGTCATCCATCCGATACATGTCCATCACATACAGCGCCAGGATTGCGACCACCACCAGTATCCACAACGAACCGGAAAATGGCGATGCCCATTCACCGAACCGCAATTGGTACGCCAGGAAGTAAGCCACCAGGATACCGGTTACGTCCAATCCGGCCAGCAATCCCGCATGGGGCACATACCGCATCAGACGGCCCAAAACGAACGGGATGGAATCAGGGCCCTGAATTCAGGCTCCGTTGCAGCGTCATCAAACATCAGCGCGGCGGCGCCCGCCACCGGCAGCCCGACCTGAATGCCGCAGAGTCTCCCGCCAGCAACCGGACTCCCGCCTTCGAACAATCCGGCAACTCCGGTATGCCAGTGATCCCGGTCCAGATGGCTGAACAGGGTCACCTGATTCATCGCGTATCGAATCCCGACTCCCAACAGTTTTCCATAAGCCTCTTTTCGGGTCCAGCAGCAAAGCATCGCGTCATTGGCCTGATCCGCCGGAACGTCTCCCCAACTCCAGGTTTCCCTGGGAGTCAGGATCCGTCTGGCGAACTGACCGACCGCCACTGATCTGGGAAACATCTCCAGATCGACACCGAGATTCCGGTTGCGGGCGAATCCATAAAGGGCATGATCCGCCGACACGGTATAATTGAATTTCAGGTCACCGTACCCGGCGGAGTGGCGCAGTTCGGGTTTCCCCCGCGGGCCGGAAACAAACTCGAGTTCGGTATTGCCCACTCCGGTATAGCGTTCCAGCAATACCCTGGACCCGGCTCTTCCGGCCACGTACAGACGCTGCTTCACCGGGTCAGCGATGCGGGCAGCCCGGCGGCGCTCGCGTTCACTCAGCATCAGGCGATAACGGGGTTGCTCGAACATCATCCGCATCGCTTCAGGCGTCATCATCCACAAATGAATGTGATCCGGCTCAAGCGCCGGAACATGGTTTGCGCCGCCCCATTCAAAGGCCCGCTCGGCCACCACATTGCGGCGGCCGGTCATAGCTCGAATATCGGACCGAAATTGTTGATCTGCGCCAAAGCCGCCTCTTCCACGGAAGCGTCGACCCCTCTTTTCCTCTTCTCGACAATGCGGTGCTGCAATCCCTGTTTATCAAACAGGTAACTCGAACCTGCAAAACGAAGCTCAACAACAAATCCACCGCCGGGAATATTGTATATACCGCCGGCCTCGACTTTTTCATGGATATCAATATCTATCATGCTGCACCGGTGGAATAAACGTCAATCGCTTTTTGATCAGGAAACATACCCGGATTATAACCCGGCAAGCCTGCATACCGGATGGTTGCAATCCAGTATAATTTCCGGTTTATCCGGCAACGCGAGACAATCGGACAATATCGGCAACAGACAACCTGCATGACATGAACAATCAGTCACTATCCACTGCACCTGGAAACATCCTCTTTATCCTGTGCGATCAGTTGCGCTTCGACTATCTATCCTGCTATGGGCATGAGTCCCTTGAAACCCCCAACATTGACCGCCTTGCCGAACGCGGCGTCACCTTCACCAACGCTTACTGCCAGGCGCCAATCTGCGCCCCTTCACGGGCCAGCTTCTACTCTGGCCGGTATATGTCCAGTCATGGCGTAATGGGCAACGACGATGCGCTGCAACTCGATGAGAAGATGCTTGCAGACTACTTGCGACCACTCGGTTATCGCACTGCGGTCACAGGCAAAACCCACAGCTATAAAAATCGGGACGCTCTGGAAAACCTGGGAGTCGATATGGACTCCGACTACGCCAGGGCTTCGCAAACAGGCGGGTTCGAGCCGTACGAATCCCATGAGGGACTGTATCCGGACCCGATACTTCCGCAATCTCATGGTTATACCAACTACTTGCGGTCATTGGGATATGCCTGGGAAAACCCATGGGACCGTTGCGCCAACAGTGGCCTGGACACGGATGGAAACCTGCACTCAGGCTGGCAACTGCGTAGCGCACGTTACCCGGCTGCCATAAGAGAAGAACATTCCGAAACGGCATTTACCACACAAAGGGCCATGGATTTTATGGAGCAGACAGCGGATCAGCCGTGGTGCCTCCACCTGAGTTATATCAAGCCGCACTGGCCTGTGATCGCCCCGGCGCCCTGGCACGAAATTTACCGGCCCGAAGACATCCAGGCGGTTGTTCGCAGCGAGTTGGAACTCCAGAACCCGCACCCGGTTCATCAGGCTTTCATGCAACAGGAGTACAGCGAGTCCTGGATACGTGATGAGGTGCGCGAAGTCGTGATTCCCGTCTACATGGGATTGATCAAACAACTCGACCACCATCTCGGACGATTATTTGAGTTCATGCGCGCAAGAGACTTGCTGGACAATACACTGATCGTTTTTAGCGCCGATCACGGTGACTACCTGGGCGATCACTGGCTCGGCGAAAAAGACCTTTTCCATGAGGCATCGGCTAAAATTCCGTTCATTCTGGTTGACCCCCGCGCCCAGGCGGATACGACTCGGGGTATGCAACGCAATGAGTTCGTAGAAGCCGTTGATCTGGCGCCTACCCTGCTGGATTTCGCTGGCGCCGAGCCTTGTCAGGAACGTCTCGAAGGACGCTCCCTCCTGCCCATGCTGGATTGTCGTCAACAACCTGAAAACTGGCGTGACATTGCGGTCAGTGAGATTGATTATTCAGACCGCGGCCCACGTTCCCTGCTCAACCTGCGGCTCGACCAGTGCCGCGCAATCATGATCCGGGACAGGCGCTGGAAATACATCTGGCATCCGGCATTTGAACCTCAACTGTTCGACCTGGAAAACGACCCGGACGAATTCACCGATCTGGGGCGCGACCGGTCATTTAACAAGATTCGCGGCCAAATGAAAGACCGGCTCCTGGCCTGGCGTAATTCGCTGAAACGCCGCACTGGCCTCGAATATCAATACATGATCGGACAAGGCCCGCAACGGGACGAGGAATTCGGCATCATTATCGGCCGATGGTGAGAAACCGGGCCTGATCAATCCTCCGCACTCGGCAGGGGGCTTTTTCGCCCCTTCATATAACTGCGGATATGAAACCCGATCACCAGAACGATCAATCCGAAAATAATCGCCGAAATCGGACGATCAATAAAATCAAGCGGTGATTGCACACGCGCCATCGCCGAACGTAATTTGACTTCCATAATATAGCCGAGCACCATGCCCAGAATAATCGGCACAATCGGCAACTGCAAACGCTTCAAAATCAGTCCGAAGACACCAAATACGACCGCAATGGCGCAGTCAGTGATCGAGTTTCGCAACGAGTAAACACCGACAAATCCAAGCGTCAGAATCAGCATACCGAGGAAACGAGTCGGGATTCGGATGATCTTTAACAAACCGTTGGTGGAAAACACCAGAAATGCAAGAATAAGAACATTGAGTACCAGCAAGGCGAGATAAAGCGCCAGTACAAAATCCATTCCTGTAGAGAACAACTGAGGCCCCGGAATCACGTTGTGGACATAAAAAACCGACAACATCATCGCGGTCAACGCTTCCCCCGGTATGCCAAGCGCTAGTAATGGAATCATGGCTGCGGCCGGCACCGCGTTGTTGGCCGCTTCGGACGCGATCAGTCCCTCCGGGGAACCTTTGCCGAATTTTTCAGGTGTCTTCGAGGTTTTCTGTGCGTAAGTGTAGGACATGAATTGTGCAGTAAATTCGCCCACTCCGGGAATCATCCCCATCACCACCCCGAACGAAGACGACACCGCTGCGACACGTTTGAACAAAAACAACTCCTTCAAGCCCTCGAAAAGGCCACCACTAACCTTTGCCGACTGAGGTCTCTGATCGCGTTCGGTCAGCAGCAAGAATGCCTGTGACAGCGCGAACAGACCCAGTATCACGACAATCAGGTCAACGCCCGATGCCAGCCAGGTTTGATCGAAGGTGAAGCGGCGTGTGTATTTGACCGGCTCGAGTCCGATGGTACTGAGAAAAATCCCGAAACAGGCCAGCATTCCGGCAGAAAATACCTGCCCGCGGTGCGCCAGTACTACCAGTATCAAGCCCAGCAATGCGGCCAGAAATATCTCCCGGCTGCCGAAATGCGGAGCCACCAGCGCCAGCACCTGTGCCAGCAGCATCAGACACACGACCGAGAATACGCCGCCGAAAAAAGAAGCCGAATAAGCCAGCGACAAGGCGCGGCGCGGGTTACCATCTCTGGCTATCGGATACCCGTCGTAGGTAGTCAGCGCATTGACCGCTGTACCGGGGGTATTGATCAGAATGGCCGGGATAGCGCCGCCATACATCGACGAACCATAAATCCCGAGCAGAACAGTCAAGCCGACAATCGGTTCCATGGAAAATGTCGCCGGCAATAAAATAGCGATTGCAACGGCAGCGCCAACCCCCGGAATCGCGCCAATGATGACTCCACCAACCGAACCGACCAGAAGCGCTACGAGCACCTCCCAGCGAGCCAGGATCTGAATCGAAGAAATAAGCAGTTCCATGACCAATCAAAGACCAATTAAAAATAATTCAGCATGAAATTACGCAGACCGTCAGGCAGATACTCATAGATCAGACCGCCTGGAATCCTGACCGACAACAGGCCCTTGAATACCAGTACGGTAAAAAATCCGATCAAACCCGCCGCCAGGAAACTGAGCCGACTGCGATAACCAATGCGGAAAGTCAGCGACAGAGTAAACAGCAGGGAAGCCGCCAGATACCCGATACGGGGAACCAGCCAGACGTAAGCCATGAACCAAAGCGCATACTCAATCGAGCGTACCCAGAGAACGACCTCCTGCCGACGTCCGGGAATACGCGGCGACATCACCGAGCCGATACTATGCAAAATGGCAAACATCGACATACCCGCCAGACTGATCGCAGGCCAGAAACCCGGCTGGGAAAACAGCCGGGCGCCTTTAACCCATTGCGTCTCCGCGCCCAGCCGGGATAACAGGAAGAGCGAAACAATCAGGAACGCAATAGAGAAAACCAGATCACCGGGCTGTCGCTTGCGCTCAAACCAGGTCCTGATCGGGTTTGACTCGGTTATGCCTGATTCAGCAGTCATTCAACCCTTACCCCCCGCAGGAACAAAGCGGACTGCGAAGGAGACCAGGCAGTGTCCCCGGTCACTGTCCGAGAATCGCATCAATACGCCCAAGCGCCTGGATATCCGCATCAATTTGCGCCGCGGCGGCCGCTGCGTCCTGCCAGTAAATCAAGGCGCCGGTATCCACAGCCAGCTTTTGCGCGCGCTCGGATTGCATGACCTTACTAGCGACCGCGATGATTTTCTCACGTGCGACAGACGGAGTATCCTTATGTACGAACAAGCCGTTCCAGAGAGCAATGTCCAATTCCGGCTCAAGTTCCGCCACAGTAGGCACATTCGGAGTGATGCCGATTCGCTCAGAGCCTATGGATGCCAGTATTTTGATCTTGTCCTTGCAGGGCAACACCAACTGCAGGGTTGTGTTAATGACATCCACATCGCCGGATGCCAGCGTATTGCAATCAAGCGCATCAAAGGCGGCATCTGAGCCATATTCGAAGCCCATTTTTTTCGCCAATGCCAGGGTTACCTGGGTAGGGATCAACGGAGCGCCAAAGTGACCCAGCGCAACATCGTTGTTCATCGCATACTCCGCCAGTTCCTGCATATCGTTATATGGCGCATTCTCTCCGGCAACGATCACAAATGGATAAGTCAGGAAATTACCCAAAGGATCAAACGGATTCGGGCTCAGTTCAGGGATGCCGATTTGTGGCCCTACGGTCGGCACTGCAATAATGAACGAACCTACGGTATAGCCGTCAGCAGGCGCAACGGCGACTTCAACCGCACCGGGGAATGGTCCGCCGCCACCGCCAGGTTTGTTGACGACCGCAGCCGCGACGCCGTAGGTTTCCTGAAATTCTTCAGCTATCATGCGGGTCAATACATCCTCAAGATCACCCGGCGGCCAGGGAACAACAAATGAAACCGGCTTTTCCGGATACTCGGCCTGAGCGCCGAATGCCAGTATGGACAACCCCATGATCAGGGCAAGTGATAGTTTCTTCATGATTCCTCCAAATGGTTAAAAAATAATGCTGTGTATCGAAAAGTAGTTCAGATGCCTCTGCCACCTGTTGTTTCGTTGTTTAGTTGTTTCTCGTTGTTTCTCATTGTTTCAGTTCACTGACCAGCCGCCCGTTGGCTTGTCAAACCAGACATGTACCTGACCGGTGCCGGTGGCGCTCTCATAATCACTGAACAGCCGCCCGGTTGCCTTGCATTGCCGACCACCCAATGCTCCAATCATCATCAGGTAGTGCCCGAACATTCCTTCCGGCTTGTGCTGGCGGTAGTCATCCATCGCATCAATCACCCGGGTGTGGTCGCCCTGAAGCCACCACTCAATGCGCTGCTCATCGGCAGCCCGCGCTTGTGGAGTAATGATATTTTCCGGATCGGAGGTTTCATGCTCCTCCAGTTCATCCAGCGACCAGAAGCGGTGACTCAACCCGCCGCTGGCAATCAGCGCCACACGCAGGCCAGACTCCGCGATCGCCTCACCAATGCCCTTGCCGACCGCGAGGAAATTGTGGTCGCGCGCAGTCTGGCAGACTCCCATCGACAACCAGGCCTCCCCAGCGTTCAGGAAATGTGTGGTATTCACAGTCGGGTAGTGTATCGGCAAACAAGGGTCGTCACTGGCATGGCATTTGACGCCATTGGCGTTGACCTTGTCGGCGATTAGTCCGGCAAGCTCAGGACTTCCTGTCATATCATAAGGCACCTGAGCCATGCCACGAGGCAACTCCTCGGAAGTATATTTACCCGTGCGACGAGAGTGGGCGGTGATCACGAATTCAACCGTAGTAAACCAGTGCGTATCAAAAATCAGTACCGCATCCGGTTTCAATTCGTCAAGCGCCTCCTTACGCAGGCGTTCAAGCCCGGGCACCAGACTGATCTCCCGACCACCGTTCAATGCGTAACGCGCCTCTTTAGGAAACATGATGGTGGGCGCATGGGATAAAAATCCAGCGCCGACAATTTCACCCATAGTCCTTAACAACTCCTCCACTTGGGGCAAGTTATTTTATGATTGATTTTTCTGTCAACAAGATTATCATTAGACCGAATCGTTTGCAACCAAACGAAATTATCCGGGAAAAGACATGAGCGCAGCAGAAGACCGGGTGGATATCGACGGTATATCGGTATCACCGCATCATTTCATCAACGGCCAGCGAGTCGTGTCATCCGATACATTTGAGACGCGCTCACCGATGGATTGGCAGCGCAAGCTGGCCGATATTTCACGCGGAGACGCCGCAATAGCCGACCTCGCGGTCAGCGCCGCGGTCGAAGGCTTCCGAGCCTGGTCCGGCATGACCCGACAGCAGCGTATGGATGCGTTGTACAGGCTCGCCGACCTGATTGAAGCCCGCGCCAAAGAGATCGCCCTGATCGAGTGTCTGGATATGGCGATGCTGAAACAAAGCCTCGAATTACGCCTGGTGCCGCGCGGCGCACTCAATTTCCGTAACTACGCCGATATTGTCAGGCAAGCGGAAGAGCGTAACTGGAGTTCCAAAGGCACGCAAAACCGCGTGATTCGCGACCCGGCCGGCCCCGCCGTCATTATCACCCCCTGGAACGCGCCTTTCATGCTGGCCACATGGAAGCTGGCCCCGGCGCTCGCGGCGGGCAACTCCGTCATCCTGAAACCCGCGGAATGGTCCCCCCTGTCGGCCAGCCTGCTCGCCGACC
Source organism: Candidatus Poriferihabitaceae bacterium (assembly GCA_965214205.1). GTDB lineage: Bacteria > Pseudomonadota > Gammaproteobacteria > Arenicellales > Poriferihabitantaceae. Next base: position 1,332,410 of record OZ243941.1, on the reverse strand, counting down.
TGATCAATCAGGCCGGATTTCCGCCCGGAGCCTTTAACGTGGTACAGGGCTATGGCAGTGAGGTTGGCGCCGCGCTGGTTGCTGACCCGCGAGTACGGCGCATCTCATTCACCGGCTCTCCACAAACCGCTCGCCATATCGGCATGGCTGCGGCGCGCAACATCGTGCCCTTTACCGCCGAGCTCGGTGGCAAGGGAGCGCTGATCGTTTTCGCCGATGCCGACCTGGATGCGGCGGCGAAAAAAGCCGCCGCTCAGTTTGAGGACTCAGGCCAGGTTTGTCTGGCTGGCACACGCCTGCTGATTGAAGCCTCGAGCAGGGATGAATTTATGCAGCGCTTCGAATATCACACGCAACAGCATGTTGCCGGTGACAGCCGTGACCCGGAAACCACACTCAGCGCCGCCATCCACCCGCTTCATCTGGAGAGAATCGAAGGGTTCATAGCGCGCGCCCGTGCTAATGGAGACCGAATCCTGTTCGGTGGCGAACGGTTCGAAGCAGAAAAACTGTGGTATCAACCCACTCTGATCGAACCCCGCTCGAATGATTCAGAGGTCGTACAACAAGAAATCTTCGGCCCGGTACTGACCTTGCAGACCTTTGATGATGAAGCAGAAGCAATCAGGCTGGCAAACAGCACAGCGTATGGTTTATCCGGGATCGTTTATACCAGCGACAAGGGATGCGCTGAGCGAGTAGGCAGGGCGGTGCGCGGTGGCACGATCTGGGTCAACTGTTTCCTGGTTCGGGACTTGACTGCGCCGTTCGGCGGCTACGGTATCAGCGGGATTGGTCGAGAAGGCGGCGACTACGCACTGGATTTTCACAGTGATTTGAAGACCCTGCAAATACTGGAGGGTTCGGTCAGTTGAGTCAATCGGCAAGTTCGCTTTTGTAGTGCGCGGCGCCTGGCCCCTTCGGCGCCCGGATACCACGGAATTCCCAGTCACCACCCATTGCGGTAGAAACTACTTCTTCCGTGGTCATGGGTTGATGACCGAGATCATCACGAATGGCAACCGGGCCGTGTACGATTTTATTGCGTAATGCGCCCAACCCTTCCACTTCAACGATGACCTCATCGCCCGGTTGCACAGGCCGACTGTTGGCCGGCGTACCGGAAAGCAACAAATCTCCGGGTTCCAGCGTGATATTGCGGGCGATATCCGCGACCAGATAATGCATATCCCATTCCATTTCACGAGTATTGCCATCCTGTATGACCTGGCCGTTGACCAGTGTGCGAATGCCCTTGTCATGGAAATCCCAGCCGGTAACCAGTCCGGGACCAACCGGGCACAGGGTATCCGTGCCCTTGACGCGCAACATCGAACCGGCATCGGTATCACGGAAATCATGCAGACCATAATCGTTGGCAATACTGTAACCGGCGATATACTCCCCGGCTTCATCGGCGCTGATATTGCGACAGAACCGACCCATCACAATCGCGATTTCTCCCTCATAATTGAGCCAGTTACAACGCTCTGGGCGGACCACATCCGCGCCATGCCCGGATAATGCAGAAACCGGTTTCTGGAAATAGGTAGGGGTTGCCGGTAACCGGGTCATGTATTCATCTACCCGGCTTTTGTAATTCAGGTGTACACAGATAATTTTCCGGGGTTCGGAGGGTGGCAGGTGCACGGCGTCTTGTGCAATGATGGTTCTGCCGTCTCTGGCAACCAGCAGGTCGTCATGAAGTTCTGCAACAGTGGGATAACCGTCCAGAAGGATGCGCCGATAGTGTCTCAGGGTTACTGCCATAATGCTTAGCCTCGGATAACCGTTGATTTCGTTAGGGTACTAACGATATTATACAAGTGAATTTGATTCAGACAAACCGAGGATTCAATATGCTGCAGAAAGGATTTATGTTTCCGCGTTCCGCCACTGGCCGGGCTTCCCTGCTTCCACCCACACCCTGGCATTATTCCGGGACCATGCTCACCCTGGAATACCGTACCGACCCTGAAGCGGTTGCAGAACTATTGCCGGACTACCTGGAACCGGCAGACGAAGACCCCGGCGCGGTCGCCGTAATCTGGGCCGACTGGCAAAATTGTTCTGATACCTTTGAGGAGATTCTGGACCCCGCTCGCGGTCAGTATATGGAGGCGTTCGTGGTCGTGCGATGCAAATATCAAGGGGCGACTTATTCCCGTTGCGTATATATCTGGGTAGATACCGATTATGCAATGGTACGCGGACATCATCAGGGCTACCCGAAAAAACTGGCTTCGATTTACATGACCCGCCCGATTACGCTCGGAGTGGCCGGGCCGCGACTTGAGCCGGGAGGCAAGTTTGGCGCCAGTGTCGCCGCCTATGACCGTCGATTACTGCATGGCAAATTCGAGATTACCGGCCGCAGTGACCATGCCGGATTTGTCAATGGGCGCCCGATGATCCACAACCGCTGGATGCCCGCTATTGAAGGCGATGGCTCAGACAGCCTGGATGAACTGGTCACCATGCAAGCCTACACGAGTGAGGTCGGACGCTGCTTCACCGGAACCTTCGATCTGGAAATTTATGACTCACCTGTGGAAGAGCTGACCCGCCTGCGAATGATTGAACCGATTGCCGGTTACTGGCGCGAAGTATCCATGTCCTGGCGTAGCGGAACTACGCTTGCGCGGCGCAATCTGCCCGGCATTGCGATTGAACATCCGGGTTAGCCTGACATAAGGTTTGCATGCGATGACCAGAAATACTTCCAGAACCATCCAGGAGCGTATCGCGACGACCCATGTGCAGGCGCTGGATGTCGATTTGAACGCGATGGCCGCGATCAGCAATATATTCCGGGTATCTGTGAAGTTCCGCAATCAGGCGGAACAACAATATCTGGGCAAATATAACCTCTCGTTTTCCGGCTTTACCGTACTTTGGGTGCTGTGGGTCTGGGGTCGGAAGCTGTCCTCGGAACTGGCGGTGGAATGCGGCATTGCCAAAGGTACGTTGACCGGGGTCGTAACAACTCTGGAGAAGTACGGTCTGGCTAAACGTATCCCCCATCAATCCGACAGACGTCGCAAGTATGTACAGTTGTCCGGGAAAGGACAAACATTGATGAAACGGCTGTTTCTCAAAATCAATGATCTTGAAAAGACATTTACCACCCAGCTGAGCGTGTCAGAGCAGCAAGAGCTCAGCCGTCTGTTACGCATTATCCTGCATACTGAAACGACTGCAGAAGAGGCATCATCATGACACTCTGGCACCCGGATGACGATGGCTACGCAGACCTGTCAAACCACGATTCATTTATCAAGGGAGTACCACACAATACATTTTCCAGACTGCGTGATGAGCGCCCGGTAGCATGGTGCGAATGTAACCATCAAAAAGGGTTCTGGTCGATAACCCGGCATGCGGATATTCTTGAGTTGAATCCGAAAACCGATTTGCTCAGTTCGGCCCAGGGGATCCGCATGGAAGATCAGACACACGAGGAATACATGGCGCGCAGGACATTCCAGGAAACCGACCCGCCGGAACATACCCGTACTCGCAAACTGGTGACCAAAGCGTTCTCGCGCCAGGTGATCATGGAATATACACAGGTGATCGAGAACATCTGTAATACGATTCTCGACGAGTGCATGGAACTTGGAGAGTTTGACGCCGCACAAAAAATTTCCAGACAACTGCCGATGCGTATGCTGGGCCAGATACTCGGAGTACCGGATCAGGACCTGGACTGGCTGGTGACCAAAGGAGATGAATTGATCGGCAATACAGACCCGGAATTTTCCAGCCTGATTCTTGACCAGGATGATACGGAGGCTTATCGTCTGATGCCTTTTCGTTCTCCCGCCGGGGCTGAACTATGGGATTACGCTGAACGTTTGATGGCGCACAAGAAAAAACGGGGAGATGATAGCGGAGTGTTGAGCCTGGTGATGCAGCCCGATGCCGAAGGAGAGGTAATGTCACCCCGGGAGTTTCGCAATTTTTTCTGTTTGCTGGTGGCCGCCGGAAACGACACTACGCGATACACCTTATCGGCTTCCCTCCATGCCCTCACCCGGCAAAAAGGTCTGCTTGGGCAACTCAAGTCCGGTAACAGCGAAATCTGGCAGGCCGCGACTGACGAGTTCATTCGCTGGGCATCCCCAACCATGCACTTCCGCCGTACCGCAACCCGGGATTTTACCTTTCACGATCAGACGATAAGCAAGGGGGACAAAGTCCTGTTGTGGTTCGTTTCAGGAAACCGTGACCACAACGCCTTTGAGCAACCATTTCGGATTAACCCGTTGCGTAAACCCAATCGCCATCTTGCCTTTGGTCAGGGAGGCCCGCACTTGTGTCTGGGTATGTGGCTGGCGAGGCTGGAGGTGCGAGTGTTGATGCAACAACTCTGCAATCGGATAAAATCCATTACCCTGACCGATTCTGTCAGATACACCCGTTCCAACTTTGTGGGCGGCATCAAGTATCTATCTGTATCTGTCACTTGACCTTGAGATCGTTAATCATGAAACAAAGCCTGCGAACACTTTTTTGTGACCAACTCAACCTGGCGCGTGGCAAATATCTTCCATTCGGTGCGCACTCTTCGTCCGCGAGCGAGACCCGATTTTGTCGGGGAGTTTACGCCGTCACCTACGATAAGGAACTGATCCCGGCTCCGGGGTCGAAAATGCTCGAAGGGCTACCGGACATGATCGCCTGTTACAAGACTGAGGAAATCAGGAAAAGTTGGCATCCGGGAGTCAGCGTGGTGGTCTGTGACTTGCTGGAAAGCGACCGCCAACCGTTAAATTTGTGTGCCCGTACTTTACTGAAACGCACGGTCAACCAGTGGCAGGAAACGGGGTATACTCCCAAGGTGGGTATTGAGCTGGAAGCGTTTGCTTTTGTAAGAAACAATGAAGGCAAATGGCAACCTTATGATACGCCCGGCGCCTTTGTCTACAGCACCGGACCTTTCACCGATCCTCTCGGTATTACCGACGCCATCTGGGATCGCGCCAATGACTGTGGTTTTCAGCTGGAGATGATCACATCGGAATATGACTCTCCCCAGTTCGAGTACACCCTGAAATATGACGATGCGGTAAAGGCAGTCGATGATATCTTCCTGTTCAGGCTGATGGCCCGCGAGGTAGCCATTGAACACGGCGTATTGCTTACTTTTATGCCCAAACCGATTTTGACTGCTGGCGGCTCAGGAGTTCATATCAATTTCAGTTTGAACGACCGCAAGGGCAACAACATCATCGGTCATGCAGACGCAACAGGAAATCTCAGTGAAATCGGTCAACGCTGTGTAGCCGGACTGATGCGCCATCACAAAGGTCTGGCCGGCATTCTTGCGCCCATTGAAAACTCCTACCACCGCCTTCAACCGGCCAGCCTTTCCGGTTACTGGCGCAACTGGGCAGTAGACCATCGCGGTGTAACTACGCGCATATCCGGTGAAGTCGGTTCACATGCGAGAATCGAGCATCGTATGGCAGACGGCGCGGTCAATCCTTATCTGGCGACCGCCGCCGTATTGCAGGCAGCGCGTTTGGGAGTTATGAATAAATATGAACTGCAGGCAGCCGAGACCGGAGACTGCGTACAAAGTCAGGACGCCGTAGATGGAGTGGCAGCGACACTGGACGAGGCGCTGGACGATCTGGTCGCGGACGCTGATCTGGTGCAGGCCGTGGGGGAAACTCTGGTACAGAATCTGGTTGCCATCAAACGCGCCGAACTTGCCACAACTACCAACCTGTCGTGGCATGATAAAGTCAATTACTACATTAACTATCTATAACCCACCGGCATGGATACTCTATCACCGAGGGCAGACTCCCCACGAAAATCAGGGATTTATACCAATAAAGTCCCCTGATTTTTGATATGATGAAGGGATGAATCTGATCGAACGCTTATGACCCCGCCATGGATTACGAAACAGCCCGCATCAATATGATCGAACAACAGATCCGTCCCTGGAATGTGTTGGCAACCCGGACGCTGAACGCTCTGGGTGAGGTCCGGCGGGAGGATTTCGTGCCTGAACGCTACCGGCATCTGTCTTTCGTCGATACTTGCATTCCTCTGGGCGACAATCAGGTCATGCTCGAACCCAAAGTCAGCGCCCGTATGATTGAAGCCCTGCAACTGGCGCCCGACCATCGTGTATTGGAGATTGGAACCGGCTCCGGCTATACCGCCGCGCTGATGGCCTCACTCGGCGCACAGGTGACCAGCATTGAGATCAATCCGCAATTATCCGACCAGGCGAAACGGAATCTGGGCATGGCGGGTATCGACAATGTCGAGTTGCACTGCGCCGACTGCTTTCGCTTTTGTGAAACCCTGGACGGCGGGGGAACATTCGACCGAGCGCTGATTACCGGGTCCGTCCCCCGCATTGATCCGGTTTTCCTCAACCGGATTGACAGCCGTGGAAGACTGGTCGGAATCGAAGGCAACGACCCGGCCATGCAGGTTGTCCTGATCCGGGGAAACGGACAGAAAACCTCCCTGTTCGAAACCAGCGTCCCCAGATTGGAAAATGTCCATGAACAAGCCATATTCGATTTTTAGACTCACCCCGCGGCCTGTGCCCGGAGTCAAGGCTCATTGCCGGGCACGAGTTATCCTGACTGCCATGCTGTGCACCATCCTGCCCGGCAACAGTCTGGCCGCAGATCTCTGGGACATCTACTCCCAGGCGCTGACCCATGATCCGGTTTATCAGGCCGCAACACTGGCCCACAGCGCCAGCGCTCTGGAACTGCCGATCGCGCGCACTGCGTTCCAGCCTTTGGTCACCGGTAGCGCGAGTGTGTCAGAGGATCAGGCAAACAACAAAAACCCGGATCGGGGGAATAGCGATGATTACGCTGTCAACCTCAACGTCAACCTGCCACTGTATAACAAGGCAGACCGTATCCACATTGACCAGAGCCGGGACCGTGTGGGAATTTCAGGATTGGAATTACGCCAGGCAAAGCAGGATTTGATCCTGCGCGTCGCCAATCGTTACTTCAATGTGCTTGCGGCGCGCGATGCCGGCGAAGTTGCCAGACTGGAGAAGGTCGCAATCCAGCGCCAGATGGACCTGGCCAGCGAACGGCTTGAAGTGGGACTGGTAACACCCACCGACCTGTTCGATGCAAAAGCCCGATTCAAGCAGGCGGAAGCCAACGAAATCATGGCTCGTAATAACATCAACAATGATATTGCGTTACTGCAACAGATCATCGGCACAACCCCGCAAACCCTGTCGCCACTGAGTGAATCCGCTCCACTGGAATTGCCTCAGCCAAATGATATGGATACCTGGGTCGATCGGGCATTGTCGAACAATGTGTCACTGGACATTCAATCACTGGAACTGGACATTGCCAACACCGAAATCGAACGCCAGAAGAGTGCTCGGCTTCCTGTTGTCAGTCTGGACGGAGGCCATCGCCAGACGGATGCCCGCGGCGACTCCGGTGCGTATTCCAGCAGTTCCGGCACGACCCATCTGTCCGTACAGGTGAGATTCCCGCTTTACAACGGAGGCGTGGTCAAACTGAAAACCCGGCAAGCCGGGCTGATGTATAATCAGGTCGAAAGACTGCTGGAACAGACGCGCCGTACAGCCGCCACCCAGGCAACAACCGCGTTTTTGACTACCGCCAGCCGCATCAGTCAGGTTGAAGCGCTGTTCGAAGCGATTACCGCAGGCGAAAGCGCACTGGAAGCGAAGACAGAAGGATTTAACGCCGGTCTGACCACCAACCTGGACGTGCTTGATGCCCAGCGCGACCTGTCCCGCTCCAGAACCGACTACCTGCGCGCGCGCTACGACTACATCCTCTCGGTACTGGAACTGGAACGAGCCGTCGGCGACCTCGATGAAGAAGACATCAAACGCGTAAATAGCTGGCTGCAACCATCATAGAGTCAACTGCCCGCATCCCCCGTCACCCCCGGACAATCACTACGGCGCTCAACCGACACCGCAGGGGCGGGTCTCCGTGCCCGCCCGCAAACGTCATCGCCTGATTCAGCCCTTCCAGAATACCGGAGAAATCAACACCAGCAGGGTAAACAACTCCAGACGTCCGAGCAGCATCGCGAAGGTCAGGATAATCTTGCCGCTGTCGGAAATACTCCTGTAATTGTGCGCGACATCACCCAGCCCCGGCCCCAGATTGTTCAACGATGCCGCCACCGCCGTCCATGCGGTCAACAGATCACAACCGGTGGCCAGCATCAGAATCAGTAACACGGTAAAGCTGAATATGTAAAGCGACAGGAATCCCCACACCGCGTTGATTACATTATCGGCGACCGGTTTGCCGCCGAGTTTGATCGGAATCAGGGCGCTCGGATGAACCAGCCGGGAAATCTCCCGCAACCCCTGTTTGAACAACAATGTGATGCGGACGATTTTCATGCCCCCCGCGGTGGACCCGGCGCAGCCGCCGGCCGTACTGAGCAGGATCAGCAGCAACGGCACAAAGGTTGGCCATAACGAAAACTCCGCGGTGGTAAACCCGGTTGTGGTGACGATGGATATGACCTGGACCGTTCCCTGAATCAGATTCTGCTCCAGAGTGTCGTAGGTACGATGGCTGGTCAACATGAATATAGTGACGATAACCGCCATCAATATCACGCCGAAATAGACTTTCGCTTCGGTGTCTTTCAGGTAGACAGAGACCCGCATACTGCGAACTGCGGTGAAATGCAGCGCGAAATTCAGCCCCGCCAGAATCATGAACAGACAGGCCAGCAGATAGATCGTATTGTTCTGGAAATAGCCGAGACTGGCGTCATGAGTGGAAAAACCGCCAATCGCGACAGTGGAAAAAGCGTGGCAAACCGCATCGAAAGCGCTCATGCCAGCAAGATAGTAGGACGCCGCGCACACAACCGTCAGTCCCAGATAGATATACCAGATCGCTTTGGCGGTTTCGGTGATACGGGGCGCTAATCGGGCATCCTTCATCGGCCCCGGTGTTTCCGCGCGGTACAACTGCATGCCGCCGACCCCCAGCGCCGGCAAAACCGCTACAGCCAGAACGATAATACCCATCCCGCCCAGCCATTGCAGTTGCTGGCGATAGTACAATACCGAATGCGGCAGGGTATCGAGTGACAACAGAATGGTCGCTCCGGTGGTGGTCAACCCGGAAGTCGCCTCGAACAACGCGTCAACCACCCTCATTTCGGGGTTATCCACCAGCAGCAGCGGCACGGCCGCCATGATCGAGAGCGCCACCCAGATCAGCGCCACAACCACGAAACCTTCCCGCAACTGTAATTCCCGCTTGTAACCGCGCACCGGCCACCAGCATAACAACCCGGTTGTGAACAGAATCACCAGCGCCGTGATAAAAGCCGTGTGCGCCTGATCCGCGTACCATATTGATACCGCAATCGGCGGAATCAGCGTGCTGCTGAACAGCGCGATCAATATTCCCAGGATTCTGACAGCGCCGAGAAATTGCATGGCTTCGATTCGGTCCTGCGGGACGGTTACCGGAACAGTCAGAAAAAAGTCGCGGAAACCTGGAACAGTTTCTCGACGTCGGGGATACGGCGTTTGTCGATCACAAAAATAATGATGTGATCGCCATCTTCAATCACCGCGTCACGGTGCAGATGGATCAGCTCGTCGTTGCGCATGATGGCGCCGATGGTGGCGCCGTCCGGCAGCTTGATATCAGCCAGCCTGCGGCCGACAATCCGGGAGGTCTTGCGGTCACCATGGGCCACCGCTTCGATCGCTTCCGCCACGCCGCGGCGCAATGAATGGGCAGCCACCACATCCCCCCGCCGGACATGCGACAACAGGGCGCTGACCGTGGACAGCCTCGGCGAGATGGCGATATCGAGCACGCTGCTTTCAACCAGATCAATATAAGCGGTACGATTGACAATCGCCATGACCCGCCGCGCGCCCAGCCGCTTGGCCAGCATGGAGGACAGGATATTCGCTTCATCATCATTGGTCAGGGAACAGAACGCCTCCGCGTTGCCGATATTCTCCTGGCGCAACAGTTCTTCATCCGCCGCGTCACCCTGCAATACGACCGTATTCTCGAGCTCCTCCGATACCCTGCGGGCACGCTCGTAATTGTGTTCAATCAACTTCACCTGATAGCCCCGGTCTTCCAGCGAATGCGCCAGACGAAGCCCGATATTGCCGGCGCCGGCGATGAACACCCGCTTACCGACTTCCTCAATGCTCCGCAACTCCTGCATCACCTGTTTAATATCCTGCCGGGTGGCAATGAAAAAGACCTCATCGTCCGCCTCGATAATGGTTTCCCCGGTCGGAATAATGGCCCGGTCCTGCCGGTAGATCGCCGCGACCCGGGTTTTCACCGAGGGCAGGTGATCCTTCAGATCCTTCAATTCATGCCCGACCAACGCCCCGCCATAATAGGCTCTCAGTCCAACCAGACGAATCTTGCCCGCAGCAAAATCAATCACCTGCAGGGCGCCGGGGTACTCGATCAGGTGCTGAATCTGATTGTTGAGGATCTGCTCAGGGCTGATAATCACGTCAATCGGGATAGCTTCCTTGCAAAAGATCTCCGGGTGGCTCAGAAAATCGGCGGAACGCACCCGCGCAATCCGGGTCGGGGTATGGAATATCGTATGGGCAACCTGACAGGCCACCATGTTAACTTCATCCGAATTGGTGACCGCAAGCACCAGATCGACATCGTCGATCCCGGCCTGCCTCAATACCTCGGGAGAGGAAGCCGCCCCCAGAACAGTGCGGATATCCAGTCTGTCCTGCATGGTATCAAGAACACTGCGGTCATGATCCACCACGGTCACATCATTGATTTCCCTCGACAGAACCTCAGCGATCGAAGAACCGACCTGCCCGCCGCCCAGAATGACGATCTTCATGTCAGGTCACCCGCTCAGGCTGTACCGTGTTTTCGCTGTTTCCGGATACTCGCATAGTAAAATCCGTCACCGGCATGCACTCCGGGTAATCTTTGTCGACCAAACTGTGTGGCAATTCCAAATTCCTCGCTTAAGGATTGTAATTCATAATCGTCCTTCTGATTGACAAATTTTTCAATGACCTGATCGTTTTCGGCTCGAAAGAGCGAGCAGGTCACATACAACATCAACCCGCCCGGCGCCAGCAACGGCCATACCGAATCCAGCATCGCGCATTGCCGCCCGGCGAATTGCTCGATATCCGACAACCTCCTGTGATGCTTGATATCCGGGCGTCGGCGGATCACGCCGCTGCCCGAACACGGCACATCCAGCAGGATTCGATCAAACGGCTCGCCATCCCACCACGATTCGGTCCGGGTCAGGTCCGCGCTGACCACGCGGGCATCCAGTTTCAACCTCTTGAGATTATCGCGGATGGCCGCAACCCTCTGCGGCAGATCCACCGCCACCAGGTCCACGGCGCCGGAAACCGACTCCAGAATCAGGCCGGTCTTGCCTCCGGGAGCGGCGCAACCATCCAGAACGCGCTGACCGTCCGACAACGCCAGCGCCGCCGCGACCAGTTGCGCGGACTCATCCTGTACCGATACCCGGCCATCGGCAAATCCGGGAATATCATTCACCGGCAACGGACTGTCCAGAGTCAGGCCGGTCGGGCTGTTCGCGGCGGCTACAAACCCGATACCGCGCTGCGCCAGACAGGATTCATACGCGGATCGGGACTGGATACGCTGATTCACGCGCAGAGTCAACGGCGGTTTGCGGTTCGACCCCGCGACGATCCGATCCAGATAGTCCGGCCAGTCGTCCCCGATCAAATCATACAGACGCTTCGGAAATCCGGCGGCAACATGGTCGGGACCGATTGACCGAAGCACATCTTCACGATTCCGGATAAAGTTTCTGAGCACGCCATTGACCAGCTTCCTGCCCCATCCCAGACGGGCGCCATCCAGACAGGAGACAGCCTCATTGACCACAGCGTAATCCGGAATCTGCATGAATTCCTTCTGGTAGAGCGCCCCGATCAGCAGAAAATGCAGCAGACGCTGTTTGCGCTTGATCGGAGTGGACAGAAGTTTCGACAGGATACCGTCCAGAAAGATGTAATGACGACAGCCGCCGAACGCCAGTTCCTTCAACGCGGAAGTATTGCCCCGGAATGATTCGACTTCCGGTTGCAGCGCCCGCTCCAGCGACTGGCCGCCGTCAATCACTCGCTGGAGCACATAAGCGCCTGACAGGGAAAGTGACATGAATAATCTTCGGTCCGAGATCCGGGGGCCGCTGGCGGCGCTCAGACCAGCGCCATGCCCGTCGCAACCCGGGTTCCATTGATGAAATCCCGGACCGCGACCGGTTTGCCACCGGATTTTTGGACCCGCTCCAGTTTCAGCGTACCAGCGCCGGTCTGAACCACAATGCCCGCGGCGGACACGCCGATGATTTCCCCGGGCCAGCCAGTCTGTACCGGATCGTGGACGCTGGCTTTCAGTATTCTCAAGTTCATATCGCCCAACCGGGTATTGGTCATTGGCCACGGGTTGAAGGCGCGGATTTTTCGCTCCAGCGTCACCGCCGACCGCGTCCAGTCCATCCGGCTTTCCGACTTCGACACCTTTTCGGCATAAGTGACCCGGCCTGGATCCTGGGCCACCGCCGCCAGCGTCCGGTCTTTCAACCCTTGCAGGTTTTCAGCCAGCGCATCGGCCGCCAGAGCCGACAGACGATCATGCAGCCACCCGGCCGTGCCGTCGGATGGAATCCCGACCTGCCGGGCAGACAGGATATCGCCGTCGTCCAGACCGGCTGCCATCTGCATCAGAGTGACGCCTGAATGACTGTCTCCCGCCTCAATCGCCCGCTGAATCGGCGCCGCCCCTCTCCACCGGGGCAACAGGGAGGCATGCAGATTGACGCATCCGAGGACAGGTAAATCCAGTACCGTGACCGGCAACAGCAGACCGTAGGCAACCACCACCAGCAAATCCGGTTCAAGCGCCGCCATTTGCGCAATCACGTCCGGCTGCCTGAACGACTGCGGCTGAAATACCGGCAGACCGTGATCCAGCCCGCATTGCCGGACCGCGCCGGGTGACACATTCCGGCCCCGACCGGACGGACGGTCAGGCTGGCAATACACAGCGACCACATCACAAAGCGGGGAATCAATCAGAACCTTCAGGCAGGGGACCGAAAATTCGGGGGTGCCTGCAAACCCCACTCGCATGACCGGATTCAAGACGGGATACTTACAGCGCCATCGCGGCAGACTGCCGGGCTTCCTTTTTCAGTTTTCCCCGGATCCGCCCCTGTTTCAACCGGGACAGATAATCGACAAAAACCCGGCCGTTCAAATGATCCACCTCATGCTGGATACAGACAGACAACAGTTCATCCGCCTCGACCTGAAACGGATTGCCCTCGACATCGAACGCGTCGACCCGCACCTTTTTCGCTCTTTTCACGCTTGACCAGAATCCGGGAACGGATAGACAGCCTTCCTCACCTTTCTTCAGGGTCGGGTCCAGAACTGTGATTTCCGGATTGACAAAGACCTGAAGTCGGTCGCGTTCTTCCGACAAGTCCATCACCACCACCCGCTTCGGCACATTGATCTGCACCGCCGCCAGACCGATACCCGGCGCCGCATACATGGTATCCGTCATATCGGTGACCAGAGCCGCAAGCTCCGTGCCAAAATCAGTAACCGCCCCGGAAACCCGCCTTAACCGCGAATCCGGATAAACCAGTATCTCCCGAACTGCCATTTGTATTGAATTGCCATAAAAACGGGATTGTAGTCCCAAACCCGAAGCGGGAACAACCCCCGCGTCCCCCGCAACAACAACCTTACCCCCAACCATCATCCCCTCACTTTGAATCTTCACCTGCCCGGTGATAAAATCCGGCGCCTTGTGAAACGAGAATCCCCGCTTGGAATATATCAGCACCCGTGGACGGGCCCCTGTCCTGGATTTTGAACAGACCACACTGACCGGTCTGGCCAGCGACGGAGGACTGTACCTTCCTTCGGAATGGCCGCGCCTGGATGCGGGCGAAATTCGTAACCTCAGGAACAAGGACTACCCGGCGCTGGCCAGCGCGATCCTCGGTCTGTTTGTCGGCAACTCGGTCTCACTGGCGGATCTGCATCGGTTGACGACGACCGCCTACCGTAATTTTCATCACGAAGCCATAGCGCCGATCAAGCAACTCGACGACCAACTGTTCCTGATGGAACTGTTTCACGGCCCGACCCTGGCGTTCAAGGATTTCGCGCTGCAACTACTGGGCCGGCTGTTCCAGCATTTTCTGCACAGAAGCAACGCCTCCTGCACTCTGGTCGGCGCCACTTCCGGCGATACCGGCTCAGCCGCCATCGCCGGAATCCGGGGGCTTGATTCAGTCCGGATTTTCATGCTGCACCCGAAAGGCCGGGTATCCGACGTACAGCGCAGGCAAATGACCACTGTGCTGGATGACAATGTTCACAATCTGGCGGTGGATGGAACCTTTGATGATTGCCAGAATCTGGTCAAGGCGCTGTTCAACGACCTCGAATTCAAGCGGGACCATTCCCTTTCCGCCGTCAATTCCATCAACTGGGCGAGAATCGCCGCCCAGGTCGTCTACTTTTTCCGGGCGGCCCTGGCGCTGGGCGCCCCGGACCGGCCGGTCAATTTTTCAGTGCCAACCGGAAATTTCGGCAATGTCCTGGCTGGATATGTCGCCCGGCAAATGGGGCTACCGATCGGCAAACTGATTGTCGGCTCCAACCGCAATGACATCCTGACCCGGTTTTTCCAGACCGGAGTCATGCAGACCAGAACAGTCACGCCGACACTGACCCCGAGCATGGACATCCAGATATCGAGCAACTTCGAACGCTACCTGTTCGAACTGCTTGACCGGGACAGCGACAGACTGAACGGCTACATGCAGTCTTTCAGCCAATCCGGGCAGTTCCGGATTGACCGCGCGTTACTGGACCGCGCCAGACAATGTTTCAGTTCATACAGCATCAACGACCAGCAGATTCGCCAGCAGATCAGACAAACCTGGCAGGCAACCGGAGAAATTATCGACCCGCACTCGATTGTCGGCATTTCCGCCGCGCGCCTGGAAGAGGACTCATCCATACCCACAGTCGTGGTCGGCACTGCCCATCCAGCCAAGTTTCCGGACGCGATCCGGGAAGTGACCGGGAAAACCGTCTCATTACCCGGTTTTGTCGGAGACCTGATGAACATGAAAGAATCATCAACCGATATCGCCCCTGATCTGCCAACCCTGAAATCCATGGTTTCGCGAACCGCCCAGCCATCCCGACATAGCGCTGAGGCGGCTCTGAGGAGAAGTTGATCAATATATTTTACATTCAGCCGTCTATATGTAAAATATATTTATGGTGAAGCGGAACTTGTGGCTGGAAAAGCTGCGGCTGGCATGGCAGAGACGGTTTATTGCATGGCGGCTTGCCTGAGCCGCTTTTGGCCAATCAGAAAAGCCCCGGTTTTTTTAACGAATGGATTGACAGTTTTTATACGCGTGAGCAGCTATATCAACGTCACAGTCGATAAATCCGGGACTTGCGGGGCATCCAACCAATTCCCGGCGCTGTCCAGAATGCCAGCCTGTGTCAGGGTGGCGATACAAGGCTGCAAGTTCGCCTGATAATTTCTCCAGCGTTCTTTCGAGCGAGTGTAGATACCCTGCCGGACTTGCCAGATACTGGCGGTTCTCACCGCTGTATCCGACTTACCCTGATCCAGACAGTTGTCTTCCCATGTCAGGTTGACCGCATGGATCAGTTGACGGGTCTGGCTCTCTACATCCGAGACCAGTTCTTCATAAACCACATTATAAATTTCATCGCCAAACATCGCTTTTGATTGGGTCATTAACCGATGATATCGAATGTAGTATTGGGTCAGTGATTCAAGATTGTATACAAAACCAACATCCGAGCCATACAGCTGAAAATAATTGGACAGAATCACATCCAGCGGGTGACGCTGGCAATGCACAATCACAGAATCTGGAAACATCGCTCGAATCAGCCAGGTATGGACAAAATTAAAAGGCATCTTGTCGGTCAGATAATCGGATTGAACATCGTGCAGCCGCTTTACCTGTTGCAGATATTCCTGGGCTTCGACTTCAAGCTCGCTTTGACTGATATACAAAAAATCATCTGGATACACCCGCGTTGCATTCGGTGGATTTTCCAGGCGTCTGATCGCATGTTCCATACCGTGTAATTCTCCGCATCCATGAACCTGTGAATGTCGGGAAATAATTTGTTCAACCAGAGTGGTGCCACTTCTCGGCATACCCAGAATGAAAATCGGTCGTGGCGAATCATTGCACTGACTGGTAATGAGCGGAGGTGAATCCAGCACTTTCGGGATACGATCAATATGATCGAACCAGCGTGCCAGGTCCCTTCTGGATTCCTTGAACTTGAGGTCATTGCCGACCTTGTACACGTTGAATGCGTGCTCATAATGACCACAGTCATCGTAAATTTTACCCAGTGCGAAAGCGGCGCTGATTCTTGTTGAATTATCCAACCCGTCGGTTTCCCATATCTCCAGGGCCTGCTGCGCATCGGGGTCGTCCATTGATTGAACCCGTTTCATGGCAGTAACATTCAGGAGGGTCTCTGCATGCAGCGGGGCCAGATGAAGAGCCTTCCTGTAGAAAGTTCCAGCCTTTTCCTGATCACCCAGTGACGAATGGATGAGTCCCAGATTGTTCGCAAACTCCGGGCTTGCCGGGTCCAGAGCCACCGCTTTCTCGCAATATGTCCTGGATTTCTGTACACCACCCAACTTGAAGTACGCCATGGCCAGTGAATTCCACAATCCTCCTTCTTTCGGGAATTGTTTGAGCAGTTTTTGTGCTATCGCGATAGCGCCGTACTCATCCCGTATGGCTTCCCGGAAATTAAGCGCCAGACGCATAACCACCTCGTCATCCGGGGTTTCCGCCTCCAGAGCGGTTACTATGGGAGCAGCCGGTTTGAACTCCTTTTGTTCTATCAGAACACTCGCCTTGATAATCAAGGCTTCCCGGTCATCGGGCAAAGTGGTCAGCAGAGAATCAACTATTGACAGCGCTTCACTATAGTTTCCCTGCTTCAACTCCAGGTTGGCCAGATTGAGTCTTGCGTCCCGATTGTCGGGCTGGCTCGCCATGCTTGTGTTGAAACTGATTCTGGCTTCATCCGGTTTGTCTTGTCTGGCTTGAATCGTGCCCAGTGTATTCAAGGCTCTGGCGTGATGCGGATTCAGGTCAAGGGCTTTTCGGGTCGCGTGTTCAGCTTTTTCCATCTGGTTCAGTTGCAGATACGAAATGCCGATATTGACCCAGCCGTCAATCTGGTTCGGGTTGATTCCAAGTGATTTCAAATAAGTCGTAATCGCCTTGTCATGCTGCCCCAGATGTTGATAACACAACCCCAGGTTGTACCAGACGACGGCGCTGTCCGGGAGCTTCCTGGTCAGCCGGATCAATCCTTTTTTGGCCTGGGCGATATCACCCGCCTGTAAACAGGTTACCGATTGGGTGAAAAGTGTTTGCAGGGAGTTAGCGGACGAGCTCAATGTTGCGGTAACAGGAAGTCATGGTAGCTGAAGTCAAGACTAACTTGAGAGTGAAAGATGTCAAGGATTTTCTGGGAATTAGCGACTGTGACGTTGATATAGCTGCTCCCGCGTATTCTTCGCCAACATACGAAAATCCAGTCGGTGGGCGTTATCCGGCCACTCTTT
The DNA here is from genome assembly GCA_965214205.1 of Candidatus Poriferihabitaceae bacterium. Taxonomy (GTDB): domain Bacteria; phylum Pseudomonadota; class Gammaproteobacteria; order Arenicellales; family Poriferihabitantaceae. The sequence goes on along the minus strand of OZ243941.1, from coordinate 1,314,690 downwards.
GACCGGGTCATCCATTGAGATGCGTCCCAATAATATGGAGAATTGGACGTAATTGTATTTTGCCAATACGCCTGGGCGAGCGTCATCCAATGATTTTCTCCATAACTCCAATGGCACATCCCGCCAGGTAAAACGCAAGTCATCCAATGACGCATAATCCATCACATGCCAAAGATAGCAGGACGAGTTGCGTAATACAGTCCATGGCGGTCCGTTCCACCAGACATATCCGGCAATGGCCCAGCGACGGGGAGTTTTCGCTAACGGGACCCGTATCCTGGGGATAGGCGTGCCCTTGAAACGAGTTAATTCCGGGTGTGGGTCGTACCCTAATTCCTGTATATCATAGTCTGTTGTCATGGTTTTCTGCTCCCGTCCCGCCATTCCTGCGAACCTTGTTTTCGACTCCGGCAGGGGAGGGAATCTTTATACCCATCATTATAAATCCAGTTCGATTTCTTTTGATTTTATTTTCTCTTTCAGTAAATTCTGTGCGAATATCCGCATGATCTTCAGCCTTCCAGGACCCAGGTCTTCATAAATGTGATAAGGCGGTGAAGATAAAATTCCACAGATGGAATCCAGTCTGCGGTCCTTCAACAGGAGATCACAAGCCGCGCGGCACCAGTCGGGCCATGCTTCAACAGCGAACGACATATCTTCATAATCCCTGGCTTGTTCCCTGTCGAAACAGGCTTCAATTTTTGTAACAATCAAATCAATCGGATGAGCCACTAATACGCCGTTTGATGCCCTGTTTGAAGGTTGGGAGGGCATGGGTATCAGATGACCACATTCCATGAATGTGATTTTAATATCTCGATTCTCCCCTGCTATAACCGCATCAATCATACCCCTTCCTCCCATGATCTCCCTGGCCTTTTTCATAAAGGGTAATTTGCTGACGAAGTTTTTGTCGATTACAGGTCGAGGCGTTGCGAAATCAAAATCAGTGGATTTGCGATGTCCAAGATACAAAGCCATAGCGGTTCCTCCATATAATCTCAGGTCCCCCGGCAAGGGCCTCATGGATTGCCACAGACGCATCATGTCATCGTCCATGAAATCCTCCGTCCGATTCGGAGTATCATTCATATTCATATTCGCAATATTCTTTTGCGGTCAGCATACTGTGAAGTATAAAGTATATCCCCGTAAAGAATCCGGCTGTACTCTCATATAAGGACAGAGCCCAAACTTACAAGGAGTATCAAAATACCAACCAGCGCCACCGTACCCACACCAGACTAGGGCTGGTAAATCCTGAGAGAAACCGCCTCTATTCAGGAAAGAAACAGTCGGGAAATCTCCGATCTGACCACGCCACCAATCACTCCCCACCTGAGGGGAGTCCGCGATACAAGGGCGAAGCCCGCCAGAGAGCAAGTGGGGGGATACAATGTCATCCTACGCCCCAACCATCCGTCTTGCCCGTGTAAACGGGAATCCACAACAATACGGATGCGGTACTTAACGTTATCGTAGGGGTGCCCCTTGTGGGTACCCGGTATCGCTGATACCTGATCCGATCATTTGCGGGAGGGTACAAGACCCTCCCCTACGATAACGGATTAGGAATCATTCTGACGGTTGCGGGCTGTATAGAATCAGCCCAGGCATTCTCCCATTTCATTCAAAAAGAGTGGCAGGGAAATAACGGTCGTTTCATTGCCAAGCGAAAACGTGTCTTCACCACTGTAAACAACAAATTTGCGTTTGACACCCAAATCATCACAAGCGACATGAAAGCCCTTTTTCACTTTTGGCGTTTTACCGTATTTAATTTCAATCGCCCAGTAATCCCCCAGACCAGACTCAAGCAACAAGTCTATTTCTGCACCGGCAGATGTTCTGTAGAAGAACGGATATACATGTAACGGCAGGCGAGCCAGGATTTTTTCAATGACAAATCCTTCCCAGCTTTTCCCTATAACCGGATGACCCAGCAGATATTCGTAATCCGGTATTCGCAAAAGCGCATGAAGGACACCGTTATCCCTGACGTAGACTCTGGGTGATTTTACCAGCCGTTTTTTGGTATTACCGTACCATGGCTCAAGCCTGCGAACGAGTAACAGGTCAACCATAAGATCAAGATAGCGGCTGATCGTTATACTCTCTACACCAAGAGAGCCAGCCAATTTTGATGCGTTCAGGAGTTCACCATGGCCATGGGCAAGCATCGTCCAGAAACGCATCAGGGTTGCAGCGGGTATCCGTGGCCCCAGCCGGGGGATGTCACGCTCCAGATAGGTTCTGATAAAATCCTGGCGCCACTCGATGCTCTTTACATCATTGGACGCTGCATAGCTATCGGGGAACCCGCCACGTATCCAGAGTCGGTGCAGGTATTCGCTGTTCGGAGCTTCTATCTCAAAAGGGCTGAGTCCGCAAAGTTCCAGATAGCTGATACGTCCGGCAAGACTCTCAGAGCTCTGCCGGAGCAGGTCATTGGATGCCGACCCGAGAATCAGGAAACGTCCGTTGCCTTTGCCTTCTCTGCGGCCAGTATCAATAATGCCACGCAAAGACATGAATAAATCCGGATAACGCTGAATCTCATCAAGCACAACCAGTTTATCCGCATGCAAGCCAAGATAATGGGTCGGGTCGATGAGCTTTTTGATATCTTCCGGGTTTTCAAGGTCAAGATAAACCGAAGGCTGGCCCTTGGCGATTTCAAGCGCAAGCGTGGTTTTACCAACCTGACGCGGCCCAAGAAGGGCTACAGCCGGGGTATAGGTCAATTTTTCCGTGATTTCCCGAGTGAGTTGTCTTTCATACATCCTTGCAAATTTAACATCAAATGTTAAATTTGCAAGGTAAAAGTGACATTATCAGTATTTTGCATGAAGTCAGGCAAGCAGTCTGAAGGTGAGGTTTGTTCTGATCGTTTTCTTGACAGAATCAGGAATATATCTTGTTGTTGGTAATGCAGGCAGGTGAGCGATGGCACAAACAAAGACACAGACATTAAAAATATCTGGTCGCTATAATACCAGTCCATAAAAAAGCGGGGCTGTCGTAATAACAGCCCCGCCTGGTTGGCTTGTCTTCAGTTTTATCAGAAAGCGAGTTTCAGCCCCAGTACATGCTGAGTCGAATCACCCATATCACCAGGCTTGTTTCCATCTGTAGAGCGCCCTTCATACAGCAGCTTGAGACCACTGCCCATCAGAGCATGGTCAACGTGTAGCGTAACCGTGTCTGACTCATCGCCAGCATTGTCATCTGTGCTCCCTAAACCAATAAAAGCGTTTGTATTACCGAAGTTACCGCCTAACAGGAATACGGAATAATCTGTATCTACAGTGCCTTCCCGTTGTTTATCATGCACAGCATACGAACCGTAGAAATTCCCCATACTGACCCTGGCCGCGAAACCGGTCTTCTCGATATCTTTGGTTCCATTAATTCCATTCGTGGTATCCATTGCGGCTGCAAGGGTAACATTGGGATGTGCGGCGATACTTACACCGACGGCAGACCCGTCACCACCTTCATCTGGCACTCCATCCGGTATTTTAGTAACTGAACCAGCTGCCTCGGCTCCTCCTTTATCAGCCGACTCATCAACACGAACATCCAGTGAAAGAGAAATCGGGCCGAACGAATTGGTGTATTGAATGGTGTTGTTGGTGATGTAATGGCCACCATATCCACCAATCGCTACCGTAGAAGTAGGGTCCATATACACACCTACGGTGTTATAGAGAGTACTCCACTGTCGGCCAACGTTGACACTGCCGAAACCGCCCGAAACACCGACTGTACCAATTCGAGTGTTTATGCCAGTTTCCTTCTTCTCGGTTTGCACACCGAATTCCTGGTGCAAAGAGGCGGTTAAGCCATTCCCCAAATCGGAACTTGCCTTGAAACCGAATCGTGAGCCCCGTGTTGACATGTCAGTAGAACTGGAGCCACCATCTTCACTCTTGACCTCAATCATATTATGGACAAATCCATATACCGTCACTTCCGCTTGAGCTGCAACGGGTGCCCCGAGTGCAACAGATACAGCCGTTGCGATAATTGTTTTCTTCATCTTTTACCTCTTGAGAATTATAGTTGTCGCAAATTCTGAGGAGGGATGAGGCAGTACATAATCCCCTGAAAGTAGACCGGGAGGAAAATAAAATGACAGTGCTTGATTTTTTACAACCCCCACCATTCAAGCAGGATAGTGCAATCTGAGGGAGAGCGAAATGAGCAATATAGATCTGAAGTACCTGTTTATACCCGGAGATGGTGGAATACCACCTTATCTGGCTGGTCGTAAACAGGAACAGGAGTATTTCCAGGATTGTGTCGAGGCCATGAAGAACCGGAGACCAATTAGCTAAAACATGATCGTCTACCCCCCGCGCGTCAAACTGAGATCGCTGAAAGTTTGGTCATGGCAGCTTCTGACCAGCCCCGGGAATACACGTCGGAACAAATAGCGGATATGCATGAAGGATTGAATCAGGCCACCGCTGGAAACTTTGTCTCTGAACAAGAACTTTTTTCACTATTCGCGAAATATCGTAACGTATGAAACTGCGCCTGACGCAGCGCGTACACAACGATATTGAGGAGACCACAGAGTAACGTTCACGATTGACAAAACAAGGTGATTTTAATTAAAATGGTCATAATGATTAGCTTTTCGATGAGGTAGTTGCTATGGAAACTCTCAGCGCCAGTAATGCCAAACGCGAGTTTGGCGAAGTACTGATCAAAGCGCAGCGTGCGCCGGTCAGGATCAATAAGAACGGTAAGCCGATTGCCGTCATGCTGTCAGCGAGCGCCTGGGCTGAGGTTGAAGAAATGAAACAGTTTTTCCTGCAACAGGAAATCGATAAAGGCATCGCGGATATTCAGGCAGGCCGTGTATCCGACGGTGAGGATGTTCATGCCCGGTTAAGACGGCGCGTTCTGAATGCCAAGCTATAAATATAGTGCAGCAGCCGAAGCCGATCTGAACAACATTAGCGACTACACTACACAGAAATGACGGGCTGCGTCGCGCGGCTGATGCCCAATCCCGATTGCTGGGCCAGACACAGGTTTATCCAGCGTGGATTCCTGATTTCAGTAAGAACTGATAAGAAACAAAACTAACCCCGAAACGGTAAATAAACCGGAAAATAAATTTATTTATGAAAATTGTTAATTTTTTGTAATATTTATGTATAATATGTGGTAGAGTCGCGTTGTGATGGCTGAAAAGCAGTCAAAACCGGTCAAAATCACCCGGATTCCCGGTAAAGCGGGGTAGATTGGAGATTAAACTGGCAAAAGGGTGCTCTACAGAACATTGCAACAAAATTTATATATAAATTTTTTTGTTTTGTATCAACTATAATTCTTACAGAGGTAAACGATGAAGAAAACAATTATCGCAACGGCCGTGTCGGCAGCGCTTATGGCGCCCGTTGCAGCTCAAGCGGAAGCGACTGTATATGGTCGTGTCCACCAGGGTATCAAACTCGTCAATCCGGAAGTCGGAGACAGCACGACTGACTTCGTTAATGTTGGTTCTCGCTTCGGCATCAAGGCCAGTTCTGATGTCGGTAACGGCATGACCGCTTCCGCTCATTATGAATTCACCACCTCCTCAGATGTACCTGGAGATGGCGTTGCCAATACCCGTATTGCTACGGTCGGTGTTTCCGGTGGTTTCGGTAGCGTCCACCTCGGTAATCAGTGGAGCGCCTGGTACAACAAGGTCGGTGTACATGTAGACCCGACTTTCGCTGTGGGTGGAGCGCATCATATCGGCCCATTCCGTACCCCCAACACCATTAAGTACTCCAATTCATTCGGCCCGGTTTCTATAGAGCTGGATGCACGCCTGGATGATTCTGGTGATGGAAGCGGTGACGGAAATGCTCTCGCGGCCAGTATTGCGGTCAATGACAATATCACTCTGGCTGCCGGTGTTGACAATACCACAGACGGAGACAGTCTGACCGGTGGGGCCATTCAGGTTTCTATGGGTAACTACTGGGCATCTATTGCACAGCAATCAAAAGACCCGGATGCTGATAGCGCTCCTGAACCGAGCACGACCCAGTTGTGGGTAGGTGGTAGCTTCGGTAATACTTCTGCCATGGTCGGTACAGGACAGCATGACGATGATACGGGTATGATGGGTGGAGAGCCGAGTGACCTCACTCTGGGTGTCTACCATAACCTCGGTGGCGGTCTGAAACTGCTGTACGAAGGTCATAGCGCTGACTCGGATGGCATGGGTAAAGACAAAACTACTCACCTGTTCGGTATTCGTCTGGACTTCTGATCCTTACAACCCAAACTGCTTCATCAAACCGGGTTGTGCCATCAGGCACAGCCCGGTTTTTTTATGACGTTGATACATCTAAAGAACCGGGTTGTGTCGCCAGGCAATCAAAGGTACTTCGCCACGGCTCCGCGCTCCGCCGTAGCCCCGGCGGAATAGTGCGCCACCATCTGCGATGAGCGCCAGTTTCCGGCCAGCATAACTTCCTGCATGGACGCGCCGCGCCGGGTCAACTCGGATGCCAGACCGATGCGCCCGGAATGGGTCGTGATGCGGCCTTTCACTCCTGCGTACTTTGCCATCCGTTTTACACGATAGTTGGCAGTTGCCTTGCTCATGCCGTCGAATATATGAGCATCCGGTTTTATGTCCAGCGCCGCGATGGCCTTCACTGCGTTAGCGCATTCGTTTTTGATCAGGCGTATATCCGTTTCGTCACCGGTCTGATTGGTCTTGCTGGTCCGAATCCGAATCAGCAAGGCGCCCGGCAAATCCGTGGATTCCCGTATGTCCCGCCATTGCAGGGCAATCAGTTCCGATACCCGTAAACCAGCCTGGAACAACAACCCGATCATAGCCCGGTCAATCTGCCCCCTTGCAGTGGCTTTCTCCATACTCTCCCGATATTTGCCACCCCGTCCGACCGGGCGCGGGTCACAGGCGCGCGTCATCATCATCGCTACGTCTTTGGCAGTGAGGGGGTCGGACTGGCCGTGCCCCCGGCTGGAGTGTTCCCGGCGTATCCTTTTAACCGCGGCTTCGGTCTTGCGGCCACGCGGGGACCGCCAGTCATTGGTCTTTGCCCGAAATACAGCGGCTGCGATAAACTGTTCAATCGTGGCCGGGGCTTTTCCTTCTGCTTCCAGTTCCCGGACAAACGCGGCCATTGCCGTATCGTCAAGCTGTTCCAAGCCCTTCACTTTCAGCCATTCGTGGATGCGTTGATTCAGTCGGACATAGGTCGCTGATGTTGATCTGCTAACGCTTCCGGCCAGGTCGTTGCACTCTTCGGGGGTAACCCCCGCAGTATCCAGCGCCAGTGGTCCCGGTAGCCTGGTCTGCGAAGAGATGGTGTCATTTGTTTGTTTCATATCGGCGCCTTGATGTTATTGGTTGATGGAAATATCAACTGTACCGGAAAAGACGAGCACATTAAGAGTGGAGATATCCTCCCACAGATTCAGTGGTAGTCGAATTCACAAATCAATTTTAGCCGGAACAATTCCGCATCAGGCGCGTTCGAGCCAGTTTCCGGTGTCATCTTTTGGCTTGGGTGATGTCGCCCGCCTGTAACCAGGTTACCGATTGAGTGAAGAGTGTGTGCAGGGGTTGGAAAGAAGTTTTTTTGTTACGCATACCAACTCAATCAACAGGCCATTCCAATCGGTTGCTAGAGCCATTTTTTGTCTGTGTTGTGAGTGGGTCGTACATTGGAAATGTTGGTATAAAAAAACCGGATTGTGCCTGGTGGCACAACCCGGTTTGGTGGAACAATCTGGGTTGTAAGGATCAGAAGTCCATACGGATACCGAACAGATGGGTGGTTTTGTCTTTACCCTTGCCATCAGAATCAGCGCTATGACCTTCGTATATCAGTCCAAGACCACCACCCAGGCTGTGATAGACACCCAGAGTGACATCGCTGGGATCGTTACCCGAAGTACTATCCATGCCACCCATATCAGCACTTCCCATACCGATCATGGCGGATGTATTGCCGAAGCTACCACCCACCCACAACTGGGTCGTGCTGGGTTCGGCAGCTTTATCATCATCAGGATCAGCCTTGTGACTTGCAATGGAAGCCCAGTAATCACCTAGGGAAAACTTAATAGCAGCGCCCGTGTGTTCTACGCCATCCTGGATACTATCAACACCGGCCGCGAGGGTGATATTGTCATTGACCGCAATGCTGGCCGCGGCGGCATGTCCGTCACCACCTTCATTACCAGAATCATCAAGGCGCGCATCCACTTCGAGGGAAACCGGACCGAATGAATTGGAGTACTTGATGGTGTTGCCGGTACGAAGCGGGCCATACGTACTTGAATCTCCAAAATAGTACGTACCTCCACCCACATTGAAAGTCGGATCTACGTGTACACCGACCAGATTGTAGTAAGCCCCCCACTGTTGACCGAGATCAACGCTACCGAAGCCACCGGAAATACCGATTTTAGCGATACGATTCGTAATACCACTGGTGTTTTTTCCCTGTAGTACTCCCATATCATCTTCCATCACCTCAACATCACTAGCACCGTTACCGGTATCCGAAACGGTCTTGAATTCATATTGAGCAGAGACGGTCATGCCGTTACCGACATCAGAACTGGCCTTGATGCCGAAGCGAGAACCAATACCAACGAAGTTAGTCGTGCTGTCTCCGACTTCCGGATTGACGAGTTTAATACCCTGGTGGATACGACCATACACCGTCACATCCGCTTCGGCTTGAGCTGCAACGGGTGCCATAAGCGCTGCCGACACGGCCGTTGCGATAATTGTTTTCTTCATCTTTTACCTCTTGAGAATTATAGTTGTCGCAAATTCTGAGGAGGTAATCGGGGCGGGTAGCCGGGTTTGTCCGGTAACACTTTTCCGGCATTGTATGGTAGCCTTGCGCTTTTGATTTTACTTAATTTCCGGATCATCAAAAGTGCATTTACCCGCTATCAGGTCGATTGCGACCGCCACAGCGCTCACTCTGCTTCTGCTCATCTCCGGTTGCGGATCATCCTTGTTCGAGTCGAAAAACGGAGACACTCCAGGCGGACCTGAGGATCTCAAGAAACTGGACCCGGATGCGCCGAAGCACAGACCGCTGAAAGCAAAAACCAAAAAACAAAAAGCCAAGCTGTACAAACCGGCAACCACGGTATCACTCGAGATTCCGCCTGATCTGATCAACACGACTAATCAGACTGTGCTCGACAATCTGGAGGAAAGCAAACAGAATAAAATCAGGGTACTACCTGAAATAGTCGGCGCGAGAATCGTCAAAAAGGACGACATGCACGGCCTTGAAGTCGACACCAATGTGGAGGCTGCCTGGGAAACAGTAACCCGGTTCTGGGCTTTGAGCAATATCAGTCTGGTCGAGTACAACCCGGAAGCAGGCGCCATGGAAACCGAATGGATCGAAAGGCCACAGGCAGAGGACCCGGATGCATCCTATATCTCCCGAATGTCCAGAGACATACTCACCTCGCTGACCAAAGGCAATACGAGACTGGACAAATACCGGATCCGGTTCGAGAGAATTTCGGCTGACCAGTCATTCCTGCATGTTGCTCACCGATCCAGCGCCAGGAAAGAGGCCGCAAAAGTAAGCCAGAGGAAAACCAGCGAGTTTGAATGGGTTGAGCTACCCTCGGACTCGAACAGTGTAGCTGACTTCCTGCAACACCTGATACTGGTTTTTGACGACCCGGAATCCTCCTGACAGACTGCGGAACAAGGCGCTTGCAACCGCATGTTTTTATCCTGATCACGCGGGGTGATACCGGCGGCGCCCAGCAGCACATCCTCAGCCTGATCCGCCATCTGCGGCATCGGATACGCTTTACCCTGGGCTGCGGGGAGTCGGGATATCTGACCGCTCAGGCGGGGAAAATGGGGATTGAAACCATCATCGTCCCTCACTTGAAAAGGCCGATAGCGCCATTGACCGACATTCGATGCGTGCGGGCCTTGAGACAGATACTGAAGAGAGAAAACCCCGACCTGGTGCATCTGCACTCATCCAAGGCGGGAGTGGTCGGTCGTCTGGCAGCCAGATCCATTCACATTAAATCCCTGTTTACCGCCCATGGCTGGGCATTTACCGAAGGCAGCGGCCTGGTCCGCAGAAGCTATGGTTTGATCATCGAGTGGATCATGGCCGGATTCGGCGATGGCGCCATTGCGGTATCCGGGTACGATTTCAGGCTGGCGAAAAAGTTCGGTGTGATCGGAGGCGATGGTTCCGGGAACAGGCGGGGCTGGCTGATACCCAACGGGGTACGGCCCGTTCAGGTTGCGGCGCGGGGAAAGCGAGCACACAAGCACAGCGGCAAACCAGTCCGGCTGTTGCATGTCGGACGCCTGGAAAGACCGAAAAACCAACGCCTCCTGATCGAGGCCGCGTCGATGATCGAACGGGATTTCAGCCTGACCATTGTCGGCAACGGGCAACTCCGACCCGGGCTGGATGAACAGGTGGACCGCCATGGACTGGCTGACCGGGTCACCTTTGTCGAAAGTTCACAGGCTGACCCCTATTATGCTGACGCCGACATCTTTGTGCTGAGTTCGGATTACGAAGGGCTGCCGCTGGCCATACTCGAAGCGATGAGCGCCGGTCTGGCGGTCGTTGCCACCGATGTCGGCGGAGTCCGGGAGGCGGTGTCGGATGGCGTTTCCGGGTTTCTGGCAAGCCGAGGGGATACGGGGGGACTGAGCGAAAAACTGACCCGGTTGATCGACGATGAAGACCTGCGCCACGAGCTCGGCCGCAACGGGCAAAAAATTTATCATGATCGGTTCACCGAAGAGCGGATGTGCGAACAGACCCTGACAGTCTATCAAACGCTTATCGGCGGGAGCTCCTGAATCTGGCCAGTAATCGCCGGGTAAGCCAGTAAATGATTCGCGCCGGGTGCCGGACCCACCGGACCAGAGTCAAACCGCGTTCCGGGGGTACGGCATAGTAGATATGCCGCCACCAGTCTGAACAATCCAGCAGCTTGTTCAGTCTGGTGGACAACGGTTCAGCGCTATTGTCTATGCTCGATAACGGTGGAAATCCGCAACCGACACCGGATGGAGCGCTGACGGTTGGAGAGCCCAGTTTTTCGACCAGTACCGTCGGCAACGGAGACAGGAAATGCAGGCACCGCAGGGTGTTGATGACATGAGGCTGTTTCTCCTTCAGAGAGGACCAGTCTATCTGATCGAAATACCGTGTAGCATAACCATAAATATCCGCAACCGCCCCCAGCTTGATGCGGTCGCAAGGCTCGAAGGTATGGTGGCACAGATGTTTCAGCATGTCGTTATGACCCAGGGTGAAACACGACCGGCCATTCACCGTGATCGAATTCAAATCGGCGACAACATCGTCGAACGGCATACTGGCGGTTGCGTCGCCTGACAGGGCGTTATGATGGATCTCGACCTGAATGACCATGCCATTGCTGAAGCGGGATGCCGCAGGTAGGTGATGGTGGTCATGCATGTATCCTTGATTCCGGTCACTTGCGTGATAACCGATCTCCCGCAGCGACTGTTGCGCCAAAGCGGCTTTCGATGCCGGAACCAGAATGTCGATATCCCCCATCGGACGTTGATACTGGTTCGAATACAGACAGTTGATCAATGCCATCCCTTTCAACAGTACAGTTTCGATCCGGTTTTCCACAAACTTGTCCAGAATCTGATTCAACGCGTTTGAGCGTTCACGGTTTACACGCTGGTGTTTCGCCGTAATCGCCTTTAGCATGATTCCGGGCTGATCCGGAATCGAAATATCACAGGACAACAGGTGGGTATACAGCAGATTGCTGAGCGCGTGGGATTCAGCTTCCGTGATCAATGCGTTCCAGTTCTGGATTTCAAGGGCCGATTGCCTGAATCGCTGCCTGACCGAAGGATCCAGATCCAGTCGGCAGCAAAGCCGCAACAAAGTGGTATGGTCAGTCATTCCCGTGCGTAATGCGGTCTTTCCGCAAAGCGTGTGCCCGCCCCCGGTCGGGCGGATTAATGGATTTGCTCAAGCAGCGCGGGCAAATCGTCATAATGCCGGTAGCGAACCCGGTAGGCAGGGATTTTCCTGGCCAGCCTGGTAACATCATTGAATCCGTGCGCAGGCAGGTTTCTGGCGATCACATTACTTCGCATCAGCTCAAGTCCTGTTTCCGCTCCGGTCAATTTGATCAGCTCCGGGTCGGAATCATGGACGTAAACAGGGAAAATAATGCGACTGATATCCGGGAAATCAACCCTGAAATCCGGATTCACCAATCGGTGGGGGATCATGGTGACCTCCGGGGAAATGCTGAGTTGCTCCCGGACCGCGTCCAGATCAACGATTGATTGAATCGCCGACACACCACAGGTTTTGACATTGAGTGGCCGGGTGAACGCCTTTGCGGCGCCGGTCTCAAGGTCAATGGTTACCAGTTCATCGGTATGATAGCGCATACCGCGCTTCAACAACCAGGTCGTCACCGAAGTTTTCCCCGAGCCACTGACTCCGGGAATCAAAATGCTGCCATTGTCATCGGAAACCAGTCCTGCGTGAATGGCCAGTCTCTGGCGGTTGTCACAAATCAGGTGGAACAACACATCACCCAGCAACATAGCGCCGAGCCCGGCGATGCATTCCCCGGTAAAAAGCGATTCACCGTCCCGCGACAGCTTCCAGTTATCATGCTCCGGGGTTTCTTCCTTCTCGATCAGGAAGGTCGCCTTGCTTTCACTGCTGGTCTCCTCTGACAGGTCCGAAAACAGAAACGCCAGCAGATCGCTGGCTTCCGGATGCGTGAATTCGACGGTCACCTTGTAGCCGTCAAATGATATTTCCCTTCTGTCCATAGGCAATGCAGGGGTTGGTTAACCGATCAGTTGAACGGCGCCGTGTTGTACCAGCAGGTCAATGGTATCGCTAACATCCTGTTCAATCGCGTCTTCACTTTCCGGGAAAGCGCTGGCCAGCAATTCAATCAGTTCTGCAACAGTCATCCTGCCATCGCACAACCGCCAGATAATCGAGGCCGTAGAATTCATGTGGATTGAGCGGTTTAATTCCGGAGAATACAAGAGCAGTTCCCCGTCGATTTCCTCAAGCTCGAAACCGGATACCGTATTCGGGGTTTTGTTATACAGGGTACTTGTCATTATCTGGAAAACAGGAATTGGACCCGGTCCTTAAAAACTGTAACGGGAAGAGGATCACAGTTGAAGTTCAACGAATCTGAATGGGCGGATTATAGTGTCCGTCCAATAAAAATGCAAAATTAAATCACCGAATTTCATATCCCGAAACTGATGCCAACCGTCACCCCTCGTCCCCACCCGTCATCGTAGGGGTCGGTCTCCGTGCCGGCCCGCAACCGATGGGAGCGTCTGTTCCGACAATGGTTCTTGCGTCAAACTGCCGATTGCGGTACGCTCCGCAACCCCACTTGACCGGGGAATCTACAGGTTTTCTTAGGATATGGCTACGTAGCTCAGCTGGTTAGAGCACATCACTCATAATGATGGGGTCCCCTGTTCGAATCAGGGCGTAGCCACCACTTAATCACCGCTTCAACCGTTGCCCAACCCGGCCATTGGGCTTACGCGCTCCAGGGCATTGTCGATGGCGGTCACGATCTCGTCGATGTCATCCCGCGTGCAGATCAGGGCGGGACTCAGGCATATCGTGTTGTTGTATTCAACAAAGCTGCGGCTGGTGCGCCCGACCAGCACGCCCTGTTGCAGACAGTCGGCAACGACATCGGCAAGCACACGTTCTGATACTGGCTCGCGGGTCTTGCGGTTCTTGACCAGTTCGGCGCCGACAAACAGGCCCTTGCCTCTGACATCCCCGATAATTGGATGTTTGTCCATCAGCGCGAACAGCTGATCCATCAGGTAATCCCCCATCCGGTTTACATTGTCGAGCAGGTTTTCCTCTACAATGATCTGCATATTCTCGACCGCTGCGGCGGGGCCGCCGGCGCAGCCGCCAAACGTGCTGATGTCCCGGAAATAGTGCATCACCTGATCCGGTCCGGCCAGGAATTCATTGAACAGATCCTCAGTCGTGACTGTACAGGAAATCGCGGCATAGCCACTGGCGACCCCCTTCGCCATGGTCACAATATCTGGCTTGACCCCGTAATGCTGGTAACCGAACCACTTCCCGGTGCGTCCCATGCCGCAGACCACCTCATCTATGTGGATCAGCACTCCATAGCGAGTGCAGATTTCCTGAATGGTCTCGAAATAACCTTCCGGGGGCGGAATCACTCCGCCGCCCGCGGTGATTGGTTCCAGAATCACTGAGCCTACGGTGTCCGGCCCTTCCTCCAGGATCACCCGTTCCAGTTCCCTGGCCGCCTGGACGCCATAATCCGGGTCGTCCCCATTTTCCGCGTGGTAGGCCAGACAATGCGGGAACTCAACAAATCCGGGGGTAAACGGGCCGTATTGCTGTTTGCGCTGAATCTGTCCGGTCGCGCTCAGGGCCGTTATGGTGGTGCCATGATAATCCCGCTCGCGGAAGATGATCTTGTGTTTCTGACCATTGTTTTTGAGCGCCGCGAGCTGACGAACCAGCTTGAAACCCTTTTCATTGGCCTCTGACCCGGAATTTGAAAAGTAGACACGGCTCAGTCCCGGCATTTTGTCAATCAGCATTTCGGCAAATCGGGCGCCGGGAACATTTCCGGCAGTATTGGCGTAGTAGCACATCTGCACCAGTTGATCCCGCACCGCATTGGCAATGCGCTCACGCCCATAACCGACATTGACGGTCCACACTCCGCCGGAAACCGCATCAAGATACTCCCTGCCATTGGCATCTTTCAACCGCAACCCCTGCCCTTCCACCATCACCATCGGCGCCCCTTCCTGGATCGGCTTGTGCTGGATGAGGTGGTGCCAGACGTGCGCCTTGTCACTGTCGACAATTTCGGCGCTGTCGATGATCTCTACTGCTTTGTTCATGACTGTATTTTCCGCATCAGAAACTGAGATTATAAGATAACCCGCTTACCAAAAACTTCTATAGAACCAGTTGAGGCTAACGGACTATACCACTTTTCCCAACGGATTGCGGGCAGACGCTCATTCCGTCATTCCCTTGATAAGCGGGAATCCACAATAAGGTGGTTGTTGTCGTGTGGGTCGGGAACTTAAGTTACAATCTCGCTGATGGACGTTTCACATATTTTCGACCCCCTGAACGAGGCCCAACGGGAAGCCGTGGCGGCGCCGCCGGGGCCGGTTCTGGTACTGGCCGGCGCGGGCAGCGGCAAAACCCGGGTACTCACTCATCGGATCGCTTACCTGATTGAAGGACACCAGGTTCATCCGGCCTCCATTCTGGCGGTCACCTTCACCAACAAGGCGGCGAGAGAGATGCGCGGGCGAATCGAACGACTGTTCGGGAACCCGCCTGTCGGCCTGTGGATCGGCACTTTTCATGGCCTTTGCCATCGTTTGTTACGGCTACATTATGAAGACGCGGGACTGCCGCAGGATTTTGAAATACTGGATCAGGATGACCAGTACCGGCTGATACGCCGCATTCTGAAAGAGCTTGACCTGGATGAGGCTCACTGGCCGCCGCGCCAGTTGCAGGGCATGATAAGCAATTACAAGGAGGCGGCGATTCGTCCGCAAACTCTGCCCACGGATAACAACAGTTACCAACAGACCTTCTATCAGATCTACCTCGCCTACGAAAACCGATGCCGCCGGGCAGGGCTGGTTGACTTTGCCGAACTGCTGCTACGTACCGTGGAACTGTTTCGCAACAATCAGACCGTGCGTGAAAACTGGCAAGACCGGTTCCACCATATTCTGGTTGATGAATTCCAGGATACCAACAGTATCCAGTATCAGTGGCTCCGGATTCTGTCTGCCCGACACCGCAGCCTTTTTGCCGTGGGCGATGACGACCAGTCGATTTTCGGATGGCGGGGCGCGCGAGTGGAAAATATCCTCAGTTTCGAGAAGGATTTCGAACAGGCCAGCATCTTCAGACTGGAACAGAATTACCGCTCGACCAGCAATATACTACAATGCGCAAACGCCGTGATTGCGAACAATACCCGGCGGCTGGGCAAGGAGCTGTGGACTGAACAATCGGACGGAGCGCCCGTTCGGGTCTATACCGCGAGTGATGAAACCGACGAGTCCCGATTCGTCACAAGCCGGATTCAGGAATGGGTCGGACAGGGCAACAAGAGAGCGCAGACGGCTATTCTGTACCGCTCCAACGCCCAGTCCCGCGTGTTTGAGGAGCAACTGGTCAGGCAAGGAATTCCCTATCGGGTCTATGGTGGATTCCGGTTTTTCGAGCGGGCCGAAATCAAGGACGCGCTGGCCTATTTACGCTTGATCAGCAACCGGGATTCGGACCCGGCATTCGAACGCATTGTGAACCTGCCCACCCGCGGCATCGGCAACCGGACACTGGAAGCGATTCGGCGACAAGCGCGCGCGGAGGCGGTCTCCTTATGGCACGCCGCAACCCGGATCATTGACCGGCGGGAATTGCCCGGGCAGGCAGTGAATGCGGTCAGCCGGTTTCTGGACCTGATCAATCAGATTGCGGCGGACGCCGAAGCGCTGGAACTGGCGGAATTGACCGATCAGGTATTGCAATGCAGCGGCCTGCTCGAACATCATGGCAAGGGGCAGGGGGAAATAGCCAGGGGACGGGTTGAAAACCTGAAAGAACTGGTCAATGCCACTCGCAATTTCGCTGCCGATGAAGATACAGGGGACGAAGCTGAAATGGGTGATCTGGCGCGGTTTCTGGCGCACACCTCCCTGGAAGCGACTCCGGAACAGGTGGGAGACCAGGACGATTGCGTACAGTTGATGAGCCTGCACTCGGCGAAGGGACTGGAATTTTCCCTGGTGTTCCTGTGCGGAATGGAAGACGGGATACTGCCCCACCAGAAATCCCTGGAAGAAGGGAGTCTCGAAGAAGAGCGGCGGCTATGTTACGTGGGCATGACACGGGCGATGCGGCAACTGGTTCTCTGCCATGCGACAGTACGCCGGTTGTACGGCAATGAACACTATACCCGACCGTCCCGGTTCTTCGCCGAAATCCCCGATCAGTGCATTGAACAGATCAAGACCTCGAAACACAGCCGAAATGTATTCGGAGGTTCATTCACAGGTACCGGCACAAGCGCTGGCAATGGCGCCGCCCCGGCAGCCGACGGCAATGGTCTCAGACCCGGACAGCGGGTGCGGCACGCAAAATTCGGTGAAGGAATGGTTTTAAGCCTGGAGGGCCAAGGCGCCCACGCCCGGGTTCAGGTCAATTTCAGCAACGCCGGGGCCAAGTGGCTGATTTGTGACTATGCCAGACTGGAACCGGTTTGATATCCAGGGCGTCTGACCGCGTTGCCGTCCAGCGCCACATCGTCCAATACCATGGCATGATCAAAGTACAGTTTGTCCTTGATTCGTGGCCCTGATGGATCCGCCACATCTATCATCGCCATCCAGTGAAAACAGGGGTTGTCTGCCAGATAGGGGCGCAACGGCGAGGTAATCAACTCGGGATGTTCGTAGAGGATTTCATCGGTCACAGGGATAAAAACTTTCTGGCTCATGGTAACTCCATACATTCTCAATCAATGTTATTACACTGTATCGGGGTGGCAACAGCAGGGGGAAGGGATGGCAAATTCATGGCATTAATCGGGCTTAAATTCCCACGGACTTAAATCCCCATGTTTTACCTTTTTTTTCCGTTATACTGATAGCTGCAATTCACTGGGAGATTGACATGTCGAGAACGATTGCTATTGTCGAAGACGACGCGGACCAGCGCGAAAACTACTCGGACGCGCTGACCCGACACGGATATAACGTACAAACCTACCCCAACAGAGCGCACGCGATGGAAGGGTTCGCAAAGTCCCTGCCCGACCTTGCGATACTCGACATCATGCTGGAGAATGAAATGGACGGCGGCTTTGAACTGTGCCATTACTTGCGAAGAACCAGCCCCCGAATGCCGATTATTTTCCTGACTGCCCGCGACAATGACGTGGACAGGGTGTCCGGACTCAGACTGGACGCCTGGGACTACATCACCAAACCGGTAAACCTTCAGTTTCTCGCGGTGCGGGTATCCTCCCTGTTCCGGATCGCAAGCTCGGTCCATAGTGAAACCCAGACCCCGTCCGCGCTGATTCTGGGAGACCTTGAAATCAACCAGAACAGCATGTCGATCAGTTGGAAGGGGCAATTACTGCATTTGACCCTGACCGAATTCTGGCTGATCGAAGCGCTGGCCAGAAATCCGGGACATGTCAAGACTTATGAAGCCCTGATGCGGGTTACCCGCCAGAGCTATGTTGAAAAAAACACGATCAACGGCTATGTTCGCCGGGTTCGCAAGAAATTCAGGGAGATTGATGACTCCTTTGCGATGATCCAGACGGTTTTCGGGGTGGGCTACCGTTGGCAACCCGAATGATTGATCCCTTTCCCTGACAGACGCCTCACTGTGCCATGCTGAAATCATTGCGAAAACTCAGCATACGCGCGAGACTGATGTGCATCGTATTGATATTGCTGGTGATTCCATGGATGGGCTATCAATATGTGCAGGAGATGAAACAGTTTCTGGTGCAGGGACAGAAAAACGCGTTGTTACTGACTGCCAACGGCATTGCCACCCTGCTCAATGACCGGTCAGAGTTGTTCAATCCGGAAACCGGGGTGCCGGAAGTACTGGGCGAAGAAGGCGGTCTGTACGCTCACAGACTGGATAATCTGATCCAGCTTGACGGTCAATCCACCGATTGGGAATCGGTGCAAGAGCACGCCAACTATTATACCGGCAGCGAACTGCCCATCTGTGACTTTGAATATGACCCGGATTCCTTTTCCGCGAAGAATGTCGTCGGGTATTACGAACAATATCTGTATGTACTGTTTGAAATCAACGACGACAACCTGATCTACCGGGACCTTGAACTGCTCGCGCTCAACAACAGCGACCAGATCCGAATGCTGATTCAGCTACCGGAAGACGAGCTCGAACGCTATCTCCTGGTCGCGTCAGAACCGGGGAGGATGAGCACATTCCTGGTTGACGAAAAATGGGAACTGCCCCTGGAAGGAAGTGACGTGACCACATTTACCGCTGAACTGGCCGAAACCGAATGGGGCTACCGGATCGAACTGCGCATCCCCCGCGACCTGATTGGATATCGCTCGAGAATCGGGTTTTTTGCAGTCGATGTGGATGACCCTGAAAGTCGGAAACCGGACAAGATCATTCCCATTTCCCCGCAAATATCCGGCAAGCAACCGAGTCAGATATTGATTACATCGCCCGAATTGACCCGTATACTGACGGGCCTTGACCAACCGCAGTCACGAATCTGGATTCTGGACAATCTGCAACGGGTGCGCGCAGTGGTGGGCGGGCTTTCGTCTACCCCCCCACAGGCCGCGCCCGAGGGAGAGGAAGCCGCCGCCAACACCTTCTACGGCTATATCCAGACCCTGCTGAACAGCCTGCTCATCCGCCCTTCCGCCCGATTTACGGATTATTCTCCTGAAGTCACCTTCAGGCCGGACCGGATTTTCACGACGGTACTGAACGGCGCCCCGAAGGCCGAGTTGCGCCCTTCGCTGGATGGGAAAGCGGAAATTGTCGCAGCCGGGTATCCGATTCGCTCCGGCAACGAGATTCTTGGCGCCGTTGTGGTGGAACAAAGCATTCACGCGATACTGGCCCTGCAGTATCAACTACTGCGTAATCTGACCCTGATCACCATTGGGGTGTTCGCTCTTGTGCTGACCACATTATTCGTTTTCGCCTGGCGGCTGACGGTTCGGGTTCGTCGGTTGCATGACACCACCGAGCAGGCGATTACGCCGGAAGGGCGTGTGCTCGAAGACCGCATTCCTTCACGACTTTATCACAAGGACGAACTTGGGGATCTGGGCCGCAGTATCACCAGCATGTTGAATCGTCTGGCGGGGTATACGCGATATCTGGAAGGCATGCCCGACACGCTGGCCCATGAGATGAATAATCCACTGAACGTGGTCAGTTCCTCCCTGCAGATACTGGAAACCGATATCCCCCGGATTCGGCAGAACACGCACATGCAACGGGCCTTGAACGGAGTCCATCGACTGCGCCTCATCCTGACCAATCTGACCGAGGCGGCGAATCTTGAAGAGGCTATGCGTAATGAAACGAAAAAACCGATCAATCTGGTCAATTTATTATCCGACTATATGGGCGGGTACCGTATCAGCCATCCCGGCCAGGAATTCATACTGGATATCCGTTCCCACTCAATCACAATCAAGGGCAGTCCGGACCATCTCGCGCAAATGCTGGACAAACTGATCGACAACGCGATACAGTTCAGCGAGCGGTACAAACCGATCATCGTAAAAATCACGCAAAATGATAACAACACGGAAATATCTGTCCTCAACCACGGCAGGGAGTTGCCCGACCACATCAACAGCACCCGATTATTCGACCCGATGGTTTCCTGCGGCAAGAACAATGCCCAACATTCCCACCTGGGCCTGGGCCTGTTCGTCGTGCGATTGATTGTCGAATACCATCAGGGCAAGGTTTGGGCAGAAAACAGAACCGATGCGAAGGGAGTCCGGGTTACGGTTTCGATTCCCCACCTCCGACCCTGACATTTATACTTCAATCCATGTCTGTCGATAAGGAAATCATCCTGGTGGACGGAACCGCGTTAATGTTCCGCGCCTACCACGCCAGGACCCGTAATCCACTGGCCACCTCGGACGGCCGGAGCACCCAGGCCATATTCGGCATGCTGAACATGCTCCGCAGCCTGCTGAAACAATACCAGCCCACTCATATCGCCGTGGTCATGGATGCCAAGGGCAAGACCTTCCGACACGATATGTACCACGAATACAAGGCTAATCGACCGCCGATGCCGGATGATCTCCGCGAACAGCTCGATACGCTCAGGAAGATCATTCCGGCGATGGGGCTGCCCCTGATCTCGGTCAGCGGGGTTGAGGCGGATGACGTGATCGGCACTCTCTCCAAACGCGCTACGGCATCCGGATTCAGCGCGATCATCATCAGTAACGACAAGGACCTCACCCAACTGGTCGATGACCGCGTTGAAATGGTCGACACGATGAAAAACATCCGGCTCGACGCAAGCGGCGTCAAAGCCAGGTTCGGTGTGCCGCCGGAAAGAATCATCGAATATCTGGCGTTGATTGGCGACAGTTCGGACAATATTCCCGGCATCCCCCTGGTCGGCCCGAAAACCGCGGTCAAATGGTTTGAAACGTATGGCACACTGGACAACATCATCCATCATGCCGACCGGATCGGGGGCAAGGCGGGAGAGAATCTTCGCGCCAATCTGGATCAGCTTGCCCTGTCCAGGCGGCTGACCGCAATCAAGTGTGACGTTGAACTTGAACACAGCCCGGAAAGCCTGGTGATCGGCAAGCGGGACAACACAACGCTCAGGACTTTCTACGAAGATCTCGAATTCCGTTCCTGGCTAAAGGAAATCGCCGAACCGGAGGTGGACGATGATCTGGACGAGGTCCCGGTGCGATACGAGACGATTCTGGACGATGAGACCCTCGGGAAATGGCTGGAAATCCTGGATCGGGCGCCGCTGTTCGCAATTGACACCGAAACGACCTCCACCGATCAGCGCCAGGCCAGACTGGTCGGACTTTCATTCTGCGCCGAACCGAGCCAGGCAGCCTACCTGCCTCTTGGCCATGATTATCCGGGAGCGCCCGACCAACTACCCTGGCGGCAGACTCTCGAACAACTTCGTCCATTGCTCGAAAATCCGGCAAAGAAGAAAACCGGACAGAACCTCAAATACGATATCGAAGTACTGCAACGGCACGGCATTGACCTGCAGGGGATCGCCCACGACACCATGCTGATGTCCTACGTCCTGGAGGCGGGTAATGCAAGGCACGACATGGATACACTGGCGAAACGGCATCTGGGGCGGGACACCATCAAATTCTCCGATGTCGCGGGGACTGGCCGGAAACAACTGACCTTCAATCAGGTCAACATCGAACAGGCCACCCGGTATGCCGCGGAAGACGCCGATATCACCCTGCGGCTGCACCGGACGCTGATGCGGGAACTGGACAAAAATCAAGCCCTGTCGCGCATCTACCATGATATCGAAATGCCGCTGCTGAAGGCTCTGGTAAGAACCGAAAACCACGGCGTGAAAATCGACGCCGACCGGTTGCGCCGGCAAAGCGCGGAAATCACTGTACGGCTGAACGAACTGGAGAAGGCGGCTCATGCGCTGGCCGGACAGGCTTTCAGCATCGCTTCGCCAAAGCAGATTCAGGAAATACTCTATGACAAGCTGGGTCTGCCGGTATTGAGAAAGACCCCCAAGGGACAACCGTCCACAGCCGAGAACGTGTTGCAGGAACTGGCCGAAGATTACGAATTGCCGGCGCTGATTCTGGAGCACCGGGGGCTGGCCAAGCTCAAGGGCACTTATACCGACCGGCTGCCGGAATTGATCAATCCGGATTCGGGCCGTATCCACACCTCCTACCATCAGGCTGTCGCGGCCACCGGACGCCTGTCCTCATCCGATCCGAACCTGCAGAATATCCCGATCCGGTCCGAGGAGGGCCGGAAAATTCGCGAAGCCTTTATTCCCGAACCAGGCTGTGTGCTGGTAGCCGCCGATTATTCCCAGATCGAACTGCGTATCATGGCCCATCTGTCACGGGATTCCGGACTAATTGAAGCGTTCAACCATGGCGTGGACATCCATCGCGCGACCGCAGCCGAAGTATTCGACATCCAGCCCGCTGAGGTGGACGGCGAACAGCGTAGAAGAGCGAAAGCCATCAATTTCGGATTGATCTACGGGATGTCGCCGTATGGCCTGGCGCGGCAACTGAAAATTGACCTGAAAGAGGCCAGACGCTATATCGACATCTATTTCGAGCGTTACCCCGGAGTCAGGCAATACATGAACAACACCCGGCAGAGCGCCAGGGAACAGGGCTTCGTGGAAACCCTGTTCGGGCGGCGCCTGAATCTGCCGGAAATCAATTCCAAAAACGGCGCCATGCGTCAATACGCCGAACGCACCGCGATCAACGCTCCGGTACAGGGAACGGCCGCCGACCTGATCAAACTGGCCATGCTGGCGATTGACCAGCGGCTGATTGAAACCGGCTCTTCCAACAAAATCATACTCCAGGTTCACGATGAGCTGGTGTTCGAAGTGGAAGAGGGACAGATTGACGGGATGGTTGAAATCGCGACTGATCTGATGAGCGGAGTCGCAAAACTGGAAATTCCACTGGTCGTGGATGTTGGCGTCGGCCACAACTGGAAAGAAGCGCATTAGGAACCCGGTTGGATGCGCCTGGAAATCGAAGACATTCTCGGCGCCAGAGGAGTGGCCTGGTTCGAGCTGCCGCTGTGCGCCAGACTGTTGCTGGTCACCGATGGCACGGTCACGGAACTGCTGGAAGCCCTGACCGGCGAACCGCTTGGACTGGGGTTGAAAAAACAGTCTGTCGATCGGACTGAAAACCACCCCACCATGGCGCCGCTAGACGGTCATTCGGCCTGTCTGTATCGCCGCATCACCCTGCGCGGCGAAAAAACCGGTCAGGACTGGCTGTATGCGGAGTCGGTCATCCTCCACCAAAATCTGGAATCCGATGCCCGACAAATGCTCGAGCAACGGCAAATCCCCCTTGGGGCGATACTGGACAGGCAATTGCCTGACAATCACCGCGAAATCGTGGATTGCGGCTATCGTAAGAATACCGCCGCCGCCGACCATCTCGGCCTCGAACGGGACTATGCATTTCTCTACCGGGTATACCGTATCCTGGCCCAAACCAGCCTGATCGCGGTCATTACGGAATGGTTCCCTATTGACCGGATATCAAAAAATCTGTCTGTCAACCTTGACTGAACCGGGCCACTCATTACAATATAATCATCCGTAGGGCCGGTTCGGGAGAAATGACAGAATTTACATCAGAGCAATTTGAACCCGATAATCCGGGATTCTCGCAACAGAAAGTGGAGAAAATCCTGGATGGCTCCGGAGTCTCGATCAACGGCCCCAATCCTTGGGATATTCAGGTCAATAATCCGGCGTTCTTCAGACGCGTTTTGCTGCGGGGCTCATTGGGTCTGGGCGAATCCTGGATGGACAACTGGTGGGACTGTGACCGACTCGATGAAATGATGAATCGGCTGCTGAGAACCGATCTTTCCGAAAATCAAAGGTTCATCAGCCACATAATACCCTGGATTCAGGCCAATCTGTTCAATCTGCAAAAACAGTCGCGCGCGTTCCAGGTCGGCGAGAAACACTACGACGTCGGCAATGACCTGTACCGGGAAATGCTGGATCAAAGGATGGTTTATACCTGTGGTTACTGGGCCCATGCCGACAATCTCGATGACGCGCAAAAGGAAAAGCTGGATCTGGTATGCCGGAAACTCGACCTTGGAAAAGGCATGAGAGTGCTGGATATCGGTTGTGGCTGGGGCAGCTTTGCCAAATTTGCCGCTGATAACTACGGTGTCGAAGTCGTCGGGATCACCGTTTCCAAAGAACAGGTCGCCCTCGGCGCCGAACTGTGCCGGGGATTGCCGGTGGAGATCAGGCTGCAGGACTACCGGGATATCAATGAAAAGTTCGATGCCGTGGTCTCGCTTGGCATGTTCGAACATGTTGGCCACAAAAACTATGGCGCCTATATGAAAGTGGTCAAAAAGTGCTTGCAGGATGGCGCCCGATCCATGCTGCACACCATCGGCAAGAACAATTCCAGGGCGGGCGTCGACCCCTGGATTTCAAAATACATTTTCCCGAACGGGGAAATCCCCTCGTTGCGGCAAATCTCCCGGGCCTGTGAGTCCCTGATGATTGTCGAGGACATGCATAATTTCGGACCCGATTACGACCGCACCCTGATGGCCTGGTTCCGGAATTTCGACCGGGCCTGGCCGAAACTGAAGGACAATTATTCCGATCGCTTCTACCGAATGTGGAAGTATTATCTGCATGTGTGCGCGGGCGCGTTCCGGGCAAGAAACCTGCAACTCTGGCAGATTGTCCTGTCCGACTCCGGCAATCCATCCCCTTCCGCCTACCGCAGACCCGAATAACCCGCATAAAAAAGCCCCGCTCCGGGGGTGGAGCAGGGCTTTGGCAATGAATTGCCTGGCAATGACCTACTTTCACATGGGGAGACCCCATACTATCATCGGCGCGCAGCGTTTTCACTTCTGAGTTCGGGATGGGATCAGGTGGTTCCCGCTTGCTATGGTCACCAGGCAAACCGGTCGTAACAGTCACTCGCCGGCCCACAGACCGGAAATCACTGTTTTCATACTGGCTTTCTGCATGGACGGTTCCGTACATACAGATCAGGGTAGTCATTGGCGCATGTCTTTATTAAGGATGCCTGTTGCAACTCCTTCGAGGTCAGGCCTCTTGGGTGTTACATGATCAAGCCTCACGGGCAATTAGTACTGGTTAGCTACATGCATTACTGCACTTCCACACCCAGCCTATCAACGTTGTAGTCTTCAACGACCCTTCAGGGAACCCGAAGGTTCCAGGGAGACCTTATCTTGAGGGGGGCTTCCCGCTTAGATGCTTTCAGCGGTTATCCCGTCCGTACATAGCTACCCAGCAATACCATTGGCATGATAACTGGAACACCAGAGGTACGTCCACTTCGGTCCTCTCGTACTGGAAGCAGCTCCTCTCAAGTCTCCGACGCCCACGGCAGATAGGGACCAAACTGTCTCACGACGTTCTAAACCCAGCTCGCGTACCACTTTAAATGGCGAACAGCCATACCCTTGGGACCGGCTACAGCCCCAGGATGTGATGAGCCGACATCGAGGTGCCAAACACCCCCGTCGATGTGAACTCTTGGGGGGTATCAGCCTGTTATCCCCGGCGTACCTTTTATCCGTTGAGCGATGGCCCTTCCATACAGAACCACCGGATCACTAAGACCAACTTTCGTTCCTGCTCGACGTGTCTGTCTCGCAGTCAAGCACTCTTGTGCCTTTACACTAACCATACGATTTCCGACCGTACTTAGAGTACCTTCGCGCTCCTCCGTTACTCTTTGGGAGGAGACCGCCCCAGTCAAACTACCCACCATACACGGTCCCGGATCCGGATAACGGACCTCGGTTAGGATTCCAAACAAGCAAGGGTGGTATCTCAAGGGTGGCTCCACAGAGACTGGCGTCTCCGCTTCAAAGCCTTCCACCTATCCTGCACATACTTGTTCAAAATCCAGTGTAAAGCTGTAGTAAAGGTGCACGGGGTCTTTCCGTCTAGCCGCGGGTACACTGCATCTTCACAGCAAGTTCAATTTCGCTGAGTCCCTGGTGGAGACAGTGTGGCCATCGTTACGCCATTCGTGCAGGTCGGAACTTACCCGACAAGGAATTTCGCTCGATTAATCCTAACTATTTCTAGCAAGGTCGGACTTTCTCTTGAGTATTTACCATTTTCTTACGATTCATCTGATTCACGATGCCTCGAATTTCTTCGAGACCCGATACGGTCAGATGATCCCCTTTCTGCATCAGTAAAAGCGCCTTGCGGAACTTTCTGAACTCAACACCTTTCGATGTCTTCAATTGATGCTTCATGAAAAATGGTGAAATTATATCCAGCAGATGTCCAACATTTCTGACTCGCCAGGCCATTCTGGTTGATGTTTTATCCTTTCTGTTTACCCGTACTACCCCACATCCGAAAAACGCTTTCAAAGCATGCAATACTTTTACGTCCCGTTCATGTTGTACTACGGTAAATTCAGGCAACACCTGATAACCTGACGTCATTGTGTCGTTTCTGTTTATGCTGATGTGAAAACAACCTTCCCCATCAACAAAACCGACGATCCACTGCGCTTCCAATTTCATATCATACTCCCGAACATAAAGTCTCTGAGGATTTTTGACGGGCTTCCGTCAAATCTTTCCTGCGGATTGTCCCCATGTCTGCCAGATTTTTACTGACTGGTTTGAAATTTGAATTCCAACCCAAAGAAGCCTCTTCTTTTTCGTGTCATTCAACAAACCAGACGAGTACTGAACAGTTTTGGAGGAGTTTCCCGCATACGGTTCGGTTTTACTAAGGCTAGCGTTACGTAACCTTAGGACCGTTATAGTTACGGCCGCCGTTCACCGGGGCTTCGATCAAGAGCTTCGCGCAAGCGCTAACCCCATCAATTAACCTTCCGGCACCGGGCAGGCGTCACACCCTATACGTCCACTTGCGTGTTTGCAGAGTGCTATGTTTTTAGTAAACAGTCGCAGCCACCTCTTTATTGCAACCTCCCTCAGCTCCGAACGCGAAGTTCTTCACCTTACGGAGGCACACCTTCTCCCGAAGTTACGGTGTCATTTTGCCGAGTTCCTTCACCAGAGTTCTCTCAAGCGCCTTAGGATTCTCACCCCACCCACCTGTGTCGGTTTAGGGTACGGTCGCATATAACCTGATGCTTAGAGGTTTTTCCTGGAAGCATGGCATCAATTACTTCGCTCTTAAAAAAGAGCTCGTCATCACGTCTCAATCATAAAGGACCCGGATTTTCCTGAAGTCCCGACCTACACGCTTAAACCGGCATATCCAACAGCCGGCTAACCTAGCCTTCTCCGTCACCCCATCGCAGTTATACACGGTTCAGGAATATTAACCTGATTCCCATCGACTACGCATTTCTGCCTCGCCTTAGGGGCCGACTCACCCTGCGCCGATGAACGTTGCGCAGGAAACCTTGGGTTTTCGGCGTGCGGGCTTTTCACCCGCATTATCGCTACTCATGTCAGCATTCTCACTTCTGATATCTCCAGCAAACCTCACGATTCACCTTCACAGACTTACAGAACGCTCCCCTACCATACCAGTAAACTGGTATTCGCAGTTTCGGTACACATCTTGAGCCCCGGTATATCTTCCGCGCAGACTGACTCGACCAGTGAGCTATTACGCTATCTTTAAAGGATGGCTGCTTCTAAGCCAACCTCCTGGCTGTCTGAGCCTTTCCACATCGTTTCCCACTGAGATGTGTTTAGGGACCTTAACTGGCGATCTGGGCTGTTTCCCTCTCGACGACGAAACTTAGCTCCCGCCGTCTGTCTCCCGTGATAGTACTTACAGGTATTCGGAGTTTGCTATGGGTTGGTACCGCTAGATGCAGCCCTAGCCATGACAGTGCTCTACCCCCTGTAGTAAGTCACGAGGCACTACCTAAATAGTTT
The DNA here is from genome assembly GCA_965214205.1 of Candidatus Poriferihabitaceae bacterium. GTDB lineage: Bacteria > Pseudomonadota > Gammaproteobacteria > Arenicellales > Poriferihabitantaceae. The sequence continues at coordinate 1,286,374 of OZ243941.1, read as the reverse complement.
TCGGGGAGAACCAGCTATCTCCGGGCTTGTTTAGCCTTTCACTCCTAGCCACAGCTCATCCACTCATTTTTCAACATAAGTTGGTTCGGTCCTCCAGTCGGTATTACCCGACCTTCAACCTGGCCATGGCTAGATCGCCCGGTTTCGGGTCTAATTCCAGCAACTGATTCGCCCTGTTAAGACTCGATTTCTCTACGGCTCCCCTATACGGTTAACCTTGCTACTGAAATTAAGTCGCTGACCCATTATACAAAAGGTACGCAGTCGCCCATCTAAAAGACAGGCTTCCACTGCTTGTACACACACGGTTTCAGGTTCTATTTCACTCCCCTACAGGGGTTCTTTTCGCCTTTCCCTCACGGTACTGGTTCACTATCGGTCGATAAGTAGTATTTAGCCTTGGAGGATGGTCCCCCCATGTTCAGACAGAGTTTCTCGTGCTCCGCCCTACTCGATTTCACTTTACAGGCCCTTTCGTGTACGGGGCTGTCACCATCTATGGCCAGACTTTCCAGACTGTTCCACTAGAACCAATAAAGCTTAAGGGCTGTTCCCCGTTCGCTCGCCGCTACTAAGGGAATATCGGTTGATTTCTTTTCCTCCGGGTACTTAGATGTTTCAGTTCTCCGGGTTCGCCTCCTGCACCTATGTATTCAGTGCAGGATACCTTAAAAAGGTGGGTTTCCCCATTCGGAAATCCCTGGGTCAAAGCCAGTTTGTCGGCTAACCAGGGCTTATCGCAGACTACCACGTCCTTCATCGCCTCTTATCGCCAAGGCATCCACCATGTGCGCTTTTGTGCTTGATCACATAACCCCAAAAAGCCTTTCAGGCTGGTCTTTTTGTCTGATTGCTTCGTTGTCCTTCCTCATTCGCTCGATTACATACCAGTGTATGCTCACTCACTCATTCGTCGGACGCCTCACACTCAAACAAAAATCCTGCGCCTGTTTCATTTGCTATCCTTTCGCCTGATTGCTTCGTTGTCCTTCCTCATTCGCTCGATTACATACCAGTGTATGCTCACTCACTCATTCGTCGGACGCCTCACACTCAAACAAAAATCCTGCGCCTGTTTCATTTGCTATCCTTTCGCCTGATTGCTTCGTTGTCCTTCCTCATTCGCTCGATTACATACAAATGTATGCTCACTCACTCATTCGTCGAACGCCTCACACTCAAACAAAAATCCTGCGCCTGATTGCCTTTTTAGAAATTACATTAGCTTGAACTCTCGAAGAGTTTGCAACATAAAAATGCAAAATTTAAATAAAGATACTTAAATCATCCGCAGAACAAAAAATCTGTTCCACGGTTTTGGTACCCGCGCTTACGGAATTTGCCGTTCAGTGCCGGTCGTAAAACCGGACACTT